>JAFAWY010000082.1 GCA_019241525.1 Pseudonocardiales bacterium
CAGTGGTGGGGGCACGACGTCGGTGCCGGGTACCGGCAGTGGTGGGGGCACGACGTCGGTGCCGGGTACCGGCAGTGGTGGGGGCACGACGTCGCCGCCGGGTACCGGCAGTGGTGGGGGCACGACGTCGCCGCCGGGAACGGGCAGTGGTGGGGGCACGACGTCGCCGCCGGGTACCGGCCAAGCCACCTGAATGAGCGGCGGCCGGACCGGTAGCGGTTAGTGGGGATGACCACCGAGTGGCGGGAATGCACCCAGCTCGGTGGTCATTCTCGCCACCGCGGTGCACAGCGGCGGATCGGACACTCCCAGGGCGCGGGCAGTCCGAGCCATCCGATGTTCACCGAGTACGACCCGCGCGCCGCCCAGCCCGATACGCAAATCCTTCAGCCGGATCCGGGCGGTGCCGTGAAGTAGCTCGCCCACGTCCGGCCCATCTGGGCGAACTACCCAGCAGACCACCGGAATCGTGATCGGAACTGGGATCCGAAGACCACGCACGTCAAGCGCTGCCGTCAGTACGGACTGCGTGCCGTCGCACAAGCGCGCCTGCACCCCGCTGCGGCAATCCGAGATGGTGCCTTGAGCTAGCCATTTCGGCAGTCCCCAGATCGCCCGGCCGGCCTCGAGGGTGAAGCTCTGGGTAACGGGCAACTCGACGATGTAGGCCCCGATCGCACCGCGAGCGGGACCGCGCACCGCCACTGACAGGCCCACCTCGTCGTAAGTGCCGAGGTCGCTATCCCGGTACTTGACGAACATCAGGCTGGCAAAACCACGCCCCGCGATCGTCAGTGGGGTAAGCCGGTGGTCCGCGACGGCGGACCGGGCCGCGCCCGCGGAGCAGGCAAAGACCGAAATGGCGAGAAGTGATTCCCGGATCGCTACCGGCAGGGTCACCGTGCGGCCCTGAATCCGCCAGGTGTCCTTGCCAATCCGCTCGGCCATGCCACTGCCGTCGGACATCATAACGTTGCGGAGAACCTTGAGGTTTCCACGATGACCTGGGTGGATTTCACGACGGCCACCGCCAGGGATCCTGGTGCCAACTCAAGCTCACGGGCAGCTTCCGTACTGATCAGCGAAACCACACGGTGCGGCCCGCATTGCAGCTCGATCTGGGTCATCACGACGTCTGTGATGACGCTGGTGACCAGCCCGACAAATCGATTGCGGGCGGAGCGGCCCACCTGGGACGTGGGGTCAGGCGGAGCATGAGCATGGTCACGGATGAACGCGGCCAATGCCACCCCGTCGATTACCATCCGGCGCGACCGGTCGCGTTCCACGGGCAGCTGTCCACTCTCGACCCATCGCCGCACGGTGTCATCGCTCACTCCGAGCAGCTGGGCTGCCTCAGCGATCCGGAACGCCGGCACGGGCAGAGGGTAGACCCCTCCCTGCCCGAGTACCCGAGAGGCCGATCGGTCACGTCACGGAAAACCCGCACACCTCGTGGAGGCCGGGCCATAAACGCTCAATACACGGTCATGCGTCTTTCCGGAACAGCACCGAACGGATCTCGCCGGATCCGTCACGGCAAGCTGAACACACCAACCACGTTGGCATGGTTAGGCTATGTGACGTCTGCTCAAACGATCCGCCGTGCCTCGACAAAGCCGTTGAGATACAGCGGCCGGACATGGACTGGCTGGCCAGGCTGGGAAGCTTCCACGATCTTGCCGTTCCCGACGTAAATGACGACATGATCCACTGGTTGATAGAAAAAGAGCAAGTCGCCCGGCTGTAGTTGGTTCAGGCTTACTTGATGTCCGGCGGTGGCTTGCGCGGCGGCGGTGCGAGGCAGTGCGATACCGACCTTGTGGTAGGCCCACTGCGCCAGTCCGCTGCAGTCAAATCCACCGGGTGCCTCACCACCGTAGACATATGGCGTGCCCTGCTGAGCGAGTGCGGCTGCAACAGCGCGCGCCGCTGTGCTCAGCTTTACTGCGGCGGCCTGGGGGGATGCTGGGGCTGTTGCCATGGCCGAGGTAGGTGTCTTGGCCGGGACAGGTTTCGCCGCCGCGACAGGTGCCGGGGCTTTTGCCCGAACCTTCTTGTCAACGACCTTCGTCGCCGGGGTGCTGGCTGGTGCAACGCCCGCGGGTACTGCCACCCCGCCGTGGGGCACCTCCAGCCGCTCGCCCGCGGCGATAACTTGGGGACCAGTGACCGTGCTTCCGTTGCCGTTGTCCACGTGCTGCCCACCAGGTGCGGCGTCACCCGTGACCGGGTCCGCTGCTGCGTGCCTCGGCGATGAAGAGGCAGCGTGCCGCCCGGGAGCACTGTTGCTGGCGTGACGCCCGCAGCTTGGGCCGGTGCCGCGGTCTGAAGCCGTCAAAGCAGCCCGCAGCACGGTGATCTGCTGGCGGGTCTGCCTGGCGCTGGACGGTATGTCACCCGCGCTCTGCACAGTGGTCACGGTGTCCGAGGCCATATTCCCGCCAGACTCACACCCGGCGATCGCTTGTCCGGTGGCATGCAGCGCAACCGAGCCACTGCCCGCGAGCAGCCCCCCTGCCGCCAGCGCAGCGCTGGTAACGGTCACAGCATTGGGCCGACGACGCGGGACGGCACGACGGTGCTTGCCGGGCATTGCAGGGCCTGCCGTTTCTGGCCACGTCCGAAGACGGAACCGGTGCGCTGGGAATCAACTGCTGCCGCGGCGTATCACCTCACACACCACGCCAAAAAGCGGCACAGCGGGCAGCCATCCGCGCCCAACGGCGGATAAATATCGGTAAGTGGCGCTTCCCTGCACCATAAGGAGATCACCACATCAAATGCCGATCAGCCGACCGGATCGCTGTTACCGATAGCAGCCCATCTAATTTATGGCCCTTTGTTTACTCACCCTTCAGACGCCCCAGCACAGGTAACCTTCCGGACCCCCGCAGCAACGGTAAGTGCCGTTTTAGGCACCACCGGTGAGCGCCGCCCAGACATGCACCTTAAAGCGCGCCCGAAAGTCGTAATGTTTCCTGGCATGAAAGCTTGTCGTCTCCCTCGCGAAAGGCGGCGCAGCGAGTATCGGCCGCCTATAGGCAGGCTCAGCCGCCGCCTGGCGGGACACGAGAGGATAGCAATGGACCCCATAATTCAGACACTGACATTGGCTACTATCTTGCTTATCATAGGGATCATCTGCGTGACTCTCGGGCTTGTTGGCCTCGTCTGGAAGACTGGGTACGACAGGCGACGGATGGATCGTGCCAGGCATGCGGCAATCTCCGCCCAAAATGCTGATCAACTTCAGCAACAACAACACAGTTACCCGGAACAGTCCCTCATCTGATTCAACCATCCCAGCCCACATTCAAGTGCGGCTGTATCTGTTGGGTATCTGGACCGCAGCCAAGCACCGGCGGCCACCTTCTAGGGGCCGTACCGGTGCCCTCGGGTAGGCGCCGGTAGAAGCTACCTTCAACGACCACGCTTGTCCGTGGTCGCGCGGCCACGGCAGCCGAAATCGGCCACCGCACCGATGTTGCCGCAGCGCCGCTTGCGGGCTGCCCGGGCCGCCACACCGATACCGGCGGCGTGTCCGACTTCCCCCTTACGCTGCAGCTCATTGCGCCCTAGACACCCGCCCTCTGCCCCTTGCCAGGCGAGCAACTCTGGCCTCTCGAAAGCCGGGTGCGCTGGGTCTGCCGCGTCGTCCCCGACACCGTGTCCCTGGCAGGCGATATCCTCGACCCCCGCTCGTAACACTGCTACAGCAATACCGCTACGTTGAGCAGCCATACTGGTACTTCCATTAAGAAGCTCCGATCAAGAACCGCCAGCACGGCACCGGACCCTTCCAGTGACAGTCCATCTGACCGCTGGGACGAGCACTGTTGTGGCAACAGCCCCTCGCAATAGTGTTCATTTGGCTGACAACTTCCTGTCTCGATACGGCAAGAAAAACCGGTAATTATCATCAAGACAAAGCACGCAGGAGCCATTCGACGCACACCGCGGCTGATCGGATGATAGCGGGTGAGCAATCGACAGCTCCGCGCACCAAGACAGTGCAGATACAGGTCGTTACCTAGTGCGCTTGCGCAATGACGTAGCGAACTCGACATCAAAACCGAAGCCCCTCCTGGCGCGGCACCAGGAACAGATCGAACGGACCGATGAGCCGCACCAGTGGCGTTAATCGATTACCGACGAGGCGAACCGGAAGGCGGTTACCGTGCTTCTTGGCCCGAAGATCGTGTCGATGATGGCCGCTGGCCGGGTCTTCGGCAATGTTCGATGCCTCTCGGTTTCATCAACCGAACGCCCACGAAACCCGCATGTCGCTGCCCCTGGCGGCATGTGCCCGCACTGGAGACAACACGAACATGCCGACCCTATCTCTAGAACAACTCCACGCACGCCGCGACGAGCTCAACATGCAGCTCACCGCACTCCAAGCACAACGGGTGCAGATAGCTAACGACGTACGGCAGGTAGAGGCGGACCAGCGCTCCGCACGCGCCAAAGGTCAAGATGGTGCGCTACTCACGGAGCGGCGCAAGCAGCGAGAGATCGGTCTTCAACAGACCTCTTGGGCAATCGAGCAGCTCCGTGAGCGACTCGCAGACACCGACGCCGAGATTCGCCGACGCGATCCGGTCAAAGCCCTTGAGCGGGACATTGGCAAGCTGTTGGCCGATCTTCAAACCTATGATGCAGACCGGGCGCGGCTTGACGGTGCTCACCAAGCCGCCATCGATACCTTGGCCAACATCGCCCAAGAACTACACGAGCTAGTCTGGACAACCCGGCAACGGCACGACGACCTGCTGGCCCGCGCGCAAAATTTGCGTGCCACCGCCCAACGGCTCGGTCATCCCAGTGTTGCCGTGCCGACACCCCGCAGCTGGTCGCAGCCGCTAGAGCAGGCACTGCGCGGAACCGGTGCCGCCTGGCGCGCCTACCTGACGTCTATACACAATCGGGCGCCGGAGCCCTTTGCCCGCGAACTGGGAGCCGCAGCCGCCATCGCCCTCGCGACCCGCCGTCAGGTAAGGCGCTAGTCGCATTCACTAGCGCAATGCCTTTTGCATAGCTGCTATCCGGGATTGAGCACGCGCCTATCGACGCTTCGAAGTAGGCGCCCGACCTCCGGGACGCAAGGAACATCAGAAAACTGACAACTGTCAACATGCCATTTATCATCTACGGGACGAGATTCGTCAGCAATGATCGAATTTGTGCTCAACTCCCGATCCAGGGTGCGGCCCGACCGTTGAGGGGGGACAACGGCCGGGCCGCAAGAGGGGACCAGGCCCGCGCTGTGGGGGACGCGCTGAAAGGCACTCCAGTCCCTAGCCTTAGAGACACAATTACAGCAGCGAAAGTCACGACGACTTGATAATCGTCTGCCGCGCGCGGACGTTAGCAGACCACCGTCACGTTGGCACTGCCGCTTCGTTTGTACATCCCTTGTTCATGCTCACGAAACGCGATCACCAACTCTGGCCTGAACGGCGTGGGGCTGGCGGGGCAGTTGCTATTGCACCGGCAAATTACTCGACCGCGGATCTCGCCGATGCGCACTGATCATTTTTTATGGGTATCGCAACAGAATCTGTCGTCATATCGACACCACAGGACGCGGCGGCAAGTACCGCATCTTCACCAGCAAGCAGTTAGTTATGCATGGCGGACTTAGTGACCCAGACGTCCCAGGGCACAGTCCAGTCGAAGTAGTCACCGTCTTGAGACCCTAGTTGCTGGGCCGATCCGGTGATCTCCACGGGATCTCCTGGTAGCACCGCGTTGAAAACTGCCTTTGCCGCGGAGGGGGAAAGATTGACGCAGCCATGCGAAACGTTCCGGCGGCCCTGCTGGCCCACCGACCATGGAGCCGAATGGACAAATTCTCCATTATTAGATACCTGCACCGCCCAACGGGTTTCAACATTATAGTAATCGAATTTCGGGTTGGTCATGAAAAAAGTGGGGAACTTTGCCATAACTACGTGGGTGCCACTGTGGGTAGCACGGCGTGGGTCGGAATCAAGGCCATAGCTAGCTGCATAGTCGGCGACCTGGACGCCGTCGGCATAGCCTTTCAAGCGGTGGGTTTGGGTATCGCCCTTGAGCACGTACGACCGGCCGATCGTAAACTTTGCAGTAAGGTCCTCACGACCGTAGGCGCCGTTGCCCATGGATAGCCCATACAGCCTTGCGGCGACCGTCACATCAGTATTGGGCGTGAAGTAGTTCTTGGGACGCCAGTGCACTGTCGTGTCGTCGAGCCATGCCCACGATCCCTCGGTCGGCACCGAGGTATGGATTGATAATGACCGCTCTACCGCGACCTTGTCCCTGATGGGGGAACTGAAGGTCAGCGCGACGGGCATGGCTATCCCATAGGTTGCATTGTCAGTCACGTTGAGCTTTGCGCTGATCTGCTCGCCGGGCTTGAGGGTGTGGAATGAGCCGCTAACGGGGCTCTGAACACCGTCAGAGTCCACAGCCGTGCCCGACCAGGTATAGGTCTTGTCATAACCGAGCGGCTCCCCGACAGTCCAGGTCGTCCGATCCGCCGACAGCTGTCCGATGATCGCCTTGCCCGCCGGGCTAGTCAGCCCGACGGCGTTGAACGCTCCACCACGAACGGCTATCCAGATTCGGTCCACCGGGTTGACATCAGTAGCACCGTCGCTAGGTTGCATCATGACTTGCGGCCGCTGCACTAACACAAAATTTAGCGCCGGAGCACGTGTGCACCCAGTAGCCACAATCAACAAGCCGAGCACAAGGATGAGTGACGATCGCCGGCTGATGAGTGTGCGGCTCAACGGTGGCACTCCTTGACCTGAACGGTTTCGAGGAACATCTCGCCACCGCCGCAAGATGGTGTGCTACGGGAGCACTACGTAGTAATCGTTCGCCGCACCAAGACGTTAGCGGGTAACGATAATGTGGTTCTTTCTGCCAAGACCGTATGTCCCCTGTTCATCATTCTGAAAACTGTTCACGGCACCGAGGCAGTGCCCGGCAGATGATCGCCGGCGTCCGTCGATCAGAGGCAGTCAAAGGTGCGACGATCAGTACGGATCAGTACGGTTACCAGAAATGACTACAAAGATCGGACTGTTCAACCTACGGTGTCGCGACCGCAGCCTGTCCGAGCCCGCATGGACGGCGGCCGCATGCACGGCGGCTGCAAGCCCCGCGGCTGCATGGACACCAGCTCGGCCTCACTGGAAGAAGTCGTCTGGCCACGCTCCCGGAAGGTCCGCGCCGCGGCGACAATCGATTGACAAGCGGTCGGCGAAATTGCAGTCTCCGATCAGCTGCCACCGAGAGGGGACGGATGATGACCTCAGCCGAGCAAGTAATCCATGACTTTCGCCGTACCCCGCGGGCAGCGGGTCATTCCGAGCAGACCAGGCATGCGCTGCGGGAAGCGTTGCAGAAGGTCGATCTGCTGGACAGCGTAGCAGGCGTGTCGGTAATCGAGCTTGACGACGACAACGCGATACTTGTTGGTCGCGACGAGCATGAGGTCACCACCTGGAAAGAGGATTACCCGTACACCGAGCGGATGGACCGCCAGGACTACGAGCGCACCAAACGGGCCCTCCAGATTGAGCTGTTGAAAATGCAGTCCTGGGTCAAAGACAGCGGCCAGCGGGTCGTGGTGCTCTTTGAAGGCCGCGACGCGGCAGGTAAAGGCGGCACCATCAAACGCTTCACCGAGCATTTGAATCCGCGCGGCACGAGGGTGGTGGCGTTGGGAAAACCCACCGAAAGAGAGCGCACGCAGTGGTATTTCCAGCGTTATTTTAATCAACTACCAGCGGCCGGAGAGATCGTATTATTCGATCGATCGTGGTACAACCGCGCCGTTGTGGAGCGAGTCATGGGATTTTGCACTCCGAGCGAGTACGGTGAGTTCATGAATCAGACTCCTGGACTGGAGCGAGCATTGGTGGATGATGGTATCCATGTGGTGAAGTTCTGGTTTTCGGTCTCTCGGGCCGAGCAACGGACGCGGTTCATTATCCGGGTCATCGATCCACTCCGGCAGTGGAAACTCAGTCCCGTCGACCTGGCTTCGCTCAATCGATGGGATGACTATACCCGAGCAAAGGAAGCCATGTTCCAACGTACCGACATCCCGGCCGCTCCTTGGACAGTGGTGAGAAGCAACGATAAGAGACGTGCTCGGATTGCAGCTCTGCGGTGGGTACTGTCCACTCTAGACTATCCAACTAAAGACCTAGATGTGGTGGGCACTCCCGACCCCCTCATCGTCGGCCCGCCACACCAGGTATATGAGCAAAGTGAACGGACCAATTGAAATTCGGGAGTACGATCCCGCGAACTTTGGCCAAGAACCTCAGCGCCCACCTCGTCTACAAGCTTGGCGCGGCGACCGCCTTCAAACCGTTGTCCGCCGCCGACGGGAAGGCGTGAACGCGCCGGTCGTGCTGCCGATGGGCTGCGTAAGAACTGGGCAGCGCCAGGTACGGGTCAGGGACGGGGCTCCATGAGTAGATCCGCCCAGACCCGTTTGCCGCCTTGGTGGTCCTCGCAACCCCAGCGATCCGCTACGGCCGCCACCAGGTGCATGCCACGGCCCCGCGGTTGGTTGCCGCATAGTTCGCGGACGACTGGGCGTACTGCCGAACCATCGGCGATCGAGACTCTTAGCCATACATCAGCCGAAGTGATCTCGAGCACAATACTCGTCTTACCGCCGACATGATCAACGACATTGGTGACCAGCTCGGTGACCACGAGAGCAACATCGTCGCGGCAGCCGTCGATCCCCCATGCACTGAGTAACTCAAGGGCCACGTGCCGGGCAGCTGGGATGCTGCGCACGACGGTCGGTAGGTCGACCCTCGCGGTCAAGCTAGCCATAACGCCCTCCGTTCCACTCCGGAAGCATCGGGCTATCACCCGACGCCCTAGGGGCCATCTTCGGACACCGTTCCAGCTGGCGGCCGATTACGCAACGGGCATTGCGGCGCAGTGCCTGTTGCATGCAACACATACTGCATGCAACCCTTGCTGCCTAGGGTGTGCACCGGATGCGCATGCCAGTTCCGACAAGTGGGCAGGTCTTGACCGATCGCCAGGCTGCAACGCCACCCGACGCTGCCACGGATGCGCTGGAGGATCTCATCGCCGAGCTCAAGGTATGCATCGATGGCCTTGAACAGGCGCTGCGCCGGGCCGAACAGTTACGTCAACAACGCCGGTCAGGCCAACCTTGGCTGGATATCGTGTCCAAGGAGACCCGCCCGTTAATCGTCGAACGGATCACCCACGCCCTGGAATCCCTGACCACCACGGGCAGTCGTTGGCGCCGAGAGCAAGCGTGTGCCTTGCTGGCCGAAGGGGTGAGTATCAACCGTATCGCTGCCCTATTCGGCGTTACCCGCCAGCGGATCTCGACGCTGGTCCGCAAGCACAACGGTAACCTGTAGGGCGATCCGCTGATATGGCGGTCATGATCTGCACAACGCTCCCCGACCGGTCTCCATGTCAGAACGGGGCGTTGAGCTGATCTAGGGTCCTGTCAGCAGACCGTTTCCTACGGTTCTGGCGGCGTTACCTAGTACGCCGGAGGTATCAACCAATGAACCCGACGTATCAAGCAATGACCGCGAGGTGTCCTTCAACGAGGCGTCGACCCGCCGCGCAGAATCTCGGATCGACTGCAATGAATCATTGATGCCGGCCACCTGCCCCGGGATCGGCTTCAAAGCGGTGTCGATGTCGCCCAGCGCAGAGTTGATTTCCCGGATGTAGTCCGGCAAAGACTGAACATTAGCCGTGGCGCCCGTCACCGAGTTAGACGCCGTAGCCAGACCGTCATCAATTGATTCAAGCGCCCGGACAATGCCGATCAGAAAGCCAATCACCACGATCACGACGACGAGCCCGAGCGTCGTGAAGATCCACATAAAACGGGTAAACGAGGCGGTGCCGGCAGGCTGCACGCCGTCGACGGTCCCTGGCGAACGCTGACGTTTTGATTGCAGGAGAGTTATTGGTTGGCTTGCCATTCTCGATCTTCCTAGCGCAGCAGCGTGGGCAGCTTGAGGAGATGTAAACAAACCCTAGCAGCGAAGAGCAAGACGTCAGGGAAACGGTGAGCGCAAGGAATTACTTACGGTGATCAAATCATCACGGTCAGTTTAAAAGCCGGGCCGATCTCGGTGTGCCAACTCCTACCGTCGGCTCTGAAGCGGCTCGTCAAGGTTTCACAGGCCGATTCTCGGCCCGGCACTGCGCCCGCTGGCCATGGGTGGGACACGCTACTACCGTCGTCGGCGCAACGTGACGAACGCTACACAGGAGGTCTTCCCGCGATGGGTGACGAGAGCCAGCGACTGAGCAACCTGCTCACCGAGAACCGAGTGTTTCCGCCGAGCGAAGAGTTCGCCGCGCAGGCAAACGCCACTGCGGCGATGTACGACGAAGCAAACGCCGACCGGGAAGCCTTCTGGGCGGGCCAAGCCCACCGATTGCATTGGGATACTGACTTCGAACAAGTACTCGATTGGTCGAATCCGCCATATGCGAAGTGGTTCGTCGGCGGCAAGCTCAACGTCGCCTACAACTGCGTCGACCGGCACGTCGCCGACGGCCACGGTGACCAGGTCGCCTTCCACTGGGAGGGGGAATCGGGCGACACCCGCACCATCACCTACGCCGACTTGCAGCGGGAGGTGTGCAAAGCGGCCAACGCTTTCCTGTCGCTGGGCCTGCAACCCGGGGACCGGGTGGCCATCCAGCTGCCGATGATCCCCGAGGCGGTATTCGCCATGCTCGCCTGCGCCCGGCTGGGGATGCCACACAGCGTGGTATTCGGCGGCTTCTCCGCTGAAGCGCTTCGTAACCGGATCATCGATGCGGACGCGAAGCTGGTCATCACCGCCGACGGCCAGTTCCGCCGCGGAAAAGCGGCCCCGCTGAAGGCCAACTCCGACACCGCGCTCAAGGAGGTCTCCTCGGTGCAGCACGTTGTCGTGGTCAAGCGCACCGAGACCGACGTCGACTGGACCGAGGGCCGCGACCTGTGGTGGCACGAGCTGGTGGACTCCCAGCCCGACGAACACACCTGCGAGTCGTTCGACAGCGAGCACCCGCTGTTCATTCTCTACACCTCCGGTACGACCGGGAAACCCAAGGGCATCTTGCACACCAGCGGCGGCTACCTCACCCAGTGCGCCTACACCCATGACGTCGCGTTCGACCACAAAGCCGGCCAGGACGTCTACTGGTGCACCGCGGACATCGGGTGGGTCACCGGACACAGCTACATCGTCTACGGGCCACTGGCCAACCGGGCCACTTCGGTGATGTACGAGGGCACTCCGAACACTCCCCATGAAGGTCGGCACTGGGAGATCGTGCAGAAGTATGGCGTCAGCCTTTATTACACCGCGCCGACATTGATTCGCACCTTCATGAAGTGGGGCACTGAGATCCCGGAGAAGTACGACCTGTCGTCACTGCGGGTGCTGGGCAGCGTCGGCGAACCGATCAACCCCGAGGCCTGGATGTGGTACCGGGAGCACATCGGCGGCAACCGTTGCCCCATCGTGGACACCTGGTGGCAGACCGAGACCGGGGCGATCATGATCTCGCCGCTGCCCGGCGTCACAGCGACCAAACCGGGCTCGGCGATGTGCCCACTGCCGGGCATCAGCGCTCTCGTCGTCGACGAGTCGGGTAAGCCGGTCGAGCGCGGTCACGGCGGCTACCTGGCGCTGGACCAACCGTGGCCCGGAATGTTGCGCACCGTCTGGGGTGACGATGAGCGGTACGTGGAGACATACTGGTCGCGCTTCGCCGAGCAGGGCTACTACTTCGCCGGGGACGGCGCCAAATACGACGAGGACGGCGCCATCTGGCTGCTAGGCCGGGTCGACGATGTGATGAACGTCTCCGGTCACCGCATTTCCACCACCGAGGTGGAGTCCGCCCTGGTGTCGCATCCGACAGTGGCCGAGGCCGCCGTCGTCGGCGCCACTGACCCGGTCACCGGGCAGGGCATCGTCGCCTTCGTGATCCTGCGGGGCCACGTTGCCGAGGACGAGGCCAAGGGTGAGGAAGCGATCAAGGAGCTGCGCAACCACGTGGCCCAGGAGATCGGACCGATCGCCAAACCACGGCAGATCATGGTGGTTGCGGATCTGCCGAAAACCCGCTCGGGCAAGATCATGCGACGGCTGCTGCGCGATGTCGCAGAGCACCGCGAAATCGGAGATGTCACCACCCTGGCGGATTCCTCCGTCATGGACCTCATCTCCGAGGGAATCAAGTCCGGCTCCCAAGAAGACTGAGTTGCTCGGGGTTGGTAGCCCCGTCAAGGGCTACCAACCCCGGTGTAAAGGCGCCTCCACAGCGGCCAACCCGCCGCCGCGGGCATGCTGGGCAGATGCGCGATGAGCTACCCGTCTGTGGTTCGGTCTCGATACCGGAGACCGAACTGGGGTGGCGGTTTTCTCGGGCCGGCGGCCCCGGCGGCCAGGGCGTGAACACCACTGATTCGCGGGTCGAACTGGTCTTCGACGTGACCGCGTCCACGGCGTTCACCGATGCGCAGCGGGCTCGAGTGCTGGATCGCTTAGGTGGTCGGCTGATCGACGGTGTACTCACCATCACCGCCGCCGAACACCGTTCCCAGCTTCGCAACCGCCAAGCCGCCCGGATGCGGCTGGTAGCGGCGCTGCGAGAGGCACTGGCACCGGACCCTCCACCGCGCCGGCCGACGCGTCCATCCCGGGCAGCTCGCGAACGCCGCCTCGCTGACAAGCGTCACCGGACCGTGACCAAACGGTTACGCCGCCCCGGGGAGGAGTGAGCGGCGGAGTAAGCCGATAGGTAACCCGAGCCGGCGCGTAGTCTCGGCCGGTGTGGGACGGCAACGGCGCGCGGCTGGCGAGCTCGAGGCCGAGGTGCTGGCCGCCTTGTGGGCCGCCGACGGCCCACTGACTACCTCGCAGGTGCGCCAGGCAGTCGGTGGTGAGCTGGCCTACAACACCGTGCAGACCATCCTGGTCCGGCTTTACGACAAGGGACTCATCGACCGGATGGCCGACGGTCGTCGCCATGAATATTTCCCGGTCAAAGGCGCCGAAGAGCTGGCCGCCGAGCAGATGCAGGCGTTGTTGAGTCGCGGCCGGGATCGTCAGGCGGTGCTGCAGCGCTTCGCCACCTCCTTGTCGGTGGAAGATGCTCGGGTGCTGCGAGCGATGCTAGGGCGCCGCTCATGACCATCAGCGTGTATGTGCCGGCGGCGCTGTCGCTGCTGCTGGCAGCGATCAGCCAGATCGTTGTCGCACGCACCGCGCCCACCCGGGTCGTCGCTTTCGTGGTCGCCGCCCTCCTGTGCACAGCGGCCGCAACCTGGGGGTTAGTGCTGCTGGCGGCGACCTTGCTCGGTGACCTGTCGTTGGTCACCGATGAAGCACTGGAGCGGGGGGTGCAGCTGCAGGATCCGGTACCCACGCTGATCGGCGTCACTGCCACCATCTTGCTGATCTTTGGCATAGTCCGGGTGGCACGGGTGCTGCGAGCCCGCCGGGCCACCTACCGGGAACTGCAGGCGGTGTGCCGCGCATGCGGGACAGGTGAGCTTGCCGTGGTCTCCCTGGACGCCGCACACGCCTTTGCGGTGCCAGGCCGGCCAGGACGGATCCTCGTCACCCGGGGCATGTTGTCGGTGCTGGACGGCGACGAGCGGCGGGTGTTGCTGGCCCATGAGCGGGCCCACCTGCAGAGCAGGCATCACCGGCTACGGGCCATTACCGAGGTGTGCGCCGCGGTCAATCCGGTGTTGATCCCCGTCCGGGAAGCGGTGGCATACCTGGTCGAGCGCAGCGCCGACGAATACGCTGCGACGGTGACCGGTAGCCGGGAGCTGGTCGCCCGGGCGCTGACCAAGGCGGCGCTGGCCAGTGGAGCGGCCAATGGCATGCCTCCTTGGCCGACAGCGCTGCGCTTCACCGGGCGCGGAGTGTCGGCGCGGGTCGCTGCGTTGCACTGCGATCCTCCCCGGCCCGAGCCGCTGGTTCCCAGCGGTGTCCTGGCACTGGGCGTGGCCACCGCAATAGCCGCCGTACAGGCGACAATTGCTTTCTATCAGCTTGTTTACTGGTTGTGGCCAACCTGACCGGCCGCCCATGGGTCACGCTGCGTGTCCGCTAGTCTCTTACACCTTGTAGGAGATCGTCCTGACACGGCCAGACAGGCCTGGGATAGGGCCTGGGATAGGCAGGGACTGGAATGGGCACACGGGCACCGAGCACAGAAACACGCGTGCTGGTCATCTCGGGCAGCGTGGGAGCCGGCCACGACGGTGCGGCCGATGAGCTGGTCAGCCGGCTGGCCAAGCTGGGTGTTGCCGCGGACCGGCGGGACTACCTGGATGCACTGCCCCGGGTATGCCGGTACATGCTGCGGGATGGCTACCGGCTCAGCGTTGGTTACTGGCCGGCGTTTTTCGACTGGTTGTTCGCCAACCTGGAGCGCACCGGGTGGGTGCGCTGGGTGACGCTATGGCTGTGCAAGGTAGCGCAGCGTAACGTGCTGCGTTGGGTTGGCGATCATGAAGTGGTGGTGTCCACCTACATGTTGTCCAGCCAGACTTTGGGCCAACTCAAGGAAGCCGGAAAAATCAACGCGACGCTGGTGACGTTTTTGACCGATCCAGCGGTGCACCGCACGTGGGTGCACCCCGCCGTGGACCACCACGTCACGGTGACCGAAGCCACCGCCCGGATGGGAGAGCAGGTCTACCAGACTCCCATGCGGGCCGTTGGAGGGCTGGTCTCACCTCGGTTTGCCCAGCCCGTCGACCCGGGCCGCCGCCAGGCATTGCGGGCCGAACTCGGGTTGTCCGCCGACGGCCTGGTCGTGCTGCTGGCGACGGGATCCCTGGGAATGGGGGACGTGCCCAATGTCGTGCGGTCGATCACCTCGTCGGGCATCGGGGAGGTCATAGTGCTGTGCGGGCGCAACGATCATCTGCGCAAGCAGTTGTCGGCCCAGCCTGGGGTCGTGGCGCTGGGCTGGCGCGACGACGTCCCAGAACTGATGGCCGCGGCCGATGTGCTGGTCCACAACGCTGGCGGCCTGTCGCTCACCGAGGCGTTGACCGCCGGATTGCCTCCGGTGACCTACCGGCCGATCCCCGGGCACGGCATCGCCAACTCCCAGGTCCTCGCCGACGCCGGGCTGGCTCCCTGGCCGAAAGACGATGCCGAGTTGGTCGAAGCGATCCGCAAGCAGGCCATCGACCGGGGCGACCCCAGCTGTGTGGTGCTCAATCCGGATACCGCAGCGCTGGTGCTGGAATTGCTCGCCGAACGCGGCCAGCAGGTGGTACCTGGTGAGGATGCGCTACCGGCCTGAGCTGTCAACATGATCTCGCAACGGGCCGAGCTGGCAGCCCAGCTGATCAGCCAGCTCGGCCAGCAGGGGTAGCGCCACCACGGTGGCGCGCCAGCTACCGGCCACTTGCGTAGTGCAGTCTGAGTCATGCAGCAAGACCGTGCCGCCCGGGGCGAGCTGACCTCGAACCGTCGCGGCGACCTGGACCGGGCTGCGGTCCTCCCAGTCTCGGCCCCATGCAGTCCACAGCACCGGGCGCAGGCCCGCGCGGCGGGTGGCAACCAGCGAGGCCGCCGTCATCACACCGTACGGTGGCCGGAACCAGGTCGGTCGGGTTCCGGTCGCGGCGGCGACCACTGATGCGGCATGCGTGACGTCGCGACAGACGTCGATCGGTCCGCGAGCCAGGTGGTTGCGGTGGGTGAAGCCGTGCACGGCGGCCTCATGCCCGGCGGCCACCACGGCCGCAGCAACCTGAGGGTGCCGGGCGACCTGCGCACCGAGCATGAAGAACGTCGCCGTCACGCCGAGGCGATCAAGCACCTCGAGCACCGCGGGAGTGGCATCCGGATCGGGTCCATCATCGAACGTCAGTGCAAGGTGGTCGGGCCGGCCCATCCCGGCCAGGCGGGGACAGATGGCGGTGCGCAGCGCCCGGCCACGCAGCAGCGCTGGAGCTGCCCATCCAGCGATCGCCGCTGTGCTTACCGCGGCCAGCGGTCTGATCACCGAGCGGACCTTACCCTGTCGTCACTGGGTCATCACCGGGTCATCGCAGCAGCGCAAGCACCTGCGCCGCGCTCAGGCAACCCGCGGTGGTCAGGTTCAAGTTGGCCAAGGATGCTTCGTGCACCGCGTCGCTGGCGGCGGCGACGCAATCGCTGACGGGGTGCACCGTGAGTCCAAGGTCGGTGCCGTGCCGGGCGGTCTGCTCGACTACCAGGTTCGTGGCGACGCCGGTGATGAACACCGTGTCGACGCCACGCTGGACCAGCCAACCAGGCAGCTCGTTACCGGCCAGTCCGGACAGCTTCTGGTTGTCGACGACATGATCGTGCTCGGTCAGCTCAGACATCTCCTCGATCAACTGCGTGCCGGGAGCCTCGGGACGAAACGCTTCCTGCGCATCGCCGACCGCTCTCATCAACGCCGTGTTGCGCACCAGACCGTCCTCCCCAGCAGGCACGGTGAACCGGGTGAATATCACCGGAACTTCTCCTGCCCGGGCCGATCGGTGAAACCGCGCCGCACGCGCCACGACACCACTGCGCGCCACCGGTTCACTCAACATCGCCCCAAAGAATCCCTCCGGCTTGATCACATTGACCTGCCAATGCAGGGCGAGAACCGCGCACCGTTTCGCATCGATGTGCACGTCACCATGGTGGTCTACCGCACTCATGGGGCCCCATACCGCTCACCTACAGACTGTAGGCTGGGGCGGCTGTGACCGTCGCCGTTGTGTTGTCGCTGATGGCCGCGGTGTGCTTCGGGACCGCCTCGGTGCTGCAACATCAGGGGGCGAATCGGGTACGCCGACGGTTCCCGCTGAACCCTGGGCTGCTGGTCGCCGTCGCGCGCCAGCGGTTGTGGCTACTGGGGATCCTCGCCGAGGTGACCGCAGTGGCACTGCACATGGTGGCGGTCAATCTCGGGGCACTATCGGTGGTACAGCCGCTGCTGACGATCGGCCTGGTCGTCGCGCTGCCGATACAGGCAGCGCTCGGGCTCCCGGTGCGAAAACGGGGGTTATTGGGAGCCGGCCTCACCGTGGGTGGGCTCGCTATTTTCCTGGTCGTCCAACCAACAGTCGAATCCCGGGACCCGCAGAGCATCGGCGAGTGGCTGCCCGGGCTGATCCTGGTCGCCTTCGTGGCAAGTGTGGCGCTCAGCGTTGCGCTCACCAACTCCGACCGGGTCCGGGCACTGGGCTTGGGCGCCACCGCAGGCTCGGTCTTCGCGTTGTCAGCGGCACTGGTCAAGACCTGGGGGGAGATTCTCGGTGCCGGTGGACTTCCTGCGCTGGCCACCAGTTGGGAGCTGTGGACGGCGTTGAGTGCGGGCCTGGTGGGTGCGCTGTTGAGCCAGGCCGCTTTCCAGTGCGGTCCACTCGGCGGCCCGCTCGCGGCGATGATGGTGGTCGACCCGGTGATCGGCGTCAGTGTCGGCGCGATCGTCTTCGGGGAATCCTTCGCCACTGGTGTGCTCGCGATAGCCCAAGCAGCAGGGCTGGTCATCACGGTGGGCGGGGTGTGGTTGCTGGCCACAGGTGAGCGGCGAAGTGCTGGCGCCGACCGTGCCTCCGGCAACGCGCTGGCGGACCAGGAGCTCCAACCCGGCGGCCGCAACCCGAGGACCTGAATCCGAAGCTATGGGGGTAGGGAATACTTCCGTCAGTCGCTTGCCTACGGGACATGGGTATCGGGACACCATGATGCGTGCCGCGCGTCGGCACCATGGCCGGGCTGGGCGGTGAGTAGGCTGGGGGCGATGGTGGTGCGGACATCCGGGGTGAGCCCGGCGGCGCTGTCGCCTCCCGGGCGGCGCCGGTTGGGGTGGTGGACCCGCGTTGCCGTGCGGGCTGGATTGGTCACAGCTGGCTTGTCACGCGGGCTGGGGCTCGGCGCTGGATCGATCATCGGTGGCCGGGTAACGCTTGTCTTGGACCGGCAAGCCTTGCGGCGTTTGGCGACCGGACGCCGGGTCGTTGTCGTGTCCGGCACCAACGGTAAGACCACGACCAGTCATCTGGTGGCGGCCGCGGTACGCACTGCGGGTCCGGTTGCGCACAATGCCGGCGGTTCGAACATGGCCGACGGTGCGGTAGCGGCGCTGGCCGAGGCACCGGACGCCGAGTACGCCGTCCTTGAGGTCGACGAGTTGCACGTGGCCGCCGTTGCCCAAGCCGTCGATCCCGCGGTGGTGGTCCTGCTCAACCTCACCCGTGATCAGCTGGACCGCGCGACCGAGGTCGGCGCGATCGCCTCGGCCCTGGGACGGGCGCTGGCCGACCACCCCGGCACGGTGGTGGTGGCCAATGCCGACGATCCGATGGTGGTCTCGGCGGCCACCGCTGCGCCGGGCGCAACCCGCACCGTCTGGGTCGCTGCCGGCGCTAGCTGGCTCGGTGATGCGACCACGTGTCCCCGGTGCGGTTGCACTCTTACCTTCACCGCCTCGCGCTGGGAGTGCGAATGCGGGCTGGCCCGCCCCACTCCGGACTGGTGGATCGACGGCGGCAAGGCATGCAGCGCTGATGCGGTGTTACCGCTGGACATCCAATTGCCCGGCCAGGTCAATCTGAGCAATGCCACGATGGCGTTGGCCGCTGCCCAGGCCGTTGGCGTTTCGGTCGATCGAGCAGCGTTGGCGCTGCGCGAAGTCGACGTGGTGGCCGGCCGGTACGCGGTGGTGCATCGCGGATCGCAGGATCTGCGGTTGCTACTGGCCAAGAACCCGGCCGGCTGGGCCGGGATGTCGTCGATGCTTGGCGAGCCGCGGCCGCTGCTGATCATCATCAATGCCCGGGAAGCCGATGGACGGGACACCTCGTGGCTATGGGATGTCAACTTCGAGCAGTTCACCTGCCGCCAGGTGGTGGCCAGCGGCGAGCGCGCCGCAGATCTGGGTGTACGGCTTAGCTATGCCGGCCTGGAACACCAGACGGTGCCAGATCCGCTGACCGCGCTGGCCACGCTGCCTGCCGGCCAGGTCGACGTGGTGGCGAACTACACCGCCTTCCATCAGTTCCGCCGCCGGCTAGGCCGGGAACAGAAAGTCACCAGGTGAGCCCAGATTCCACGGTCGCGATCGGCCTGCTGCTGCCCGACGTACTGGGCACCTATTCCGACACCGGCAATGCCACGATCTTGGCGCAGCGGTTGCGCTGGCGTGGCATCCCCGCCGAGATCCTCACGATCACTGCGCGGGACATTCCGCCGACCAGCTGCTCGGTGTACCTGCTGGGTGGCGGGGAGGACACAGCCCAGCTGTTCGCAGCCGACTGGCTACGGCGCCATCCCGAGCTAGGCCTGGCGATGGAGACCAGTGCGGTCACCCTGGCCGTGTGCGCGGGGTTACAGATCTTGGGCCAGTCCATGACTGACACCCGCGGCAAGCACTACCCCGGCCTGGAGTTGCTGGATATCACCACCGCGCCCGGCCGCCAGCGCTCGGTCGGCGAGGTGATCTCCACGTGCGCGATCCCCGGCGTCGGCTCGTTGACCGGCTTCGAAAATCACCGTGGCATCACGACCTTGAACCCCGGTACGGCCGCGCTAGGACGGGTGATCAGTGGCACCGGCAACGGCACCAGTGAGCCTGGGACACGGCACCGCACCGAGGGCGTACTCACCGAACGGATCATCGGCACCTACCTGCACGGTCCGGTGCTGGCCCGCAATCCGGCTCTCGCTGACCACATCCTGCACAAGATCACCGGCCAGACTCTGGCCCCCCTCGAGCTGCCTGACCAGGCCGCCCTCCGCGCCACCTACCTGTAGCACTCACCCCCTCCCAAAACCGCAGTCTGGATGCAGACTGCGGGAAAAACCGGCCCAAAAACAGCAGTCTGCATCCAGACTGCGAGCGGTAGAGGGTTAGCGGGCCAGGAGCCAAATGAGGCTGGCGGTGCCGAAGACCGCGCAGTAGACAGCGAACGGGGTCAGGGTGCGAGTCTCGAAGTAGCGGGTCAGGAACCGGACCGCCAGGTAGGCGCTGACGAACGACGCGATGCTGCCGGCGATGATCGGGCCGTGGATGCCGGCGCCGAGCGGGCCGATCAGATCGGGGATCTTCAGCCCGCCGGCGGCCAGGATGACCGGGGTGGCCAGCAAAAAGGAAAAGCGCGCAGCATCCTCATGGGACAGCCCGCGCAGCAAGCCGGCGACCATCGTGACACCGGAACGGCTGATCCCCGGCAGCAGGGCCAGGATCTGGGCAGAACCGATGAGCGTGCCACGACCCAGAGACATCCGGGATAGCCGGGCATCGGCCGCAGCCCCGGCATCGCGAGCCGATCCCGGTGCGTCCGCAGCGGCGACGGGCGACAGCGTGGCGACGTCGGCTCGCTTGCGCAGCTGCTCACCGAGGTAGAGCACCAGCCCGTTGGCGATGAGGAATGCTGCCGCCGGGATCGGCCGGCCCAGCGTGGTGCGGAACAGGTGCTCCAGCAGCAGGCCACTGATGCCGACCGGGATGGTCCCGACGATGAGCAGCCAGGCGAGCCGCTCGGCCGAGCTGCTGATCCGCCGGTGACGCACCGAACTGCCAAAACCGCCGAGGATCCGGATCCAGTCCCGCCAGAAAAAGATCAGTAGTGCGGCCGCGGTGGCCACGTGCAACCCGACGATGAACGCCAGGTAGGGCGATTCCGGCGCAGACACGTTCAGGTCCCGCGCCCAGCGCCCGCCCACCAGCGCCGGAACCAGGACGGAGTGCCCAAGGCTGGAAACCGGGAACAACTCGGTGACACCCTGGAAGGCGCCCACCACGATCGCCTCGAGATAGCTCAGTTCACTCACAGGTCTCCTCACCTCGGCGTTGGCGCCGTCCGCCAACTTCCCCCGACATGGGACAGGCCTGGGAAGGATCCCATTGGGATCGGACGGCGCCGGTGCCGGGACGCGCACGGCGGGCGGGTGGCTTTTAGCCTGCCGGTATGACACGTACGCGGCTGTACCGCAGCGGTGTTCTTGAGGCCGAGAATTTCCCCGTTCAGGACACCTCCGAGTACCTCATGCAGCCGGGCGTCACCGTGTGGCTGGACATGTGCGCCCCGGATGCCGAAGACCTCGCCACCATCAGCGAGGAGCTCAACCTGCATCAACTTGCCGTCGAGGATGCTGTCCAGGAACATCAACGCCCCAAACTCGATCGCTACGACAGTCACCTGTTCGTCACTGCCTACGAGGTGGCATTAGACGTGGCCACCGGGGAGCTCAGTGCCTTTGAAGTGGCGGTATTTGTCACCCGTAATGCTTTGGTCACTGTGCGCAAATCCGAGCGCTTCGATATCGCCGGTGTGGTAGCTCGCTGGGATTCTTCACCAGATCTGGCCAAACACGGGGTTTCGTTCTTGTTGCATGGTCTGCTCGACTTCGTGGTGGACAGTCACTTCCACGCGGTGCAGACCCTCGATGACGAAATCGAAGCACTGGAAGATCTGCTTTTCGAGGACACGCGCCCCGAGATGTCCGTACAACGGCGATCGTTTGAGCTGCGCAAGAGCCTCGTCAAACTGCGCCGGGTGGTCTTGCCGATGCGCGAAGTCGTGAACTCACTGATGCGCCGTGACCTGCACGTGGTCGACGAAGCGATGACACCGTACTACCAGGATGTCTATGACCATGTGCTGCGGGCCACTGAGTGGACCGAAAGTCTGCGAGACCTCGTCACGACGATCCTGGAGACGAACCTGACAATCCAGGGCAACCGGCTCAACGTGATCACCAAGCAGGTCACCGGCTGGGCTGCGATCATCGCAGTTCCCACTGCCGTCACCGGGTTCTACGGGCAGAATGTGCCCTATCCCGGATTCGGCCATGCATCCGGTTTCTGGGCGTCCACCATTGTGATCGTGGTGTTGTCGGTCGGCCTGTACGTGCTGTTTCGACACCGTGACTGGATCTAACGGTAGGTATGATCACGTAGTTGGAACGGGCTGTTATGTGGTGATGACGCCAAGTTGTCTGGGGCGCAAAATCCGGACATCGGGGTAACGTTTTAATAGTGGTGACCGCCTACATCCCCCCACCGCGAGATCCTAGCGATCTTCACGCCCCGCCGGGAGGGTGGCCGGTTGGGGAACCCCGCACCGGCGGCGAGCACCTTGAGCGTCCCTCGATTGTCGAGCTGCTTGACCGTGCCGCGAGCGGCCGGATCAGCGTAGTGATCGGTGCAGCTGGTTGGGGCAAGACCACCGCGGTAAGGAGCTGGTCGCAGCGGCGTCCCACCGCGTGGCTGCGGTACGAGGACTATGACGGCGTCCCTGATCGTCTCCTGAACGCCTTATCTGCGGTGTTGCAGCTCCACCTGCCGCCACCGACGGAGGATGTGGCGGCTCTGAATGCCGACCACGCGGAGACCGCGGCCACGGCGATGTGCCTGTGGGCGCAGCACTTCCTGCGCACAGATCTCGTGCTGGTCCTGGATGATCTGCACGGGTTGCGGCCAGACAGCGACGCTGCCCGAATCGTCGAGATCCTCTGCCAGCGGGGGCCGGACAAGCTGAGCCTGGTGTTGATATCCCGCCAGGAACTGCCGTTCTCCCTGCAGCGACTACGGGGCCGCGGTCTGGTGACCGAAATTTACGCGTCCGATCTTGCTTTCGATATCACCGAGGTCGAGGCGCTGCTGCGCAGCACTGTGGGCAAGCAACCTGCTGGCTTGGCCGGGCGGGTGTGGGAATGCACCGGTGGCTGGCCAACGGCCGTGCACTCCGCCGTCGAGATGCTCCGAACGGTTGCCTTGGAGCAGCGTTTGGAAGCGGTCGGGCGGCTGTCACATCCCGGCGAGCGCTTCCATGAGTACCTTGCCGAAGAGGTGATCGGCACCGCACCCAGGTGGGTTCAGCAGCTGCTGCGCAGGTTGGCGATCGTCGGCGAGGTCCGGTCCATGACTGAGCTCGGTCATGAGGTCACTACCGGGGTGACCGATACGACGAGCAGACTTACTGAACTGAGCCGTCAAGGCCTCGTGCAACGCGGCGGTCCGCACAGCACGTGGTCGCTCGTGCGTCCGTTGCGCGACTATTTCGAACACGAGACGGCGCCATCCTCTACCGAGCGGGTGGCATTGCATATGACCGCGGCCAACGAGGCCATCGACCGTGGAGCGCAAGCGAACGCGCTGCGGCATCTGCTGGCCGCGGGTGATCATGCTGCGTGCGCCTCGATACTGATCGATCATGGTGATGCCATGGTCGAGCGCGGTGAGCCCGACGCCGTGCTTGAGGCCGTTCAGTTGCCCACCAAGTACCTCGACGACCCACGTATCCAGCGCGTTCTCGGGCTGGCTCAGCAGACCCGGGGCCAGTGGGCACAAGCGCTGGCCCATTTCCAGCGCGCCGGCTACGACCGGCATGAACTAGCGCCCACCCTGGCCTGGCGGATGACCTGGACCGCTTTCGCCCGGGGCGAGTTCACCGAAGTGCACGCATTGGTCCGGCGGACCCAGCTGGATCGCCGGGATACCGTCGATGAGACGCGAGTGCTGGCGCTGGCCGCGAACGCCCACTGGATGGCCGGTGACCTGGTAAATCTGCGCAAGATGGCGTTGCAAGCCCGAGCCGCGGCGCGGCAATGCGGCAACCCTCGTGCGTGGACCAGCGCGCACCGCGTGCTTGCGTTGCTGTCAGCTGCCGAGGGTGATTGGCGGCAGGCCGACGCGCACTACGCCGATGCCCTGCGCGATGCCGAGCGCAGCGAAAGCCTCCTTCAGCTGACATGGGTGCGGGCTTGCCAGGCACTGAGCCAGTTGGAGGTAGGTGTGCCCGCGCAAGCGCTGGCGGATGCCCAGATTGCGTTGAGCCTCAGCGAGCGATGCGAGAACCCCTTCCTTATCGGGCATGCGCTCACCACCCGGGGCCGCGCCCGGGCACGCCTGGGCATGCTGGAGGCGGCAACGGGTGATTTCGTCACCGCTTGTGACCTGTTTCAGCGGCTCGGATCCCGATTCCTGGCCTGGCCGCTGTGCGGACTCGGTGATCTGCACCGCACCAGGGGTCAGGTGGTGCGAGCCCGGGCAGCGTACGAGGAAGCGCTGACCCTTGCCGAGCCACATCATGATGTGTTGGCCCTCAACTCAGCGCTGATCGGTCTTGCCCGGATCGACGCGGTTGAGGATCTGGCACAGGCGCGGCAACGTGCCGATCGGGCCCTGGAGTTGGGCGCTGATCTCCGGAAGGTTCCGTCATTGCTGACCCGCGGATGGATCACCTTGATGGACGGGGATCGGGAAGCCGCGGCAGCGGATGCCGATCGAGCCGCGGTGGCCGCCCGCCAGCGGGGGGACAAGCTAGGTCTGGCCGAGGCCATCACGTTGAACGTCCTGGCGTCCCGCGATCCGACCGCGAACAACGCACCGCTTCGGGAAGCGATCGATATCTGGCAGGAAACAGGCTGCCGCCTGGAGGAGGCGGCGACGCGGATAGTGGCCGCTCGCGTCGGCGCGAGCATTCCCCAGCTTGACGCCTACCACGCCGACCAACTACTTCGTGGCCATGGCGTCGACGTCGACTCCCGGCGGGTTGCCGGACCGCTCAGTGTGCTGGTCCGAACCGCACCCGCGGTGTCGATCCAGACCCTCGGGGTATTCCAGGTGACCCGGGATGGGGTCCCGATCCCGAATACGGCGTGGCAGTCGAAGAAAGCCCGAGATCTGCTGAAGATTCTGGTAGCTCGGCGCCGGCCGACTCCCCGGGAACAGCTTATGGAGCTGTTGTGGCCGGGGGTGGATCCCACCGTGGCCGGTAACCGGCTGTCGGTTCTGCTATCCACAGTTCGTGATGTGTTGCAACCGCAACCTGACCGGGAGGCTCCCCTGGCCGCTACTGACGGCGCGGTCTCACTGAACCGCGCCCAAGTCCGGATCGACGTCGAGGATTTCCTCGCGCAAGCCGATGCCGCGTTCGATGCATACCGTGCGGGAGAGCCAGACGCGACCGTCCAACTCATCACCGCGGTTGCCGCGCATTCCGGCGACTTCCTGGAAAACGACCCGTACCAGGAATGGGCTACCACCCTGGCCGAGGAAGTCCGAGCCGCTCACATGGCCCTCCTGCGGGCCTTGACCGCACGGCTGCGCGACGCTGGCGCGACCGACGACGCGGTGCGGTACACGTTGCGCCTCCTTGAGCAGGACCGGTACGACGAAGAGGCCTACCGCACGCTCATCAGGGTGCTGTTTGACGCGGGTCGCCTCGGTGAGGCCCGCCGGCATTACGAAAGCTATGCCCGCCGGATGACGGAAATCGATGTACGCCCGAACCCGTTTTCGGAGATGACGTCACAGTAAGTGATAATCCGTCAGGGTCCGCAGACGGTAGCCAGGCCAAGATCGGCGACCATCAGCCTGAGCACGTCCGGGAGCGCCGAATTGATGAAAAAATGGTCCCCCGGGAGCATGTGCGCCCGGAATGCCGTGGTCGTGTGACTTGACCAGCCCTGCACGTCCTCTGGATACACCTCATCATCCCGTAGGCCACCGAAAGCAGAGATCGGACAGTTCAACGGGGGTTGCGGGCGGTAAACATAGGTCTCGCTCAAGGTGCAGTCGCTGCGCAAAGTGGGCAGCATCACGTCCAGGAACTGCCTGTCTGCCAGCAATTCCGCAGGTATACCGCCCATTGCTTCGAGCTTGGCAATGAACTCTGGATCGGGCAGGGTATGCCAGTCCGGCGAGCGGCTGGGCAGGTGCGGCGCCCGGCACCCGGAGGCGAACAGGTGCACCGGCGCCACACCACTGCACCGCAGCCGGCGGATCAGTTCGAACGCGATCAGTGCCCCCATGCTGTGACCGAAGAGCGCGAACGGGCGGCTCAGGTAGCCGGCCAGCCCGTCGGCCAGCCGGCTGACCAACTGCTCCATCGATTCGATCGGTGATTCGTTAAAGCGGCTTTCCCTACCAGGAAGCTGAACCGGCACGACTTCCACTTCGTCGGGAAGATGCGCCGGCCAGCCCCGGTACCTGCTCGCACCGCCACCGGCAGGGGGTAGGCAGATCAGCCGCAACCGCGCGGCCGGCCGCGGGCGGCTGACCTGGACCCAAGACGAACGAACCGGCGGCTGCGCCATATCGAGCTCCTGATCAGGACTGGGCTCGGTCCATCTGCTCCCGCAGACTACGCGGTCGCATGTCGGTCCATACCTCATCGACGTAGGCCGAGCACTCGTCCTTTGTGCCTTCCTTGCCCACCCGATGCCAGCCCGCCGGTACATCCAGTCCGACCAACCACAGCGAGTACTGGTCCTCGTCGTTGCGCAGTACCTCGTACCTCGCGTCGTCGTCCATATCCTCAATCTCCTTTCCTGACACCATCGTGTTGATCGGTCATGGGTGCCGAAGATGTTTCTGTAATCAGCCCGGCGGCCACCGGTTGCCGGGGGAAACTGCGCAGGGTGGGGCTCAGGGTCGCGACTACCGCAACCGCCGCGACGCCGGCCGCGCACACCAGCACCGCGTGGCTGCCGGACAGCGCCGAGGCCAGCAGCCCACCTAGCACCGGACCCACGGCGCCGGCGATACCGGTAATGATGGCGAGCACGCTGCTCAGCCGGCCACGCAGCTCGTCGGGGGTGAGTAACAGTTGCCGGGTGACGATGGCCGTGTTGGCGGTGGGCGGCAACAGCGCCATGGCGGCGAACAACGCGCCGAGCAGCCACCCGCTGTCGACGAAGGCTGCTGCCAGGGTCAGCACCGACAACCCCCAGAACGCCACGATGATCGAGGCATAGGGGCTCAACACCTGGGACAGCCGCGAGGCGGCCACGGCGCCCAGCAGCCCGCCTACCCCCAGCATCGCCGCGATGATGCCGATGTGACCCGAGGGCATGCCCCGAGCCCGCAGCAGCACGATGACGATCAAGAAGAAGGCGGTGATGAACAGGTTGAGCACCATCGCGCACAGCGCAGTGACCCGGATCCGCCGGTGTCCCCACACCCACCGCAGACCGCTCATGATCTCCCGGCCCAGGTGACGGGCCGGCGCCGGCAGCGCTTCGCGGGGCGGCACCCGGAGGAACAGCAGCAAGACACAGGCCAACCCGTGCGCCACCGCATCCGCCAGGAACGGCACGAAGCGGCCAACAGCGAACAGGAAACCACCCGCCGTGGTACCAGACAGCTGCGCCACTGACCCGCGCGCCACGTTCAGCGCTATCGCTGCGGACAACTGGTCTGGCGGCACCACCCGCGGCAGGTAGGCATCCTCCGCCGGTCGAAACAGCGCACCACAGATACCCATCATCGCACCCACGGCGACCAGGTACGGGATCGGAACCGTGTGCCACCACCACAAGGCGGCCACGAGGGTGGCTGCCGAGACCATCTGGATTGCCTCGCAGCTCAGCATGATCGTCTTACGATCCCAGCGATCCACGAGCGCTCCGGCAGGCAATCCAGCGATCAGCTGCGTGGTGGTGATCGCACCGAGCACGAGTCCGGACGCGGCCGCCGATCCGGTGAGCGCGAGTACCAGCAGCGGGAAGGCGAGCACCGTGGCGCTGAGGCCCAAACCGGACAGCACCTGGCTGATCCAGAGCAGCCGGTAGTTGCGGTTACGCGACAGCGGAACGTGCAGGCTCTGGGACACGGTGCTCTGCCCGGGGCTCATTGCAGGCCTCGGCAGTCCCGCGCGATGGCTCGCAGGGCCGTGGCGAAATCGTCGGCGACGGCTTGCACGGTCGCCTCATGGTGGTGACCGGGCTGGTAGCGCCAGGAGAACCCAAGCCGCCCGTGCTGCACCCCACCCAGGACTTCGAGGAGGTGCGTGCCTGGATCAGCGGGGCTGTCAACCTGGCCGATCGAGCCGTGCATGGCCCGGTAGAGGCCGCGCTCAGTGCCTTGGCCTGCAGTGTCCCACTGGCCGAGGTAGTTGAACGAGATCTGCGGTCCCGGGCCGGCCTCGGCCAGGCGCCGGCGGGCCTCCAGGGAACCCAGGTAGCGCAGTGCCCCGAAGCCGATACCGTTGCTGGGAATGGCCCGCAGCTGCCGGCGCACCGATCTGATCAGATCCCGCCATCGGGGTTCGGCTCCGTCAGGCAAGGTCAGCCCCACCGGGTACATGGTGGTGAACCAGCCGACAGTGCGGGACAGGTCGACACCGTCGAGGATGTCCTCGCGACCGTGGCCCTCCAAGTCGATGAGCACCCGGCTGCCTCCCGTCCACCTGCTCAGCGCCCAGGCGAGCGCGCCGAGCAAAACGTCGTTGATCCGGGCGCGGTAGGCGGTGGGGGCCGACCGCAACAGTGACTCGGTATCGTCGACATCCAGCAGCACAGATACCGCCCCCGACAACGGGCCTGGCTCCTGGTTCGCCAGGTCCACCGGTAGCGGGTGCGCCTGCAACGCATCTGCCCAGTAGTCGAGCTCG
This sequence comes from Pseudonocardiales bacterium, assembly GCA_019241525.1. Lineage (GTDB taxonomy): Bacteria > Actinomycetota > Actinomycetes > Mycobacteriales > Pseudonocardiaceae. The sequence continues at coordinate 28,436 of JAFAWY010000082.1, forward strand.
TGCTCAAAGCTACCTTCGGCGACATACTCACTCAGGCGATTCGCCCAATCATGGAAGGACGTCGTCTTGCCTTCCAGCTGGACCTCTTCGCCCTGCACCAGCTGCAGGTACGCCGTGGCAAGGTCCTCGAGCAGGATATGCCAGGAGACCGCGTCGACCACGAGGTGATGCGCGGTCACGAAAAGATAAGACCCCTGCCCCTCGCCGAATACAAACAGCGCCGCCTTCAGCAACGGACCGGTCCGGAGATCGAAGCTCGCGTGAATATCGTCGGCGATTCTTTCCACTGTCTCCATGGCCGCTGCCTGGTCCTCGCCGGCGCGATCCGATAGATCGATCACACGTAGCGCATTCGCCGACCCGGGTGGAGCGTTGTTCGCTCGCCAGTGCCCGTCGACCAGCTCGAACCGCATGCGAAGCGCATCATGGTGCACCAGTAACGCATCGAGTGCCCTTTCGAGAAGCTGCGGGTCTACATTCTCGTCCACCTCTACCAGCATCGACTGGTTGAAATGGTGCGGACTGACCGGATGCGTGCGGAAGAACCAGTGCTGGATCGGCGTGAGCGGGGTCGCGCCGATGACCGATTCCCGATTGACTTGCTGACCGTCTGCCGCGGTGACCACTGCTGCTAATTGCGCCACGGTCGGGTTGAAGAATATGTCTCTGGAAGCCAGCATGAACCCGGCCTTCCGGATGCGCGAGACGAGCTGGATGCTCAGGATGGAGTCACCGCCAAGCTCGAAGAAATTGTCTTCGACTCCGACTTGCTCCACTCCCAGCACTTCAGCCCAGATATCGGCCAGGGTGTACTCAGTCGCCGTCCGCGGCGCGACATATTCTCCTACCGGTTCGGCGAGGCGGTCCGGGGCCGGGAGAGCCTGCCGATCCACCTTCCCATTCGCGTTCAACGGCAGCGAATCCAGCACCGAGAACGCCGCCGGGACCATATAATCCGGCAGGAACTGGGCCATATGCGCGCGCAGCTCCGCTGGAGTCGGAATTACCTCAGTGGCCGGCACCACGTAACCCACTAACTGCTTGATCCCTGGCGTTTCCTCTCGAGCCACCACGACGGCCTGAGCCAGCTCCGGATGAGCGGCCAGCACCGATTCGACTTCACCGAGCTCAATCCGGAAGCCCCGGACCTTGACCTGCTCGTCGACCCGGCCGAGATACGCCAGCTCCCCGTCAGGAGTCCACCTGACCACGTCGCCACTGCGGTACATCCGCTCACCCGGCGCACCGAACGGATTGGCCACAAACCGGGCCGCGGTCAAACCCGGACGCCTCAGGTAGCCTCGCGCAAGCCCGATACCGGCGATATACAACTCGCCGGCCACACCTACCGGCACCGGCCGCAAGTAGGCATCGAGAACATGAATACGGGTGTTGGGAAGGGGAGATCCGATGGCCGGGCGGTCTGAGTCCGGCACCAACGGCTGACTCCAGCTGGCCACGACGGTGGTCTCCGTCGGTCCATACGAGTTAATCATCCGGCGACCCGGAGCCCACCGGCTTACCAACTCTGCACTGCACGCATCCCCACCGACGATCACGGTCTGCCACGCCGGCAATCCGGTCTCGGTCATCTCCGGCGAGATCGTGGCCAACGCCGCGGGAGGAATCAACGCATGGCTAATTTCCTCCCGCTCCAGGATGGCCAGTAGATGGTCTCCAACCAGCGGCTCGCTGGTGGCCGGCAGCACCCACGTCGCCCCAGCCAGCAGCGACATTCCCAGCTCCAGTATCGAAGCATCGAAACTCGGTGAGGACATCGCCAGCACCCGGTCACCAGAACCGGCCTGATAGTGCTCAGCTTCAGCCGAAGCAAAACTACTCAGCCCGGCATGAGTGACCACCACGGCTTTGGGCTGCCCGGTGGATCCCGACGTGTAAATCACGTAAGCCGGATGAGACAAGGCCAGCAGGCCGAGCCGATCTGCGTCAGTGGGAGCGTGCCGAGGCATGGCCTCGACCCGAACCGCCACCTCCGGATCATCAATGAGCAGCCGGGCCGTCCTGAGCTGTTGTGGGATCCGGCTCGCGGCCTGGTCACAGCTCAGCACCAGGGCCGGGTCGGCGTCGGTGAGCATGAATTCAATCCGCTGCTCCGGGTACTCCGGGTCGACTGGCAGATAACCGGCCCCGGCCTTCGCCACCGCAAGCAACGCCACGATCAGCTCCACTGAATGCGGCAACACCACCGCGACCAGTTGCTCGGGGCCGACCCCGGACTCGATCAGCAACCAGGCCAGCCGATTGGCCTGCTCATCAAGCTCGGCGTAAGACAAAACCAGTGGACCGCAGCGAACTGCCTGCGCATCCGGCGCCCGCGCCACCTGAGCTTCGAACAGTTCAGCAAGGCACGCCTGCGGCACCTGCCGATCGGTGTCATTCCACTCCACCAGCAGCTGGTGTGTTTCGATTGGGGTGAGCAATGGCAGACGTCGTATGGGCTGATCTGGGTTGGCCGTGATGGCGTCAAGAAGGACGACCAGGTGCTGCGCCATCCGGTGCATCGTGGTGGCGTCGAACAGATCGGTGTTGTATTGCAACATTCCCACCAGCACGTCGCTGGTTTGCTGGAACTGCACGGTCAGATCGAAGTTCGTCGTGGTGACCGGCAGTTCAAGAGCCGAGACGTCCAGCCCCGCTAGTTCGGTGAACTTCCCGGGGGCGTTTTGGAGCACGACCATGGCTTGGAATAGGGGGGTTCGGCTGGTGTCGCGGACTGGTATGAGCTCATCGACTACCCGTTCGAAGGGGACTTGTTGGTGAGCAAAGGCGTCCAGCACGGTTTCCCGGACTTGGGCGAGG
>JAFAWY010000117.1 GCA_019241525.1 Pseudonocardiales bacterium
GCCGAGGCCGGCCAGCACGGTGGATTCCAGAAGGAACTGTTCCAGGATCGCGCGGCTGGTGGCACCGATGGCTTTGCGGATGCCGATCTCGCGGGTTCGTTCGGTCACCGAGACCAGCATGATGTTCAGCACCCCGATGCCCCCGACGACCAGCGACAGCCCGGCCACAGCCGGCGTGAACAGCACCAGGATCGTCACGATCTGGTTGAAGCTGGCCAGCCGCGACCCCAGAGACTGAATCTGGTAATCCCGCCTTTGAGGGTTAGTGATGTGGTGGCGCGAGTCGAGGATGCCGGTAATTTCGGCCATGGCAGTCGGGATGTTGGCTTGCTGCGTGGCTCGCGCGGTGATCTGGTTGAGTTGATGGGTAGTGCTGCCTTGCCCGTATCCGAAGACGTAGCGGCGGGCGGTGTCCAGCGGCATCACTGCGGTGTTGTCCAGTTGTTGGCCGTAGCTGGCCATCACCCCGATCACGCGAAACGGCACGTGATTAATCCGCACGGTCTGGCCTAGTGCCGCCGAACTTTGCCCGAACAACGTCCGTGCCACGTAAGGGCCGAGCACCGCTACCCGGGCGGCCTCGCGGGTCTGGGTGTCATCGAAAAACGATCCGGCCGTGAGGTTACGGTTATTAGTGGACGCCCAGTTGTCCGTCGTGCCGATGATGTTGGCCGTCAGGTCTTGGGCAGTGTCGGTCTCAATCAGCGTTCCGCTGGTCGCGGAACCCGGAGTGGGCGACCCGGTGACCGCGGGAGCGATGCTGGCGATATCCGGCGCGTTCTGCAGTGCGGCGGCATCGGCGTCGGTCAACGGTTGCGCCGGGGGACCGTTCGGAACGGCTTCGGCTTGCGACACAATGGTGATGTTGTTGGCTACTGGTTCAATGCGCGCATCGACGGAGTTCTTCACCCCTAAGCCGCAGGCAGAAAGCAAGACCACCGCCGAGACACCGATGATCAGACCAAGCATGGTCAGCGCGGAGCGCATCCGATGGGCCCGCAACGCGCGTACTGCGACGAGTAACGCTTCCCGTAGGCTCATTTATTAGCCTCCCCCGACTAAGCAGTACCGCACTGTCCGCAAAGGGACATCACTTCACGGGTAACCGGTGATCGCCCCCGCGCGCAAGGACTTCAGCGAACTCCCAGCAGATTTTCAGCACATTCACTAATTTCATGACGCTGCGTCGACTGTTGCTATCCGGTCAGTGCTCTGACGCGCCTTCGCAGCGATGCCCTGATTTCCCACTTGACGTTGAATGGACGGACAGAGCAGTGCCGCGGGTTCGACCGGCTACGCCGATCGAACCCGGCCGATAGCTGATGCCACTACTACGATGGGCACGCCGAGGGAAGTTGGACCCCGCACGGCGGGGCAGAGGCTGTATTAGCGCTGACCACACCGGTGCCAGCAAAAAGTAGTCCGGCGAACATGGCAGTTACTGCGAGAGACCGGATGATGACTCCCCGCATGGCATCCCCTAGCTTATGTGAGCAATTCGTCGATCATCGACCACCACGGTTGGTCGTGGCGCCCACAAATGAATATATAATCTACCTTCGCCGAAAGCCAGGATCATTTTACTTCATGCGAGCAAGACGTTTCCCGCGCCAGGCGCGCCCAATATGCGAGGCCGCCCGAGGATGGCGCCGGCCAGCCAGTACAAGATCATCAATCCTGTTTGACAAAACAGTGCGTTTCCGGCAACGTGGATTCACCGGCGGGATTCAGGGTTAGAACGAGGTTCGGTGGAGAATACCGTTGGCCAGAGCAACTGTCAAAAGCGCAACTGGATACCGGCTGGGCGGTGATTGACCTGTCCGATTTGCGTTGCCGGCGTGCTGGCTTGGTCAAACGCCTGATCCCACCAGCTGGTCGGCACATCCCGCTAACCGATGCGGTAAATCGTCGATGTCACGCGTTCTGATCACTGGGTCCACCGACGGTCTCGGCCTGATGGCGGCCCAACGCTTGACCGATCAGAGTCATTCCGTGGTCTTGCATGCTCGCAATGAGGCCCGCGCCAACGATGCCCGCGCAGCGCTGCGGGGCTCAGCTGCCCTGGTGATCGGTGACTTGTCAAGCATCGCGCAGACCAGGGCAGTCGCCGAGCAAGCCAACGCGCTGGGCACGTTCGACGCAGTGATCCACAACGCGGGCGTGGGATACCGTGAAGCCCGACGTGTCGAAACTGAAGATGGGCTCGAGCACGTATTTGCAATCAACGTGCTGGCGCCGTATCTGCTGACCGCACTCATCAACCGCCCGAAACGGCTGATCTACCTCAGCTCGGGCATGCACCGCAGCGGCGAGCCCCGTCTCGACGACCTGCAATGGACGGCACGGCCCTGGAATGGCGCACAAGCGTACGCCGACAGCAAGCTATACGACGTCATGCTCGCCTTGGGCATCGCCCGGCGCTGGCCCGACGTCCTGTCGAACGCCTTGGAGCCCGGCTGGGTCGCCACCAAGATGGGCGGTCCTGGCGCACCGGATAATCTGGCCCTGGGGTCGGTGACCCAGGCATGGCTGGCCGTCAGCGACGACCCAGCAGCGACCGTCACCGGCGGTTACTTCTACCACCAGCGCCCTCGTTCCACGCATCCTGCAGCACGCTCTGCTGTTTTGCAAAACGAATTACTCATGCGTTGCGCCGATCTCAGCGGCGTAACGCTGCCCGAACCGCACACAGCAAGGTAAACGGATCCAGCGCCGAGCAGCACTGGCTGATGACCTGATGGGCAGGCGGACACGGCACCACATCCATCGAGGTGCCGTGTCCGCGCCGCTCCCATCCTTTACCCCGGCACCTCCGTAAGCAGAAATGCCGCGGTGCGCAACCTCTCTGGAATCACCACCAGCGCCCAAGCGGCCGCTTACGCGCCAAGACACCGATTCCTCGTTACTACTAGTACCAGCAGCGGCGCCGGTCGTCCCAGCGCCAATGGCGCCAATGGTGCTGCTCGTCCCAGCCCCACCAGCCACGAACCCGGTCTTTATCGTGGTGATGACCAGGATCGGGGTTGAATGCTGTTTTACCGAAGCCGAAGACGTCCATGACCCGCATATTTCGATCCTCTCTCTCGTTGGCAGGAACCCTCTTTCCGGCAACGACACGCAATGAATGGTTCCTGCTGGCACAAATGGATGACCAGACGGCAAGGGTCCATATTCCACCCCGTACGGCCGATAACTGCGGATTCGGGCTCAGCCTAGGGCGATGACCTCTCCACCATGGAATCCTTCCTATCACTGGAGATCGCGCTGGCTTCACGGTGAGATGTTTGCCAACGCCGCCGGCCTCCGTAGCGGAAGACGTGCGATCCGGGTGCAGGTTGCCTGGAGTCTCGAAGGAATTTAGGTAGCAGCTATTCCGGGCGCCTGGCTCCCTGCATTACTCGCACGATGCGCCAGTACAGAAACAGGCGCACCCAGGAATCATCCAGAAACTCTCCAGGAATCATTCGGGAGATACCCAGGAAGCGCACCACGGCCGCTGTTCATCCGTCAGGACCAACTGACCGACCACTACGCAGATCATTACGCGGGTCACACGGCTCGACACGGTAAGTTGCGCCGACCGCAATCGGATCTTGTGTCGTAACAGCGATCAGTACCAGCTCGGACAGGGGAGGTAACGAGATGAACCAGATTGTGGGCGAACGCCTCCAGGACAGCGTGCGCAACGGGCTCGACCTGCGCGGTAGGCCGCCGAGCAGCGCCACGATCCATCAGCCTCTCGGCTGCGCTGGCACCCCGCGGGCCTGGTCATGGCGGCCTCAGCGGTGATGCCGACCGACCGTGCCGCCTCTACTACCGCGCGGAACTCGGTGACCGTCGCTGGCTGGACACTGATCAGCCGGATCACCGGCGTGTTGCGGGTAGTGGTGATCGGGCCGGTGCTGGGGGCGACTTATTTCGCGAACGCGTTCCAGACCAGCTACATGCTTCCTCATCTGGTGTTCACCTTGATCGCGGGTCCGGTGCTGGGGATGGTGTTGGTGCCCAGCGTGGTCCGGGCAGTCAGTGCAGGGGGGGACACCCGTGCCCGGGAGATCCTCGTCGGGGTCAGTGGATGGCTGCTTACGACCGCGGTGCTGGTCAGCGCATTGCTGATGATCGCGTCCCCGGCGGTGGCGTGGACGCTGAATTTCGGGATCCCCGACCCCGCTTCCCGGGCCCGGGGACTGTGGCTGACCACGCTGGTGGTGCTGCTGGTGGCCCCCCAGGGAGTGCTGTATGCGCTGGTGCATCTGGGTATGGCCGCGCAGCAGGCCAAGGGACGCTTCGCGCTGGCCGCAGGCGGCCACGTGGTGGAAAGCCTCATCCTGATCCCGGCGGTCATCTTTGCCGGCTGGTGCTACGGAACCGGACTGGATGTCAAGCAGGTGCCGATCGGGCTGGTGCTTGTGCTCGGGGCAGCCAGCACGGTGAGCGTCGCACTGCATGCTGCGCTACAGCTCGCGGGCGCCGCCCGGGTGGGCCTGCCGATCTGGCCGTCGATGCGTTGGCGCCAAGATCCCGAGGTCCGGGCAATCACCAAGCGGCTGATCCGTTCGGTCGGCGTCGCCGCTTGGCCGGCGGCGGCCATGTATGTATTGCTGGCACTGGCCGGCACCGTCCGCGGTGGCGTCTTCGTGGTGCAGCTGACCCACACCATCTTTTTCTCGTTAGCCTTCGTCAGCGCTCGGGCGGTATCGATGGCGGTGCTTCCCGGGCTGGCTCGCGCTGCGCACAGTGATGATGCCGCCATATTCGGCGTGCAGTGGCGGCAAGCCCTGTCTTACGCCATGATCGCGAGCCTGCCGCTGCTGGTCCTGGTCGGAGTGAATGCGGGGCCCGCCGCGCACCTGCTCACCGCGGGCCAGCTACGGCACGCTGCGTTGATCGGTCCGCTCACCATCTGCATGGCAGTGGCGGCGGTGGCCCAGCTGGTCAGCGGACTGCACGACATCGGCCGCCAGGCATTGTTCGCACGGTTGGACGATCGCACACCGCGCCGGGCGAGCGAGGCGACCTTCGGTGTGATCGTCATCTTCGCTGCTGCGAGCTTGCTGCTGCCCGCTGACGGTTCCCGCCTGATCTGGTTGGTGGTAGCGAACCTGATCGGTGAGCTGCTCGCCGCTGGCATCGTGCTCATCCGGCTGAGGCGGGCGATCCGGCCCGAGCTGTTTGTCGAACCCCGTCCGCTGGCCGCCGCGGTTGTGGCCACCTGCGCCATCGTCCCGCTAGCCGGCGCCGTGTGGTGGACCCAACAAATCCAGACCAACGACCGGCTCGCCAACCTGACACTCCTGGCACTAGGCGCTGTCGTAGCGCTGGGCGTCTACGTCGTGGTGCTGCGAGCGGTAAGCCGGCGGATCAGTGCCGCACCGAAAGCTACCTATCTGGTAGGCAACACCGGCCCTGGCTAGGGGAACGTATTACACGATTCGAGCACGATTCACTACAGAACGTTACTTACGGGGCGTGGTAATGAACCCGAGTGGTGCTCCAACTCAGAGCTATCGTCGTTCTGTGACGAGCGTTGACCAGACTGTGCTGGCCGAGGAGCTCATGACCACCATGGCCGCGCTGCGACGCCTGATACGCCGGCGGGTACCGACGGAAGCGTGCGGCCCTCCGTTACGTGGCGCGCATGTAGAGTTGCTGCAAGTTATCAAAAAGCAACCGGGTATCGGGATTGCGTCGGCGGGTCGTGCTTTGCACCTAGCGGCCAACTCCGTCAGCACGCTGGTCAACCAACTCATCGACATCGGGATGCTGGAGCGTCAAACCGCGCCGGATGACCGTCGCGCTGCGCGACTGTGGTTGACCGACACGGCTAAGCAGCAACTAGAAGCTTTCCGTCAGGTCCGTGTCGACCTGGTTGCCGAGGGAGTGGCCGGTCTTCCGGACACCGACCGGCAGGCTCTCACCAAGGCAGTTCCCGCGCTCCGCGCGCTGCTGGCCGCTCTGGACGTGGAGGAAGACGCGAGCGGCTCTCTTCGCCACGCCCAGCCAGCAGCCAGACCACGCTAACGAAACCTCGATGACTATCCGGCGCCTAAACGGATAAGGCCGGACGGGAACTGCTGACCAGTTCGAAAGCTTTCCACATCGAGGCATAAGGACCGCCGGCGCCAACCAGCTGCTCGTGTGACCCGACTTCGGCGATCTGGCCTTGGTGCAGCACGATGATGCGATCGGCCGATTTTGCCGTCGGCAGGCGGTGTGCAATGACAACGGTGGTCCGGTTGCGCGCGATCTGCCGCATTGCTTCCGTTACGCGTGCCTCGGTAACCAGGTCCAGGTTTGCCGTCGCCTCATCGAGGAGTAACAGCGTGGGGTTGACGTGCTCCGCACGCGCCAATGCAATCAGCTGACGCTGCCCAGCTGATAGTGAGCGCCCCCGCTCGGTTATTTCGTGGTGATAACCGCCGGGCAGAGCGGCGATGAACTCGTGTGCCCCGACCGCACGCGCGGATGCCTCCACTTCAACGTCGGTAGAGTCCGGCCGGCCGTAGGCGATGTTGTCCCGGATCGTCCCGGTGAACAGAAAGCCTTCCTGGGGCACGTAACCGAGTTGGCGGCGAAACGAGCGCAAATCCAACGACCGCAGGTCGTGACCGTCGATTTGCACGCTGCCCTCGTCGGGATCGTAGAACCGGGCCAGCAATTTCATCAAAGTCGATTTACCCGCCCCGGTCTGTCCGACGATGGCAACCGTCTCCCCCGGCGCGATGCGCAGATTGATGCCGCGCAGCGCCTCGGGTGGCTTCGCGATCCGGGCACCGGTCGAGACCAGGACGCGGGCATCGGCCGGGCCAAGCCGCTCCCCGGTGTGCACGCTGGCGCTCCCAAGCTCCGCCGACCCGCCAGCAGATGACCTGGGATACGAAAAACGCACGTTGACGAGAGTGAGCTCACCGCGGAAGCGGGGAGTTGGCTGGGGATGCTCGGCCAGCGGTGTCGAAGTGTCCAAACGCATCAGTTGGGCGATCCGGCCGACCGAGACCCGGGTCTGCTGCCAGGAGTCGAACACTTGAGACAGCTGCTGGATCGGCGTGAAAAACATGTCGAGATAGAGCAGAAATGCGATCAGTGCGCCGATCGTGAACTGCCCAGAGGCGATCAGTCCTGCGCCGACGGCGAACACGATGACATCGGCTATGGCGGCCAAAAACTGTACGAACGGGAAGTAAGTGGCAACAAGCCGTTGCGCGCCAACGCGGGCAGCGAGATAGTCGTAGCCGAGCCGGTGGAATCGCTTGCTTGTCTCATTCTCGTGGGTGAACGCCTGAGACTCGCGCACCCCAGACAGACTCTCCTGGAAATCCGCATTGACAATGGCGATCCGGTCCCGCGCCAGGTCGTAAAGGCGGGCCGATTTCCGGCGAAAGATGACCGTCGCTATCGCGAGCGGGACGACGACGGTCAATGCACACAGACCGAGCTTGGTGTTGAGCAGCACAACAGCCACGCCAACCCCGACAAAGGTGACCAGCGAGACCAGTGCGGAGAGCAGTCCGTCTTCCATCAGCGATTCGAACTGGTCCACATCGGTCGTCATCCTGGTCATGATCCGACCGGCCATTTCCCGCTCGTAGTAGTCCAGCGAGAGGCGTTGCAGCTGGGCCCAGATCCTGATCCGCAATGAAAGCATGATCCGCTCGGCGGTGCGGCCGGTGACGAAAGTCTCGCCGACCTGGTCGATCAGGTTGGCCAGGGTTACGACGAGGAACATCGCGGAGAACAGGAAGACCACGGCTTGGGAACCGGTCGACACCCCATTGTTGACGCCGTTTTTGACCAGCACCGGTCCGGCCAGTCCGCTTAGCGCGTCGAGGACCACCAGCAGCAGGCCGACCAATAGTGGTCGGCGGAACTCACGAAGCAATCCGGCCAGCCGGAAATTTCGATCACGGCGCGATTCCCTGGCGATGTCAGCAGCGTCCAAGGTCGCGAAGTCCCGCACTGGGGGAAGCGCCGCGACCCGGGTCAGCAGCTCGGGACTTGGAGCGAGGTTGCGACGCCAGCCACTCCCGCCACCCAGGCCGGGGCCGATGCTCGGGGCGCCGATCGTGGCCACCGTGTGCGGGCGCGCGTTCGCGGTGCCCCGGGCGCGGCCGTCGCCGGTCCACGCGGAGTCAGTACGGGTGCCGAGACCTGTGGTCAGCATCTGGTCTATGACCTGGTTCTCCACCTGGTCTGCGCTGTCCTGGAGCCCGGAGATCAGTCTGCGATAGAGGGTGCTGCGCGCGATGAGGTCCTCGTGCGTGCCCTGGTCGGCGATGCGGCCCTGATCGAGCACGACGATGCGATCAGCCAGGTGCAGCGTGGACCGGCGGTGTGCGATCAGCACCGTCGTGCGGTTGGCCAGCACGCCGCGCAGGGCGTCATGGATGGCCTCTTCCACCTTGGCGTCGATGGCGCTGGTGGCATCGTCGAGGATCAGGATCCGCGGGTCAGCCAGGATCGCCCTGGCCAACGCGAGGCGTTGGCGTTGCCCGCCAGACAGGGTCAGACCACGCTCACCGACCATCGTGTCGTAGCCGCCCGGCAGTTCCTCGATGAATCCGTGCGCATGGGCGATCCGCGCGGCTTGTTCGATGTCTTCGTCGGTGGCGCTCGGGCGGCCGTAGCGGATATTTGCCCGGACGGTGTCGGAGAACAGGAAGCTTTCCTCGAAAGCCACGCCCACCTGGCGGCGCAGGGACTTCAAGGTCACAGTGCGCAAGTCATGGCCATCCACTGTCACGCTGCCAGCGTCTGGATCGTGGAAGCGGGACAGCAGCATCGCCGCGGTGGATTTGCCGCTGCCGCTGGGCCCGACGATGGCGACCCGTTCTCCGGCCGCGATATGCAGGTCGAAACCACGCAACACCGCGGGGCCGTCACCGTAGCCGAAATGCACGCCGCGGAAAGCGATCTCCCCGCGTGACTGGGGCAGCTGCACCGCATCCGGGGCGTCGGCAATGGCCGGCGGAAGGTCCAGGAGCTGGAAAATGCGCTCCACTGCGGCCCTGGCCTGCTGGGCGACGGCGATGACGCCGGCAAACTGCCTGGCTGGTGCGACGAACTGGGCGATATAGGTGGAAAAGGCGAGGAACGTGCCCAGCGTCAGGTGGTGGCGCAACACCAGCCAACCACCGAAGGCCAAGATAGCGACCTGGCCGAGTGACGGAATCGCCTTGAGCAACGGCTGGTAAAGCGCCTGCAGCCGGACCGCTCGCATCCGCGCACCGTAAAGCGACTTGGCTGCCTCGACGATGCGGCCGAGTTCCCGATCCTCCTGGCCGAAGGCCTTGACCACGCGCACGCCATTGACGTCCTCGTCCACGATTTGTGCGACGTCACCTTCCCGTTGCTGGGCATCCCAGCTCGCCGGGAACACCCGCGAGCGCATCCGGTAGGAGATCCCGACAAGCACCGGCGCGACGATCAGGGTGACGATGGCCAGCAGCGGGGACAGGAAGAACATGACCCCCAACGAGATCAGCATCAGCAGCACGTTGCCGCTCATCAGCGGGAAGAAATTGAGCAAGCCCTGGACGAGCATGGCGTCGGAATTGGCTCGGGCGACAAGTTGGCCGGTGGGCATTCGCCCGAGGTTGTCCAGGTCCATCACCTGCAAGTGATCGTGCATGGCGTTGCGCAGGTCGTACTGGACTTGCAAGCCGACCTGCCCACCCCGGTAGCGGCGCAGGTAAGCCAAGCCGAAGCTGGCGACCGCAACCCCGATCAGCAACGCCAGCCATGGCCACAGCGGTGAGTCGCGCCGGACGATGACTCCATCGATGATCTGCCGGGAGATCAGCGGCACCAGTGCCTGGCATGCGCTGCCGAGTAACGCGCCGGTCAAGGCGAGTGCCACGTTGCGCCGGTGCTTGAGCACGTATCCGGTCAGCCGCCGGATCCATCCTCGCCTTCCGGTTGCCGACTGGTGCGCCGGCCGGGTGAGGGGAGCATCCGGCCCGCCGCTGGACGGGCCGGATACGCCTCCCGACCCAGTGATGTGGCCTACCTCGGCTGCAGGTGTAGGCACGGTCAGCGCGCCAGCCGGACGAGCAGCGCCGAGGCGATGCTGATCATGAATATGGACGCCAAGGCCAGGACTCCGAAATCGAGGCCAAGTTGCGCCGGTGTTCCGATCAGCAACCCCCTTAATCCGTCAACTTCGTATCCAAGCGGATTGATCAGATTGAAGAATCTCAGCCAGTCGGGCATAAGGTTGATCGGGTACAACGCGCTGGAACCGAAGAAAAGCGGCATGGTGATGGCCTGCCCGATACCCATGAGCCGGTCGTGCGTGAGTGCCAATCCGGCAATGGTGATCGACAGGCAGCAAAAAAAGCACGAGCCAAGGCTGACCAGTGCCACCATGCCCAACAGTTTGAGTGGGTTATCGGTCAGCGCTACGCCCAGCAGGGCCGCGAGAATAAGTACGACGAGGGCTTGGATGAGGGCGCGGATCGATGCGGCGAAGGCCTTGCCAGTGACCAGCGCGATTCGCGGAGTCGGGGTGACCATGAGTTTGGCCAGCACCCCGGCGTCGCGTTCCCAGATGACCTGGATGCCATAAAAAATCGCGATAAACAAGGCGGATTGGGCAATGATCCCAGGTGCCAGGTAGTCGATGTATGGAATGTGCCCGGTGGGGATGGCTCGCAGCCGGGTAAAGGTTTCACCGAAGATGATGAGCCACAGGGCGGGTTGAATCGCGCGGGTGAACAGCTCAGTGCGGTCATGGCGCAGCTTTTGCACCTCGACCAGGCTCATGGTGGCGATCCGGGAAATGGCGAGGCGAAAAAGGGACAGCGGGGTCGGTTTACCCCAGCCGGTGAGCGGTACGGCGAGTTGCTCGGACATCGCGCATCCTTTCTCCGGGGCTGCTGCGCAATTCGTCGCCGGTGACGGCTCGGAACACGTCGTCCAGGGTGGCGTCAGGGTCTACGCTGGCCTTCAGTTCTGCCGGGGTGCCCATGGCCCGGATCCGGCCGTGGTGCATCAGGGCTATCCGGTCGCAGTACTGGTCGGCTTCGTCCATGTAATGGGTCGTGACCAGAACGGTCATCCCGGTATTCGCGCGGACTTCGAGGATTCGCTCCCACACGCTGGTGCGGGCGATCGGGTCCAGGCCGATGGTCGGCTCGTCCAGCATCAACAGCCGTGGTGCGTTGACCAGGGCTTGGGCGAGTTCCAGCCGGCGGATCATGCCGCCGGAGTAGGTACTTGCGGTGCGCCCGGCGACGTCGACGAGTCCGACCGACTCCAGCGCGGTATCCACGACCTGCCGCCGCCGGGCCCGCGGTACGTCGTACAGGCGGGCGAACAGGGCCACGTTCTCCCAGCCGGTGAGCGCCCCATCAGCGGAAAGCCGCTGGGGGACGTAGCCGATCAAGCGCCGGACGGCGAGCTTGTGCCGCGCCACATCCAGCCCGAAGACCTCGATCGTCCCCGGCGGGGCCGGCAGCAGCGTGGTGATCATGCGCAAGGTGGTGGTCTTGCCCGCGCCGTTGGGCCCGAGCAAGCCGAACACCATGCCGGCGGCGACGTCGAAGTCGACCCCGTCAACGGCGACGGTGTCTCCGAAGCGGTGCCGGACCCCGGTGACCCGCACGGCCGGCGGCACAGTACGCGTAGTCATCAGTCCTCCAGAGCGTCCAGGGCGGCGAGCAGGGCGCGCAACGCAGGAAGCGCCTGGGCCAGCGCCTCCCGCTCGGCAGCGGAAAGGCCGGCGACGACCTGCGTCATGAGTTCCATGCGGGCCTGGCGCCCGGCCGCCAATCGCTGCGTCGCCGACTCGGTCAGCCATAGCCGGGCGGCGCGACGATCGTCCGGATCGGTGTCGCGCACCAGCATCCCCAGGTCGATGAGCTGGTCCACCAGCGTGCTGACAGTGTTGGCGGCCAGGTGCAATACACGCGCAGCCGGCCCGATCCCGATACCCGGCTGCTGCTCCACCACCCGCATCAGTTCCAGCTGCGCTCCCCGCAGTGGTGGCCCGGGTAGTGCCGTCCGCAACCGCCGGCGCACCGTGCGTCGGAGCGCGGCCACGGTCCCCATGAGTTCATCGCCCAGCAAGGCTGACTCAAGGCTCGTCATACTGGGGAAGATACATCCTAATAAGAGCTAATCGCAATCAAAGATATCGTGTCGATCTCGTGACGGTGCGTGTCGCTTCCCCGTTCTGGATGCAGGGCGCGGGTTATGCGACAGGCAGCATCGAGGTGCGGCTGAGCAGATGTGTCCAACTGATGGCGAACTTCGTCAACGACCATGGGGCGTGTGATGGGTGAGGTTGGGACCATCTGAGCGGTGCGGATGAGCGACGGCGCGGCGAGCATGGTGACTACGGGCCATGCCAATCGTGCTCGTGGTTAGCGACGTGGCCGGGAGGCACAGTCGATGCAGGTCGAGACGGTAGGCAGGGCGACTATGCGTTGCTCGGCGATGGGGCCACCGCACCGCTCGCACGTGAGATAGCTACCCGCCCGCACGCGCCGTTCGGCATGGTCTATGGCAGCAAGATCGCGGCGTGCGGCGGCGAGCAGGCTCTGAGCCTGTGCCCGCTCGAACCCGACCGTCGCACCCTCTGGATCGTGTTCATCGTCATGGGTGGTGAACTGGGACGCGTCGGTGATCGCGTTGACCTGCTGGCACAGCGCCTCGGTTCGCTGCCGGGTGTGGGCCCGCAGCTCGGCCAAGGCGTCAAGAACAGTCTTGTCATCCACTCCATCGAGCTTGCACTCACGTCAAACCATCGCGGTAGCCAACGCCACCCGTGGCCGAGTTTCATCGGATCTAGCACGATTGTCAGCGGACACGTCGTCGAACGACCTGACCAACACCGTCTGCCAGCAACCGCCTAAAAGTGTTGAACCACAGATTGCGATGGTCGCTTATTGCCGCATGAATGCATACGTGGCGACCTGGCCCGTCACAGAATCGACCGATCATGCCGTCCTGGCACAGCTCGCAGAACGGCCCACACTGAAGAATGGCGCGAAATAGGTCACGGCCCCCGTTGGCGGGATTCGAATTGCGGCGATTCGAATCGGCAAGCAAGGCGCGCAGCCGATCCGAATCGACGGCAGAAATGATCGCAGGCCATCCGGCATCCGCGACAATTTCTCCGATGACTGGCCGCATCCTGTGGCCACTGCCGCGGTGGATCCGCTCGCACCGTCCGCTAATCCGGGCCGATACCAAAAGCTGCCGGAGCGTCGTGGGCATCCACCACTTTCCGCCCGGGGTAGTGACCCCGGATACGGCGAGATCGCGGCAGATACGAGCAAGCGACTCACCGGCCAGCGCTCGAGCAGCACATTGCCGGATGATGGCTGCTTCGGTATCGACCACGGTGATGCGATCGCTGGAATATCCGAATGGGCGCGTTCCCCAACCTGCCATCGAACGGGCTTGAGCGGCCAGACGACGCCGCTGCTTCAAACATTCTGCGTTCTGCTTAGCCTCGTATCGCGCGGCCGCGCCTACCATCCGGGCAACCAGCCGGCCTGCCGGGTCGCTGAGATCGATCTCGCCGGTGACAGTCGCGAGTTCCACGCCGTGTTTGTCCGCTAGGCCGACGACATCCTCCAGCTCGCGCGATGAACGAGTGAGCCGGTCAACGTGCCAGCCCACCACAGCATCGATCGCACCGGCCTCCACATCACTGATTAACCGTCGCCAGGCCGGGCGAGGTTTGGCCGAGGAGACGCCGGTGTCGTCATCGGCGTAGACGTTGGCGACCATCCAGCCTCGCCGCGCACACAAAGCCCGGCAGTTTTCCTCCTGACTGACCACGTCCAGGGCCGCGCCAGCGCGGTCTCGGCTAAGGCGGCAGTAGATGGCAGCCCGAATCATGGGCGGCATCGTGGCACACACGTTGGAGGTAGCACGATGGGTCCGGAGATACCGGTGGACCCGGCCGCGGCCGGCCGCGGCGTCGTGCTGCCGACTCACGCAAGCAGACGCAACTACGCTCGACGCCTCGATTGCAGATCGAGGCGTCCCATCGGCTCCGCACGCTAAGGCGACCCTGACAGCTCCCGCCAACTGCACGCGCAGAGATGGGTCCCACACCCATCGAGGCGGGGCAGCGTCGAACGCGAGTTGCCCGCGGTGGTAATCAGCCGGCTCCGGGCGGGCCACAAGCCGATTCGTATCAGCGGTGACTCACCTTGCGCTGATACGCATATGCGGAGAAATATACCTTGACAGTCCGCATCTATCGGGTACAGCATTGCCTGGCAAGCATGATCGGGGGTGGCCGCACCCGCCAGCCGGCCGCGTGTGCATCTGCCCCGCGTGGTCACCGGCCACGCGCATGGTCGCCGTGACGAACGCAGCGAATCGCCGATCGCGTACTGGTCGGCTCGCCGTGGACGTCGAGGCGATCAACGGTCTCCCCATGGCGGGGCCGGGCATTGAAAACCTCGATGGGTTCTCCGGGAAGGGGCGAACGATGACTCTTGTGGTCTTGACCGTCATCGTCATTGGATTGGTGGTCGCGGCACTGGCGATTTATCTGTTCAAGGTCGGCGTGCTGCTTAACCGCACGGCCGACAATCTCGGTGACTGCCTACAGAGTGCGCGAACCATTGTCGGGCAGGCTCAGGTGATCGGTCCAGGCGTCACGCGCCTCAACAAAACCGGTGCCGAGCTGCTAGGTGCGATGCCCCTGTTGATTGAGGGCGCTGGAGCGGTTGCCGGGAAGCTGGCACCGTCCACAGCCACCGCACCCACTCCTGCTCCTGCGGCGGCTCACGGCGGGAATAGTCGAGCACAGTCGGGTGTGTCCACCGCCGAAGACAACCAGACCGGCAGGGGATACTTGGATGCTGCGGCAACGACGGGCGTGGGTTATCTCGATGTATGAGGACAAAAGAAGTGGAGCGCTGCGGCTTTGGTCGCTTCAAGCCGGAGTGAGCCGGCTAACGTGCAGTTCGGTGAGATTGATCACGTACCGGCCGCCCTTGACATCGCCGGGCACGACAAGCCGGGGGCGGTTCAGTGGCTTGCCGTCCTCGGTGATCGCGACTAAGACGTCCTTATTGGCGAAGTCCGGAGAGATCTCACCATAGGAGACTGCGGCCTGGTACCCGTCGGCACCCACGCCGAGTATGGCAAAAGACAGTAAGTCGCTTTTCTTATCGCGCGTGGCCAGCCCACTGGAGGGGATCAACTGCGCGAGCGGCACCCCTACCTCGGTGTGGTGTTCGGTTCCTTTGTCATTCTGGAATGAGACCTCAACGGTGTGCAGGGGCATCTGGTGAAGCTGATCGACCGTGATCTGGGACGGCTGCCTGACCG
The DNA here is from genome assembly GCA_019241525.1 of Pseudonocardiales bacterium. Classification (GTDB taxonomy): domain Bacteria; phylum Actinomycetota; class Actinomycetes; order Mycobacteriales; family Pseudonocardiaceae. The sequence goes on from JAFAWY010000117.1 coordinate 15,298, forward strand.
CACCTGTGAGCAGCACAGTTCCCGGTGGCGGGAGTAGCGGCGTGCGGCTTGTGGGCACTGCGGCGCCCGTACGAGGTGCACTGGTCGAAGACCCACACCCCGACACTGGGGCGAACGCCAGGATCGCCGCTACCGCGAGAGGCATCCACCGTCGACACACCAGTATCCGCAATCTCGACATGGACTACAGATTATTCGCCGCACATGCGCACCGGGGGAACTGCCATGGACAGAAGCACAGCTACGGCTCGGCCACGTCATCGCTGCACAGTGGAGAAGGCGGTGCCCGAACTGGGTACTAGCTGAACCCGACCACGGCGTGCGGCTGGTAGTTCTTTTCCAGCAACTCGACCTCCGAGTCGTCCAGGCGCAGGTCCACGGCGGCGACAGCATCGGCAAGATGGTGAGGCTTGGTCGCCCCGACGATGGGTGCGTCAACTCCCGGCTTACTGAGCAGCCACGCCAGCGCGACCTGGGCCGGCGGGACACCCCGCTTGGCGGCCACGGCGAGCACCGCATCGACGATGGCCCGGTCGTGTTCGCGGTAGAGGGAGCGACCGAACTCGTCGATCTCCGAACGGGCGGTTTGTTCTACCCACGGACGGGCCAACCGGCCTCGGGCCAGCGGACTCCAGGGGATGGCACCGACGCCCTGATCGACGCACAGGGGGAGCATCTCGCGCTCCTCTTCTCGGTACAACAGGTTGTAGTGGTTCTGCATGCTGACAAAGCGCGTCCAGCCATGCAGGTCAGCGGTATAGAGGGCCTTGGCGAACTGCCATGCGTGCATCGACGACGCACCGATATAGCGAGCCTTCCCAGCTTTGACGATGTCGTGAAGGGCTTCGAGGGTTTCTTCGATCGGTGTGCCGTAATCCCACCGATGGATCTGATAGAGATCGACATAGTCAGTGCCGAGCCGAGCCAAGCTGTGGTCTATCTCGGTCAGGATGGCCTTGCGGGACAGTCCCTGACCATTGGGCCCGGGCCGCATGCGGCCGTTGACCTTGGTGGCGATGACGACTTCTTCCCGGGGGACTTCAGACAGAAGAGCCTGGCCGACGATCTCCTCGCTGCTACCGGCTGAGTAGACGTTGGCCGTATCGAAGAAATTGATTCCAGCGTCCAACGCTTGGCGGAAAAACGGCGCGGCGGCCTCCGGGCCGAGCGACCACGGATGGGCACCACGGCCGGGCTCACCGTAGCTCATGCACCCGAGACAGATACGGGAAACCTGCAAGCCGGTGGTACCGAGAGCGACGTAGTCCATAAACCACCCCTACCACAGGGAGCGCTCAGGCGCGGCCCGCTCAGGAACACAGCACACCCGATCAGCTCGGTGGGGAACTGGGTGGTGTGCTCGTCGAGTTTGCCGGTCTGGCCGCCGTGATCCGGCTCGCCGTAACCGTGTTGCCGTTGGTGGCACCACTGACGCGCACGGTGCTACCGACCGGGAACTGCTGCGCGGTACCGGGTGTCCGCCTGCTGCCGAACTGCGTCTGAGGTGTGATGGTGACGGTGTACGCGGTGCCGTTTCTGGCGTTGACCGTCCAGGTGGAACCGTTCTCAGCAGTGATCGTGCCGATCAACCCACGGCCGTGGCCCGACCTGCCCGGCGCCGTTGTAGGTGGCGCGGTCACGGTAGATGGCGTTGTCGTGGTCGGGGTAGCGCTGGGGTTGCTCGACGCACCCGAGCACGCCGCCACACCGACTGCAACCGAGGCGCTGATCATCCCGATTGCCACCGTCCTCCCCATCCCCGCACGATCCCAGCCTGTGATGCTGGTCATTGGTCCCTCCTCCTTGATCAGGTACAGCAGGCGATGCTGCGCTTTCCGTTATGCGGCGGTTAGGTGCGAGCAAGCTTCAGACAACCTCAGAGTTAGCTGGGAGATGACCACGACGGCTGACTGTCGGTGAGAAGGTGACCGTGAGCGCCCGGGAGCCTGAGAATTTGTCCTTACGAAAGCTTCTCGCCCCCGCTCCGAAAGATAGCGCCGGGAGTATCAGCGACCCTTCGATTCCTGACTTGTTGCTCGCCTGGAAAGGTGGGCCTAACAAATGACGGGCAGAAGGAATAGGGACGTGGTGATAGCCCGGGACCGTTCCCATAGCCTGGGCCCACAAGAAAGATGCCGTAGAGAGCCGCCGTGTGGAATAGTCGCAGAAGCCTGGTCGTCCTGGCCGTGATCGTGGTGCTCGTCGCTGCAGCGGTGGCCGTGTGGCCCTTCCTGCACAATCTTGGTCAAACACCAGGCTGCACCGTCAGGGCAATCTTGGGCGCGCCCTCCGACACCCCAGTGACTTTCACTTTGTCGGCAGAGCAGGCCGACAATGCAGCGACCATTGCCGCAGTGGGTCTCCAGTTAGGAATGCCCGACCACGCCGTCACCGTTGCGCTGGCCGCAGCACTGCAGGAGTCTGGCCTGCGCAACCTGCCCGACGGCGACCGGGACTCCGCAGGGTTGTTCCAGCAGCGCCCCAGCCAGGGATGGGGTACACGCGAGCAGATTCTCGACCCGGTCTATGCAGCCAGCGCGTTCTACCAGGAGCTTCGGGATCGACCGGAGTGGGCTCAACTCAGCGTCGCCGACGCCGCCCAACTGGTCCAGCGGTCTGCTGCGCCGTCTGCCTACGCGCAGTGGGAACCGTGGGCGCGAGCCGGTGCCGCGGCCCTCACTGGTGAGGTACCCGCAGCACTGACCTGTCGCGGCCTGCGGACCAGCTCACCAAGCGCCGACCTGGTCGCTACCGCCACCGCCGAACTCGGCACCGCCGTGCTAAGCGGGATGCACACCGAGGCCCGCGGCTGGTCGATCGGTAGCTGGCTTGTCGCCCACGCCTCCCGTCTCGGTATTGACCGGGTGACCTTTGACGGGCGCACCTGGACCATGACCTCGGGTAGGTGGTCTCAGACCGGCCCTGCCGACCGGATCTTGTCCCTGCACCAGGCCCGTAACGCCGCCTAGCACTGACTTGATACAAGATTGTTTGTGCGCCCTCGACAGATTCGGGGTGGTTGCCCAATCGGCAGAAGTGCCGTGAACTCGACGAAACCGACCTTCAGATGGCTTGACCACATCGCCAGCGTCGAGTTCACGGCACGAGCCGGCGACAGGCAGAGATCCACCGGGTTCTCTGGGAACCCGGTGGATCCTTTCCGCGGGGAAGGCACTGCTACTGACTGATACTCATTGACCGGGTAGGCAGTCGTACAGAACCCCGCCGCGGTCGGCAGGTCCCGAGAACGGGGATGGGGTCGCCGTGGCACCGCCGTAAGCAGCGGGGTTGACCACGGTGCAATGCTGTTGCACCCATTGGGTGCGCTGGGCCGATAGCCCACGCCCGCCTCCGGGGCCAGCTGGGCCACGCCTATCCCGGCCGGTGCCGGCGAGCACGAACCGCAGCTTGCCGTCTTGCACCCATTGAGCGAGCGTGGTGACGGTCGGAGCGGGATCCTGCCCACTGAAGCCCCCCATGCCAACGACCACGGCGTTGCTGTGGATGAGGTAGGACTCGGTGGCCATCGCTCCACCCTCCACTGCCAGGGTGATGGGCGTGCCCGCAGAATTGGCTTGGGCGTAGGTAAGGATCTTGCGTTGATCAGCGGTCAGATCCCCGGCCATGGCGCCGCGGAACTGCGCCGGCAACTCACCGCCGGCCGGACGACCTTGCCTGCCTCGGCCGAAGGCGGAGCCAGGCGGGCCGGCTTGGGCCAGTGCGCCCCTGCTGGACGCGAACGCCGTGGCGGTGGACCACACCGCGGGGGCAAGCAGCAGCGCGACCACGCTCAGCGCCAAGGCCACCCTGGGCAGACCCGTGCGCGTTGCCGCTACCGAACGTCTACCCACCACGAGCAGGACCACTGCGGCAATCCCGGCGCCAGTGACGGCGTAACGCAGCCCACCGTTCCAGGACAAGTTCCGGGAGACCAGTACCCAAGCCCAAGCCGCCGTCAGCGTCACCGCCACTGGTAGCAGCATCCAGCGGTACCCCTCCGGGCGGCGGTAGTGGTGCCACATCAGAGCTATCCCGGCGGCGGCGACCGCGGCGACGGCTGGGGCCATCTCGGTGGTGTAATACGGGTGGAAGGTTCCTTTCGCGAAGCTGAGCACCAACCCCACCAGCAGTAACCAGCCACCCCAGAACACCCAACCAGCGCGGCGTACCGGATCTCCCGGGATCGGCGACCGCAGCCGGCGGATCCCACCGATAGCAGCCACGATCAGCACCAGCAGGCACAGCGGCAGCAACCAGCTGATCTGGCCACCGACCTGCTCGCCGAACAAGCGGGTGATCCCGGCACCGCCGCCAAATCCGCCCCCGGGACCTCGACCACCCCACGGCACGGCGCCACCGGCGCCGAAGCCAGCCGGACGGGCCGGGCCGTTGAGCATCTGGCGGCCGGTCTCCCGGCCGAAGATACGGCCCAGACCGTTGTAGTTGATCACTAGGTTAAGGACGGATCCATCGGTGCTGCCACCGATGTAGGGTTTGGGGGAGGGCCAGAAGCTGATCAGCGCGACCCACCACATTGAGCTGGCCAGCAGCACGGCACCGGCCCCGAGCAGGTCCAGGATCCGGCGGCGCACCGGCGCAGCGGAACCGACCAGGTAGGCCAGCGCGAAGACCGGGACCACAATCCAGGCTTGCAGCATTTTGGTGATGAAGCCCAACCCCAGAAACAACGCTGCCAACATCAGCCAGCGGGTCGCCTTGCCCGCTGAAACGGAACGCTGCACCGAGCGGGTAAATGCGTAAGCCGCCGCTACCAGCAACAGCACCATGAGCGTGTCTGGGTTGGTGTCCCGGTTGATCGCCACGGTGACCGGGGTCAGCGCGAATATCAGCGCGGCCACCAGGGCTACGTGCTCGCCGGCCCAGCGGCGCACCGTGCGATGAAGCAACCACACCGCGGCTACCCCCTCGACGACCTGGGGTAGTAGCAGTGACCATCCGTGATAGCCGAATACCGCAGCGGAGACCACCATCGGCCAAAACGCCATCGGCGGCTTGTCCACCGTTACCACGCCGAGCGGGTCAAACGAACCGAATACGAAGTTGGTCAGGCTGGCGGACATGGACTTCACCGCAGCCGAGTAATACGGGTTACCCCACCCCTCACCGCCGATTCGCCACGCATACAGCACCGCCGCCACCGCGCAGATCGCGGCCAGGGCTGGCGCGCGCCACCTACCGGAGACGGCAGGTGCCGGGGCTGGGTGCAGCGTGGCGACTGGCTCGGGAGCCTTGATCGTTGCGGTCATCGGGTGCCTGCCTCGCCGGTCATGGGCACGGTGCGGGCACGGAAGACCCAGGAGCGCAGCAGCACGAAACGCCCCGCTGTGCCCAGCACTGTGGCACCCAGCAGCACCGCTACCTCCAGCCATCGCGACGGGTGTGCGTCCCATGCCTGCAAGCACAGCAACGCCCCGGATGTCAGCCCGCAATACAACCCGAACACGACCAGTCCCTGTAGGTGAACCCGCCGGCCTGAGGTCGCGGCGCTGGGGAAGGTCAGCCTCCGGTTTGCTTCGGTGTTGAGCAAGGTCACCATCACCAGCGCGGCGAGATTCGCCACCAGCGGCGGCCACCAGGAGCGCAGCAGCGCATACAACACTGCCGTGGCGGCCGTGGAGACCAGCCCGATCAGCCCGAATACCGCTACCTGCCAGGTCAACTCACCACGACCACCTGCGGCGAGCACCACGTCCGGGTGTGCGCATCGCGGCGCCGGCCGCTGCGGTAGCTCTGCCACCCGCGCCGCACCGGTCATCTTGGCTTGAGCTACCCGCGCCAATCCCCGGATGTCCGCCAGCGCGGTGGACAGTACCCGCACCCGGCTATCGGCGTCTTCCACCCAGTCCACCGGTACCTCATGGATCCGCAATCCGTTGTGTTCGGCCAGCAGCAGCAGTTCGGTGTCGAAAAACCACCCGTCGTCATGTACGTGCGCCAGCAAAGGGCGGATCACCTCGGTGCGGGCCGCTTTGAACCCGCACTGCGCATCAGAAAACCGGGCGCCGTGGCTAAGCCGGATCATCGCGTTGTAGCACCGGGAAATCACCTCCCGGCGCGGGCTACGAACGGTGCGCGCACCCGGGGCCAACCGGGAGCCGATCGCAATATCAGAATGGCCGTTCACCAATGGAACCACTAACGGTAGCAATGCATCCAGACTCGTTGACAAATCAACATCCATGTACACCACAACATCGGCATCGCTGCATGCCCACGCAGTACGCAGCGCGAGGCCGCGTCCTTTGCGGTCCAGGTGCACCACTCGCACCCGGTCGTCGGACGCCGCGAGATCGGTTGCCACCTGCAATACCCCGTCAGTGCTGGCGTTGTCCACCACGGTGATTGTCCACGCGAAGGGGAACTGATCCTCCAAAAATGACCGCAACACGTGCAGGCAACCAGGTAATGCGCGCTCTTCGTTGAACACGGGTATCACCACATCCACTGTGGCGACCCGCCCGACCGACCACCGCCTTAGGCCAGTATCGATCGTGACCTCACGTTCTGCCGTCACTGTCACCAACCTCACCCCCTCATCGCGCGAAAGTCGACATGAAACTTGCGCCCTCAGTTATGACGGGGTGACATGCGAGCAGCCTGGAGACAACCTCAAAGCTCACTGGGAATCAGATCCGCGGCCACGATCAGGCAGCCTGCGCAGGCCAGCAGATCAGTGTACATACGCCCACCGTGGTTCGTGCGTGAACTCGACGCGAGCTACCTGGCCGGGCTATCCGCTGGCCGGTCTCGTCGAGTTCACGGCACTTCCACCGATTCGACTTCTACCCACCGTCGGCGAGCAGTTTCGAACGACCTGGGCGCCCGGCTGACCGCATTGATTCGGCATGTCCTCATACGAACGAATCCATCAACTAGCGCGCGGGAGGTCAGGAAGTTTCTCGGTCAATAGCGATACATTCCATCGCCCTTGGTCAAGCAGCTGGAGGTAATGAGTGTGGAATCTCGCCAGTTTGCTGTGATCGCCGACGCTGATGAGTGTGCAGTGGGGCAGGTGCGCGCGGAGTAGTGCGTAGAGTCCGTGCGCGAGTCCCGCGTCGAGTGCGGATGTTGCTTCGTCGAGTAACGCTATGCGGGGGTGGTTGATCAGGATGCGGGCGATGCCGAGGCGTTGTTGTTCGCCGGTGGACAGGGTGCCCGTCCCGTTGACCTCTTGGTCAAGGCGGTCTTCTAGATGACTTAGCTGCACCATGCCAAGCGCGTCGCGTATTCGGTCCTCGCTGATCGTGTGCGGCAGTTCGGGATAGGTCAGTGCGCTGCGTAGGGGACCGAGAGGGATGTAAGGGTGCTGGGGCAGGAACAGGGCGCGACCCGCGGTGGGTCGGTGGATGGTGCCGTGCGCGTACGGCCATAGTTCTGCCAGGCTGCGAAGCAGAGTGGTCTTTCCGCAACCTGAGGTGCCGGTGATCAGTAATGCCTGGCCGGAATCGAGACGCAGGCTGAGGTTTTTGATCAGCGGCGTTCCATCGGGGCGCTGCACCGTCAGGTTGTCGACTTCAAGGCCATCGGTGCGGTCGGTCACAGTCACCGAGGGAAGAGCGCGCGTTTGGGTGTTGGTGTGCAGCAATCCCGTCAATCGGTCGAGGATCGCCCGGTAAGCAGCGAAGCCGGCGTATGAGTTACGGAAAAAAGACAGGGCACCGTGAACTTGGCCGAACGCGACGGTGGTTTGTTGGACGTCGCCCAGAGTGATGGCTTGAGCGAAAAAGCGCGGGGCTTGGACGAGGTAGGGCACCACCAGCGCCATCTGGCTGACGGCGATGTTGAATCCATCGAACTTGAGAAGGCGGAAGACGATGCGCCAGTTGTTGTGGATGACAGCCTGAAATCTGGTAGTTAAGGTGGCTCGTTCCGCTTCTTCACCACGATGGAATGCGATACCTTCGGAATGGTCACGCAGGCGGACCAGGGCGTAACGGAAAGATGCGGCGAGTCCTTCGTTGAGGAAGTTCAACCGGATCAGTGGGCGGCCGATCCGGAAAGCGCCGAGCGAGGCAGCAATCACATAGAAATAGGCGAGGAAAACCATCGACCCGGGAATTGCATGCCCGGATACCGATAAGGTGCCGGATAACCCCCATAGAATGGGCGTGAACGACGCCAGCGCTACCATGGACCGGACGGCGCCCAGGGACAATCCCAACGACTCGAGAACGAATGCGGTGGTGTCTTCCTGGATGCGCTGGTCAGGGTTGTCAACAGGGTTGGACACGAAGTGACCCCGATGGTAGGCGCGCCCGTCCAGCCAATCCGCGACCATGCGATCGTTGAGCCAACTTCGCCATCGGATGATGAACGCCTGCTCGATGACATACTCTACCCTGGAGTGGATAAAATAAACCGTTGTGAGCACGCCGAACACCACCAGAAAATAGCGAAATGCTGTCCCATTGAGATCCTGCATCGCAGTAAAAAGATCGTTCGTCCAATACGATAACAGGACGTCGAGACGCACCGCCAGGACGGTCATCCACAGCATCACCAACACCGACAGCAGCGGCACCCAGCTTGCCCACTCGTAGCCGGGCCGGAAATAAGGCGCAGTAATCCTGTAAAACTGCCTCCCCCAGTGGGTACACCGGACCAGCAACCAGGTAACGACTGCGAATACGGCCACAGTGATACCAAACGCCGCCGCCGACCAGACGAGGCTAGCGCTCCATTCATGTTTCCAGTCCAACGATGTGAGCAAAACACTCTCCAAGGATGACAGCCGGAATCAAGACTGCGGCGTGGCCGAGCAGCTGGAAATCCATGAAGAAGACGACGAGCAAGGATTGCCAGCACCCAGCAGCGTTTGGCGCAGCCAGACCAACTCAGTCACCACGTACTCCGCAGCGCTCAAACGCAACGTTGTATTCGGGTACCTCCAGGACAATTCGCACTGCCGTGATCACGGGCCAGTAGCCCGCCCGCGACCGCAACCCATGCGCTGGGTACTCCGGCAGCCTACGAGCACGGCGTAGAGTGCGGGTAAAGTCACGATCCGCCATATCGGTGCTCTTTGCGCTGTTCGCTCCGGCACAGCAGGCCACGCTGATCGCTACACAGCTGCGGTGTTGGTTGGCAACTGCGGGTGCGGCGGGTCTGCTTAACAGCCCGCGGTGACGGCGAGACCACCAGACCGGCATCCGACGAGCAAAACCGCGGCATAGATGCCCAGTAGGGTCCCTGTCTGAGGCAGTCGGCCGGCACGTGCCTTCGGATCCGGATCCCTGAAGGCCTCCGGGCAAGTGATCAGGCGGGACCGATGCCGACCTTAATCGAAGGTGATCAACGGTCGAATCGACGACAACGACGGTTCGATGGGTAAACAAGGCGAGTAATCCCGACCAAGGTACCCGTGATCCCTATGATGAGCAGGGCGCTCGTCAGGGCGAGCGTGAAGATGAGTGTTCGCATTGTGAACGTCCTCGTATAGTCCATGCAGTGATTTATTCGTATCGGAGGGCTTGGATCGGGCGTAGCCGGGCGGCGCGGTAAGCCGGATAACTACCGGCGACCAGCCCGATGCCGAGGCTGATGGCGAATGCCACCAGTACAGGCGGGGCGGACAATACAGGGGTGAAATCGGCCAGGGCGCCAGTAGCAGGTGTAATAGCCGGCGCTATGGCACGGACCAGAAAGGCGAGTCCGATTCCGACACCCACGCCGAGAAGGCCCCCGAAGCCGGCCAGCACGGTTGATTCCAGAAGGAATTGTTTGAGAATAGCCCGGCTGGTGGCGCCGATGGCTTTTCGGATGCCGATCTCGCGGGTTCGTTCGGTCACCGAGACCAGCATGATGTTCAGCACGCCAATCCCGCCGACCACCAGCGACAGCCCGGCAACCGCGGGCGTAAACAGCACCAGAATGGTCACGATCTGGTTGAAACTGGTCAGCCGCGAGCCGAGAGTTTGAATTTGGTAGTCGCGCATTTGGGGGTTGGTGATGTGGTGGCGCGCGTCGAGGATGCCGGTGATTTCGGCCATGGCGGCCGGGACGTTGGCTTGCTGAGTGGCTCGCGCGGTGATCTGGTGGAGTTGATGGGCGGAACTGCCCTTCCCGTGTCCGAAGACGTACCGGCGGGCGGTGTCCAGCGGCATGACCGCGGTGTTGTCCAGTTGCTGACCGTAGCTGGCCATGACCCCGATGACCCGGAACGGCACGTGGTTGATCTGCACGGTCTGGCCGAGCGCCGCGGAGCGTTGCCCGAACAAAGTTCGCGCCGCGGTGGGGCCGAGGACCGCTACCCGGGCAGCCTGGCGCGCTTGAGTGTCATCGAAGAATGACCCGGCCGTGAGGTTACGGTTGTTGGTGGTCGCCCAGTTGTCTGTGGTACCGATGATGTTGGCCGTCAGATCTTGCGCGTTGTTGGTGGCGATCAGCGTTCCGGTGGTAGCGGCACCCGGCGTGGGTGAACCCGTGACCGCGGGCGCGATGCTGGCGACGTCGGGTGCGTTTTGGAGTGCGTCAGCGTCGGTGTCAGTCAACGGCTGCGCCGGGGGAGCGTTGGGGACACTCACAGCTTGCGAAATGATGGTGATGTTGTTGGCCACCGGTTCGATACGCGCGTCAACCGAGTTTTTCACCCCAAGGCCGCAGGCGGCCAGCAGCACCACCGCCGAAACGCCGATGATCAGGCCCAGCATGGTCAGCGCCGAACGCAGCCAGTGGGCACGCACCGCACGTAGTGCGACAAGTAACGCATCCCACAGGCTCATTACTGATCTCCCCCCTGGCGCCGCCTTCCGCCAAGGACACCGTTTATCGCGCATAACCGTGGTCAGAGCCGCGCGCAAATGATTTAGACAAACTCACAGCCAATTCACTAACTTCTTCACGATATGTATATTGCCGGTAACTGAACAGTCATTGAATTGGCGGCATCCGCCGACGTTGCCGGGAGTCTCGAGCCGTGCTGACGTTGCTGGTAGCTGCTTGGAGCGCGGCGGTTGATGGTGGCACAGCGCACTGGTGACGATCACGAACGCGGCAGCGGTATCGGCCGGTTCCGGGCAGGGTTGGCCGCAGGTTGGTGCGCTGTTGCTGGCGTTTGGCTTCCTCGGCGGTGGCAGCGCAGCGGCAGCCGCGCGGCAAACCCGCCGGGCTATCAACGCCGTCGATCTTGCGTACTTCGCGTCCTCATCGTGCGGAAGCTGTCCACCGTAACGCGAGAACTAACAGGGCCTCACGCCACCGATCCTGGTGCCATCCGGGCGTGCTGCGTGTCGTCCACGTCGAACAGCGCCGGAAAGATGACGACTGACAAAGCTGAGAAATCTCATCTTTTGGTACCCGATCGCGATAAAACCCCTTTCCGCGACGAGCGCGCCGCTAACACGAATCACACTCAGACCATCGTGGCTTGCGTCATATCTACAGGAAGATAGATTCCTTCGAGCCGAATTATTTGCACATATACCGTCGTTGCTCGCTGTTTGTGTGCGATTGATCACGTGAAGTGACTATATTAACAGCACACCTGTGTTTGCTCTAGTGTTTCGATGCTGTTGATTGACCGTAGACGTTGGACGTTACGTTGAGTTACTTTCAGGGGGAGAGCTGGGTGAGTTATAGCCTCGGAATTGATGTTGGCGCGACCTTTGTTGCTGCTGCAGTCGGCAGAACGACCACCGTGGAGATGTTTGCCTTAGCTGATCAGGCAACGATGGCTCCAGCGGTCGTATCGCGAGGGGACAACGGCAGTGTTGCCACCGGCGTAGGGACCCACAGCCAGGTAACGGGCAGCCCGGACCGGGTCGGGCGCGGAGTGATCAACCGGCTAGGCGACCCCGCGCCGGTGCTCCTCGGCGGTGAAGCGTACGAGGCCACAGATTTGGTTAGTCTCCTGCTGCGCGACGTCGTTCACGAGGTCACCAAGACCCAGGGCAAGCCACCCGAGCACGTGGTGTTGAGCCATCCGGCTGGCTGGGGGCCTTTCCGGCGTGCGCTCTTCGGGCAGGCTGCCCGTAAGGCAGGGCTGGGCAGGCCGATCATGGTCACCGAACCCGAGGCAGTCGCGGCGCGCTACGCCAGATTCCGGCCGTGGAACGAGGGCGATGTTGTGGTGGTGTACGACTTTGGCGGCGCCACCTTCAATGCCACGGTGCTGGGCAGGCACTCCGGCCAGGTACGGATCATCGGAGAACCAGAACGCATTGACGGGTTCGGCGGGGACGTTCTCGACCAAGCGATCCTGGCCCATGTCAACCGCACTACACATGGAGCGCTCGACCGGCTGGACAAGCGCTGGCCGCAGGCCACGGCCGCGCTCGACAACCTGCAGCAGGCCTGCATCCAGGCCAAAGAGGCTCTGTCCAGCAACGCCGAGGCCACCCTGCCGGTCGTGCTGCCCGGCAAGCGCTTCGACGTCCACCTGACCCGCCTTGATTTTGAAAACCTGGTACGAAGCTCGATCGAGCACACCCTCAGCGCTGTGTCGCGAGCCCTGCAGTCAGCGCAGGTGCAGCCCGACCAACTCAGCGCCGTGCTGCTGGCCGGTGGATCGTCCAACATCCCCTTGGTCGCGGAGATGGTCTCCGCTGAGTTCAGACGTCCACTGATCGCAGACTCGCAGCCCCAACACGTTGTCGCACTGGGTAGCGCCATGCTGGCGGGCCAACTGGCCGAGCATGAGTCGCCCCTGCACGAGGGGCGGCATTACCGCATCCGGGCCAGCGAAGGCCAACCCAGCACAGCTGACACCGCAACCGAGCGCCCAACGACAGCAGCGAAGAAGGCCACTGCGCTCGAACAGCGCGGCCCGCAGGAGTTGATCTCCGCGCAACATCCTGCCGGCATGATTCCCAGGCAGCGTACGACTGACCTACCCGCACCGCAGAGCGCACCGGTGCGCCACGTGGAGGTTGCCGCTGCCCGGACACCAGCCGGACGCGGCTTCGCCAACGCGGATGTCAAGGCGGCAAAAGCTGCTGCTCGTGCGCCTATGGTGGCACCGCCACCACCCACGCATTCCACTTCGCCGGTTGACTGCCCATCGCCGGCCCCACAGCACGAGGAGCGACAAGGCGACCAGTCACCCCTGCTCGCCTTCATTGATCGTGCCCGCCAACGACGAGTGCTTGTCAGTACCGGCGTGGCAGTGGCCCTGGCCGGATCGATCCTTTTCGCTGTATTCGCTGGGACGACCACCGCGCCGCCGCGCTTAACAAGCCCGGAAAAACCGTCACCCAACGCGGTGACCAACAGTGGTCCACAGGTCGCGCTGCCCACCGTCGGCGCCACCATCGATGTCGGAAAAAGCGCCGGTTTCGTCGCGGCCTCGCCCGACGGTAAGCACGTCTATATCGCCAACGGGAAAGATCAGTCCCTCGCGGTAGTGGACACCGCGGTCAACCAGGTGACCGCGACTATCCCGATCGCGGCGGGGCCACCGCGATTCCTCACCTTCGCACCGGATGGCCGCACTCTCTACGTCACCGTCTCCAATGATCAGGGAACGATCCATGCTATCGACGTGCTCGACAGTGGCTCGAACGCCGTGATCGCCACAATTCCCCAATCTGGGATGCCGATGCGCGTAGCGGTCAGCCCCGATGGGCACCGACTTTTCGTCGCCAACCACGAAGTTCCTTCCGTCTCAGTGATCGACGCGGCAACCAATACCGTCATCGGGCAGGTGAATGTCGAACCGAACCCCCATGGGATCACGTTCTCTCCCGACGGAAGCCGCGTTTACACCGCCAATCACGAGTCCGACGTGGTGTCCGTAATCGACACCGCCACCCTTGGGGTCCTCGGGACCATCCCGGTCGGAACAAGCCCCCATAGCATCGCGGCAAACCCGCACCTACCGCTCGTCGCCAATGTCAACTACAACGCAGCCTCCGTCTCGGAAATCAACACGACGACCGGCAAAGTCAGCGCAACTATCCCGGTAGGAGAAAATCCGCAGGACATCGCTTGGGCACCCGACGGGCACGTGGCCTACGTCGTCAACAACGGCAGCAACACAGTCTCGGTGATCGACGCGACAACCAACCGGGTTATCACAACCATCCCGACCGGAGTTGGACCAACCAGCATCGCGATACAACCTGGCGGTCACCAAGCCTACGTGAGCAACCTTAACAGCGGCACCGTGACCGTCCTGAAACTGACCACTAGTAGTTAACCCCAAGACACCAAAACATATTGCACGAAATTCGCGTTTGTTCGCCCAACAGACCGTTGACACCTCTGACAGTCCGTAGATAGCTGCTCACGGATCGCGAGATGGCTCCGCTATTCGAGTGGCTCAATCCTTTGCCAGTGACGTCAGGGTGCCCCAAACCGATATGCAGGTGTTATCTCCGAACCACTCAGCCAATATGTCCTCAACTCGCCTTGGAGGAACAATGCATGCAGTATTCGTCGAAGTTGACGTCGAGGACACCGTATCGGTGGACGAAGCTCGAGATCGTCTGCAAGCGAATGCACCGCGGATAGCGCGTGAAAATGGCGCCCGTGCCGCATACTGGCTCGCCCCGCAGGGCGGCCGCGGCGTCTCGGTTGCGATCTTCGACACTGAGGATGAGGCGCAGAAGCTAGCCAACCAGTTTCACGTCGGCGAAAGCCCTCGCAACGCACCACCTGGTATCACCTTCCGCACCGTCGAGGTCCGAGAGGTTCTCGCCAGCTTGTAAAGCTGATGGCGGCGGCGCCTATCCTGCTGGGCGTGCAGGTGATCGAGGTAGTCATCGAGAATCCGCGGGTAGCCGGAACAAATACGAGATCGAGGAAGGCACCGGACAGATCTGGCTTGCCCGTCGGCTACCCGGTGCCTTCGCCTTTGCCGCCGACTACGGCTATGTGCCCGGCGCGCTGGGGTCGGACCATGAACCGCTGGACGCCGTAGTACTCGCTGTTGAGCCGACGTATCCCGGCATCCGGGTTCGAGCTCGGCTCATCGGAGTGTTTTGGATCTTCACCGGGCACGGGCGCGAGGTGAAGCTGGTGTGCGTACCGGAGGGCGAGCCCGCGTACGCAGGGATCGAGGACCTATCTCAATTGCCGGAACACCAGCTCACCGAAATCGCTAACTTCTTCGATATTTACCGCAGCCTCGATACAGATAGCGATACCCGCGGTGACGGATATGAAGGCGCCGCAGCCGCGCAGCGCGTCCTTGAGAGGGCACGCGCTATCCCTGGCAACGGTGAGCAACAAGCCTTCCCAGACTGCCGGACGCTCTCATATATCGTCGTCAGTTCGTGCAGTGTCCGGCTGCTCGGTCAGTGGCGGTGCGCCGGCAATCTCGAGGTAGTGCTGGATCTCATCATGTGAAGGATCCACGCCCACAGAGGCGGCGTAGGACTCGGCCACCTCGGGGTCATGATCGCTGCCGGGTTCCGCCGTGTCGAAAGTCGGCTGCTGTTCGTCAGGTATCGTCATGCCGGAGCTACATAGGGTAGAGAACCGCCCTCGCCGGAGGTTCGAGGAATCAACGGACCGCCGGACCCGCTTGGTGAGCCTTCTCCAGCTGGGCGAGGAATTCGTGCGAACGCCGCGCTCGCTCGGCATCTTCCTTCATGACCTCTCGGAAGAAATCCGCGATCTCAGCATGACCAGCGTTTTCCGCATCCCGGACGTACTGGCCGTAGTCATGACCAGCCTTGAGGGAGTGGTACTGCACGGAGATCAGATCAAAAACCACGTCACTGAAGCCGGTCTCTCCGGTCGCCATACAAGCCTCCTCGCATCGCACTGGCGACGGTGTACCCGCGTCCGTTCGCCCGAAACGCCGTCCGCGTGTCCATGCAGCGGTGCCGGCCGCTGCCGACGACGATAAGCGTGGGGCAGCGATATGCCACGTTCCTCATGGGGTAACAGGGGTGTGAGGTCGTGTGGTGTCCGGGTACTGCTGGGAGCGGCTATGGCGAGCGGCATCCGGTGGGTCGGGACGAAGTTCCGACAGCGAGGAGATGAGGGACTGTGATGGTGGCTGGGTCAGGGATGCGCTCGGAAGGTTCGGTCGGCAGCAGCATGATGCCCGTCCACAGCTCTGAGGTGTTGGGACGGGTGCCAGTCGGGCTGCGGGTGGCAGCAGCGATCGGGTGGCGGCTGGTGGTGGTCCTGGTGGCGATGGGCGCACTGGGCTGGATCGTCGGCAAGGTGCAGATCATCGTGATCCCGATCGCGGTGGCAATATTGCTGTCCGCCCTGCTCGCGCCGGCAGTGCGATTGCTGACCCGACCCCGTTGGATTCCCCGTGCCCTCGCTACCGCCGTGGTCGTAGTGGGGGGCCTGGTAGTGCTGGGTGCTGTGTTCTACGGGCTGGTGGTGGCCTTCCTGGCCGGACTACCCGCGCTTCAAGACGAGCTGGTGCAAACCTTTTCCCAGATTCGAGACTGGTTGGCACGTAGTCCACTGCACATGTCCGTACCGCGATTGAACGACCTGGGCGCCAGCATAATCAGAGCCTTGGGCTCCAGCCGCGAGGCGCTGACCTCGGGAGCGCTGGGGGTGGCCAGCACCGTGGGTGAGATCGCGGCAGGCGTGCTGCTGGCCATCTTCATTCTGATCTTTTTTCTTTACGACGGGGCACGGATCTGGGAGTTCGCCGTGCGCGGGGTTCCCCGGCAGGCCCGGGACCGGGTGAACGTGGCCGGCCGGCGAGCTTTCGCGGCTCTGGTCAGCTATACCAGAGCGGTCACTGTGGTGGCAGCCACCGACGCGCTCGTGGTCGGACTCGGGTTATGGCTGCTCGGGGTGCCACTGGTGGTACCTCTCACGGTGCTGGTGTTCTTTGGTGCCTTCATCCCCACCGTCGGCGCCATCGTCACCGGTGCTATCGCGGTGCTGATCGCCTTAGTCGCCAAGGGCTTTCTGGCTGCGGTGCTGGTTGTGGTGGTGCTCATCGTGGTCGGTGAGCTAGAAGGCCATGTGCTCCAGCCCCTGCTGCTGGGCCGCGCAGTTCGACTGCACCCTCTCGCGGTGGTCCTCCCCGTGGCGACCGGCTTCGTGCTTACCGGCGTCATCGGCGCCCTGCTTGCCGTGCCGCTGGTCGCCGTTCTCGATGCCGGGATTCGCTCGCTGTATCAGGCAAACGTCCCCGACCCCTACACCATCGACCCACTCAATCCCAGCTCCGCGCGCACCGCGTCCGTTCCCTTGGTTGGACCGTGAAGTTGACGTGGGCTAGCCGTTGGCCACGCTGACCGACCCGACCCGGGAGCGGGCTGTGATGTGGTGAACAGAGCCGGGATCCTGCTGGACCGTCACGTCCGCCGCACCGACTTGGCTCCCGGCGTCGACCGCATAAGCGCTACCCGCCGGCAGTCGTACCGTGATCGAGCCAACCTCAGTTTGCGCATCGACAGTGCTCGGTGGCGCGCTAAATTGCAGGGTGATCGCGCCTGCCTGGGTCCGGGTGGTCACTGTGTTGCTGGCAAGCCCGGCAGCGTCGATATTTCCGGTAGCGGACCTGAGGTTCAGCTGCCCCGCCAAACCGGTCAGCTTGATCACGCCGACCTGGTCATCAATCTGCACGGCGAGGCGCCGGGGGATCTTGACGAGGTAGGCCACGCTGCAGGAGTTGACGTTGAAGATGCCTGGGCAGCTATAGCTCAAGGTGAGCTGCCCGCCAGCTACGGGGTAACGGGTCTGTGGCGGGTTGCCGCTGTAGCGCAACCGTTCGGTAACCGAGATCGTGGTCGCATCCGTGCCCTCGATCTCGGTGTCCCCTACCGGGTTGTCGATCTTGATGGAGGTAACCGGCTCGGTGACTGTGTAGGAGTTCTCCGCCGTAACCTGGCCACCGACGGGGCCAACGCAGCCGGTGACGGTTGGTACCGAGCCCATGAGCACCATGGTTCCCACGATCATGGCCGGCAGCGGGCGCATAAGCTGGTCACCCCCAAGTTCTCCTCAATAGCGAACACAACTGGCGCACCGACTTCTGCTACCTGCCTGATTAACGAGCAACGTAACGGATCCGTACGGCATGATCGATGCGCCCAATGCGCGGTACCCGGGCACCTTCGTCGGCACAACCGGGTTGCTTCCAGCACAGTCAGATGAGCACGCCAGCACCGGCCAACTCTGACCGCAGCGACTCCGCCGAGGTGAAGTGGATGGCGGCAATACCCATCCGCCGGGCGCCATCGATGTTGGATTCCGAATCGTCGACGAACAGCACGTCGGCTGGAGCCGCGCCGAGCACCGCGAGGCCGGCGGCAAAGGCCGCCGGCGACGGCTTGGTGACCCGGATGGTCGCACTGAACAGCGGAATCGCGATCCGGGCATGCACCGTTGGCAGCACCAGCGGCAGGGCATCGCGAAGCAGAGCGTCGTTGTTCGTCAGCAGGCTGCGCGTCACCCCCGGCGCGACGTCGTCGACGACTGCGAGTACCTGCTCGTCCGGGGTAAAGGCCGAAGCCCACAGCCGGGCCAGCTCCAGGTCGTCGCAGCGCAGTCCCAACTGGTCGCGCAGCACGCTCCGGATGTCGGCTGCATCCATCTCGCCGCGGTCGCACTGGTCAACGATGCCGCACCCGTAAAGCCGTTCATCGATCTGAGCGGTCTCGAGGCCAGACGCGGTGGCGAGACGCTCAAGCCGCGCTGCCGAGTCGAACCGGCATAGCACGCCCGCCAGGTCAAGCAGAAGATGCCGCACCGTCACGCAGCAAACCGTAGCTCGCAAGCGTCTGGCATCGTTAACAGCGCCTGGCTGGCCGGAGAAGGCCACCACATAAGGCAAGCCCCGTGACGCTGCCAGGTCGGGGGTCCAACAGCATCACGGGGCTCTACCCGTCCTATCGCCGAGGTCGACGGCAATGTTGCAGGCTTGCGCGTGATTCACCGAGTGGGCTGATACATCCCCTGTATAGTTACTCTAAGTAACCATTTCGGGGCCGTGGGCTCGCTGCCGTCCCGGCACTCTCGGGTAACGCTTGGCCGGCGCCGCAGCGCGGAGGTCAACTATGCGGTTGCGGCCTCGCGGCCTGCGCTCAGCACACCACTACCAAAGATCAGGGTCACCACCGCGGTTACCAGATGCAGCCAGTTGTCGCCGACAGCCAAGCCGCCCGGGATGGAAAGCAGAGAAAAGTAGCCCAGGATGCCGAGCACGGTGGCCAGCGCGTAGATACCACCAATGGCGATGTTCACTCCCTGCGTCCCAGCGGGAGTAAGCGCCAACCCGGCCAGTAACCAAAATGCACCAAGACCAATGTGCACGATGTTATGGAAGGGGTTCAGCATGAAGATCCCAAAAAGCTCGTGATTGGTCATCTCGGTGAAGTTACCAAACCCGGTGATGAAAAATCCGATGATTCCGCCCAGCACGTAGACGGTGCCGGCGAGCAGCGAATAATTCTGCTCGATCGTCCGAGACCTGGACCTGAGGCTGATCCCGAACTTTTGTTCTGGAGTAGCGAATGCCATACCCGTTCCCTTCACCCAACATCAACGGCCGCAGCGAAGTGGGCTGACTCGCATCACGCCGACCTCTCCGCCTCATACCCCGTTCGATTCCCCCCACCACCCGGTTCACTGCCGGCTCCACCGGTCACCCAATCGGGCAGCAGGACATGGCACGGACGTCCACACGCCTGCCGCAAACCAGGGATGACCGCGACGCCTGCGCCCGGCGCTTACCCAAACTTGGTTTCGGTGAGCGCTGAGCGGGACGCCGCGCGACGCGAGCGGCCCCTCTGTTGGGCTCTGCCGGTCAGCCGTGTGCCGTTGAGCCGCACTCAGAGGCCCGCTGGGCGCAGCACCGGCCCATAGCCGGCCACGATCCGCAACACTATGTGCCGAGATGCTCGACACGAGCTGATCGTGATCTCAACTGAATAAAGCTCACTTCTCCCAAAGCTGGCGGTCTCGCCGAAAGTCGTGGGTCTCTCCCCCCACCCTCGCACCCACGAGAGTTGAGCAGCCAGCAGTGGCCGGTGATCTACCGAACGTCCATGCCCCCGACCGAGACGTCGACCGATCACCGGCCACCTTCTTAATCTCCTTCCGGCCATGGCGCCATGACAGGCTTCGCCGCCCCGCCCGCCCGGCGACTTACCCGGACGGGTCGTGCCGCGGTTCCCGGTTAGCCGTGCGGCGAATGCTGACCGCGGTGACGGCAAGCACGCACAGGGGAAGCAGCCACCAGGCGGTGATCCCCATGCGGGTCAGACCCCAGGTACCCAGGAGGGCGAGCGCCACCGCGGCGGCAACGGTCCAGTCGTCCCCGATGATGAAGTCCACCCAGAACATGACGAACGCACGGATGCCGCGCACTACAGCATTCATCAATGCCTCTCTGGGACAGACGGGGCCGAAGCCGATCCAGGGCTTGATCCCGGCCGCACTACCAGCTGTGTGGTTTCCTGCCACCGGTGACGGACCCAACTCAGCAGCCCCAGCGCCGCCAGAACGTAGAAGGCGCCGAGTGCCAGCAGGGCCGTCTCCTCGCCCGGCCAGGCCACACCGAGGCCTTCTGCGGCCCAGAACGTGCCGAATGTGGTCAACAGTGCACCGACGAACAGCTGCAGCGCTCGCCGGGGGATTCGGGCCACCAGCCGGTAGGTCAGCGCGCCGACGGCTCCCAGGACGATGATCGCGGCAGCGGCGCCCGCCACGGCAGAGCCGACCGCGCCGGCCGCGGCGCCGAACGCCACGACGATCACCGTCACCTCCAGGCCCTCTAGAGACACGCCCTTAAACGACAACACGAAGCCCGTCCAGTCAAATCTGTGCTCGACCAACTCGGTGGAATCCACCTGTGCGGCCCGGTGGCCCACGCCCCATCCGTCACGAGCTACCCGCAGCACGCCCTTGCGCAACCACTGCAGCCCGAAGATCAGCAGTAGTGCGCCGACGACCAGGCGCACCGGGGACAGCGGCACGTCGCGGACCGCGGTACCGAGCACTGCAACCAGCGCGGCAAGGACGACCAAGCCCGCGCTGGCGCCCGTCAGCGATGCTCGCCAAGAACGCGCCACCCCCACCCCGACCACGATCGCGACCATTTCGATGACTTCGATTGCCGTGGCGAAGAACGCAGTGAGAAGCACCGTTGGGTTCACAGCCAACCCACCTTGCCGTCGGGAAGCGGGCGATCATATCCCCGTGTCCTGTCGCCCGAGGTTGCAACAATCCTGACACGGCATTCCTGCCGGTGGAGTGCTCGGTGCGCTAGGCCGGTATGCCATCGCGGCAGCATGGCCACACCCCCGGCGGAATCCCGTGGTCGACCTGAACGGTCAGCACGCAGTGGACGCTGCGCGCCATCCGCTACACCGGCCGCACGCAGGCGGTGCGGTGACGTTGCTTCTTGTCGCGCTCGGCGCCGCTGCCGCGGCCCGTTGCGCCATCTGGCCGACCGGGCGATCCAGGCCCGTCACGACTCGGTGTTTCCGTGGGGCACCTTGATCGTGAATATGGTCAGCAGCCTGCTGATCGGCTTGCCGCCGGTCTGCCGGCAAGTCCAGGGGTCACCGCGTTGATCAACAGCAGGTTCCGTGGAGCGCTGAGCGTGTACTCCACCTTCAGTGACGAAATCCTGCGCCTGGCCCGAACCGGCGCCCGCTTCCATGCACTGGTCAACATCACCGCCAGCGTTGCCGCCGGAGTCGGTGCCTTCATGTGCGGGCTGATGCTTGCTCATAGCCTTGCCGGACGGTGACCACAGCAGCACGGCCTCAAAAATCGTGGCCCGCACTCGGTGCCAGAGTGCGGGCCAACCATCTAGCTACCGGAGGCACCCTTTCTAGCAGTCTCTATGGTGCTCGTGGCCGCATTTGTGGCCGTGGTGCTTTTCGTGGCAATGGTGCTCACCGTGATGCTCATGGTGACTCCGGTGCTCCCGGTGCTCGCACCGGCCGTGCCCGTTGTGGTGATGCCCGTAGCCGCAATGGAAAACCTCGGAAACCCGCATCGACGACCTCCCCTTCATCTTGACCTGACGACTGCCGAGTCGATCAGACAGCCGTGGTGACGGAAGCCTCCGGGGTTCTGAACGACCCACTCACGTCCCGGCAACGCTGCCTGAGAAAGCCTTGAGGCTCCGATCACCACCTGTGGACTGACCTGGCCTTCCTGCAGGAGTCGCCCTCAGATAAGTGAGCTGTAGCTAAAACAATCACCAGCGTTGCTGGCCGGCGTCACGGTGCGGCAGTCGGAGTGATGACGCGTCGAGTCAGGATGCCCGCGAGTCCGGTGCGCGTCGCCCGGACGATCAGACGATCGTCTTTGGTGAGCAGGTGGTTGAGGGTGCCGGTAGTTGCAGGGTGTCTGTGCCGTGGCGGTGGATTGCGATCACCCGCACTTGGCGGGCGGTGTTGACGGTGCTGCAGGCCGAGCCGTCGAGTCGCGAGCCGGCGTGAATGGGGACTTCAGCGATCAGGAGGACCCGGCGGCCAACCGGGATCGTGCCGAGGACTTGGCGGTCCAGCATCGCCGCGGCGAATGCCGGCGCGGCGAGGTAGGACACGCTTCGAGAAATGGTGATGTTGAAGTTGCGCTGCACGCCTTCGGCGAGGTCGCTGTCGAACAGGCGAAGCACGACGCGCAAGTCTCTGCTCAGGGCACGTCCGTGCAGGGCAGCTTCAAGGTTGGTGATGTCGTTGTTGGTGACGGCAACAAGGGCACGGCTGGTGCCCAGGTAGGCGGCCCGCAGGGTGTCTCCCCGGCTAGCGTCGCCGAAGACGACCGGCACGCCGATCCGGCGTGCCAGCAACACACGCCCAGACCAGCCTGAGCGTCGGCCAGCGCCAGCACGAGATCGGCGTGGTCCTGGTTGGTCGGTAGCAGCTCGGGCTTGCCGGGCTCGCTGGTGTCGGCGAGCGCGCAGATCACCCGATGCGCAGCGACATCGCGTCGCCGGGCGACATAGAGCGTCCGGCCCGGCAGCCGCACGTAGTTGGGCGCCAGTTCGCCCAATGCCCCTGCGACAAACGAGGGGGCTGCCGTCGCGGCGTCGGACAGCACGGTGCAGCGGGGGAACCAGGCACCCTCGCTCAGCTCCGGCGCCTCGATAAGTCGTACCTTCGGTAACGCCGCAATCCGAGGTCCGTGATTCTGCTTCGCCGAGGGCAGGATCACGGACCTCGTCACTGATTCGAGTGACGAGCTCTTTCGACGAGGCGGTAGGCCAGCGGATTATCACCGCACACAATCAGATGCGGAGTCTGCTCCGCCTTGGCCCCCATAACGTTATGACACTACGCCTAGAGCCGCACCGACCAGCAATTTTATTTCTGACGAAGAGCCCGTCCATGGTCATCAGTGGACGACCACGCCACGGCGGCACCCACCCAGGCAAGGGGGCCGTTAGGGGACGTGTAACGGTCACGACAGCTCTTCTTCGGGAATCCTTCATCTCCGGATTAAGCGCCCTTGCCCGCCGCTTAATATTCTGATCTCACTGCTCAATTTGCTGATCATACTGGGTACAAGAGGGATGACCATGACTAGTCCCCAGCAGACTATGACCAACGCTGCCCGCCGAAGCCAAGAAGCCTTCACCAACGCCGTGCGGATTTGGGCGGAGAGTCTGGACAGGTTCACGCCGACTTCCCCCGTCGGGTGGCACGGCGCAGTGGAGGTCGTCGACGCCATGTTCGACTTCGCTGATCACATGCTGGCCAGCCAGAGAGAGTTCACCAAGGTATTGGTGGCCGCGACCACCTCGGCCGCCACCAAAGCTGCTTCTGCGACGCAACAGGTCGCCAAAGACATGCAGGATGTCGCCAAGGAGGCACCCCTGACAAGGGACGGCGCCACGGCCTCGACTCTGGAATAGCGATGGCCACGGCTGCTAGGAATGACCGCGGAGGCGATGTTCGGAGTGGCGCGGTGGGCTGTGTTGGCCGGATGTGCTTCGCGGGCGACCGAAGTGCGCTTTAGCCAGGGTATGCCCGTTACGGTTGATCAGTTTGGCGGTGGCGAGGGTGTCGCGGTCGATGGGTGCGGGTCCACCCCAGCTTCCGCGTCCATTGATCAAAGGAAAGCTGCCGACTGACACGGTCGAGCCGTCCCGGCGCACCACCTCGCAGTTGATGGTGCCGGCGGTCGTGGTGTTCGGGGCGTCGAGGGATAGGTAGATCCAGGAGGGGTGGCCGGGGTAAAGGTAGGCCTGTCCGACCTGGTGTTCCGGGGTCTCGTGCTCGGCGGTGGTTAAGGGTGCGTACAGGATGGTCCGTTCGCCGGTCTGTCCGTCGTTGCCGGTTTGTGTCTGCGGGCTGGCCCCGGTTGGGGTCTGATTGTGGGTCGCCCGGCCGGCGATCCATCCGCTGGTAGCCAATGCGACCGCGGCCAGTCCAGCTGCAACGGGTAATTGCCACCGCCGGGTGCGTGGCGATGGTGGGGGTGTCAATGCGTTGATGACCCGCTGTTCGAATCCGGCGGGTGGCTCTACCGGCGGCAGTAGCTCAACCAGGCGGTCGGCCGTGGCGGTCAGCGCGGAGACCCTGTCCTGGCAACTGGAGCAGGTCTCCAGGTGGGCCAGCGCGTCAGCACGCTCGTGGCAGGACAGCACACCAAGGGCGAGTTCTTCGGCGAGTTCCTCGCATTGCCGACAGCTCAGCTCAGCCATGATCACTCCGCAGGACGGGGAGCGCAGCGTGCAACTTGGCCATGGCAGCGCGGATGCGCGACTTCGCGGTACTCACGGGTACGTGCTCGACGTCGGCGATCTCCCGGGTGCTCAGCCCGTGTACCCCGGCCATCACCACGGCTCTGGCCTGCTCGGGTGGCAGAGTTGCCAGCGCAACTCGAAGCTGCTCGGACGCCTCGCTGGCCAGTACCCGTCGCTCGGGACTGTCGGCGATGGCCGCAATGAGCGGCAACAGATCTTGCGGATCAACAGGCGCGGGGCGCCGGACGCGCGCAGCGTCCACCGCCAGGTTGTGCACGATGCGAGTCAACCACGTACGCACCGACCCTCGCCGTGGGTCGTAAAGCGCAGCATGCCGCCAGGCCCGCTCAAAGGCCTGCTGGGCAATATCCTCAGCAAGGCCATAGTCGCCGACAACGGCAACCGCCACACCGAACACCAACGGCTGGAACCGACGGACGAACGCCACCGCCGCCTCCGCATCCCCAGCGCCCAAGCCGGCCAACAGCATGTCATCGGAGATCGGGGCCGCGGGGGTCCTCCGGACCGACATACATCTATTACAGGCCCAGCGTCACCTTGGATCAGCCCGATCCGGCGAATTCACGCGGATGCACCCGCCACAGTGAACGGAACTGATGGGTTGCCCGCTGGCCAGCGCTCAGCAGCGTCCACGGATGGCCCACCCGATCGTGAACCCCGATCAGGTGGCCAAATCAGCATCCGCCTATCTAGGTTACCAAAGCGAGGCTAACTTACCTCTATCGGGTGAATGTTTCCCTTTTGTTAACGAGTTGTTTCCGTCTTTCGCCATCCCGACCTCGTATCTCCCTAGGTCCAGTAGCGCCTGCCGTCCGTGGCTGGGCACGCCGGCCGAGGGATCCTGGGGAGGCATGCATGGCGCGGGTAAGGCACCGGGAGATCGTCCCCGGCCACCACCTTCGTGCCGGCCCACCGGGAACCGTGGCCAAGCGCGCGTTGCCACAAAACACAGAAACGACTACGACTGCTGCGCACAACCTCACTGGAGTGTTCCATTTTTGTAATCTTCCCATTCAGTCCATGTCCTGATTGAGTTGAACCTGGAGACGTAGCCGTTGACAGTTCTTTCTTGGGCCGCGTTAGGTGGTCGGACCAGCAACACAGCCACGAACGCACGTAAGTCATTCTCCTCGCCGTTTCGACGCCTTCATCACTTTTTTGAGGCGACCAGTGACCGGATTCCGAACAAGATTGCAGTAGAGAACGGTGATCACCAAGTTTCCTACCGGGAGTTGGACCAGCAAGCAAACCAGCTCGCGCACCTGCTGCGCGCATTGCATATCGGAACTGGCTCGCGGGTTGGTATCCTGCTGCACCGGTCATTACAAACGTATGTGGCCCTACTGGCAATACTGAAGGCCGGCGCGGTATTTGTGCCAATCGACCCTGGATCTCCACGAGACCGCATCGGATATGTCGTCGACGACTCCGGGCTTGACCTGGTGATCACGTCCACGGAGTTTGCCGCGGTGACAGCCGACCTTAACCCTTTGCGCCTGGAGCTGGATGAGCTTGCTGATGCGTTGGCCGAATGCCCACCATCACGAGTGGCAGCCGACGATGACGACAATGGGGACCCGCTATGTTATGTGATTTACACGTCCGGTTCCAGCGGCCGACCCAAGGGGGTTGAGGTCGCACAGTCGAGCATCTGCAACTTCATCAATGTGGTGCCCCGCGTGTATGACGTGCGCCAAAGCGACCGCGTCTACCAGGGCATGACTATTGCCTTCGATTTTTCAATCGAGGAAATCTGGCCAACTTTCGCAGTCGGTGCCACTTTGGTGGTGGGCCCGAATGACTCCCGTCGCCTCGGTTCGGAGTTGAGCGAATTCCTCAACGGAACAGGCGTGACCGTGTTGTACTGCGTCCCGACGTTGCTGGCGACCCTGAGCGGGGAACTGCCGACGATCCGGACTCTGCTTGTCGGCGGCGAGGCGTGTCCCGCCGAGCTCGTCCAACGGTGGAGTTCATCCCGGCGGCGCATCCTCAACACCTACGGTCCCACGGAAGCTACCGTGACCGCGACGTGTGGCGAGCTGCGGGCAGACAGACCTGTCACGATCGGCAGGCCACTACCCACGTATCAGGTGGTCCTGCTCAGCAGCGACCTGGAGCCGGTATCAGCCGGTGAGGTGGGTGAGATCTGCATCGGCGGCCCTGGCATCGCCCGCGGCTACGTGGGCCGCCCCGAGCTGACCGCGGACCGATTCATTCGCCACCGGCTGGCGCGTAATGGGGGCCGACTGTACCGCACCGGTGACCTTGGACGGCTGCTCGACAGTGGTGAAATCGAGTACTGCGGCCGCGCCGACACGCAGATCAAGATTCGAGGGTACCGCGTCGAGCTCGCCGAGATCGAATCAGTACTGGCCCAGATGCCGGGGATCGCGCAAGCAGTGGTAACCACCTTCCAGGCAGAGCCTGGACTCGACGAGCTGGTTGGTTACTACCGCCTGGACCACGGCACCAGCAGCATCGATCTACAGCACATCCACCAGCACTTGCGGGCCCACCTACCCGCCTACATGGTCCCGACCTACCTCGAACAGCTCGACGTCATCCCCATGCTGCCCAGCGACAAGGTCGACCGGCACAAATTGCCCAGTCCGGCAGGTCCACGAAGCCTTGCCACCGGACACGATTACCTGGGCCCGGCGACCGACACCGAGCGACTTCTCGCCGATGCCCTGGCCACGGTGCTGCGCGTCGAGCAAGTGTCGGTCGAGAGCAATTTCTTCGACGACATCGGGGCCAACTCGCTGGTCATGGCGCACTTTTGCACCCTGGTCAGGAAAAACGAAAACCTGCCCGCGGTGTCCATGAAAGACATCTACCTGTACCCAACAATCCGTGCCCTGGCCACCGCTGTCCCGGACGCGCCCGGCGCCCACGCCATCCAACAAATCGAGCAGCCACCCAGGCCTGCACGCGCCAGCAGATCGCAGTACCTGTTGTGCGGAATGCTGCAGATGCTGCTGTTCGTCGGATACCTCTACGTCGCCGGACTCGCGCTGGCCGGCGGCGTAAAGTGGATCTTCGCCAGCGCTGGGCTCACCGATGCCTACCTGCGCTCGCTGGCCTTCGGTACCGCCGGCTTCATAAGCCTGTGCGTCGCGCCGATCGTGGCCAAGTGGCTACTCATCGGTCGCTGGAAACCGCGGGAAATCCCCATCTGGAGCCTGGCGTATGTCCGCTTCTGGACCGCCAAAACACTCATCCGGTCTAGCCCCTTGGTTTTGTTCGCCGGGTCCCCACTCTACGTGCTGTACCTCAGAGCGCTGGGCGCCCGGATCGGTCGGGGCGTCGTGATCTTTTCGCGGAATGTTCCCGTGTGCACCGATCTACTTACCATCGGTGAAGGCACGGTCATCCGCAAGGACACCTACTTCAACTGCTACCGGGCGCACGCCGGATCGATCCAAACCGGCAGGATAACGGTCGGCAGCAACGTCGTCATCGGTGAAACGTCGGTGCTCGACATCAACACCTCGTTAGGCGATGACGCCCAACTCGGCCACGCGTCGTGCCTACTGTCCTCCCAGGCAATTCCGGCCGGCCAAAGCTGGCACGGCTCCCCGGCCCAGCGATGCGACGTGGACTACCGCACTGTTGGCCCTACTCGCTGCGGCACCGTACGCAGAGCCTGTTTCAGCGCCCTGCAATTGCTCAACGTGCTGGTATTCCTGTCACTGGCAGAAAGCGTCCTGGTCACCTACCTTCCCCGGGTTCCGGTGGTGGCTGTTGTCTTGGCACCGGCGCAGGCCAACCTTGCGCAATGGACGTTCTACGTCCAGACCCTGGTCCTCTCGTTCGCGCTGTTTTTCGTCGCCCTGACTGCCGGTATGTTGTTGGTGCTCACCGTTCCTCGTGCGCTCAACCTCGCTTTGACCACGGGCCGGGTCTATCCCTTGTACGGCTTTCACTACTGGGCGCAACGAATGATCTCGCGCCTCACGAACGCGAAAACCTACATGACGATCTTCGGCGACAGTTCCTACATCGTGCATTACCTACGCATGCTGGGATGGGACCTGTTCGGTGCTGTACAGACGGGGTCAAACTTCGGGATCGAGCAGAAGCACGAATCACCGTACCTGAGCTCTGTCGCCCCTGGCACGATGGTCTCCGACGGGCTGTCGATGATGAACACCAGCTTCTCCAGCACCTCATTCAGCATGTCCCGAGTGTCGATCGGCGCGGACTGCTTTTTCGGAAATAACATTGCCTACCCGCCCGGCGCCACGGTGGGCGACAACTGCCTACTCGGGACCAAGACCATGGTCCCCATCGATGGACACCTGCGGGAAAATGTCGGACTGCTCGGCTCGCCGTGCTTTGAGATTCCGCGATCAGTGCAGCGTGACAGCCGGTTCGACTATCTGAAAAACGGGGCCGAGCTCCACCGCCGCCTCGCCGCCAAGAACAGGCACAATCTCGTCACAATAGGCTTGTACCTGTTCGCGAACTGGAGCAAGTTCTACGTCACCATCCTGGTCGGACTGATCGCCTTGGCTTTTTACCGCCTCCTCGGCGCGTTGATCTTTCCGCTGGGCACTGTCCTCACCCTGCTACTCACCGTCGCCTACTCTGTACTCTTAGAACGTGCAGCCGGCGGGTTCCGGTCCTTGAATCCACAGTTCTGTTCTATCTACGACAACTACTTCTGGTGGCACGAACGGTTGTGGAAGATGTTCGCACCAAACTTCTTCAGCGGCACGCCGTTGAGAACCGTGATCTGGCGACTGCTGGGCGTTCGGATCGGTAGCATGGTCTTCGACGACGGCTGCGGCATAGCCGAGAAAAGCCTCGTCACCATCGGCGACGAGTGCACCCTCAACGCGGGAGCCGTCATCCAATGTCACTCGCTAGAAGACGGTACCTTCAAGTCCGACCACAGCATCATTGGCTCGAACTGCACACTGGGGGTTGGCGCCTTCGTACACTACGGCGTGACAATCAACGACGGCGCCATCTTAGACTCCGATTCGTTCCTGATGAAAGGTGAAGAAATCCCACCACACGCACAATGGGGAGGAAACCCAGCCAGACCCACGCAACTCAATGCGACACAGTTCGATGTGACCCTGCTCAATGTGGCGGAACCAGCCGCATCTGAACCGGCCGATCGTAGGAATGCCGTGGATGCCGGTCTGGAGCACGGTGGCGGCCCGAGCGAGTAGGAGTCTGCTCGGTGTGCCGCGATGTGACCGTCTGATGCAGCACAACTCGCCCGTGCGGTGTAGGCCGGGAAACCGCACGGTGGCGTGCCCTATCCACTGCTGCGTGCCAGGCCCGCTGGGCACGTTGCGCCGCCTGAATGAATCTTTCGGCGTGCTCGGCACCGGGATAGTGCTCTGTGGCCAGCCCGTTGGCGTCGACGAATGCGTCGATGAACAGGGCAGTAGGTGGGCGCGTGACGTCGGCAAGGTCAGGGTGTTGGGCTACCGCAGCCGGGGTGCACTCGTAGGCGGCAAATTGCTGGGCGGTGGTTGCATGAGCGCGCACTGCACCATGCCAACGCCGCCGAACTGTGGCGCGCATGCTCGCCAGCCCACAGCAGCGCTGGCTTTGTTCGGCCAGGTCAACCCCGAGCAGCAGAAGCAATATCCACACCATGGCAACCGTCACAAGTATGCCGGCGAGCAGCGGCAGCCACGGAAAGATTTCTTCCAACCACCCAAAACCGAGATGGGAGTGGTACAAGTGACGGTAGTGCTCGTCGAAGTCTGAATTCATGCCGGCCCTCCATTCGTCTCTCGCTTCAGGCCATGCTCGTCGTCGGCCAGTTGCTGGCCCGTGAAATAGCGAGATCGGGTAAACAACGGCCAATTACTCACCAACCGTTTGTGAACAGGCGATGCCTGAAAGGAGCCAGCGGCAAGTCGCAACGTCGAGGCCAATGGCTTTGGTCAAAGCACCCGGTCACGGCTGGTGTGTATGCCGGGTCGTCAGCGCGCTGGTCGCCGCCGGCGTGTTCTCCAAAGTTGATGACTTATGCGCAATGGGGTCCGGAGCGGCGGTCCGTGAAATCAGGTCTGATGGCGGGCAGGTCACCGTCGCCCCCGCTGCGCGAGGGACGCACGGGCTGGTGCTGAAGCTGGCAGCCGAGCTGGACGGGCTGGTGCCACGGGGTATGGCAGGTACCGGAAGCGGACTGGGTGTTGGTGCGGGAGGCGTTGTCGTGGGCCGGATGGTCGACGGTGTTGGCGAGGGTGATGGACTGGTGGTCGGCGAAGGCGTCACCGGCGGTGGAGTGGGTGCTGGTGCGGCGGCTGCCGGCGGCGCAGGATCAATGACGATCGGGCGGCCGCCGTTGCCGCTAGTACCGGGCGGCACTGGTCCAGGGGCCGAGGGTTGGGGGATGACACCGGTCAGGTAGCCATTTGCCCACTGCAACACGATGGCGACATAACTGGCCGAGTGGTTGTACCGGTAAACGGCGGATTCCAATTGAGCTGTATCCGACAGGTCGGCGCCCCCAGCGCACAGGTAGCGCCCGGCAGCCAGTGTGGAGTCGTAGATGTTGTTCGGATTGCCGACGCCCCATTGGCGCCAGCTGGAGGGAATGAACTGCATGGGGCCCACCGCGCGATCCCACACGGTATCTCCGTCGAGCGCGCCGTGGTCGGTGTCCGGAATAGCGGCTATGCCCGGAGATCCATCTAGCCTGGCGCCCAGGATCGGTCCGAGAGTATCGCCGCCGGCGTCGACGCGCCCACCGCTGGCGTGACCCGACTCGATACGCCCGATGCCAGCCAGCACCGACCAGGACAGGTGGCAACCCGGTTGCGAGGCCGCCAACAGGCGCGCGGATCGTTGGTAAGCGTCGAGCATGACGCCGGGGATCCCCAGCGGCCCGGCGGGCAGGTGTGACGTCACGACGATCCCCGTCTGCTTGGCAGCGACCGCGGCGTGGGAGCCCTGGCCTGGCATTGCCTGCGGAGCAACTGCTGCCGGCGGCGGAGCGGCGGCGACTTGCGGAACCTGGGTGGGCGCAGATTGTGCAGCCGTCATGGTGGGCGGCGTGATGCCAGCGGAGGGGGGTGGCGGGGTAGGCATGGGTGACGCAGCCGCAATCCGCGGCGGTGTAGCACCGACGGCCTTGGTCACCGCGCCGATGGCTTCCCGCAGCGGGTCAGCAGGCAGCGCCCCGGTGACCCCAAGGCTGGCCGGATTGTCGGGGGCGCGAGTCGTGAGCTGTTGCGGCGCAGTCGATCCGGGAATGCGCACTATCGCCAGCAACGCGCCCACACTGAGCAGCACGCCGACCGTGGTGACCACGATGCGCTTACGGAGGACCTGTGCTAGCAGTGGAAATCCGCGCCAGCGCTGGTACCCGTCTCGATGGGCCATCTCGCGTCCTCCCGATCCTGCCCGGCGCAGCTGTCCGGGGCCGGCTTAGGGGGCGCGGGTTCATCTACCTCATTCCGCGGGCCCTGGCCGGAGCCGAGTAGCAGCCGCGTTGTCCCGCGACCACTCATGCGGAAGGCACGCTGTATCGCGAAAGTGAACGGGTGGGATCCGGCAATCGACGAAGGAACCGAGAAAAAACTCACAAGGGACAGCTACCTGTGACGGTGAGGAAGTACGGGGCCATGGTCCGGCCATGCAGCTGTCGAGACAGCCCGCCGGCTACTCCTTGTGATCACTTGCTGCGGCGATGCGGCGTTCGCCACGTGATGTACTCACGCAGTCGTGGTTACCGGTTACAGCGAAGGCCGCCACCGTGATCGGCAACTCCTCGGTGGTCGATGTGATTGGGCGATCACGGTTGTGGTACTGCTCCTGAGGCGATGGTGGGGTATGCCGTGGTGGTAGCGCCGGACCGGGCGGGTGAGCTGGTCTGAAGGTCGTGGCCAAGGTGCTCATGGCTGCGCCGCGGTCCGCACAGGTCAACCCGGTCGCGTCCGCGTCTGGCTATAGTTTCCCGGCGGGACATGTGGGGCTCAGCTGCGGTGCACGGGGCATGCCCCTGTCTTCAGTCTCGAGTTGATCTGTCCCCGAAACGATTGAGGCAACGAATGACCACCTCTGATGACGAGGAAAAGCTACGCGAAGTCGCTGACCAACATGCCTCAGATGACCCGGCTGCTGCCGCCCAGCTATATGCAGATGCGGACTACCTCGCGCAGCTTCGCAAGGCGCCGGGACACGTCAACAGCCACGAGGTGGTTGATGAGACCCAATCTGATTAGTACGCCAGGCCAGCAAGTTTGCTATCTCTAAACTGAAGCTCACGACAGCTGACTGATAGGGGGTCGCCAGCGGGGAGGGCAACGATAGCCGTATGGATAGTTGGCTTGTCAATTCTTTTATAATGCTGCTGTTCATCCTGGTCGGCGGTTACTTCGCGGCGTCGGAGATCGCTTTGGTCTCGCTGCGAGAAGGACAGGTCCGCCGGCTGGCCGAGGACGGCAAGCGGGGACGCGTAGTGGCCCGTCTCCGCGAAGATCCGAGCCGGTTCTTGTCTGCAGTGCAGGTCGGCGTGACCGTCGCCGGCTTCTTTGCGGCCAGCTACGGCGGTGCGACCCTGGCGGTCAAACTTCGCTGGGTTCTCATCAGATGGGGACTATCAGCCGGCCTTGCCGAGACAGTGGCGCTCATCGCGGTCACTCTGGTGGTGTCGTATGTCTCGCTGGTGCTGGGTGAGCTTGGACCAAAGCGGTTGGCGCTACAACGACCGGAGAAGGTCGCGCTCTTTGTGGCCCCGGTGCTGAACGGAGTCGCCAAGGTTCTTCGTCCGGTGATCTCGTTTTTGTCGACGTCCACCAATGCTGTGGTCCGCGTGCTGGGTATCGACCCTCACCTCAAGGCCGACGAGGTCAGTGAAGAGGAATTGCGGGACTTGGTCAGCAGCCATGAAGAGTTGACGCCTGAAGAGCGACGGGTGCTGACGGATGTGTTCACGGCAACCGACCGGGTGCTGCGCGAGGTGATGGTGCCGCGGACCGAAGTTGATTTTCTCGCCGAATCGAGCGGGGTCGAGGACGCAGCTGCATACGTCGAGAACCGGCCGCACTCCCGCTACCCGGTCATCGGCGATTCACTCGACGACGTCCGGGGCATCGTGCACGTCCGCGATTTGCTGACCGCCGCCCATCGACGCGATCACGGCAAGGAAGGGCCGGCGACCGTTGGCCAGCTCGCCCGGCCGGCGCTCACGCTACCTGGCAGCCTTCCGCTGGTTCCGGCTCTGTCCCAGATGCGCCAGCACGGCCACATGGCGATCATCATCGATGAGTACGGGGGTACCGATGGGATCGTGACCTTGGAAGATCTCATCGAGGAGCTGGTGGGAGACATCGAGGACGAGTACGACCCCCACGGTCCCTCCAGCGGCCGGCGTGAGGACGGCAGCATGGAGCTCGACGGGCTGTTGCACCGCGACGACATCAAGGAACTCACCGGGATCGAACTTCCCGAGGCCCACTTCACCACCCTCGCCGGTTTTATCATCAGCCAACTCGGCCGGATTCCGACGGAAGGGGACACCGTAGAGGCGCTGGGCCATCGCTTCACCGTCACCGAGATGGACGGGCGACGGGTAGCCCGCGTCCGGATCACACCATTCGACAGTCGCCTCACCGCGAGCACCGACCGTATCTGATATTCCTTCCAGAAACAGCTCACGGTGTCTCACTGGTAGTGACGAGAGCTGCACAGGCTGAGAGAGATCGCGGGAACTCAACGTCCGCGGCACCCGTTGGTCGCTCGTGAACCATTACCCGGTTCGGGATAGTGACAACGATCGACAGGAGGTCAGCGCCTGATGGGTCTGTTCGACAAGTTGAAGGAGCACTTGGCCCCGAATTCGGCGACCGTGTCGTCCGCCCCGCAGCGACCGGCTGGTAGTGCCAACAGCGGCCGCAATCCCGATGAGGTCGCCATCGAGCGGTACAAGTACATGCTCAGGACCGCACCTCCGGAAACGGTCGAACAGGCACACGCCGAGGCGTTCGCGAAACTCACCCCCGAGCAGCGCCAGCTGGTACTCGCCGAGATGAGCACCGCGGTCCCCGAAGCCGAGCGTGCGCGCTCCGCCGAACCGCAGGATCTCGCGCGGATGGCCACGCGCGCCGAGATGCGCCAACCCGGGATTATGGAACGCACCCTGGGTGGTGGTCGCGGACCAGGCATGGGCAGCATGATTGCCGGCAGCTTGCTGGGCAGCGTCGCGGGCGCGTTCATCGGCACCGCCATCGCCGATGCTTTTCTTGGTGACGACTTCGGTGGAGCTGAGGAAGTCGCCGGCGGAGAGGAATTCGCCGCTGCCGATCCAGGTGCTGAAGATTTCGGTGGCGACTTCGGCGGGGACATGGAGTTCTGATAGCTCCATCCGACGAGACCTTGTCGAGCCCGACGTCTTGAGGAACGCGGTGGAGTGCAGCATCTCTTGCATCCCCGGGGCCGCCGACCGGACCCTCGGAGCGCACGACGAAGACGTCGCCATACGAGATCGTGGGGATCCAAAGCATCATCTTTTAGATGATGATGCCGCCTAATACCAAGCGAAGTGCCGCGAGAACACACGCCAGGATCGCGATGTTACGACCCTTCGTATGGTTACTGAGGAGACCAAAGACGAGACCGACGACGCCGATGATGAGTGCGATCCAGGCAAAGATCGCACCGATGACGGGCAGAATGGCCGTCAGAAGAACGATGAGTATGGCGAAGATGCCCAGGACGATCGCAATCAGGTTCATAACCCCATTATGCGCCCGTTTTGGCAGACTTCGCCGCCTCAGGGACCCTGATAGACGCCCTTGGCACCCGCTCGGGTCGGAGAAGACGTCGAAGATCGCGTGCTCGGACCGTCCGAATCCCATAGCGCGTCGCTCTTGGTCACCGCCGATGGAGCGGCTACGCGACCCGACTCGTCAGCGCGCCGAGTAAGTAGCAGCGACACTCGGTGCGCGGCGTAGAAACTGGTTGCCAGATTCGCAACGAGGACCAATCCCAGCGCGAGGATGGTGCCATCGACGAGAGGAGCTGCGCCGTCACCGGCTTGGGCACGGGCGGAGCCGACGAGGAAGGGCACGATCAGCAGAACACCGACCCCAAGCGCAGCCTCGACGGTGACCACAGCGGGAAATCGACCCAGGGTGAGAGCGAAACCCTCGCCGATATCACCAGCCGCGTGGGCGCGCGCAACACGTGGCGTGAGCAGGAACTCGTTGTAGGCACCACTTAAGATCAGCGTCAGTACCAGCAGAAGCTTTCAGCAGGAACCGCCCGTACATGGTGATGACCAGCTCGGCGGGGCCTCCGACATGCTTCCATGCCAGCCAGCAACCAGAAATGATGATTGCGGCGACGGTGGTAAGCGCGAGGATGCTGAAACGTTGCCAGATGCGAGCCCACCACAGCGCTGCATGCTGGCCCACGCTGTGACGGGCTCGACTTAGTGGGACGAGGCTGGCCAGGCCGCCCACATCGGTGCAGCCAGCGATTCTTCGAAGCCGCCCGGCCCAAGCAAGGCTTGACCGCCGCGCCGTTCGCGCTGGATTGACTACGCTAACAGCCCGCCATGTTCGATGATATCGAAACCGTCTGGATACATATAGAAGTACTCGAGCCCGAAAAATGTCAGCGTGATGCCGTGGTCAACTACGGTGACATCTGGTTCTTCGGTGCTGCTGACGAGAGCGTAAGTGACAGTACTGTTGCAGGGAAGTTCGTGAATGGTCTTCGTCCCTGTCAGAATGGCCGCGTAGACGTGTACGCACTGGACGTGCCCACTCGAGTCCTGCTGGGTAACGGTAACAGCGCCAGTAGCGGCACTCGCCGTACCGGCGGTTAGCGTGGAGCACAACAATGCCGCTGCTATGCTGACCCCGCCAGCGATCAATCGGCGAATCATACAGGCCTTCTTTCTCGAGCCGGAATACTGGGCGACACCGCCATGCACATACTCGAACCGGTGCCCAATTCCCGTAGCTTGGGTGCCATGTATGAATGAAATAAATCTGATAATGGAACAAGGGACTACGGCAAACCTCACGACGGATGGCTAGACGTCCCTCAACGAAGGTGGCACGGCCACGAACGTGGCACTCAACCTGGGACAGGGGATATTCAGCGGCCACCGCCACGGGAACCGCGGTACCGGCCACCGGCGCCGCTGGTTCGGCACCGCACCAGTGGCGGTATCAGGCAGTGACGTGAGGTCTCACCGTTGTCAGCAGGTGCTCCAGCGCGCTGACCCAGGTTTCCACGATGGCGCTGTCGTCAACCTCGCTGTGCGCAGTGCCCAGCAGATTGGGAAGGAGTCGTGCCGAGATCAGGGCGCCGAGCCCGATCGTCGCGATGGCGTCGGCCTGTTCACAGGAGACGACCGATCCGGATCGGTCGATGATCCACTCAGCGAACTCGCGGTAGGTCAGGTCGACGACCTGGACGACGGCGTCGGTGAGGATTTTTGGTCCGTGCCGGGCCTCGCTGGCCAGCAGCCGCAGTAGTTGGGCTTCCTGGTCGAGCTCAGCAAGGACATATCGCGCGGCGATGGTGAGTTCGGTGCGCAGATCTCCGAGGTTGGCGAACAGCCGGCGGATGTCGCGCAGGGCGGCGAGCCGGCTCAGTTGCCGCTCGACTCCGGCGGTCAGCAGCGCTTCCTTGGACGGAAAGTGGTGGTAGATGCCACCAGCGCCGGGGCTGAGCCCGGCAGCCTTTTCGATGCGGGTGATGCTGGTTCCGCGGTAACCATGCTCGCTGAACAGCTCCATCGCCGCATCGATGATGCGATCCCGCGTCGCCACGGTTGACTGATCGCCCATGGCGCCTAAGTATTTACTTAGGGCATGTCAAGCGTCAACTACGGGAGCGGTAATGACCGCATATGGTCGGAGTCGGCTCAGCCGCACGGTTCCCCTGGCCGGGCTGGCTGGCCGGACCGCTGGTGAGGCGGTGGTCGCGGCTTTGCGCAAACGGTTGACCGGCGAGGACAGCGCCGAGTTTCACAAGCGGACCAGTGAGCGTTACGCGGCCATGCTCGGCCACTCGAAGGGTGTGCTGATGAAGGCCGGGCAGGTGCTGTCCTTCGTCGCGCTCGGGTCGCTGGTGCCGCCGGAGCGGCAGCGCGTCTACCAGGCGGCGATGGCTCGGCTGCAAGCCGATGCCCCGCCGATGGCGCCCGAACTGGCCGCGGCGGTGGTGGAGGCCGAGCTGGGCGCGCCCCCGGAGAAGGTCTTCGCGGAGTTCGACCCGCATGCGTTCGCCGCGGCGTCAATCGGCCAGGTCCACGCGGCACGGCTGGCCGACGGGCGACGGGTGGCAGTCAAGGTGCAGTATCCCGGGGTCGATCAGGCCATCCGAGCTGATCTGGACAACACCGAGTTGCTCGCCACCTTCCTGCAGCTTCTCGGTGCGGTAGTGCCCGGATCAAACCGGCTGGATGTCCGCGCGGTGGCCCGGGAAGTGGCGGACCGGATCGGTGAGGAAATCGACTACCGCATCGAGGCCGCTTACCAGACCGACTTCGCCAACGCGTACCGCGATCATCCGGTCATTCGTATCCCCGAGGTGGTGCCGGAGCTGTCGACGGGCCGGGTGCTGACCATGGATTTCGCCGACGGCATGCGGTGGTCGGAGGCCGTGCAGGCGGATCAGCAGATGCGGGACCGGTGGGGTGAGGTGATCTACCGGTTCGC
Source organism: Pseudonocardiales bacterium (assembly GCA_019241525.1). Classification (GTDB taxonomy): domain Bacteria; phylum Actinomycetota; class Actinomycetes; order Mycobacteriales; family Pseudonocardiaceae. Next base: position 53,566 of record JAFAWY010000117.1, read on the forward strand.
TCTGGGCAGCCTGCGCATGGTGGGCATGTTCCACGCCGACCCTCATCCGGGCAACTACCTGTTCCATGACGACGGCGCGGTGACGTTCTTGGATTTCGGTTGCGTCAACCGGTTCTCCGCAGAACAAGTGGAGCTGATGCAACGGATCGTCGCCGCCGCGATCGACGACGACGCCACCGCCTTATGGAACACCTTTGTCGAGATCGGCTTCCTGACCGCCGCCGACGCGCCCACGCCCGCTGAACTGCTCGAATGGTACCGCGACAAGCTGCAACCGCTGGTGGCCGAGCAACCATTCACCTACACCCCGGCCTTCGCCGCATCCGTAGTGCAGGGTTACTTCGACCGCCGGGGCACCACCGGGTCGGTGATCCGCCGTGTCGAGCTGCCCCGCGAGTACGTCTTCCTCACCCGCATCGACCTTGGACTCACCGCCCTGCTCGCCGAGCTGCAAGCCACCGGCCCGTGGGCGGCGATCCGCAGTGAGTGGGACGAAGACGGACCCCCCGCCACCGAAATCGGCAAACTCGACGCCGCCCATTGGGCACGGCGCGGACTCAGACCCGCGGAGCCGTCATGATCCCGACCGTTGATCCGTACCCGACCTATCGCCGGTTGCGCGAGCAACACCCGGTGTACTGGGACGGCGACCTGGACACATTTGTGGTCACTTCCTACGCCGAGGCGAACACTGTGCTGCGCGGTCCGGGATGGAGCAGCGACCCGAGCCGCAACCCGGCACTGGCCGCACGGATCGAGCGCGGCGAATTCGGCAACCAAGCACTGCGCACGACGCTGCTGGGAATGGATCCGCCCGAGCACACCAGGCTGCGGCGGCTGCTTGCTCCGGCATTCACCGCGCGGGCGATCGACGCGCTACAGCCCCGGATCACCGCAGTGGTCAAGGCGGCCCTTGCCGACCTTGCCACGGCGAACGAAGTCGATGTCATCACCGACATCGGTTATCCGATCCCGCTCGCCGTGATGTGCGAGCTACTCGACGTTGACATCGAGGGCGCGCAGCTCTTGCGTACTGAGACTCCCAAGCTGGTGGGAATACTCCAATTCAACCCGGACGCCGACGCGGTCATCGCGGCCGAGGAGGCCACCGCCAGCCTCGCGCTGCATCTTTTGCCCATCCTCGGCGACCGCCGTCACCGGCCCGGCGCGGATCTGGCCAGCCAGCTGCTGTGCCTGGAGGACAACGGCGACACGCTTGGACTCGACGAAGTGCTGGCCACCTGCATCCTGCTCCTCACCGCCGGGCATGAAACCACTGCCAACGTGATCGGCAACGGGGTCCTGCTCCTGATGGAACACCCCGACCAGCTGGAGTTGCTCCAGCGTGATCCAGCGCTGATCAAGCCCACGATCGAGGAGATACTCCGGTTCGAGTGCCCGGCCAAGATCGTCGGCCGTACCAACCTTGTCGAGCGCCAACTAGGCGAGCAGACGATCCGTCCCGGCGAGCGAGTGCTCGTTCTGCTCGGTGCAGCGAACCGGGACCCGGCGCAGTTTCCCGATCCCGAGCGCTTTGACATCACCCGAACTCCCGCACCACACCTCGCTTTCGGGGCGGGACCGCACTTCTGCCTCGGAGCTGCCCTGTCCCGCGCGGAAGCCCAGGAAACCCTGCGGCAACTGCTGCCCCTCCTGACCGGGTGGCGACTGGCATCAGAAGCGCCCGCCTGGCGGGTTTCCGATACCTTCCGCGCACTCGAGAAGCTGCACCTCGTCAGTCCCGCGGCTCACGCCTGACGGCCGCCGTTTGCCCTTTACCGCACTTGGCCACCCGACAGGGCCCGCGGCGGGCCCCGCTTGTCGCGAGACCCGCCGCGGGGCAGCTGGTCGGCGGTTAGTCGTCCCAGCACCAGTAGCGGCGACGGTTTCGCCAGTCCCAGGCCCAGTGCCCGCGGTGATGGCGGCGCTGGTCATCTTCCCAGCGGCGATCGGCGGGCTGCTGGCGCCCGGTGCTGATCGGCGTGAACACTTCGGCTACTCGCATTGCGAATCCTCCCTCATCAGCTGGGGACCGGACACTCCCCGATGTCCCCGCTGGGCATATCGACAGACGTTGGGTGCAAGTTTCCAGCCGGCGTTCATTCCCAGGCAATTTTTAGCTATTCTCAGATAAATTCCAGGAAAGGTAGCTGTCAGTGAGCACGGGTGCCAACTTTTTCCAGGAAATTTTCAGCCATTGCCAGGGTAAACTCCAGGAAAGGTCGGCGCCGGTAGGCGCCGGCGCCATCTTTTCCAGGAAATTTTCAGCCATTCCCAAGATAAATTCCAGGAAAGGTGACTGGCGGTAAGCCGCACGCGTACGTAGCTGAACTGCGCTAACGCACACATTGGTCCACCGGCGGCCCGTTGTGCGGTTGGTAGCAATCCCTCGATCGACTGCAAGTTTTTTGTGTTCATTTTGAAGACGCACCGTTTCCCGCTGAAGTTGGTGTGCGGGAGCGCTGCCCACTGGCGCCCCCGCACTGACCCGAACCGCTCGATTCGACAGCAGCTGCTAATCTGCGCGGCTTACTGTCGAATTTGAGTGCTATTCCCTTGCGATGCAATGCTGGCGTCGGTGCCGCCCTCCACACAATTCACTTCGGCAGTCACGCACTCGAGTTACATGTAACGGTGTCCGTCGTTCATCAGTTGCTGATCAGATGGTCAATCCAGCCAGGTCTGCTGCACCTACTACGGGTCGGGGAATCAGGAAGGAATGCCCATGAATTCAGCGTTACCTCGTCGACGCGCTGTCGCCGGGGCCGCCGCGGTGGCGACCGGGCTTGCCATGCTCGTCGCTGGCCCTGGCGCCGGATCGGGTATGGCTGCGGTGGCGAACACCACAACCCCGATTAAGCATCTGGTGGTCATTTTCCAGGAAAATGTCAGCTTTGACCACTACTTCGGCACCTACCCCAACGCCACGAACACCAGTGGTCAGCCCTTCAGTGCAACTCGCGGCACACCGGCCGTCAACGGATTGAGCGGTGCTTTGCTCACCAACAATCCCAATGGGGTCAACCCACGGCGGTATGATCCGACCAATATCAACGACGTGCTCACCTGCGATCAGGACCACAACTACACAGACGAGCAGCGCGCCTTTGACAACGGCGCGATGGACAAGTTCGTGTCGACCGTGGGCAATGGCGGCGGGACCAGTCCGACGCATCTTCCGTGCGTAGCCGGCGACGTCATGAACTACTACGACGGCAATACGGTCACCGGACTGTGGAACTACGCTCAACATTTCGCGATGAGCGACAACTCCTTCGGCACCACCTTCGGGCCGTCCTCTCCCGGCGCGATCAACTTGGTATCGGGCAACACGGGCAACGTCGACATGACGCATGCAGTCAATAATCCCTCGATCGCCACCGCCACCACACCCAATGCGGATCTCACTCCTGACGGGAAAGGTGGGTTTTCCCTGACCAGCGACGCGCAACCATACTGGGATGACTGCTCTACCCGCGATGCCGTCGCCATGAACGGGCAAAACATCGGTGACAAGCTCAACGCCGCCGGGCTGTCCTGGGGATTTTTTGAAGGCGGGTTCCGGCCCAGCACCTCCTACTCTGACGCCCTAGCCACCACCGGACACACCGGTCAACCGACCGCCACCTTCATTCCCGACGAGTTCAAAAACGCAGGATTCCAAAACTCCGTGCCGCACTCGTCAAACCAGGGCATCTGCGACGCGGTCCACCCTGTCGGCGCGGGGCTGACCAGCCCGCTGACCCCGGGCACTGGGCAATACGGCTACAAAGATGACTACATTCCGCACCACCAGCCGTTCCAGTACTACGCGTCCACAGCGAATCCGCATCACCTCACGCTGCCCACCGACTCCCACGGCACCGTAACCCCGGCGGCCCTGGCGACTGTCGGCACCGATACCCAGAGCTACTCCAACGGTGTACCGCAGTTCGACACTCCCAACCATCAGTACGACATCAGCGACTTCGACCAGCTCGTCGGGGCCATCGGACGCGGACAACTCCCACCGTCGGCGCTGCCTGCGGTCAGCTTCCTGAAGGCACCGGGCTACCAGGACGGGCACGCCGCTTACTCCGACCCGCTGGACGAACAGCAATTCCTCGTCCGAGAGATCAACGCCCTGATGCAGACACCGGCCTGGTCCAGCACCGCGGTCGTGGTCAACTATGACGACTCCGACGGCTGGTACGACCACGCCTACAGCGGCGTCCACAACCCCTCCCAATCCGTCGCCGATGCCCTGACCGGGCCCGGCCAATGCGGAACCGGAACACCGCTCGCCGGCGAGCAAGGACGCTGCGGCTACGGCCCCCGGCAGCCACTGGTGCTCATCTCACCGTGGGCCAAGGCCAATGCAGTCGACCACACCCTCAACGACCAGTCGTCCGTGACCAAGTTCATCGAAGACAACTGGTCACTCGGGCGCATCGACGGCAGCTTCGATGCCATTGCCGGTCCCCTCACCGGCATGCTCAATCTCACCAATCCCCAGGGTCCGCCACCCAACGCGCGCCCGCTGCTGCTTGATCCCACCACCGGGGCCCCGGCTACCACGACCACCCTTGAAGTAGCCCCTAACCCCGGATTCCAGGGCATCCCCGAGATCCTCATCGCCCACGTGTCGCCCCTCACCGTGGCTGGCACCGTCCAGTTCACCGATAGCACCACCAACACCGATCTCGGCTCGGTCCCGGTAATCGCTGGGCAAGCAGTCCTGGTGACCACGGCGCTCACTGCGGGAACCCATACCGTTACCGCGACATTCACGCCGACTAGCCCGGCAGCCTTTGCTCCGTCCACCTCATCGCCTGTGACGGTCACGGTGACCAGACTGTTCTAGGTGACCTGCGGTTCGCTCTGCCGCACGCACCTACCTCCCTACTCGGGGGACAAGCCCCGACCACCCACAGTGCGCCGTGGTCTTGGCCCCCGAGTAGGCGCTCGATACGGGCCTTCCATAATGATCAACACGACGGTGGCCGAAACGAAGCCCGGCTAACGCGGCCAGCAGGTCGCGACATTTGCCGTTTAGCCCCAGTACGACCCCTGTCGAGGGCCGGCGCCGCGCCGTTGTGGCCCAGGCGCGGGCAAAGGCCTAGTTCTGGCCGGGGCCCGATCTGCGGGGACGGGTGAGGGTGAACTGGTCAACCGGAGTGAGGTCACCGTACGGGCCGTTGACGGCATAGTAGGTGACAGCGATGGACGTGGTTTGGCCAGGCCGGCCGGGGTCGACGTCGAATGCGGCGAAGCCATAGGAATGATCGGGGTCACGCACCGCGGACCACGGCGCGCTCTCCATCACGTAGATCGGCGGACGTTTGCCGGTCGCTGGGTCCACTGGTCCGACTCCGGTGATCACGCGGCACTGCGGAGGGCTGAAAAACAGCTTGTTTGACGGCGCTGAGGTGCCTCCGCCACCGATGACCATGTGGACGGTTCCTGCGCTCGTGTCGATGGTGTCGGTACCGGTAGCCACAGGCAGTGGGGTAAGGGTGTCATTGGATTGGTGGCCACGGATGGGGTGTGAGCGTTCGTAATGGTGCTCATGTCCACTTACCACGAGGTCGACACCGTAGCGGTCGAACAACGGAACCCAGCTTTCGCGGATCCCGCGGTCAGCGCCATTGAATTTGTCCACAGTGGAAATCACGACCTGGTGCATGCAGATCACGATCCAGTCGATGTTTGGATCCGCGCGGGAGGTGGCGAGCTCGGCCGCCAGCCACTGTTGCTGCGCGCCGGCAGAGTAGCCGCGGACGTAAGAGTTGCCACCATCTTGATAACACACGTCATCGTTATTGAGACTGATGATGCGCACCGAGCCGGCAGTAAAGGCATACCACAGGCCGCGGAAAGTGGCGTCCGCCCCGGAGTCAGGCACCGTGAAATAGGTTTGATAGGCACTATAACCGATTTGCCCGTTGCCCCGTTCGTTTTCGTGATTGCCTGCTGCGGGCATCCATGGCCGGTACCGTGCCGAGCGAGAGTTGTTCTCAAACCAGTCCGACCAGGTGCGAACCCGGTCGGTGGCGAGGTTGGCATAGCAGAGGTCACCGTTGACCAGATGGAACAGCGGTGCGACACGTTCGACGCCGGCGGTAACGTCGGCACCGAAGGGCGAGCCAAGGTTGTCGTTGACGTAAGAGGTGCCGGCCAGCTTGCCCAACGTTGGAGTGCCTTGGTCCCCGAAGCTGGTGAAGGTGAACGCCGCCCTGCCGCGTGGCGCGGTGCGAATCGTGCCCAGCTCAGCTGCTGCGCCGTCGTGCACGGCGGCATAGATGTAGTCGGTGTCCGGCCGCAGGTCAGCCAGCCGGGCGTGGTGCACCTGTACTTCGGTACCCGACTGCGCGTCGCGGTAGGTTGAGGTGTCGGCAGGCTGCGTGCGTCCAAAGCCGTCCGTAGGACTGCCCAGCTGCACTCGGGGGTTCGACACCGACGCGGTGGAGTGCCAGGAAACCACCACCTCGCGGGAAGCATCCGCGCCGAACTGGGTGTGCAGGCCGGCCACCCGCGGCGCGGCGCTGCTTCCTGGCCGTTGCCACAACACCGGCGAATCGGGGGAGGCCCACGTGGTAGGCGAGCGCAGCAAGACCGCACTCCCGACACCGAGGCCGGCCGCGCTGGTGAGCAGAGTCCGCCGGCCAACAACCGGCCGATCGCTGCGGGACACCGGTTGATCAGTCATGTTCTGCATCGTGAACCCAGCGTATGACCGATCAACCCGGATCCGGCGAACAACAGATGCCCAACAAATGTCCTCGCTGCGCGCCACGCCGCGCCGCAGGTCAGGGTCGAGCCAGCGCTCCAGATTCCGGCCTGACCGACCCTCGTACCTCATGAATGCTTTCTCCTATTAAGAATTAATTCAATCGGGGTTATCAATCTAGTTGATGTAACTTCTTCCCGCGTCAGTGCGATAAGGACAAGCGCTTGACATCAACATGCGATAGCCCGAGGCGGTGCACTACGAGCATGTCCCGCTCAACAGAAAAGACTAATCGTCCCATTTTAGAAATTGCCGTGACCGCGCTCGTCACTTTCACCGTGACAGCCGTCGGCCTGTTTGAAACCGTTGACAAGTGGCCAGGACTTCTACATCCCACGCGCGTCAAGATTATCCACACCGACGTCAAGCCGGATTCCCGCGGTGCCAACGCCCGCCTTCTCGACACGAGCGGCTCCTTTCAAAACATCGGAGAAGGGCAGTTGCTGTGGCTCGCAATACGCCCTCCAGGTGATAACAGGATCTACCCAAACGCGCAACCCTGCGACACGAACGAAGAGCACAAGACATGGAGTTGCTCGATCCTTTTTGGAATGCCCACACCGGGCGGTTCAATGCCATTTCACGTAATAATCATGCGAGCAAACGCCCAGGCCGTGACCGCAATCCTCAATTATCACAAGACAGCCGTCACCAGCTTCCCCGGACTTCCAGCACTACCCGCCGGCGCAATCAAGGGTGACGAAATAGACGTACAGGTGCAATAACACTCCGGCGCCGACCTGACCAGCTGGATAGGTGGCCGCGAGGTGGTGACCCCGACAGACAGATCGTAGGCTGGTGTCGTGCGTAACATCCTGGTCGGGACAGCATCCTGGACGGATAAATCCTTGGTGCAATCAGGCTGGTATCCGCCCGGCGTGTCGAGCGCGGAAGATCGGCTCCGGTACTACGCTGCACATTTCCCCGTTGTTGAAGTTGATTCGACCTACTACTTCCTCCCCACGTACGAAAATGCCCAGCGCTGGGCGCAGCGTACGCCACCATCATTCACGTTCAACATCAAGGCCTTTTCGTTGCTCACTGGGCATCCGACTAAGCCAGCGGCACTCCCGAAAGACGTCCCGGTCGCCACCGAGAAGAAAAACGTCTACTTGAAGGATTTTCCTGGCGAGGTTATTGAACGCATCTGGGCGGCCTTTTTAGATGCGCTGGTTCCGCTGGCCGATGGCAGCAAGCTGGGAGGGATCCTATTCCAGTTCCCGCCGTGGTTTCCCATCTCGAAGAAGAACAAACACTATATCCTGGAGTGCGCTGATCGCGTGGCGCCGATCAAAGCGTGCATCGAGTTTCGCCACAACAGTTGGATGACCAACGACAATCAGGCAGAGACGCTTGACTTCTTGACCGGCCACGGTCTGCCGTACGTGTGTGTCGACATGCCACAAGGCTTCTCCTCATCAATTCCTCCGGTACTGGCCGCTACCAGCGATCTGGCCGTGATGCGTTTCCATGGGCACAACGATGACGAGTGGGAGAGCAAGTCGGTGCAACGCCGCTTCGCCTACCTATATTCGGAAGAGGAGCTCAAAAGCTGGGCGCCTCGTATCGTCAGGCTTGCATCGCAAACGCAGACAACACACATCTTGATGAATAATTGCTATCGGGACTATGCGCAGCGCAACGCTGCACGGATCGCAGAATTGCTCGTAACCGACTGACGAGGGCGCTACCGGCCGGCACCGGCCCACGGAGACGACCCTGGCACCGGGCGGTGACGGTCAGCGTTTCGAGCTCGGGGCGATGACGGCGTACGACGTGCTCGTGGCAGCGGCGACCGCCCGCACTGTCGATCTGCGTCCAACCGGGTGACGACGGTTACCTGGGCGTATCACGGGCAGCATTCGCGCCTCTGTGCATATGACGCCTGTCGCAATACAGCTCGAAGAGAGACGGCCGCCGGTCAATTGAGCCCCCACAAGGTATATCGGAAGTTGGAGAGCTTGGGTGTTGGATATGACCATCGAGCAACTACTTAATTCTGAAGTAGTGTCATCAGGGCTTCCCGATGTACCCGAGCAACTCGGTGAAAAAGCTCCCGATCCGGCGACGACCCAACAGCTAAAGATCACTGTTGCCTGGGGAGACCTGCCGAGCGTGGCGGCAGACATCCATGTAACTGGGCACTACCGGGGGGTAATGCCTACGGCCGCCGAACGCAGGCTCGACGAGGCGATCTCTCCACCGGGACCTTGTGGCATCATTTGCGAGCACACGCGCCGTCGATGGCTGGTCGGGGCGCTCGGCGAAATTACCTACTTTCCCGGACGAGTCGGCGCGCCCGAGGCTGACAACCAAGTGCTGCGAGCGGCAGTTGTGGGCATGGGTCGCGTCGGTACCTTTACCGAAGACAATGCAACACGGCTGTACCAGTCGCTGCTGCGGGAAATCATGTCACTGCGGCATATCCGCACCGTGGCCACAGTGCTCATCGGCTCCGGCGCCGGCAACTTGCTCTTTCACCAGGTAGCCCATGCGGTGGTGACCGGGTTCGGCAACGCGCTGCGCGGTCTCGCATCCGAGAGCAATCCGATCGTGCCAGACATGGTTATCGTCGAGCTGGATCGGCTGCGCGCTGAACTGTGTCACCGGGCGCTGCGGAATGCCGCGGAGTCCGAGCCGCTAATTGCCGTGGAGCCGGTCCTTGCCTCCCATCCCGGTGGGCAGGTCAACGCCAACGCCGCCGCTGTGTATGGCATCCGCGGGTTGCTCGACCTGCTGGCCAGCACACCTAACCCAGCACCGCCCGACCACCCGACCCAAGCGATCTTGACTGCCATCCCTGCCGACCTGCGTGACCAGGTGCACGGGAAGCTCACGGAGATCGCCTCACGCTCTGCCGATGTCGCCAGCGTGCAGATCGATTCGCGCGATAGCGGCAATGGTGACCAGACGCCGGCGACCCGCGTGACGGTTCTGCGGGTCCCCACAGGCGTGATCTGGTCAGCCTTGACCGCGCGAGCCACCGTCCCGGAGCGGGTGGTCCCGCTCAACGACTCACTGATGGACGACCTCGTGCAACGGCTGACTCCGCCTTCTGCAGAGGACGTGGCCGAGCTACCCGCCTTCCTGACTCGGTTTATGGTGCCGTTCGATCTCCAGCACTACCTCGACGGGCAAGCACCTTTGATCATTGAGGTCGACCTGCGGACGGCGCGGGTGCCCTGGGAGCTGCTCGTCTGCACCCAGCAAGGTTCGGTCCAAGGCACGGCGGATGAACCCGACCCGTTGGCCGTCCAGCAATGCCTGTCCCGGCAGATGCGAACCACCTATGCGCGGACCGACCTGGAGGAGACATCAGCCGAGGAAATGCGGGCACTGGTGATCGGCGATCCGGGAGGCCCAAGCATGTCCCTTCCCGAAGCCCGGAAAGAGGCTGCTGATGTCGCGGACCTGTTGCGGGACCACAAAATCGACGTCGATCTGTTCATCGGCACGCCTGGATCGAAATTGGAAACGGGCGCACGGTTTGCTACCCGGCTTGACGTGCTGGCCAAGATGCACAACAGGAACTATCACATCATCCACTACGCCGGCCACGGTGTCTTTTCGCCAGATAATCCCGAGCTGTCGGGATGGCTCTTCGCTGACGGCCTTCTTGCCGCCCGTGAACTCACGCAATTCTCGCAAGCACCGCGGCTGGTGATGGCCGATGCGTGCTGGTCAGCCGCACATCCCGATGTCCCTGGAAATAAGGAGCCACAGCGAGGAGACCCCAGCCGGCTTGCCCCTGTACTCGCCGACGAATTCCTTAGAGTAGGAACCGGGCACGTCATCGGCGCCTCTTGGGCGCTACCAGATAAAGAAGCATGGATGTTCGCGACGTCTTTTTACACCGCGTTGCTGGGTGGTGACGGAAAGGGGCCGATGTCGGTTGGTCAAGCAGTTCGCCAAAGCCGTCAGCGACTCTGGAAGGCGGCTAATAAAGCCGAATCCGCGTCACCGGAACAACGCTGCGCGTGGGCGGCCTACCAGCACTACGGGGATCCTGCAGATCACCTTGTCCCAGAGGTCACCTCCAGACGGACATAATGAGGGGCAGCGAAGTCATGGCCAAAATTGCAATACCTGATGTGATCGTGCTTTTGCCGGGCATCACCGGCAGTGTGCTTGCCGAAGACGGCAAGGAAGTGTGGGCGCCAACTCCCGGAGCTGCAATACACGCTCTGTTCAGCCTCGGCGCCTCGCTGACCAGGAGTCTTGAGGTCCACGACGACGACTGGAGAGCTGCGGACCTCGGCGACGGAGTTGAGGCGACCCGACTCGTCGATAGCGCACAAATTATCCCAGGCTTATGGAAGATAGACGGCTACACCGAGATCGAAGATTTCCTTCTCGGCACATTCGACCTCACGCGCGGGGTAAACTATTTCCCGTTCCCCTACGACTGGCGCCGGGACAACCGGGCCAGCGCGACTCGACTAAAGGAGAAGTCCCGCGCGTGGTTAAAGGACTGGCGAGCGAAATCCGGCAACGCCAACGCGCAGCTTGTGCTGGTCGGTCACTCGATGGGTGGCCTGGTGGCGCGCTATTTCGTCGAGGCACTCGAAGGCTGGCGGGATACCAAGGCGGTGGTGACGTTTGGCACGCCGTTCTACGGTTCGCTGAACGCGGTTGATTTCCTGCTCAACGGCTTCCACAAGAATCTTGGTCCGTTCAATGTCGACCTCTCGACGCAGCTACGCTCGATGAGCTCAGTCCAGCAGCTCGTCCCGGCGTACCGCTGCATCTACGGACCTGATGGCACTGCGCGTACCCCTGCCGATGCTGGCCTGGGGACCTGGAAATCGCAGTGGAACGATGCACTCCAGACATTCCAGCAAGAGATGGAAAGCGCCGCTAAAGCGAACCGCTCCGATCCGCAGTTCGATGCCAATCCGGTTATCTACCAGCCGATCACCGGTCGCGATCAGCCCACCCGCCAATCGGTTGTCCTGGTCAACGGCAAAGCCGAGTTTCACTTCGACCGGCAAGGCAAGGATGAGAGCGGCGACGGAACCGTGCCGTTGTTGTCTGCTGCGTTGGCCGGCACCCAACAGATGAGGACGTTTGCACCTGAGCAACATGCACGGCTGCAGGCCAACATCCCCCTGCTCAATCAGCTCAGCGGCGTGCTCCAGGCGCTCCACGCTGCCCGGGTTGAGGATCTCCGCCGCACCGTGACGTCATGGTTTGCGATCGATGTCGACGACGTCTACCTGCCGGGTGAGCCGGTGTCGGTACACCTGCAGGCACTCAGCGATCTCGATGCCGGCACGCTACCCGAGGTCAAGGCGACGGTCATGGTTCAGGACAAGGCAACTGGCGAGGAAGCGGCTCGCCGCGAGGTCACGGTGCCGCGGGAGCGCACCGAGATCGTGCTCGGGGAACCCGGTCCAGGTACCTATCTCCTCACTGTCAGCGGTCCAAGTAGCGCTGCGACAGCCTCTGACGTCTTCGCGATCGCGTCCGCGGAGGAACTCGCGGGCTAGGCGGAATGACAATGAGCGGGCGGTAATAGCCAGGACCTTGCGGCTCACCGACTGGCTGGCCGTCTGCCTCAATCCAGGCGTGAGCGATAAAGGGAGCGGTGCGCACCCCGGTACACCAGGTAGGCCAGACACCCCGCATGCGGCAGAGCACCGTGGTAGCCAACGATCGCTGCAAGCAGTACCGGCCGCCATAAAGCACGCTGACGGCCAAGACTGCATCGAGTGCCACGGTGGCCTGGTGGTAGGTGGCCGGTGCGGCGTGGCGACGCAGGACGGTGAGCACAACTCGAATACGCCGGGGCGACAAGTGGGCAAGTACCCGTCCGACGCCCACGGCGATCAAGGCCGCAGGTCGCTGCCGGAAAGGAATTGTGGTGGCACGCGGTACGGCCATCGGCTGGCTCATGTCCGCCTTCCTGGATGCTCGGTCACCAGGCCGGCGGCGCGCAGTCGCTGCACGAGGTCGGCGACATCGGCGCCGGCTTGCTCGATGTTCACCGGCTGCCGCTCGGCCAGTGCTTGGCCGACTTCGCCCGATGTGGCACCGTCGAGCAGCAGTCGGAGGACCACTGCACCGGTTCTGTTCAGCTGCCAATATCGCCCGGCGCGCTCGTCAAGTAACACCATTCCGTCATCCGTGTCCACAGTGGATACGTCAGCCTGCAATCGCACGGTCACCGTGAGCCTCCCTTCGGACCATAAGGCAAGTACGCAGCCATGCCTCGCACGCCAACGTCCGGTCGATGGCCACCGGGTCAAGCGCGTAGGGGTATAACCCGAGGCAGGCCTTGCGCAGAGCATCGACGTCGACCAGCCCGAGGCGGCCCAACACCGGATCCTCGAGCAGGGTTGCAAGCTGGCCGCGGGCGCAGCGCAGACCGACGTGCCAGTCGGCGCTGAAGTCACCCTTGGTATTGCGCTCCAGGATCGACGCCGGCACCAGATCACCCATCGCCTCGACGATCAGTGGCTTGAATTGCCACGGGCTGCTGCGTTCGTGCAGGCGAACGGCCAGGCAGGCTTCGACCACCCGGTCATCGAGAAACGGGGCAGCCAGCGGTAGCCCGGCGTGGGCCATGATCCCTGCGAGGTGACGGCTGAGATATCCAATCCCGCGAAGATGTTCCAGGGTGGCGTGCTGGCCGCGGGTGGGAGCCAGCGGCTGCGCGGTGGCTGCCGCCGCCTGCAGCAGGGTCCGGGCCGCGTCGGCTGCCCGGGATGTAGCCCAGGGCGGAAGTCGCAGGGCTGGACCCCAGCCCAAAGTCGGTTGACCACGGTGCGGGGCGGGGTCGGTCAGGCCATCGACGGCGCTGGCCAGCCATGTCCGGTAGCCGCGACCGTCCGCCAGCCCGCGCAGCGTGGCAACCAGCGGCCAACCGCTTACCGCGCGGCGGCCGCGCAGATGACCGGCCGCGATGCGGGGATGAGTCCGCGCCGTGGTGTGCAAGTAGGCCGGTGGCGCTTGCAACACCTGGTCACCACCCATGCCGCTGAGGTGCAGCCGGCTTCCGCGTTTGCGGAGCCGGCGGGCGAGGGCGATGGTGCGAGCCTGGTCTCGGATGATGATGTGCGGCTCGTCGGCCGCCAGGCAGCCCTGGTTGATCTCTGCATACATCGGCGGCAGTTGGCCCAGATCGACCATGAGGTGCTCGACGCCCGTGAGGTGATCAGCGGCATGTCGTGCCCAGCGGGCGTCGTCATGGCCGCGATCGGAGGAGACCAGCGTCACCGCGGTGATGCGGCTGTTGCCGCGCGCGGCCAAAAAGCAGATCGGGGTGGAATCCAGGCCACCGGACAGGTCACAACTGATGGACCCACCTGCCCGGGTGCGAGTCTCGACGGCAGTGACCAGCCTCTGCGCCACGATGGGTGCAGCATCGGCCAACGGCACCGTTGGCTCCGGAGCGTGCCACCATTGCACTACCCGGGCCGGCTGGCCGGGACGGGCGAGCAGGTAGCAGTCATCGGCAAGCGGGGATATGCCCTGCCACGGGCACCCATCTGCCACCGGGTGAGGCAGGAAAGGATAGACCAGGCGAGCTGCCAGCCATTGCTCGTCGAGACAGGCTCCGGTCAGGCCGGCCAGGACATCCATCCGGTCGGCGGCCAAAGTTAGCCGTGCCAGCTCGGTGTAGAACACCCGCTTCAGCCCGGAGACGCTGCCCTGCACCCTGATCTGATCGTCGATCGCGGCGATCAGATGGAAGCTGCCCGGCAGCCCGGCCGCCACCTGGTCCAGGTCAGCAACCGTTCGAATCCGGCGAGCCCCAGCGGCCAACTCCACGGCAGTGACCGGGCAGCATCCGTTTACCACCAACCGCGTGCTGCCCACTTGGGCCGTCACCAGGTCTTCAGCAGCCCATCGGCCGATCAGCCATGGCCGTCCTGAAGGGTGCGGCAGCGTTTGTGGTGTCAGCGACGCCAATTCCGCGGGTAGATCAAGCACGGCATCGGAGTCGGGAAGGACCACAAACCAGGCGTGTTCGCGCTGAACGGCCGGAAGTAAAGCGCGCACTAGGGGCTACGCAGAGTAGTACCCGTGTCCATCCACCTCGGACCCTCTGCTATCGGCGCGAGTCACCGCGGTGAAGTCACCGATTTCGTCGAGCATCGGGGGCTCGTAGACTTCCGGCCGCTCTGCGGGGGTCTCCACGTCCGTAGGCATATCCATGTTCGTATCACTCCCTTTGAGTTGTTTTAACCAGACTGCTTTCGGCTCATGTCAACTGATCGCACTGCGTCCTGGATCACTCGATCAGGATCGGTGCAGGCGGGGCAACCGAATTGGGCAACAGTGGTGTCGTCACTGGCGGAAACCAACCGTGAGGCGTCGCCGGGCAGGAAGGCGACGCTGTTGACGGCACCGCTGTGGTGACGGTCCAGCATGACCGTCACGCCGGACTGGACATCCCAGACCTCGACCAACCCTGTGGCGGTGCCCACCGCCAGATGGGTGCCGTCCCGGCTGAATGACGGGCTGCTGGACATGCGATCGTGGGCGACCAGCAAACCATCGGGCTCGCTATGGGACTTGCCATCGGAAGGCCAGAGCTCGACCTCGCCGTCTCCAGCAGTGCTCGCAATGTGGCGACCGGTGGCGTCGAAGGTCACGCTCCGGACATGCGGATGCTTTAGTCTGTCAGGGGGCTGCTTGGTGCCTAGCTGCCAGAGGCGGACGCCCTCGGCATCGGTGGCGGCGAGCAACTGGCCGTTGGGACTGAACGCAATGCTGTGCGCAGGCTGTCCGGTCCCAAGGAACCTGGAGTTCGGGTGCAGCCGCCCGGTCGCGGTATCCCACAGATAGACGGTGCCATGGTCGTCGCCGGCTGCGACCAGCTTGCCATCCGGGCTGATCGCGAAGCTGACCAGGGATCCGAGCGTCGGCAGCGACGGTACCTGGAAGGCCTGGCCCTGCTTGGTGTTTTCGCCTGCGCGCCAGGACCACTGCACCGGCACCCTGACAGACCGTCCCAGGGTCACAATGCGATGCGGGTCGGTGGGGTCGAACAGGACGGCTCGCAACGGAGCGCCGACAGCCACCCTGGCGACCGGGGGCTTTGACAGGTCGCGAGGATCGACGATGAAAGCAGTGCCATCTTGACCGGCTGTCACCAGCAACGACCCGTCACCGCTGAGACTGGTGTTGACGACCCAGTTATGGTGCTGCGCAAAGCGTGGTACGTGAGGGAGATCCCAGCGCCGAACCGTGCCGTCGGCGCCTAACGACACCACCGTCTGGCCATCACCCAGATAGCTCACCCGGGTGACCTGACCACTATGGGCGAGAAGCTGATAGGTGGGGGCGGTGGGGGACTGCAGATTGCGCAACGACCAGACCAGCACGCGCCCGTTAGCGTCGGCGGTGGTAATCCACTCACCATCGGGGCTGCTGGCGACATCCGTGATGAAATCAGCCTGCTGAGGTAGCGATCCCAGCGGGGATCCATCGACGAGGCTGTAGGTCTGTACCTTTTTGTCGTGCCCGATTATGGCGGTCTGGGTGCGCTCATTGATCATCACCTGCTGAACGTCATCGGCGTCGTCAATGGGGTGGCGAACAGGATTCGGGCCTGCTTGCCAATTCCACACCACGAGTGACGGCTTTGCGCCCACCGACAATCCGACGACAGACAGACTGACGACAGATTGCCGGTAGCGTTCGAGTTCATTCGCAGCGGGGTCCAGCGTAGCTGACTCGGCAATCTTGGCACCGGTATAGGCATCCCATACTCGTAGCTTGTTGTCCTTGCCCGCAGTCACGATGTGTTGTTGATCGGCGAGGGGCACGGCGTCATATACGTCTGGGATCCGTGCGAGTTGCTGACCAGTTTCAGCATTATGCGTGGTGGCGACTTCTGAGCTGGAGATGACGAGAACCAGGCCGTTTGCGGCAGGCCCAATCCATTCGACAGCGCGCGGTAACTTTCCTTCCCCGTCAATATCGACATGTTGGCCAGTCGTGGTGTTGATAACTGTGACGGCCCCCTGGTCAGTTCCGAGCGCGATGCGGGACGCATCGGGACTCACTGCCGCCACCCGTGACATGGGGCTAATAGCACCGCGCAGACCAGCTGGCTTTGCTTCACGGACGGTGCCGTTGTCACTGATGATCCAGATATTGCCGCCTGCGTCGTAGGCGACGACGTGCCGGGAATCTGGTGTGCTCTTCATGCCGATCACCACCGGTTTCGGACCGGCGACCACGACACTGCGCGGGCTCGACGCCGCAATCAGCACCGCCGAACGGGCTTGATTGTCAGCCTCTCGAACCCAGGGCACGATCTTTCGCGCGTTGGTCTCGTATGCATCGACAGCGTACTCGAGACTCTGCGCAGGACCATGGCTGAGAACCGTAGCCGCCCGCGCCAAAGCATTCTGTTGTTTATCATTAAGGTAACTCTGATATGCGACACAGCTGACTACCAGCGCCACAATGATGACCAAAGTCATTATTATCCAGCTTTGATGCAGCTGGCGGCGAGCTCTTTGAGCCGCTACTCGGGCCTCCTCGACCTTCTGCCGCTCGGCCGCCAGGCGACGGGACGCATCGGCTTGTTGCTGTTGCGCTGCATAGCTACGGCGCCACTCCAGTACCGCAGGTCCCATCACGTCATGGAAGATCTCGTAAAGCGATGACCCGCCCATCCCTTGTGGTGACGGGACGGGCCGCAGGACGCTTTGCCGTCCCGCGGACAACGACCGCAGCAATGTCTGGACCGATTCCAATGGCACGCCCGACCACTCGGCAAGGGTGTCAGCTGCCTGCGCGCTCTTTGCGCCGGTGGGGGTGACCAGGTACTGGAAGACCTTGGCGGCAACCTCTCTGTACTCAGGGGAAAGCTGCTCCATGACGCTATGCAGGTGGTTCTGCACGATTTGCTGTGCCCCACCCAACTCATCGAGCGTGCTGCGACGTAGTACCGATGATCCGCTGGCCCGCTCATGTTCCCATAGCCGAGTCAGCACAAGCTGAAGAAATGGAGCCTCGATGCTCTGCCGGCCCTGCACGGCAGCGCGCGCAGCCGGACCTTCAGACGACATGACCAGGTGCCCAGTACGGACCTGATCGAGCAGTGGATCGATCAGGTCGGGATCCAGCATCATTGCGGAACCGGGCGGCACCACTTGGTTGTAGCGCTCAAGCGGTCCGGTGATGGCCTCCCGGGCACATTCACGTGCCAGATGTGACAGCCGAAGGTAGTTGTCATAAAGACGCGGGATCCGGCCCTTGAACCGATCAAGCGCAGCGAGCTCATCCTCCCGGATTGACAGCAAAACGTTGACCGGCAGATCACGAATGCTCAGGATGCGCCCTAGTTGTCCCTCCAGGCCCTCATCCCCGAGATCATCTGGGTGGTAGCGAAAGTACTCTTCAAACTGGTCGAGGATCAGGTAGATCGCTGCGACACCGGATCGCTGGATGACCTCGCACAGCCAGGGCACGCCGAGCGTCGGGGACCCGGGCATCTCAACCGGGCTGGTACCCGGGACCTGTGCCACTGCACCGAGAATCTCGGTGGCAATGCTCACCAGCGGGTCGGCGCACCATTCCCGCACGTACGCGACCGCGGCGTCCGGGACATCGAGGTCCTCATAGGACTCCCTGGCGATCTCCCGCAGCCGCGGCAGCACACCCGCCCGCAGCACTGAACTCTTGCCTACCCCACTGCCGGCGTAGAGCAATGTAAGGCGGGCAGTGGTCAGATTCGCGACGACAACCTCACCGTCACGCTGGCGGCCGAAAAAGTACGGTGCATCCGATTCGTCAAATGGCACGAGCCCGACATACGGGCAGTCGGGCGCGACCCCCTCCCGCTGCGGGGCCGGACGAGGCTCTAATGCCGGTGGCGGCTGGATGATCTCGGTCACGCCGCCTCCAGAGGGAAAAGGCGTCGTTCGATCGCGGCGAGGAAGTGCTCGACCCGAACGTGCAAGATGTCCACGCCCCGCTCGTCCCAGGTGACGAGGTCGACCGGGTCTGGCTTAGCATCGATAGCCCATGACCTTCGCCGCGCTCCCTTCCTCCGCAGCCGGTACAACATCACCCGCACGTTCCAGTCACGCAAGCTGTAGCCGAGAAACAAGAAGTGACTTCTCTTGATTTTTTCGGCTAACGTGACCGGAAACAAGCGGTCAATATCAGCATGGGTAATGTAATCCACATAGTCGTCCTCGGTGATCACGAAGCTGTCTGCGCGGTTGCGCCTGTCGACCGCGCCGTGAATTTTCGCAATGATGGTGCGCCGGTCGAGCGGAAGGTCGGTGTACTCGTTCGGCCGCAAAATCACCGATGGCTCACCGTCGAATGGGATGTGCCTGAAATGCCCTCGATATTGTTCGATGTCGTTGATGTAGGCGACGACATCGTATGGTTCTCCTTCAGCCCGAAATGCCCGCTCGAGCGCATCGTCATAATTAGTCGTCACCAGGAGCATACATCCGTTTGCCGTCACCTCCCGCGTGTAGCGAGCCAGGCGGGCGAGAAAATGGTGCAGGGAGGTCGGCGGGTAGTCAGAGTCAAAAATCTTGTGGAGCTCTTCGTAGAGCTCATCTTCACCCAGCATCGCTGCCACGTACTGCGACACGCGGGCCAGGTCCAGATTGTCTTCATGCGGGTAGTTCGCGCTTCTGGCGAGCACCTCAGCGAGCTCCCTGCCATCGGGCAGGTAGCGACCTCCTGGCACGAACCCGGCACCAGGTGGCCGGTCGCCCAGGTTTGCCCCGGCACCGAGAACAGGGACGACCTTGCCGCTGAGCAGGCGCTTCGCGAGCAATTCGTACGTATCGGCCAAATCTTCCATGGTCGTGCTCCTGTGACCGGTAGCTACACGTGCCATCAGTAACCAAGAGCGCCAAAGCAGTCGGCGGAATACCAGCTTTCACCCGTGCGGGTCGCCCATCCGGCGCGTTATTTCCAACCGCAAAGCTCCAGGTTCCGGGCTGAGGCCGAACATCTTGGCGTGATCATCACGGACAGCAACCGGGGATTGCGCCGCCCTGGCCGGAAGATGCGGTGGTGCGCACACGGTCGACCCTGCCGGCTCATATTCGATTCATGCCGTCGAGACAATCGCCAAAGCTTCCGGTCTCGATAGCCGGAAAGAATTCTTCACTGGTAGCCAAACCGCGCGCAATGGACGGCCCGTTGACCATGAACTCTTCGGTCTCGATGTGGCGCCATCGAAGTTTTGTGTGACTGGTACTGTGCCGCCGGCTGGTCGACAACAGGCGGCCAGATGATGCCTGTCAAGATCACCGGGCGAGAGGAGGACTGGAAGGCCGTGTTTCCACCTCAACCCACTCATGTCGCGTAGGTACGGTCTCGAGAGGATGAACATGGATCTTCTTGTTACCGGCGGTGCCGGCTTCATCGGGAGCACAATCGCTTCGGCCGCGATCGACGCCGGCCACCGGCCCATCATTCTGGATAGCCTGATAACCGGGAAGCGCGAGTTTACGCAAGGTCGAGCGTTCTACGAGGGCGACATCGCAGATCCCGAACTTGTGCATCAAATTTTTGATGATTACCCCAATATTCAAGCCGTCATCCATTGCGCAGCGCTTATCGTTGTTCCCGACTCCGTCGCGCGTCCGATCGACTATTATCGAGCCAACGTCAGCAAAACCCTAGATTTCGTCGAGGTTCTCATCGAACACGGCTGCCATCGATTAATATTTAGCAGCTCGGCGTCGATTTATGCAACCAGCCATGATTTCAGCGTTGATGAAACGTCGGCGCTGGCTCCGGCTAGCCCATACGCGCGGACGAAAGTCATCGTGGAAGAAATACTGAGCGACATAGCGGCGGCAACCGAGCTGAAGGTTCTATCGCTTCGATACTTCAATCCCATCGGTTGCGATCCCAAGTTGCGCACCGGGCTCCAGACTCCATCGCCTACCCATGCCTTGGGAAAGCTGATACAGAGCGTGGAAACGGGCGAACCTTTCCTGCTCACTGGCGTGGATTTTCCGACTAGGGACGGATCGGGGATCCGAGACTACGTCCACGTATGGGATCTGGCGCAGGCTCACCTCGCGGCCGTTGAACGGTTCGACTCCGCACTCGGTGCCAACAGTCGTGAGGTCATCAATCTGGGCACCGGTACCGGTACCACGGTGAAGGAGCTGGTCGCGACGTTCGAATCCGTCGCCGGCAAGGCCGTCGAGGTTCGGCACGCGCCACGCCGACCAGGGGACTCCGCAGGCGCATTCACCCGGGTAGATCGAGCGCAGATGGTACTGGACTGGACTGCGCAACAATCGCTGGAACAAGGCATTGCCGATTCCCTCAGCTGGTTCGCAGAGCGGCCCAACATCCTGCCGGACCTCTCACCAGACAAGTCGCTGACTTTGTGTTCGCGGTATTAGCGCCGATCTCGAACGATCCATTTCGGCTGTTTCAGGAGATTGAAGGTCAAACCACTGACCGGTGAGCGTCATGCCTGGAATGTACCCAAGGTCACAGTTCGCGCTTCGCCGGAAGCGTGGTGACCAGCACGTCGAAGACGGGCGAGCCGCGACGAGGATCGCCCGTCCGTGCAAGCTTGCGCCAGCCCCATTTCTGGAAGGCTCTTTGCGCCGGAGCGGCTGTGGGCAAGACGGTAAGCGTCGCCCGTTCTTCGGATCGGTTACTGAGGATGAGGTCATGCAGCGTTGCCGCAATACCTTGACGCCGCCATGACGCGCGCACCAGCAGGTCGACCAGCGCAAAGGTACGGCCGGGAAACTCGGTCGTGACCTCGCCCGGCAATGGGGTGGTCAGGTTCCGCCACCACGAGGTGGACGGCCGCAGCGGCATCCCGGCCGCGTAGCCGACCAGGTAAGCGCCATGGCGCGCCTCAACCAGGACAAAGCCCGGCTGGCGGCACTGGACCCGGAAGCGGTCGGCGAACAGTGCGGCATCACCTGTGCGCGCGTACGGGGGGTTCGCGTAGACCTCGGCGTGCAGGGCCTGTAGTTCGTCCGCGTGTGCGGCGGCCTGCGTCCCGTCGAGCAACAGGAACGTGATGTCGGGCCTGGGCACATTGACCTTCTCTACCGATCTGTGACGGTGTGATTGGTGTGCGCTGATGCGGCGGGCACTGTGGGTGCTTACCCACAGTGCCCGTTCTGCGTTGTGGTGTCCTACGCGGTCCTGCACCGCAACCACCGTCACCGTGCAGATCAACCACGAGCCGGATGCCAGCTCATCCCCGAAACCCCCACCGCCGCGGTCAGTGCCCACGGGTCCCAACGCCAGCAGGCACGGTTCCGTTTCGACAAGGGCACCGCCCTGGGGATGGACGCGGGCCACGCTGTCCGGCCTGCTATCACAGTCTGGACCCATCTGGAAGTGATCGTCGGCCGATGCCCGTGTCGTTTCAGTACCGCGACGAGCGCCGTCCGGCACATACCGGTGCAATGCTGTCAACGCTGCGAGCAGATGACCCCCACGGCTCCAGAGGACGCCCGAGCCACCATCTCCCTGAGCCGTGTATGACATTGCTCACCCACTGGCAAGCGGGCCTCGCACCCCCATGCCTACGTCGCAAACGGCAAACAGGACAAACCGACAACTAGTCCGCCGAGCAGGCTGATCGACGCAGACCCCGCCCTAGCGGGCGCGGGGCGGGCACCGCTGTCGGCAGCCGGCCCGCCTTCGACACATCGAAAGATCGGAAGTACTTTCCCGTCTCTGTCGATCGTGACCGCCATATCAGAAGTCACCCCAGCAGTCTACTTCTCACACGCGAATTATCAGAAAGTAGGTGTCCATACTCCGGCAGCTGGCTCCCCAACGCATCACCCGCGCGTCGGCGGATCACGTTGCGGTACATGCATAGTAATGAACCGCTGCACGTGCATTAATTGTTTGGTCAAATTCACATCTAAGACCGGTTGGACTTTTGCTCTTGGGGCGTTAGTGTGCCTGGCGGGAAACTCCCTCTGTGAGGAATGTCTGTATTCATGACCGACATTAGTGGGCTGACCAGTGAGTCGGGGTATCCTCGTAGCTCGGGAGAAGCGCAAGACAACGGTTCTCCTCCTAAGCGACACGCGGCATCGGCGGGGTCCTTGCCTGTCAGATCGATGCTCAACTTCGGTGTATGCCACGGAGTAGACGTTCAACCCAATGGGTTGTGTCTACCAGACGGCCTGCCGTTCGGCTCGTGGCGCGAGTTGGGCGGCCAGGTCAACCTTGCAGCGAACTGCTCGGCATGGTGGCTTGGTGACTGGCTGGTGTATGGCGAGCAGAACTACAGTGATCGTTACAAGCAAGCGATCATCGATACGTCTCTGGACTACCAGACCTTGCGGAACTATGCGTGGGTGGCGAAGAAGTTCCCCATGTCTCGCCGGCGAGACACGCTCAGCTTCGGTCATCATGTGGAAGTATGCGCACTCCCTGCCGACGAGCAGGATGCGTGGTTGACGCAAGCTGAACAGCTGAACTGGTCTCGCAATCAACTGCGACGTGGACTGCGAACCAACCGCCAGGCAGCCCGCGGGAGGCGGTCACCCTCGACCAGATCGCTGAAGATTGATGTACCAACCGAGCGACACGACCGCTGGCAGTCTGCTGCCGAGCAGAGAAAGTGGTCTGTGGCAGATTGGATCATCGCAACACTGGATCGCGCTGCAAGCGAAGAGCTAGGGTCACAAAGTACCCGATGAAGTCACGGCCCCTTGGTCGGGCGCCGTTGGATGCCATCGATCCATCCCTGCAGGTGCCTACCTACCTCATGCTGTCCACCATCGGGTGCAGACAGTCCCTGCAGACCGTCCCGATCGCGGCCACAGACCGTGCGTGTTCGATGACCACCGCATCACCAGAGCCGACGATGCGCCCTTGCCCTGCAAAGCGAAACAGCATAGTCGTGGGTGCCGCAACGGGAGAAAATGGCCGTTACCGGCTACCGCAACATTGGCCGACCAGAAGATCGAGCATGATCAAGGGTAGCGCTACCCAGCGCGATCGTAGGCGGCTGATAAGGTGTGGCGTTGCGCGAGCTGTGCGCCAGCAAATGCACAGGCGTTTACCCATCTGTCGCGCCATTGCACCTGATCCGTAACCCGAGTTTTAATAAAAATGCGTAGAAATATCAGCAAGGGCGGTATGCGCTCGCGCCGGAGCATGGGCCAGCAAGTACCCATATTGCGCGGCGGCTACGCCACCCTGTAGATCGATGATTTATTGAACTAAATATTTGGCACGCACGTCTTGACCGGTGGCGGGGCCAGCGTGTTAGCTGGTGGAGGTTGACCTTGACAGCGGGGGAGTTGTTATGCCAGTCGTGGGCCTGCGTAAAGAACTCCGCGTGCGAAAAGCGAGCCCATGAGTAGTAGCAGTGTTATTAATTATTTCTCTCAGACAACCGCTGGGAGAAGAACTGCGCAGATCGGGTTCTGATCGCTCACCGCAAGCATAATTGCTTTTGACCGTTAATAGATCCGCGCTTGCCAAGCCGGCTTCCGTTTGCGATCCATCTTGTGGCGAGGTAGTCGCGGTCGCCCATCAGTCAGAGTGTCGAAACCGTTCGACCATGCGAATGCATTCGACGAGAAGGCGTGGTTTATGCCTGTCCGTAAAAACACCTCTCGAATCAAAACCGTGTCGATTGCTGCCGACAATTATGCCTGCGTTCGGTCGGTCGTTTGGCGCCTTCCGCAAGCGGGCAGCCAAAACCGGCGTCGACGTCGAAGGGAACGGAAATGAGTGCGACTGCTGCGGCCCGGCCTGTCGAGCCCGAGGTCCGCAGCGACACCAGCCCGTCAGACGTGGCGGCGTTGGGGCGTTCGAGCCGGGTGCTGCTCACCGGGGTGGCTATGGCCATTCCGCAGAACCTTCCGTTCGACGAGTGGGTACGAGCCGGGCGCCGGCTGTCCGGGATCGTGGACTCCTCGTCGTGGTGGCTGGGGGACTGGCTGGTGCATGGCAAGCGGCACTTTGCCGACCGCTATCAGGTGGCGATTCGGACGGCCGGATTGCGGTACCAGACGCTGCGCAACTATGCGTGGGTGTGCCGCCGTTTCGATATTGAGCGACGCCGGGCGGGGTTGACGTTCCAACATCACGCCGAGGTGGCATCGTTGCCGCAGGACGACCAGGACCGGTGGCTGAACGCTGCGGAGCAGGGCAAGTGGAGCACCAAGCAGTTGCGGACGCGGCTGCAGGCCGGCGGCGTCGCGCGGTCTGCGACGCCGCCAGGGCCGCGTCCGGTGGCGATGCCGCGGATCGAGGTCGCCGATGGCCGTCTGGGGTGGTGGCGTTCGGCCGCCGACCGGGCGGGGGTGCCGTTCAACATGTGGGTGACGTTGATACTTGACCGTGCTGCCGACGATGTGCTCGGTTGAGAGGATTGTGGAGCGGCTCGGCCAGATCAACGTCCGGGGTTCGGCGGCACGTGGATCGAGTGCGCTGGCGCAGCGTCCGCCGATCCGAGACGTCACTTCTCCCCCTTCGCGTTCACCGGAGCTATGACGATTGGCGACGGATCACGCCCGCGGCCGTCACGTGCGAACCGTTTGCCGTCTGTGTCGCGGTTCGGGGCTCGGTCTGGGTGGCTCTGCGGATCGAGAGCCAGGCGAGTGCCCGTCGGTCCACCCCTGATCGGGCAAAGGGCCGGCGGCGCCCAGCAGTCCTCTACTCGGTGACCTACGGATTCTGCCGTCATGCCTGCCCATGAACTGGAAACCGGGTCACAGGCTGGGGACCAGGCCACCGTCGCAGCGCAGCGCGGTCCCGGTGATGTAGGACGCCGGGGCGCTGCAGAGGAAGGCGGCGGCTGCGGCGAACTCAGAGGGACGTCCGTAGCGGCGCAAGGGAATGGTGGCAACCGATGCCTGCACCACCTCGGCAAGGGTACGACCGGTGCGTTCGGCGTTCGCAGCGTCGACCGCGGCGGTGCGGTCGGTTTCGATGCGGCCTGGCAGGAGCAGGTTGACCGTCACGCCGTCCGCGGCGACCTCGGCGGCCAGTGTCTTGAGGTAGCCGGCGAGTGCGGCGCGGCCGACGTTGGACAGTGCGAGGTTCGGCAGGGGCGCGACGATCCCACTGGAGCCGACCGCCAGGATCCGGCCCCAGCCACGTTCCCGCATGGTCGGCAGCGTCAACGCGACCAGCCGGATGTGCTGGCGCAGCGTCGCGTCGAGCGCGGCGTCGATGTCGGCGACATCGACTGCGGCGGCCGGGCCGGGCCGGGGACCGGGCCCGTTAAGGACGACGATATCGGGCGCGCCGAAGGCGGCGACCGTCGCCGCGAGGAGTTCGGCCGGGCCGTCCTCGGTAAGGAGATCCACCTCGACGCCGACAGCGCTGGGGAGTTCCGCGGCGATCTCCTGAGCCCGGTGGCCCCGCCGGCCGCAGACCACCGTGTGAGCTCCTTCGGCGGCCAGCGCCCGGGCGATGGCTTCGCCGATGCCTCCTGTCGAGGAGCAGACGAGTGCGCTGCGTCCTGCGAGACCGAAGTCCATGAGGGTACCTCCAGTAGGTGTGGTGTCGCGGCGGTGCGCACACCGCAACGCTCGGCCGCCGTCTCGGACACTGCGGCGATGGGGGTGTCACGTGGTCGTGGTCCACGGGAGCAGGGCAGGTTCCGAGGGGTGTCCGTTTGCGCCTGCCGCGCCTCGCGCGGCTCCCCGGCCCAATCGGCGTCGATGTGACTAAAGCCGTGACGACCGAGCCGATGTCGCCCACGAGGAGTGCCACTCAGAGCACGGCCGGAGATGGGACCAGTCGTCGCCAGCACGCAAGACGGTGATCGCCCCGAACTCTAGCCGGCGCACACCGGGTCCCGGGCGGATCGCCTGCGGAACGGTGTGATCCCGACGACCGCGAAAAGCGCGCCGCCTAGCATGATCACCGTGCCAACAAGTTGCAGGCCCGTGAAGGATTCGCCGAGGAACACGGCCGAGAAGAAAGCACCGACGACCGGCACGATGAACATCATGATCGTTGCAGTGGAGGGACTCACGCTGCGCAGGCCGCGGTAGTAGAGCAGGTACGCGAGGGCGGTCGGCCCGACGGCGAGGAACACGACATTGGCCCACGCGAGGCTCGACACGGCCTGCCACGACATGGCGCCGGCCGCGGGCACGGCGAGCACGATGAGGCCCAACGCCCCGACCCCGGTGCCGCACGCCGTGGCCCGCAGCGGGTCCACCCCGGACAGCAAGGACTTCGACAGGATGCTGTAGGCCGCCCAGCAGCCGGCTCCCACCACGAACACAAGGTCACCGAGCAGCCGGGTGGATCCAGCCGCTTCTCCACCGATTCCCAGGAAGAAGACGAGCGCTCCGAGCACACCGACGGCGAGCCCGACGATCCGCGTCCACGAGGTCTTCTCCCTGCCAAGCAGGATCAGGCTGGCGGTCGTCAGGATCGGGCTCAGCACGGGCACGATGATGCTGCCGTCGAGCGAGGGGGCCAGAGACAGGCCCCAGAAAAAGAACACGTTGTAGGCCAGGACCCCGAGCAGTCCGACCAGCCCCGCGCGAACGGCCGTGGCGCGCCCGAGCGGGCGCGATCGTCCGCGGAGCACCGTGGCCAGGATGATCAGCAGGAGACCGCCGCCCGCGAACCGCAGAGCCGCAGCCACTTCGTGCGGCATCTTGCCCACGACGACCTTGGAGCTGGCAAAGGCGCTGCCGAACATCACCATTGTGGCGAGGAGGTTGAGGTAGGGGACAGCGGCGGAGGTGGCCGCCGTGCCCGGACGGGACACAACGCCCGTCATCGGTACATCACTGCTCCCTTGACAATTTTGTCGACCTGGTTCCTCGCGCCGTGCATCGCGACTCCGACGAGATCGAGCTTTTCGGTCTCCACAGCTCGGACGGCGGCGCGATTGTCGGCATCGTTGCCCGTAGCAAACAGATGTGATGTGAAGATTGAAATTGGCATATCGCGCGCGACCGCCCGGCTGTGCGCCGCAGACAGCACCTCGGCGGTCGCGCTGAAAACCAGAACCGGCTGGCGAAACATCGGCAGGTACCTGAGCCCGTCGGCGTCACGATATTCCTGCCCGATGAGATCGGGCTCGACACTCGGCAAGCCGCTCACGAGAAAGGCGGTGACGTTGACGGCCTGCCAGTTCTCGAGGTCGTCGCGCAATATGACCGCAATCTTCGTCTTGGGTCGCTCGGGAATCTCGTGGTGTTCGCTTTCCATAGTTCTGGGACTCTACTTGATCACTTGGTGACGTGATCGCAGCAAGTTAGGCTGAGCGCGGCGGCGGCGTGACGAACCCATGACGGATAGTTCAGGTGTGTCGGTCGTGAGTGTGGGATCCTGGGCAGGCAATGCTCTTCCACAGTGCCATGCTCGATGCCCGGCACGAGACCGAATACCCAGCGGGGTGCGGCTGAACCCGGCGGATGAGCCGCTGGCATGCACTATCGACCGGAGACCCTGTCCAGTACTTCCTCGCCCTCGGGGTTGCGCTTGGCCCTGATCGCCTCTTGGTGCGGGTCGCTGACCATGACCCGTGGGAGCAGTCCGGGCTGGGTGGACATTTGCGCGAACGGCGACCACAGCGGGCCGTTGTAGAGCGCCCGCAGATCAGTGACGCTCAGTCCGCTGATCCGCTCCAGGCGGGCCGCGAGCGCCTGGTCCTCGGTCCCGGCCAGCAGGGCTCGGATCCGGTCTTCGTCCACCAGCAGTTCGGGGAACTCCCCGGCGAGGTAGTCGTGCAGGTTCACGGCGCCTGCGGCGAAGGGCGAATACACCATGCAGACCAGCTGGGTGGTGTCCAGCCCGAATGCTTCCTCCCCGTACCGGGTCGCGGCCTCGCGCATCGACTCGACGCCGGCGTCGGTGCGGTAGCGATCCCGCATCTGCTCGATGAGGTGTGCCGGGAAATCCTTGCGGCGCATGAGCTCGATCGCGAAGTCCACGTACTGGGCGATGCCCTCGCGGTAGGAACGCTTGTACACCTGCTCGGTCCTCAGCCCGCGCAGGTGGGCCATGAGCGCAGGATTCGCGCAGTCGGACTCAGTGAAGTTGAACGCGATCTCGTCGAAGACGAAGCCGAGGAAGTCGGTCAAGAGACTCCAGTGGGCCCCTGAGGCGTAGCTCGTATGGTTGTAGATCGAAAAGAACGCAAGGTGGTCGGAGATGTCCGAGGTGACCCCGCGCTCTTTGACCCGCTCCACATTCTCTGACCCGTGGATTTCCTCGAAGTACGCCTGCGCCAGCCCGTCGAGCGTCTCGAGCGTGCCCTTGAACCCCTTCCTGCTATCCGCAGGCTTCTGGCCGGCGCCACGCGCCAGGCGGCGGATCCACAGGGCGTAGTCGCGCTGCTCATTCGGGGAGTCCCCGGTGATGATCAGGTCGACGCCGCCGTTGTAGCGGGCCGCAACGCCGAAGGAGTTCGCCACGTTGAGGTTGCAGGCATAGCAGAAGGTGGATCGCCCGTCACCGTAGGTGCGATGCCCGGACATGAGCAGGTCGATCCGGTTGAACTCGACGAGCTTGTGCGGCACGCGCAAGTCACGCGCGAAGGGCCGCACTCGGTCGCCCGCTACGAGCAGCAGCTCGGCGTCGGGATCGTCGTAGAGACCCAGCGCGCGATACGTACGGTCGATGTTCAGCATCACCGGGTACGGCATTCCGGAGTGCTGCATGGTCACCAGGCGCAGCCGGAAGGTCTCGCCGTGCCGTTCGGCGAGAGCCAGGTGAACGGCTCGCACGAACGCGACTGCATACGCGCTGTCCTTGCCGCCGCCATAGGCGACCATCACGGTGTTCCGACCGAGTTCGTCTTGTCGCGGTAAGGCGTTGTACAGCCTCGTGGCGCACTCTTCGACTGCGGGCACGTCCTCCTCCGGGAGAGCTGCCCGCAGGTCATCCAGCATTGTCGTCTGCATTCGACCCCTTCCTGGCGTCGCCGGTGCCGACGCAGCCCGACTCCAGTCGTCGAAGCCTCGATCGCTGAAGCCTATCTTCATGAAATGAATGAATCGAACAGCACTTGCTGTTCACAACGGAGCTCACCGATATCGACCTTTACGGCTACGCTGCCAGTCGAGTCTCCGTATCCCCTGCTTCTGGTCAACAAAATCAAACCGTCGGGGGATTGCGCAGGAAATTGAGCACGGCACTCCCCTCTGCGGCACAAAGCTAGCGGGCCTGAACAGTGCGGCGCAAGAACGTGAGTCGCTCAGGAAATCTTCACCGGCGAGTGCCCCGGGCCGCCGCCGTGTGTCCTGGCGCCAGGACACGCACGGTGGGGTGAGCCCACAGGCAGTGCCTCGCGTCGGGCTTTGAACTGGACAGACACTAACTTGAAGATCGCCAGGTGGGTACCCGACGACGACTGACGGAAGGGGAGGAAGCGGCGAACGACATTGCACTTCATTGCAACTCGAAGCAATCACGTGCTAAGTAATTTAACGCCGCTTCGATCGACCAGAAAGTGGTCGATTCGCGGAAGCATCGGAACGACTGCTAAGCGAGAAACGTAGACCCACTAGACTGTTCGAGAGGGTCGGCGTACGTTTAATGGTGGGCCCCTCCGAGAACTGTGAGCGAAGACGTCCGGCGGATGTCTCCGAGCCTCTCGGTCTCGTCACGACGTACGACTGATCCGGTCGACGTGACGATTCGACTCAACAGGCGGCGCGATACTCCGGTCGGCTCCGCATGTGAAATGCCGTCGGTGTGATCGATGGGTGACGGGCAGTCGCATCACCGTCGATGCGGTGCTTGCGAATCACGACCGAACCAATCCCGAAATCGCTCCGATTCTGAGGATGGGATATGTCCGCAGTACACAACCCGCTGTTTGACCCGCTGACCATCGAACTGCTCGATGCTACGCTGCGCGATGGTTCGTACGCAGTCGACTTTCAGTTCGATGAGAAGTTCGTCGTCGAACTGCTCGGCCGGCTGAACGAAACACCGATCGGGAAGATCGAGATCGGGCACGGTCTCGGCTTCGAGGCCGAACGGTCCGGGATCCGGCCGTGCAACATTGATCTCCGTCGGTGGTGCGAGATCGCGCGATCGGAGCTCTCCACTTCGTCGTGGGGCATGTTCGCCCAACCCAGGTTCAGTCGGCTGTCGACCCTCGAAGAGCTGTGTAGCCAAGGCATGTCGTTCGTGCGCATCGGCATGGAGGCCGAGCGGGTCCCGGAGAACCTCGACTACATCGAGCGCGCGACCGAGATCTGCGGGCAGGTCTATCTGAACCTCATGAAGTCGAGCGCCACGCCATATGTGCAGCTGCCGCGCCTGCTGAGCGACGTCACCCCCGCAGTCGCCGGTCTGTACATCGTGGACTCCTACGGCTCGATGCTTCCCAGCGACCTCCACCGATATGTGACCGTCGCGAAGCAGTGCTTTCCCGTGATCGGATTCCACGGTCACGACAACCTCGGTATGGCGAACGCGAACAGCATCGCGGCGCTCGAAGCGGGCGCCTCGATCGTCGACGGCACGCTCAACGGCATCGGTCGGGGTGCCGGCAATGCCGAGACCGAATCGCTGGCCAGCATTTTCAAGATTGTCTGGGATGACCGGTACGACTATAAGGAGCTGGCCAAGCTGGCGGAATTCTGTCGCAGCGGCATGGACGTCATTCCAGAGGACCGCAACATGCAGGTCCTGGGCGGCGTGATCGGGATCCATTCCGAATTCTTCCCGCTGGTCGAGCAGCTGTGCGCCGAGTTCACCGTGGACGCTGCCTCGGTAATGGAGACGGCCGTCGAACTGGCACCGCAGAACCCGAACAAGACCCACATCCGCACCGCAGCGCAACGGATCGCCGGGCGCACCAATGCTGCCGCGGTAGCTCGCTGACCGACGCGAGAGGGGAGAGGACGCAGTGAGACTAGCGCGGTTTACGACCGGAGACGGCTACCGCATCGTGGCCAGCCACGGCGGCGTCTGGGTGCCGCTATCAGGCATCGCGGAGTACGAGGCTCCGACCCGGCTCACCGACCTGGTGGGCGAGGACCGGAGAACCGAGCTCGCAGCCCGGATCGGTTCCCTCGCAGCCGCCGACCTGACCGACGTCCGGCTCGACAATGCTGCGGCGATCGTCGGCGACGGCGACGACGTCTGGGGAGCCGGCCTGAACTACCGAGGCCACTGCGATGATCTGGAGGCCGAGCAGCCCGCGTCCGGCCCCGGCTCGTACCTGAGGCCGAGCAGCTGCCTGATCGGCAACGGGCAGGATATCGAGCTGCCATCGCAAAGCAAGCGGGTGACCGCTGAAGCGGAATTAGGGCTCGTTATCGGGACGGAATGCAAGAATGTGCGGCGCGACGCATGGCGATCGGTCGTCGCGGGGGTCACCGCGGTTCTCGACATGACCGCCGAAGACGTTGTCCGTGAGAATCCCCGCTATATTCCTTGGGCCAAGGGTTTCGACACGTTCTGCAGTGTGGGTCCGCAGTTGGTGACCATGGACGAGTTCGAGGAGCCTGGTCTGGAGTCAGTGCGCGTGTCGACGGTGCGCAACGGCGAGACCATCGCCTCGGCGCGCGTCTCCGACATGCGGTACGACCTGGGATACCTGATCGAGTACTTCACGGCCGGTCGAACCCTTGCTCCCGGCACCGTCATCTGCACGGGGACGCCGGGAGCCGCGGTGATCAGTCCAGGGGACTCGATCCGCGCCGTGGTGGAGGGCGTCGGCACCCTCGCTCACATGGTGAGGTAGCGCAATTCACAACCGCGCCGGGGCTTTTCCCGCATTCGGCGCGGAGGACGCGCGAATGGCCCGGTCCGGGGCTGAATGTTGCTGTATTGGATGACCAGCATCAAGGGGCGAACACGTGTTAGTACGGCAGATGTCAGTAGTGGATGCGATCGAGCGTGCCATTCACCATTACCCTGATCGCGGCGCCATCGAGACAGCGCACCGGCAGATCACCTATCGGAAATTCGGTGAGCAGGTCCGCGAGTTCGCCTCGCGGCTCGAGTCGCTCACCGCGCCCGGCGAGTTCGTCGGAATCGAAGCCAGCCGTAGTGCCGCTTCGGTCGTCGCCATGATCGGTGCGCTCAAGGCTGGGCGTCCGTTTGTGGTCATCGACCCGCGCGACAGCGCGTCGTCGAACGGGGCCAAGGTCTGCTCGCTCGGGATCAACATGGTGTCCCGGAGCGTGGCAGGGTCGGAGACGGCCGAGCTTGTCGCAACTCCGGCGCGGTGGCGAGCGGAGTCGGAGAATCGGCGCTTAACGCTGCCGGCCGAGCTGGCAGCACTCGGGGACGGGATCGGCTACGCGATCCACACCTCGGGCTCGACTGGTGAACCCAAATGCGTGCTGGTGGGGGCGTACCCGCTGGCGCCGGTGGTCGAGGACCACGTGCGGCGCCTGTCGCTGAGCCCGCGGTGCCGCACGCTGCAGTTCGCTCGTCTGACTTTCGACGGGTGCCTCACCGAGATGTTGTGGACCCTGACCGCGGGCGCCTGTCTGGTGGTGCTGGACGAGTCCCGGCTCGCTCCCGGAACGGTGCTGCAGAGCACGCTCGAGAACTTCCGCATCACCCATCTGAAGACGACACCATTCGCGCTGACTGCAACCCAGCCGACGAGCGCGATGAGCCTGCAGCACGTGATCAACGGTGGCGGGGCCTGTCGCCGTGCGGTGGTCCAGAAGTGGGGGTCGGCGGCGAGCTTCCACAACGCCTACGGCACCACCGAGACCAGCGTCTGCAACTTCCTCAGCGAGGAGCTGACTCGCGGTGACTGCACCGACTCGGTGCCGCTCGGCGAGGTCGTCGGCAACTGTGGATTCGACCTCCTCCCGCTGCCGGCGGACGGTGGCGGTGAAGCCGCCGGCACGTCTGAAAGCCGCGGTGAGCTCGTCATCACCGGCGATAGCGTCGCGATCGGTTACCTGACCGCCCGGGGCGTGCAGCCGTTCGTCGACGACGACGGGAACAAGGTTTATCGGACCGGCGACATCGTTGAGCGACGAGACGGGCAGCTGTTCTTCGTCGAGCGACGGGACCGGCAGCTGAAGGTCCGCGGCTACCGGCTCGATCCGGGCGAGATTGAGACTGCGGCATGCCGGCTCGACTCGGTCGTGGAGGCGGTGGTGACCGCCGAGTCGCACGGTGCGGAGGATTCCGACGCCGACGCGCTGGTGTGTTACT
This sequence comes from Pseudonocardiales bacterium, assembly GCA_019241525.1. GTDB lineage: Bacteria > Actinomycetota > Actinomycetes > Mycobacteriales > Pseudonocardiaceae. The sequence continues at coordinate 87,407 of JAFAWY010000117.1, forward strand.
ACCAGGGGCCCGTGGAGCCCCGGGTGATGCGCAGCCACCTGGAGGCGGTCCTCGACGGTTACAAGGTCCCCTCGGTGATCACGCGGGTCCGGGCGATGCCCTACACCCCCAACGGCAAGGTAGATCGGGACGCGTTGCGGGCCGGTCGCCGTCCCGTACTGGACGCGGACCGCACCGTTGCACCGGACGAGCAGATCCTCGGGCTGGTTCGCCATCTGACGGGGGTGGACGACGCCGGGCTCGACGACAACTTCTTCGACATCGGCGGTGACTCGGCGTCCACGGTGATCCTGGTCAACAAGCTGAAGGAACTCGGGTGGGTAGACGCCGGGGTGCGGGATGTGCTCCGGGCCGACACCCTGAAGGTTCTCGTCGGCGCGCTCCGCGATCGGAGCGTGTGATCGCGATGTGTGGCGTGTGCGGAACGTTCGCTCCGGACGGCCGGCTGGATCGCAGCATCACCGTAGCGATGCATTCCCGGCTGGTTCACCGCGGCCCTGACGAGACCTACTCGCTGAACACGCCAACGGTCTCGGCGAAGCTGGGCCGGCTCGGCATGACTGGCCTGGTGGATGGCTGGCAGCCCGTGGAGGACGCCAGTGGCCGCTACGTGGCCATGACCAACGGCGAGGTGTACAACGCCGAGCATCTGCGCGCGAAGCTCGGATCCGCCCGGACGGGCAACGGCGTCGATGTGGCTGTCATCCCGGAACTGGTGGCGCGGTACGGCCTGCAGGGGCTCAGCCTGGTGGACGGGCAGTTCGCAACGGTCATTGTCGACCGAACCGAGAACGCGCTGTATCTGGCCCGGGATCGGTTCGGGATCTGCCCGATGTACTACACCGTGATGGGCTCGGGCGTTCACTTCTGCTCGGAGATCAAGCCGCTGGTCCAGTGCGTCGGGCTGTCCTGGCAGGTGGACATCGGCGCGGTGGACCAGTACTTCTCGCTGGGCAACATCGTCGCGCCGAGCACGCTCGTGAAGGGGGTGCACGCCGTCCCGCCGGGCTGCGCCGTCCGGTTCGGCGCGAAACACGTGGATACCCTGCGCTACTGGCGCTACGGCGAGTTCTCGGCTGTGACGGAATCGGTTTCCGGCGAGGCACTCCGGAACGGCCTGAAGCAGTCGATCAGCGACCGGCTGCGCGCCGACGTGGAAATCGGTGCCTACCTCAGCGGGGGGTTCGACTCGACGGCGATCCTCATGGAGACGGCCGCCCTTGTCGACCGCCCCGTCCGTACGTTCTCGGTGGTGTTCGACGATCCGGCGCTGGACGAGGGCCGTTTCCAGCGGGAGGTCTCGGCGGCAGTCGGGAGCAAGCACGAGCAGATCCAGTGCAGCAAGGGCGACATCGCCGCCAAGTTCGAGGAGATGGTCCGCCACTGCTGTTATCCACAGCGTGAGACCTACAACGTGGCGGCCATGATGCTGGCGAGCGTCGTGCGGTCCACCGGGATCAAGGGGGTCGTCTCCGGCGAGGGCGCGGACGAGTTGTTCTTCGGTTACGACTCCTATGCCTTTGACAGCGCATCCCGGGGGAACCGCCACGCCTGCCCGGAGAACGAGCAGGCGTGGGGCAGGGCCGATTTTGGTTGGGAGGTGAACTGGAGCAAGGTCAGCCAGCGGCGCAACGACTTCCTGACGCCACGGGCGCGCGAGGCGCTCGAGGGCCAGGAGTTCTGGCGGACGAGGCTGATCCCGTTCTCCGATGACGAGGTGAAGTCGCTGTCATCGATGCAGCTACGTTCCATCGCAGACGTTTACGTCCAGCTGTCGGGCCACCTGCTCGGCGACCACGGCGACACGATGCTCATGAGGAACTCGGTCGAAGGGCGGTACCCGTTCCTCTCGAACCCGGTGGTCTCCCTCGCACTGCAGGTCAGTGACAGCGAAAAGGTGGTCGACTTCGAGGGCAAGTCGTGCTTGAAGTCGGCCTACGAGGGAGTCGTTCCGGAGTCCGTTCTGCGACGCGCCAAGCACGGGTTCACCGCTTACGACTTGCAGTCGGTCACAGATCCGCGGACGTGGGAGAACTGGCGCGATCTCATCGCGGCCAGTGGCATCTTTGCCAGGAACTGCCTCGACACAGGTCCCACCCGGAGTCGGGTGGACAAGTGGGACTACAGGCTGAGCGCCATCAGCATCAGCATGGTGATCGACGAACTGGCGCTTCAGTGCTGATGCCGCAGCGCACGCCTGGCCCCCGTCACACGAGAACGTCGGCGATGTCAAAGATCGGAGGACCAGGTGAGTCGCGAGAGCCCAGACCTCGTGATCTTCCCAGGCGCCGGATCGTTCGGTGGCGAGCTCCAGCCGCTGCTTCGTGAGCTGGCCCCCTCGGCACGGCTGGCTCGCTATCCGGGTCGCGTCGGCAAGGACTTCGGCACCGCCGCTGGATCATTCGGCGAGGTCGTGCGGTCGTGCACTGGCCAAGTGCGTCGACGGCAGCCGGTCCGCCCGGTGCTGGTCGGGCACAGCTTCGGTGCCTACGTCGCCTATGCGACGGCGGCGAGGTTGGAGGAGCTGGGGGCGGAGGTCTCCGCCGTAGTGGTCGTCGGCGCGACGGCGCCGGCGCTGCTCGCCGTACCCGGGTCGGCCACGCGATCCCGATCGGACACTGCCGCGTACCTCGAGGCGATTGAACCGGGTCTCGTGTGCGGCGAGGCCGCCGGTGAATGGCGAAACATCATCGTCGACACAGCCTTGCAGGACCTCACACTGCTGGCCGGGTTCTGCCCGGAGGACTACGGGGCGGTGCGCTGTCCGGTCCTCGCTGCACGTGGGGAGGCGGATCCGCTGACGTCGAACGAGGGACTCGACGAGTGGGCGGGCGTCACCCTTGGCGGGTGTTGTCGTCGCATCTTCCCGGGTGGTCACTCGGACCTGCTGCGGTTGCTCGAGTTCGCGTCGTGGTTGCGCGAGGCGAGTGTCACAGCCAGCTGAGGGCGACGCGATCGACGCAGACTGCTTGCCGCGTTCGCGTCGGAGAGCCGCCAGAGAAAGCACCCAGTCAGGGTGCTTGGAGGTAGCTTTCCCAGGCGTCGATGCTGACGCTCAGGGTTGGGTCGGCGTCGTCTCCCCATAGCTCGGTGGCGGCAAATCGCACTGAGTACAACCATCCCGGGTGTTCGCCTGCGCCGTGAGCGTTGCTGTCCGGTAGAACGTGCACCCCATGCAGCCGCTCGATCACGCCGATCTTGCCTCGGGCGTAGCGAGGTAGTCGGGTATGGCCTGTGGGGTGCATGTTGCGGGCGCGCACCCGATCTCCGACGGCATAACGCGCTGCTGCCTCGGCCGGCCGTTCATAGGGTCGGCGCGCCGCCAGGACTGCGGGAACTTCGTCTGGACGCAGGACACGGCCAAGCTTGGCGCCAGGCCGTAGTGACCGCCGGCTGGCGAGTTCGTCAGCGTCAACGAGCCCATGCGCGATGAGCAATTTTACGAGAGCCTTGATCCAGATTTCGTAGTAAGTGGACGTTAAGTATTCGGCAGGCGGAAGGCTTTCCCGGGCGTATCGACTGGCGTCGATGCTCCAATGCCCGGCAGCGCCTAGTGCAATGACCATGGCGTGGGCACGGCGTTCCCATTCAGCCTGGAAGGGCGGCCCATCGGGTTTGACGACGACAGGGCCGAAACCCATCATCCCGCCGAGGTCGGCGGCACCGTTCATGGCACCCTCGGCAAGCCGGTACCGATCATCGAGTCGCGCGCGACCAGTTCGGCGAGCTTGTCTTCGAGCCAGCCCTCAGTTCCCGGTGGGCGCATCGGGACCACCAGATAGCGAATCTCCGCTGTGGAATCGTGGACCTCGATGCGCTGCGATTCAGCCAAGGTGACCCCGAAGTCGGCGAGCAATCCTCGCGGATCGATAACCGCGCGCGAACGGTAGGCGGGCGACTTATACCAAGCAGGCGGGAGCCCAAGTACCGGCCAGGGATAACACGAACACAGCGTGCAAACGATCAAATGGTGAACTTCAGGCGTGTTCTCAACGGCGACCATGTGCTCGCCCTGACGACCTCCGAAGCCCAGCTCCGCGATCGCTGAGGTTGCATCGGTGAGCAACCGCTCCCGGTACGCAGCGTCGACCCAGCAACGGGCCACGACTTTCGCCCCGTTCTTCGGGCCGACATCCTCATATATCTCAGCGATTGCGTCGAGCGCAGCGGGCTCCACGTACCCCTTCTCAACGAGGATCGTCTCCAGCGCTTCGACCCGCTGCGGCGTGCCCGTGTCGTCAGCCATAAACCGACAGTAGGGCCGACAACACTGGCCAACAGCCCCCATTCTGATGAGCCAGCCGACGGCGGCACAGCCAGCCCGCAGTGCCGCCTTCAGCGGCGCCGTGAAGCAAAGGAGTTATTGGACAGGTCATCGGACACCGCTCGGTAAACCCCGTCAACTGATCGGCGACCCCTTGGCTTGCAGCGCTATGCTCTCGAGCCGACGGGATACGCCGGTCCGAGCGTAAACACCGCGACTTGGTTCGATTCGCCTTTCCGGGGGCCAATGAACCAAGTCGCGTCCCTTTTCTATGGTTGCCGGCCGTCCGTCTCAGGCGACCGGCTGGCGGACATAACTGCGAGCCACGTCGACGCCAGTTCGATGTCGCGAAAAGCGGCGAAGACGAGCAGCGGGAAGCCGGTCATCTGCTGCGCCAGGTGGCGCAGAACCAGCAGCGATGACTCGTCAGCCCAATGGATGTCGTCAAGGATGACGACAAGACCGCCGCTGTCCACGGCAGCGAGCACTGCCTCACTCACATCGTCGACGACACGGAACCGGTCCTGCGGGGACTCGACGTCCGCCACGAGGATGCCGTCGGCATCAACTCCAAGCGAACGGAGCACCTGGCGCCACGGCCAGAACGCAGGCGCACCGTCGCCCTGTCCGCAGCGTCCCCAGGCGACAGAGCTGCCGCAGGCCAAAGCCACACCGGGCGAACTCGCGAGCGAGCCGAGACTTGCCGATGCCGGGCTCGCCAGCGCAGAGAATCAGCCGACCGGCTCCGCCTCGAGCGGCGTCGAGCCAGGCCCGCAACGCTTCCAGCTCTCGCCGTCGTCCGACGATGGCATCGGGCGCCACGCCTACCGAGCCTCGCATCGGAGTCCTCACGACCAGGTATCTCCTGTCGGCCGCGGTCACGCGCCGATGCAGTACATCCGCCAAGCCTAGCCCGGCGCGGCGACTGACCGCGCTGCACAACGCGGCCAAGGTCTGCTCAATGTGGCGGTGACGCCGGCCGGCCACGCCGCGGTAGGCAACAGCCACTGCCCTCTACTGGCCCTAGGCTCCACTAGCGGCCACCCACCTCGTGAATCATGCCAGGCGCAACTGGCACGCTCTATCCCGCCAAACACGTTCGCTGTCGTCGAGCAACTGCCCAAACTCGGGTTACACGGCGAGCTCCCAAACCCAGGGCGAAGTTGATCTTAATTAGGTTGGCTAGTCCCGCAGTAAGCGTATCGGCGAGCGCAGCCGGATAAGGGCGGCCGCCGGGAGTTCTCGTTCTCGCTTCATCAAGTCAAGGAAATTTTTGATGCCCAGTGTGACACCCACGAGACACGATCCAGACTCGATCGCTACCAGGTTGGCGTTTTGCACGATCGCACGGACCAGTTGGAAATCGAAAGCGAGGGTGACGGTAAGTCGAGCTGCATAGCGCTGATCGAAGACTCAGGATCGGAATAACGCCCGCGTGACCCTGTGGCCGCTCGGGCAATTTTCCGCGGCTTCCCCATCTGCCCGATTGATCTCCGGCGCCGGACCCCGCGCCAGGCCTGGGCCTGCGACGAAAGCGATACCGTTGATTTATGCGGCCACGCCGATAGAAGAATTCGACCAGTAGTCCGCGGCGCATCGCCGCTCACCCGCCTTTTATAATCGCGGACAGCCGAATTGCGGCGATACCGGATACAGCCGTATCCCGTATCACCACGGAAACGACGGCCGTTAGCTACCCGGACGACCGTGCTGATTCCGTTGACTGAGTATCGCTTAACCCCTTGTTAAGTTACGTTCCGCCGTAAGGCAGCGCCTACTTCGCCCAAATGGCTTAATAGGGAAGCTGCCGGCCGAGTCCGTCGTGTCCTCGTCAGCGTGCGAGACCGGCAGGCTAGGGCGTCGGTTGTGCGGGGCTGTTTGGCATCGATTTCCGACCGCACCCCCCCGCTTCAGGCATCGACAAGCCTGTCGGATCTTGCCCGCTACCGATGCATCAACTAACCACGACATCGGTCACCGCACCGACTTGCCGGCCGACCGCCCGCGCCCGTTCCTCACTCGGGTCGTCCAGATGCTGGCTCAGTGGCTGACAGGCCTGCAAGCTTGCGGGGTTCCAGAAGTCGGTCCGCGCCGCCGACCTGGGAAGATTGGCGTGCTTGACTGGCAGGCATGATCGTATCTTTCTACACCGTCATGCTTGTGCCTTGTTGCCACTAACGCTACAGACTCCAATTACCTCGTCGGCAGCATTGTAGCGGTTATGGCGGATATCCCAGCCGGGACACCGACACAGTCCATCGGCGACGCCGTGGACTGACCAAATCGGCAGGCCACCGCTGTGAGCTTGATGCTAATGAAGTCGGTGATTTGCGCGGCGAACATGATAGGTGCGCCCTGAATGGTGATATCGCTAACCGTGAATCCTTTGCTGTCCGGGACTTCATATACCGCGCGTACTGGATGTTCGGCAGAGCCGCGGATGTACTTCCAGTACGACTGTGGATCCGATCCGTCTGGGGTTGCCCAACCAGCCGTGCTCAAGCCTTTAAAATAGAGGCCTACCGGATTGCTCAGTGCCAGATCCGCTTTTAGCCGGGCCACACTGTTGACCACACCTCCGATATGCGGGTCACTATTTCGCTGCGGCACTCCGTATTGGGCACACTCAATCAATTCTTGCTCTCCGGTAAGTTGGCGACCGTTATGGACGCGGACAATGCTCGCCGCCGCGGAAAGTTCTATCTCCGCACTAAGGGTGTTCGCGTCTTGAATGAGATGCATTGCACCGTTGGTTGTAGTGCTGTTCCACTTATTGCGGGGTATATACGTTCCCGATGCGTCAAACAGGTCGTCGCGCTGCACGGTGGGGTCTATGAATTCCCGGTAGAGATCCAGCAACGTGTCTGGTTGTGTCCGCGCGAGCAACTCCCAATATTCGGGGCCTTCGCAGGTGAACGTCGCTCTCATGATCTTGCCATCAGCTCGCCTGGTGACGCTCCACTCACAGTACTCATCTTGGACATCACGTGAGCTCTCTGCTCTTCTCCAGCGCTGCTGGTCGGAAACGGAGTTGAGCTTGACAACTCGGGGAAAAGCAATCCAGCTCACTTCTTGAAATTTTGCGTCGGTCGCGGTGTCGGTCTTGGTCAGGTTGTAGTATTGCGCACGCGGACTATCATTGGCGTGGTCGGCGCGGCCAACGATAGCCGTGTCGACGGCGGCAGAGATGAAATTATTCCACTCTTTGCGTGCGGCATCGTTGAGGTCGGACACTTCTCCGGGGGGATCAAAGTGGTCGAGTATCATTGGGGCGCACTCTCCTCAGGTTGCGTGGCCAGAACAAGCTTTTCTTGAATCGTCCCGTCTGGCCGCATCTGCAAAAGTGGCGCATCCAGGGGGATATTCGTAACAGGCAAAGTCAAGGCGAATTCATTCAGCCGCATCCTCTTGAATTCACGTCGCCGTGACTCCGCTAGGCGCACGTAGTCATCGAAACCCGCCACCGAACTTATGCGTTCCGTAACGGCGGCGAGATAAGATTCGATTCGAGATGCGAATACATTCTGCCACTCGCTCTCGGCCAGTTCCCAATTTGCCTTGAATTCTGCTTCTGGGCTATCGGCGGGGTGACCGTCGGCCGCCTTTGATATTACCGCCGCTATTTGTTGCGACAGGCCACCGGCCGCCGGGTCCAATGTGGCTGCGGTCGGCATGTACTGGAACAGCGTGGCGCGCGCCGGACTGAACACAGGATTTGGAAAGTCGACCATGAGCACGCTAGCCGCAAAATGCGCGGTTAGAATTCCGGTCGTCACCATCTGTCTAATCACATCAATATCTTCAAACGCCGCCTCGGGTACAACGAAAGCAAAAAATGCATCCCCAGGTTGACGGAAATCGTCCTGCACCAGCGCGAAATCGTATCGGGCCAAACTATCAGCGTAGAGCTTTCCCGTGACGCTTGGGACAGCGGAGTCTACTGGGATATTCAGCGGTGGGTTGACGAGAACATCTGCGTTGAACCAGAAACCTAACGGCAACAACAACGTGGCGGAGGGAGCCGTAGCCGCTGTACTGCTGGCCACAATGGTGCTGGCGAGATTCACCGTGGTTGTCGTACACAACTGACGCAACAACCAGTCGGAATTGGGGATCTCGCGGTCAGTAGTTACCGCATGCTTGAGCCGCGCGCGAGTCCATCGGCTAATGCCGGCTCGTACAATGTTTTCAAGCTCCTCCGCGCCCGATAGCGATTGGTAAAGAGGATTCTGTCGCAGTGGGTCATCGTCGGCCAGCTGGATTGTCGCGTTCATCGACTGCCAATTTAACCAGGGCTGTTTGAGCTCCTTCATGACCAGGCTGCCATTGACGTGACTGTCAAAACACCCATAACCCCGCGACGGGGAGGCGAGCGCATGGTAAGAATTTCCAGCCCATACCCACGTTCCAGAAACACGCATATAGTAGTTGAACAGTCCAGCCCGGTCATCCCAGCCGGCAACTTGCAGGAAAACCGCCGCAGGATCGCCGACGGCACCTGTACTAATCGCCAAATCAGCGTCGGACGATTTTCCCCGAACAATCGCAAAGCGTACATCACGATGCAACGATGAAGCCCGATCCGGTGATATCTGGCCGGCCTCGCTAATCATAAAAGATGACTGCCGAGGAACCATCCCAGCCGCATCAAGCTCACTCAGAAGCGCACCGGCAGTCAGGGGAAACTTTCCCTGACCGAGGAGAGCTCCCATCGGATCGGCAAGCTGAGCAATCTCCGACGAGGACATGATACTGAAATCCGAATCCGCGCCCATAACAAAACGGTAAAGGGTGCGCGGTTTCAGCATTTCCAGGTCGATGTTTTCAGCCAGCGTCACTACCGCGTGCTCTGACCACGCGGTAGCACGTCGCCGAGGACCAATGCGAAACCAGTCACGCACAATATCCTCGCTTCGCGTCATTCTTACCTCCTCGAGGTGAACTATTCGGCGGACTAATACGCACGACGCCTGAGTGCAATAAGCGGCGTACGCCACTCCACGACTCCGACCCGCGGTTCACGTCACCGTTTAAATGCATTCGCCTTTAGCGTTCGACCATTCAAGCTGCACGGTGTAGTCACCCAACTTCTTTGTTTTCCACGCACAGATATCACCAATTTTCTCCATTAACATCGTCGTATCAACCTTGTCCTGGTATGGGGTCTGCGACCGCCTCGCACAGCTCATGCGAGCTGGTCGACGTCAACGCATCAAACGTCGCCAAACCGCCCAGGCAGCCAGCACAACCGGGGTAAGGCATTGCCGCATAGAACATCTGCCCATTAATGGTGTCGTGGTACCCACAGAAGGCTTGACACGATCTCGAGCCACCCTGAGCCACAGCTACGCCAGGTGGCAGATAAATAAAATACAGCATATTCGAACTCGGCCGTGGGAAGGCGGCGTTAGTTGCGATCTCCTGCTGAAGCGTATGTTGAATTGCCTGGTCAGTAACGATACGTCCAAGCTTTGGTGAGGCGATCGTGACGGTGCCTACACGTTGGCCGTGGCCAATGGTTACCCGATCCGTGCTGTACTCCGCGAGTTGATCCATCAAAGCACTGGTCAACACGAAGTCGAAGAAACCATTAATTTTTGTAGCCAGGTCAGATAATGGAGCGTCTTGCCACGCCGCACCCCAGAAAACGGTGAACACCTCGACGTTGGCAAGGAGCGGGCCCCCACGGTAACTCAAATGCGGTGAGACGGCCGGAGCGACACCCTCTAGCGGCCGCACTGTCTCTTCCGGTACGTAGAGCGGAACAATACGAATGAGGTCACCGCGCCCCGGCAGTACCGCGCGCTCGGCTCCTGCAGTCATGATCGTGATCCACTTCGGTCGCAGCTCACAGGCAGGGTGGCGGCCCAGAAACGTCCGCCCGCACTGCTTAGAGGCGAGGCCTGCGAAGGCTGATACATCGCACGGCTGGTCAGCGGGGACGCTGTCAAACCTAAGGTGACACCACCGAGGCTTCCCACTACCGACGGCACTGTCGAGTTGGCCGGTGGCGTAGATCTCTGGCGGCGTTGGGGTAACCAGATGACGTCGACGCTGCAGGCCGAGAAGATCCCGGTGTCCGGCGACTGGGTGGTGACGGCGCCGAAGGTATCAACGCAGCGACGGACCACTCCTTATCGCAAGCAACACGGGTGGGCAGCTGACCGTCGGCACGCACCGATTCCGCCAAGCCTGCCTGCTACCAGTTCGTGAGGAGTCAGATGATGCAGCAGTCGCCAGTTCATCAAGTTCAGGACCTTGCATCCGGGGGAGTCAGCGCAGACGATCCTGCTTGGGGCCGTCTGGGGCGGTGGAATCCAGTGTTGAACTTACCGAACGTAGCGATTCACACCCACGTACTACCCAATGGTAAGGTTCTTTTTTGGGGACGGCGGGATCGACCTGACGGCTCGCTCAATGAACACGAGTGCACGCCACAGCTGTGGGATCCTCGAACTGGGGAAATTAATTCGACGCCTCAGCCGCAGCTCGCGGACGGCACAAAAGTTAACCTGTTCTGCTCGGGACATGCCTTCCTCCCAGATGGCCGGCTGCTGGTCGCCGGCGGGCATATCACTGATAGTAACGGTCTTAACCAAGCGTGTGTCTACGATTTCCAGACCAATTCCTGGACAGCTCTTCCGCTGATGAATCAGGGCCGATGGTATCCGACCGCCACGGCGCTCGCCGACGGCCGCATTCTCGTGCTGTCGGGCAGCTTCATTAAAGACGGCATGACGATGATAAACGATCTGCCACAAATTTGGGATGGTCAACACTGGGAATCGGCCGAGCATTTCGTTGGCCTTCCGCTATACCCGCGCGTGCACGTCGGACCGGACGGGCAGGTATTCATGTCCGGAACGAATGCGCAGACGTACCTGCTCAACACCGGTGAAACGGGTACCTGGACGCCACTACCACCACCCGGGGGGATACGACGGAACGGAGTGCGCGAGTACGCGCCCTCGGTAATGTACGATGTCGGAAAAGTTATTTACATCGGTGGCGGCAACAGCGGGACCCACCGACGCACCTACTGCTGCGGCAGAGGTCATCGATCTCGGTGTGAATCCACCGGCGTGGCGTGAAGTCGCAGGGATGCACTTTGCCCGGCGCCAGCATAACGCGACGATTCTGCCGGACGGAACCGTGCTGGTGACCGGTGGCACCAGGGGACCAGGCTTCAACGATCTCTCACCTGGTAGCCCTGTCCATGCTGCCGAACTATGGAATCCAGCAACGGAAGAATGGACACAACTGGCTCCCGAAGACATCGATCGCTGCTACCACTCGACGGCCGTACTCCTCCCAGATGCCACAGTACTCAGCGCAGGCAGCGGCGAGTTCGCAGTCGGCAGCGGGGCAAACGATTCTCGGGACAGTCACCGCAATGCGCAGGTGTTCCACCCACCTTACCTCTTCCACGGTCCACGTCCGGAAATCACCTCTGCTCCCGAGAAAGTGGATTACGGTCAGGTCTTCTCGCTTGAGGTCTCAGGGCCCGCTCTAGGACGGATCACCTGGATAAAACTTCCGTCAGTGACGCACGCCTTCGATCAGAACCAGCGGATCAACTTTCTGCGGTTTAGCGTGGATCACGACAAGGCGACTGTCAGCGCGCCCGAACGGCCAGAGATCTGCCCGCCTGGGCACTACATGCTCTTTGCTATCAGCCAGGCCGGGGTTCCCTCGCTTGCTCGAATCATTCAAATTGGCTCATTACCATCACAGCACCCTGAGGCTGTGCCCCCGATAATGGCCGAGGAGGGAGCTCAGATTATTCCTACCGGAAAGACGCGCACCGAGACACTCGATGAAGCAATAAGGAGCCACGCGACAGGTACCCACGTAACGATTGGCTTGACCACCAAATGCCCTTATGGCCTTGGGGCGTGTTGGGCTGGAGCCTACGAGGCCCTGAAGGGACTCAATAGGGTTGCGGCCGTCCGCCCGATTGCCAATCCCAAAGACTCGACAGCCGAGGTCTACCTGCGCGATAAAGGACTTCCCGATCTTCATAATTGGATTAAACAATTCGCGGGCAGAGCCAACCGAAGTTACGATTTCCGCGGGGTCGAGGTCACTCTCGTTGGTAGCATTCGAGCGCAAAATGGAACTCTGCAACTAACTGGTGACTCCCTTGAACGGCCAGTAACACTGATGCCACTTCAGCAAGACCTGAAGGTGCAATGGGACCATCAGGACAGAAGAGTCCAAGACTCCACCAGTGACGAGTTGAACGCATATATGCAGCTAGAAACCAGGTATCACAACCGTGCCGGTGGGATGGACTCGGTACGGGTCACCGGGCCACTGACGATGACCGAAGCTAAAGAATACGTCTTGTACGTTCGACACTTTGCACGGTAAGTAACCGCGCGTGCCGTCGCCCCGACTATTCAGGCAAGCATCCCGTTGGTCCGATCGGGCGGCAGACCGGAGAGTAAGTATCAACGAAGCCATGCTCGGACTCTTGCAGCGGGGAGATCGACAACTCGACGCATTCGCAGGAAGGTTTCCCATGACATCGAAAATTGGCTACCGCCCGCTCAACGTGGTCTTACGGCCACAGTCCCCTGCCCTTGACGCTTATGCACAACAAGCCGGTGTCTCCAGCGATGCCATCGCCACCGGCTTTCGGCCGCACCCCGACCTCGACCTCACTTTTCACGGCGGTCACATCATTAAAGACCTCGTGTTCGTCAACCGCTACCTGGGCGGAGCGGCAGCATGGAACGATTCCGATCGAACGAATATCGACTCCGCGCTCGAAAAAGTGCTGACCGATCCGGGTTTAGAAAATATCATCGCCCAATATTTCTTCGGGCAGCCCATCAGTACAACCATGCTGCCCTCGCAGTTTATTAACCACAGGGTCGGTAGGCGGTTGTTCAAAGATCAGGCTGAGGCCCTGGTGAAAGAGGAAGCCGCTAGCGGTGCGCTGCGAGACACCGACCCGGCCAGCACGGTCTTGTGCCTTATGTTGCCACGCGGGGTGGTACTGGTAGACGGCAACAGCGATGGGAGTGAGGCAGAATCACCGCACGCCAAAGCTGTGCTCGTCGATGACGACCAAGCCGACTCGAAGCACGGGCTTGGCGGCTACCACGGTTCCGTTAACGTCGACGGGCAATCGGTTTACTATGCGGTCGGCGTCTACTCCGAGGGTGACAACGGAATCGTCGCTTTCGACAAACCGTGGAAAAATGTGGTAGCGACTTTCTACCATGAGCTTTGCGAAGCTCGCACCGACCCGGACGTTGGAGAAGTAATCCGAACGGGCAATGACAGACTCCTCGGCTGGTACTCCGAAAATGCTGGCGAAATTGGTGACATTCCGATGTCGCTGGCTGGTGGAGATCTCTCCAGTGTCATGCAAGAAGTCAAGCTCGAAGACGGCAGTATCGAGCCGATACAGCTCCAGTGGTCCAACAAGGTTCACGGCCCTGAGGGTCCCGACTCGGCTTCGAACTAAACATTCCACGCCGTTGGTCCAGGCCCGCGCGACAACCGTTTCGAGACATTCCTGGAATCGGTCGTCATAAGGATTGAGCGTGTGCTGTTTCGACCGCCGCCCGCAGTCGGGCGTTTGGGCGGCACGGCTACCCCAATGGATAGCTACCGATGGCCGGAGGATCCGACTGTGCACGGAGGCGATTCTCTCCCCCATCGAGCACACTGCCATAACCGCCAGGGCCACATCGTGGCCGGCGCCGCCGTCGTGTGCGCCGACGGCGGCTTGGCGCGCTGAAGCAACGGCTTCGACCTTCTCCACCTGCGTGACGTGCTCGCCGGGGACCTCACCGTAGGGGAAGCGCTCGAACGCGCTGAGCACCACCGGCCTATAAGGCCGTAGCTGTCACAATGCACTGCTCCCGGCTGATCGAAGACGTCACTGCCGACGTAGTGCTGCCAGCTGACACCTCCGTAGCGCAAACCGAGTCGCATTGGCGCGTTAAGTTCGATGCGCCATTGTGAGCGCAACGTATCAAGCATGTAGCGACGGACCTCTCTTATGCGGGGACGCCAGCAGGAGCACAGTGCCGACGCTGGGGTGCCCGACTTAGTGGAGGTATTTGTGCATGATCTACAACAAAATCCACTGATACAAGCCACTGCTAGGCTACGCGCCCCGCTGGTCACGGTGCGCTCGAAGGCTCGCTATGCGCTCGCGGTCATAGGATTGCATTGTCATCGGCTACTCACAAACCTCTTTGCCAGCCCAAGGAGTACGGGTCGAGATCCGTCTTGTGGCGCCCGGCCTCTACCTGGCGTCGTGTGGCTCTGGTGCCGTCGCGTTGGCTGGTTCAGGCTGCGCGCCACCCAAAGCCACTAATGAAATCTGATGTGAGCAAAAAATTCTTATATCTGACGAAAAGATCGGAAGCATACCATGAATTCACCGGCTCTAGCTGACGTGACAGCTTCGGCGCAGCCAACGTGGCGGGTCACCAACGCACCTGTGGCCAGCTCGCGCACCGACGATATCTGGTTTATTGACGCACGGCGCGGCTGGGCAGTGAACAGCAATGGGCAAATTGTGCACACCGAGGATGGCTTCACGACTTGGAAGGAGCAACTCCATGACCCGGAAGTCTATTTCCGGTGTGTCGGTTTTGCATCCGAGGCCCGTGGTTGGGTTGGGACGCTGACCGCGAATAAACGCATGTTCGAGACTTTCGACGGGGGCATCAGCTGGAGCGTTGTCGAGGGTCTTCCCTCGCTCGCACCGTCGGCCATTTGTGGCCTTTCCGTCGTGAATGAGTCGGTTGTGTACGCATCCGGTACCAATTTCCCCAACCGGCCCACGCGAATGATACGGACGGTCGATGGCGGTGCCAGTTGGCAGGCCTGGGACATGTCACCGCATGCGACCTTGCTGGTGGACACCTACTTCACCGACGCCGACCACGGCTGGGTAGTGGGCGGGAAAGCAACTGTCGCCAACCCGACGCGCAACGATGTCCGCGCGGTGGTGTTACGCACCGAGGACGGCGGGCGAACCTGGGAGAACCGGGCCGCCGCACTTGGTGATCACCTTCCCCTCGGCGAGTGGGGCTGGAAGATCCAGTTCTTGACCGATCGGATCGGTTACGTCTCGTTGGAAAGCTTCACGCGCGCTGCCATCCTCAAGACAACCGACGGTGGGGACTCCTGGACCCGGATCGAGATCCATGATCCCCAGGGCAACGCCAACCTTGAAGGCGTCGGGTTCATTGACGAAAACACTGGCTGGGTGGGCGGTTGGGGATCAGCCACCTTCCAGGAGGGTTTCAGCAGCTCAACTGTGGACGGGGGCGAGAGCTGGCAGAACGCCGACGAGATCAAGTTTATCAATCGTTTCCGGTTTTTTCACCAGCCAGTGATCGTGGGATACGCGTCGGGTCGCACGGTTTACCGGTACTCCGCTGAGCCCGTTGCGGCACCCCATGAGATCGCCTCACTAGAAAAGCTGCACTTGCTCGCCGACAACACTCCGCAGAGCGGCACAGCACCGATGCGGATTTCGCTCACTATTCCCGACGGCGCTGACCGGTTAACCGTCGATATCTGGGACCGATTTGGGGAGCATGTCCGTCAACTGATCGATGAGACGCAGCCCGCAACCGGACTACGCACCGTTGATTGGGATGTCACCGACGACACCGGATCCCCTCTGGAAGGTGGCAGTTTCCTGCTCCGAGTGACGGTGGACGACCGATCCGAAAGCCAGATCGTGCATGTGACGCGTTGAATACCGGATAAACGAGAAATGGTTACCCGATGAGACGAAGGTTTTTCACGCCCGGACTGATCGCCGTGGCGCCTCAGTGGCAACGTACGGACGGCGAACTGCGGGTGATTGGCGTCGTCCCACCCGACCCGGCCACCCCTGCACACGATCCTCCGTTGGATCCGCGCGATGAGGCGGTCTTCCTGCTGACGGCGGCCGCCGAGATCGAGCATGCGCTCATGGTGCAATACCTCTACGCTGCCTACACGGTGCGCGTACCCGCGGACGACCCGAATTCTGATCAGCTTGGGCAAGTGCAAGAGTTGCTGACCCAGATCGCTCGCGAGGAGATGGGCCATCTCGCCACCGTGCAGAATCTGTTGCATCTAGTCGGTGGACCGCTGAATTTCAACCGGGAACACTCGCCTTACGCCAGCGAAATCTACCCTTTCCGCTTTAAGTTGGAGCCTTTGACACTGGATTCCCTCGCCAAGTACGTGACCGCCGAAAGCCCCTTGGAGGTCCCCTCTGACCTGCCGGGGGACGATAAGGCACTACTCGTGCAAATCAGCAAGGACGCGATCCGATCCAATGACGGGCACGATGTCCACCACGTCGGCCCCATCTTTGCGCGGCTGGCGCACCTGTTTCAAGCGGTGCTGGCCGACGACGATTTCCGGCTAGACACCTTTGGACAGCAAGCGAAGTTCCAAGATTGGGGTTTCCAGCCGGCAAGTCCGGAAACCGGTGAGACGCTGATTATCGACTCGTTTCCGAACACGGACGTGGACCAGGTGCGCGCGGCAGCCGTCACTGCGGTGCAGAAAATTGCTGCGCAGGGTGAGGGCTTCGACACCGCTCCAGCCGGACCTACCGGTTCGGAGTCGCACTTCGAGCGATTTTTTGATATCTACAAGCGGGTATCGCAGCTGTCCACAGCCGGAGCGGTTATCACCTGGCCGGTGGCCGAAAACCCGAACACCACCTCTGCACCACCTGAACAGCCCGGTCTGGCCGACATGGTCACGATGGTGCAAGAGGCGCAGCTCAGCAAGGGGCGCATTAACCATCCGCGAGCCCGGGCGTGGGCACAGCTGTTCAATCTACGTTACCGGATGTTGCTGGCTCGGTTGTCGCATTTTCTGCGGCTAGGCCAAAACCTTTACCTCGATGAATCTGGCGCCCAACTGGGCGATCGGACTCCTCGGGGTTTGCTGCTGATATGGACTTTTGATGAGATGCGACATCTGGCGAAGATCGCTACCAAGCTGGTACAGCTGCCCAAAGATGATCCGCCAGGACAGCTCCACGCCGGCCCGCCCTTCGAGTTGCCCTACACCCTGAACCTTCCGGAAAGTGAACCGCAGCGCTGGCGCACGCATCTGGACATATCCCGTGCCGCTGTGCGACTGATCCGTCAACAGCTTCAGCCCGACACCCAAGTTCAGAATCGCGACGGCTTCCTCGACGATCTGGTCAAGCTCGACGAGCAGACCCAAACTGTGATGCAGGCCCTCGCCAACGGCCAAGGCATACCATCAGAAAGCCTGCCAAGGGACTTCCAGAAAGCGGTTCGAATTCTTGAGGATGCTATTCGCGGCTTCACAATCGGCCAGCATGGAAACTTTTGGGCCGGCAAAACTCGTGACCAGTTCCTCAAAACCAGAGTGTTTGGCGTACACCCGGTGGAATCGAACCCGGATGGTACCGTTAACCCCGATCCCGAGGCAGCACATCTGGTGCGACGCCTGCAAGGTACCGAGCCGTCGCAGATGCCTCTCTTCCGTCCTGCGGTCCCCCCCGAACGCATCAGGTTCATCCGCGACTGGATCAGCCAAGGCTGTCCAGACAACGAGCCGCCCGGGCAGGTCGGCCTCAAGCACGAACAGGATCCCGTGCCGGAGCCTCTCAGCCTTCCACCACAACCACCATCGACAACACCGCTCAGCTTCGAAGCGGATATCAAGGGCCTGTTCCGGGAGAACCCCGACCGCGTGGCGATGCGTGCCATCGCGGGATTTGATCTACACCGCTTTGACGACGTCAGTGATCACGCAGATGCGATCTTGGCCAGGCTGGAAGACGGCAGCATGCCGTGCGACGGCAGCTGGCCTCCGGATCGCATCGCGCTGTTCCGCAAATGGATCGAGGACAACAAACGGCCCTAAGTTAGCTTTTGCAATTACCCAGCGAATCGATGGGTAGGCGCAAATTAATGCAGCGGTGCAAACCATGGCCCGACCATAGAAGCTACAGCCCGGTAGTTGCACCTGCCCGCGTCCAGGCGGTCCCTCTCATGGGCCGTCGAACGTAGTGATGAACTGCAGGCACCGTCGTTGGCCTGTGTCGAGTAGTTGAGCTTGTCGATGTCGGATAGTCCTTGATAGGCACCAGATCGCCGTAGCTGACTGCGGCACCGGGGAATTTTCTCCGCGTACACGGATTTCATTCCGATGACGCTGCGCCCCGCACACCAGCACCAGAAGTCCAGCAAGCGACGGGGAGACGGCCACCGTCCCCACAACGGACACCCGAGCTCAGGACAGGTCATACGCGGCGAACGACCGGCAAGAAATGGTCGGCGGCACCACCCGAAGATCAACTGGTGGTGCCTGCCAGGCTATCTAGAGAGCTCAGTGTGGCCGATGTAGGTGAGAAGTAACGGTGCCACCCAGTCGCCAAGTTCGGCGGAGCGAGTCCAGTAGTCGATGGGTGACACTGGTTTTGCCGTCCTGGAGACCGGCCAGTCCGAGGAAGTTGAGTGCGTCGGTGTTCCCGGAGTCAGCGGCAGTTTCCAGTTGCCGGATGTGAATGTCGGTGATGGTCTGGTTGATGGTCGCGGAGTAGGCGGCGGCTTCTTTGTGGCCAGATTCGGCCGTGCTGCCCAGCAGCGCCAAGGCACGTTGGGGGTTTCCGCGGACGGCTTCGATGGGAGCCAGTTTGAGTACTGCGCGGGCGTCGCCGTCTGCGGCGGCTTGTCTCCACAGTGCCGAACCATCATTGCTGGCGGTGGCCACCAGGATCGCGTTGAGGGATACCGACACCGCCACCACCGTGGCGTCCGGATCCAAGCGCGCCAGCTCAGCACCGGTGGTGACGTCGAATATCGGCGCCGAACCATCGCGGCTTGCGCTGGTCACCCGCCTGCCATCAAGGGAGAAGGCCACTGCCAGCACGATGTCGTCGTGGTGGCAACAGGCCAGTGCCACGCCTGTGATGGCGTCAAACACCGCGCAACGATGGCCGCCAGACTCCATACCGCGGGCATCCGTGTTCATCGCCCAGCACGCCACCGCTGCCGCACCTGCCTAACGTGCTGGCACGACGTCCCGGCCGGCCACGCACTCCACGACGCCGAGTAAGGTGACGTCGTGAAGCCAATCTGCCCACCGGGGTCGGGCCGCGCTGGGATTCGCTGAGTGCTGAAGGTAGCGCTCTAACGTGAGACTGGACCTAGCCACGCGGGCTGTTGTTACCCGGCGGAGCGTGAGCGGAGCCGGGTTAGTGGTTGTGGGTTGATGGTGACGGTATGTCCCAGGGCTTCCAGTTTGGCTATCAGGCGCCGGGTTTCTCGCTCGGGGTC
>JAFAWY010000123.1 GCA_019241525.1 Pseudonocardiales bacterium
GCCTTGCGGCAGCGCAGATCCCACGAGCGGTTGAAGTTGCGGGGTTCGATGGGAGTGCCCCATCGGGTGGTGAACACCCAGTGGCCGTCTTGCCACCGGTCTGCGGCGGCTTGACGAGCTGAGCCCTGTTGGATCTGGCGGTGACACAGCGCAGCGGTGCACAGATCCACGAGTGGCAGCCGGACATCGTCGGAGGTCGCCTCTTTGGACCGAAACCGACGCGCGGCTGCGCTGGGCGACCAGGTTGCGGCCGTAATCCCACAGCAGCTTGACCTGTCGATAGGGGTCACATCGCACCTACGCAGTGTTATTAGAGTAGTGGCCTACTGCTATATCCTAAAAGGTCAAACGGGTTAGCGTCGGACGTCACTTGAAGGAAGTGATTAAGGCCGCCGCAGCAGCATGGTCACTCAAGCTCTCAAACCCATCACCGCGGAAACGTAGTTAATTGGTGCGTGGTCTGCCAGAGTACGTGCTGGCACGTTTCCCTTGACTACTGCGTATTTATCGTACGTCCAAGAAGCCTCATGTTGATCATCTTCGATCGATTCATCTGGCGGCGAAAGCATAACTGCTCCGTGCCGATCGATGTAGTGAAGAACACCGACGTGTTCATATCCCACTTCTATTCCCATCAGTTCCGTCGGTGGAACCTTGGCCACCAGATCGCAGCAGTCGACGTAGCGTGAGTGATTGAGCCCTTGTATACTGGCAGCAAAGTCCTTGTCGCCGACGCGCGGGGAACCGAACGTATAAAGGTAATCAGGGCCATGCAGTGCTGCGGCGAGTGTGGCGAACGCAGCGCCGAGGCTGTGTCCAGTAAAGAGAGGGCGCGTACCGGCTGGAATGAGGCTACCGCGGTCTTTCACTTCAGAAAAGCGCGCGAGCTCATCTCGGAACCCGTCATGCACCTTCCCTGCGCCGTCCCAACCGACCTTCCAGAACCGCACGTCGGCGAATAGGTCCGTGGGATCGTCTAGTTCGGTACCACGAAATGCGGCGACTGCAATCGGATCCACGTCGTGGTTCGCCGTTGCCACGAATACCTGCATTCCTGGCTTGTTATAGCCGATTGTGCGTACCAGTGTAAAGTCGACGCGTTCTAAGTAAATCTTGAGCCGCCTCTCGTCTTTCACGTACGCTAGCCGCGACATTTCAGCGCACAGTGCCGCGTCGGACATGATAGGGCCAAAGCTGAAAAAATCATCGGCTTCTCCCGGGAAGAATAACGAGCTGTATGAGCGATTGTAAGAAATTTTAGACATGGCAGCCCTCCCTTTTTGGGGTGTCCAGCGAACATACCGTCGCACGGCTCCGGATGATCGATTTTGTGATTCGTCGTTCGCGTGGGCCAGACATCGTGTCCTGTGAATGGCGTAGAGGCCATTGTGCCACGCTGCTACGCCAAAGAATGGTCCATGGCACCTGTGAAGCTGTGCTCGAGCTGCTGTTATCCCACGATGACCCCCAGCGTCATAGTAAGAATGATACTTAAGGCTGTTCGGAAGCAACGGTCGTGTATCGGGGTGACATGGACTCCGGCTAAATTGATGGTCGAAATGGCGCAATCGGCACAGGGCGCATTGTCCCGCAGTAAGGCGACCCCATGGCTCGTTGCTGGGTTTTTAGTTTTCCGGCAATCCAGTGTTCATCATGAACTTGACAGTCTGAATTCATAATCTCCTGACATGGTTGAACCGGTTCTTGCTCGAAGCTTGCCTGCTGGGAGATTTTACCAAAAATTCTGGCACGGAAAGTGCTGAAACGCTCACTTAAAGCAGTCCGCATTAGCCTAATCGGATGGCGTTCGGGCTGTTCTGTTACATCGATTTACAAGGGCCGATGTACAGCGCGCACTGGCACCACCACCCAAGCATTTCTGATCGATGAGATCGCCTGACGAGATTTCGTGATCAGCGGTGCAACTGAGCCCTATGGGTCATCCGCTGCGCGCCAACCGCGGTCACAGGATCAGACTATGGAGGTCTTCATGAATCACAGCATCAAGCGGCGGCTGGGCGTTTTGCTTTCCTCTGGCATCCTGGCTACTGGCTTGCTCCTGGCAGCTGAGGGAACTGCCTTTGCTTCCGGCAATGGCGGCGCCGGTGGCGCCGGCGGTGCGGGTGGTCAGGGCGGTAGCTCTTTTTTTGGTAACGGTGGCAATGGCGGTAATGGTGGCAATGGCGGGGCTGGTGGCAATGGTGGTAGCAGTTGGTTTCCTGGTAACGGCTGCGGCGGCATTTCCTGCAACGGTGGTTGCGGCATTTTTTGTAACCATCCAGTCGGTGTTGGCGGATGTCCTCCTGTAGTGCTCTGGTGTGGCACATCGGCTCGTTTGAATCTCGCCAAGTTGTTGGGCTGCCCGGTGTTTTCCGAGCAGCTTCTGAAAACACTTTTTAATCATGTTCCGGCTTGCCCAGCCAGGTGCGTAAAGTAGTCTTGGTTTCGACGCAGACGTCTGCGGCGCCATTACGGGGGTGGCGCGACGTCAGTCATAGCGTGGCCGGCGGGCACCGGCATGACGTGACAAAGACGTTGGTGTGCTGTTCAGGGCGTGCAGTGTGCGTCAGCCCATCAGGGTCAGCACCTTCTGCGCTGAGGTGACCTTGGTGCGAAGGATGACTTGGGCGACAGCAGCCGCCACCGATGGGCAGAGGGCGCGGTTCGGCCGTCGAGGGGAGACAACGGCCGGGTCGCAGCTGGGACAGCGCCCGGCAAAGTATCCATCCGTCTGAGGTTGACATGAGGAGTCCGGGTCGTCCTGGGGCCGGCCGTGCGAATCGAGAGATACAACGGGATGCGTCGCGCATTACTACGGTCGCCGCCGGTTTCCCGATGCAGCGGCGGATGAGTTCAGCCAGGCCGTAATGCCGTCGGCGATAGCGGCCGCGTACCGGGCTCGACCATCTGGGGTGGCAACCAGCTCGGCTTCCTGGGCATTGCGCATGTTCGCGCACTCGACTAATGCCGCCGGAATCTGGGCGAGGTTGAGCCCAGCAAGGTCCGGACGCGGGTATAGCCCGTGGGAACCGATGTAATTGGCTGCGGTGAAACCATGTGCGCGGAAGGTTTCGACCAGAGTTTCGGCCAGCGCACGCGACGGCGGGCCTTGACTGTCGTTCAACGGGGGGTCGGAGTAGGCGACGTGGAAACCGTGCCCAGATGGTGGTGCACCGTCGGCGTGGATGGAGACCATCGCCTTCGCGCCCGCCCGGTTGGCAATCGCTGCGCGGTCGTTGACACATGGGCCGATCCCGGCGTCGTTCGGGCGAGTCAGCACCACGTGAACTCCACGCACGGTCAGTGCATCGCGGACCCGGATGGCAACATCCCAGGTGAATTTGTGTTCGGGGTAGCCGCCGTTAGTGGCGGTCCCGGTGGTGTTACAGGGTTTGGTACCACCTCGGCCATCGGGGACCGGGCGGTTGATCTCTGCCGAGTGTGACGCGCCAGCCCCGTTGTGGCCAGGGTCGAGCACGACCGTGACTTCCCGGTCCGGCGAGCCCGACCGGAACCCAAGCGGGGCGTAACTGCCGGCCAGGCCAGGACTGGCGATGGCCGCGGTGGTAAAGGTTGGTGAGTAGCTCATTCCCCAAGCAGCAAGCAGAACCAGAATCAAGGTAAATGCCCGCGGCGGAAAGCCGCGCGGTACCGCGTGCCGCATCATAGATTCCCCAGAAGGTGCCGCCAACAAAGCGCGGTCGAGCATACGTGCTCGGAGGCTCAAAGTGGTGGAGCGCCGTGGCCTGTACTCCGTCGAGGAGTTGTTGCTGTTTGCGCGCTCAGGCCACCGTGCTGGGGGTAGGGCGCTCTCGCGAGAGAGGCCGTCGAGCGCCGTGACGTGGTCTGCGGAGACGGCCTTCATGGCAGTTGCATTCGACGAACCGCCGCCTTCGCATGGTGGCAAGCAAGTGTATGGTCCAGCGGTGGCAACCGCGCATACTCGCGGACATGTCTAAGCAATCAGCGTCGCTGGCGCCGGCGGAGGCATTGCGGGCTGCATACGAGGCCTTTAGCGCCATCGTTGCCACGATCGATGACGAGCGTTCGTGGCTGCCGACTGGCTGCATTGGCTGGTCGGTGCGTGACCTTATTTTCCATTGTCTGTGCGACGCGCAGCGCGGCTTGGTGGCGCTTCACACACCGACTGACCGCGCTGCTGACCGGGACGCCGTCACGTACTGGCAAGACTGGCGGCCCGACGATGTCGGCGCAGCGAACGGCCGACGTTTTACCCGGGTGGTCGCGAGTATGTTCCTGCAAATCGATCAGCTTTGCCGACTGTACCTGGAGACAGCAACAGCCGTAGTCAACGCTGCTAGTTGCGCCTTGGTCGACGGCCACGCGAGACGCAAGGCTATGTGCTGACCGTCGGCGACCTCATCCGCACCCTCACTGTCGAAGCAAGGATTCACGACCTCGACATGATCGTGCATCTGCCCGGAACCTCTGACCCCTCGAGCGAAGGGCTCGCGCAGGTGCGTTGGTGCCTCGATGGCTTGCTGGGCCGCCCGGCTCCGGCGTCATGGTCTGACGCGCACTGGGCGCGGATAGCCACCGGCCGGACACCGATGTCCCATGACGAGCGCGCACAATTAGGAGAAGACGCCGCCCGCGTTCCATTGTTTGGTTAGGCGCCCTTAGCTCAGTGCCTACCCTTTACGAAGGGGCGCCTATCGGAACCATCCACATTATTGGCATCCCGCAGAAAATCCCTCATCAATTCGTCGAATTCCGGAACGCCGCCACGGTTGCAGTCCACGATGATGCCCAACCGTTGAGCGTGCTTCCAGACCGGCAGATCGGGATCAAAGGTGGCATGCCTATTACGGGCCGCTTGTATCAAAAGTACAAAGCCGTCGTAGTCCTCTTCTTCGATTGTTTGGAGGCCGCGCAGAACGGCGGCTCTATCAATCTTCTTGCCCCTCACCGGCTATCACCCCTCAGGTCTGAATGTGCACATTTTCCAAGTTGTCGCTAAAAGCTATAGATATTACTGCATAATCAATTCTAGCGCTCGCCGGGTGCGGTGGACCAACCTCGGTTGCAGGCACGTTGACCGGCGCCGATCAAGCCCGGTAGGACCGAGCAGATCTGAGCTGGTGATGCGAATCAACGGCGCGATGTCGGGACGTACCTTGCGGTGAGCTGCTGCGCCAGGATGGTGCCACTCCCGGGTTGGTTGAGCTACCGGCGCGGGGATGCTCGAGACCAGGCATCCTGGAACCGCTGGTGTCGTCTAACCGGCAAGGATCATCCAGCGCAGATCGCTCCCGTCCCGCGCAAGATGGGAGGATGAGCTTTCGCGCGGAAGCCTCCTCAGTGGATCAGTCTGCGCACCCGAATCGTTGGCGCGCTTTGGCTGTCACCCAGCTGGCAGGCTTCATGAGCTTGCTCGACGTCAGCATCGTCAACGTTGCGTTGCCGTCCATCCAGCACAGCCTGGGTACCTCGGTAGCGCAGGTGCAGTGGGTGGTGTCCGGTTACGCGCTCACTTTCGGGTTGGTGCTGGTAGCCGGCGGGCGATTGGGTGACGGCTTAGGCCGGCGCCGGATGTTCCTCCTGGCACTCACCGCTTTTGTGCTGACCAGCGCGTTGTGCGGAGCCGCCCCCAATGCCGAGTTGCTTGTCGCCGCTCGGCTGCTGCAGGGTTTGGCCGCGGGAATGCTCACCCCGCAGAATTCCGGTTTGATCCAGGTGCTGTTCCGCGGTGCCGAGCGCGGCAGAGCATTTGGCATTTTCGGTGCCACGGTCGGGCTTTCCACAGCGGTCGGCCCGGTGGTCGGCGGCTTCATCCTCAACGTGGCGGGGGAGCAGGATGGCTGGCGGTGGATCTTCTACGTCAACGTTCCGATCGGGCTGGTCGCCCTGGTGGCAGCTTGGCGGCTGGTGCCGTCCCGACCACGTAGCGGCACACGGGTCATCGCGGACATTGATGTGATTGGAGCGCTGCTGCTGGGATGCGGCGTGCTGTGCCTGTTGCTGCCCCTGGTGCAGGTCGACACCGGGGGCCTGCGCCGCCTGTGGTGGTTGTTCGTGTTGGCACCCGTGGTGACCGCGCTGTTTGTTCGCTGGGAGCAGCGGATGGTGCGGCGCAATCGCCCGCCTTTGCTCGACACCCGGCTGCTGTCCGCCACGCCGGGTTACTCGGCAGGAGCCGCGCTTGGGTTGGTGTATTTCGTGGGCTTCAGCGGGGTCTGGCTCGTGTTTGCGCTGTACTTCCAGCACGGATTGGGTTACACGCCGCTGCAGTCCGGCCTGGCGGTGACGCCGTTCGCCCTCGGTTCGGCGTTGTCAGCAGCGCTAGCCGGACGGTTGGTGACCAGGTACGGGCGCCGGCTGACCGTTGTCGGCCTCATCAGTGTCGCGGTGGGATTAGCTGGCACAGCGGCGGTGCTCTATGTCGCACCCGCCGCCTGGGCTGGCTGGTGGGCAGCGTTGCCGTTGCTGGTGGGAGGTATCGGTGGCGGTGCTGTGATCTCTCCGAACATCACGTTGACCTTGGAATGCGTGCCACCCGAAATGGGCGGGGCCGCGGCCGGAGCGCTGCAGACGGGTCAGCGAATCGGATCGGCCATCGGTACGGCCACGCTCGCGGCGGTGTTCTACGGGATGCTGGGGCACGGCAGCCACAATTACCGGGCGGCCATCGCGGCGGCATTGCTCACCGGAACCGGGTTTGTCTGCCTGGCTTTGCTGATCGCGGTGTTAGAACTGCGGGTTCGCCAGCGTCGTGCGGCACTTCCCGCGCCGGACCAGGCCAGCGTTGCTGAGGCGGACGTGCATCGGACTTGATCACGCCCTGGCGCGACTGTCGCGGTGGCAACTGCGTGCGCCGTACGATTGGTGCGATGGCGCAGAACCGGGTACGGGTCGGCGGGCCGTATTTTGAGGACCTCGCGCACGGGCAGGTCTTCGCCGATGCACCGGGACTGACGTTGACGTCGGGCTACGCGGCATTGCATCAGTCGCTATCCGGCGATCGGCTGCGGCTACCGCTGGATCGCGAGTTGTCCGCGGCGGTCACCGGTCGTGCCGAGCCGTTGGCCCATCCCACGCTGGTCTGCCATGTCGCGATCGGCCAGAGCACTGCGCCCTCGCAGCGGGTCCGCGGCAATTTATTCTACCGCGGGCTGCGACTGCTGCGGCCGGTGCACCTGGGTGACACATTGCGCGCCCGCACGGAGGTCGTTGCATTGCGGCAGAACCGCCCGAAACCCGGACGGCCGCCCACCGGTCTCGCCGTGCTCCGCGTGCGGGTCAGCAACCAGCTGGATGAACCCGTGCTGGATTACTGGCGCTGCCCGATGATCCCGTTGCGCGATCCCGCAGCCAACACCGGTCACGCTGACAGCTTCGACCACATCCCCACTGATGCTGAGCCCGTCGATGACCTGCCGTGGGGTTGGCGACTCAGTGCCTTCCGGCCCACCGAAGTCCAACCCGGCACCATCTACGACATCGAGGTTCGCGATACCGTGACCGGCGCGCCAGAACTGGCCAGAGCCACCCTGAACCTCGCGGCCACGCACACCGACCCCGCCGCGTCCGCGTACGGGCGCCGCCTGGTCTACGGCGGACATACCATTTCCATTGCCGGAGCGCATGCCACCCGGGCTTTGCCCGACCTGGTGACGATCGTGGCATGGCGCAGCTGCGATCACATCGGCCCGGTGTTCGAGGGTGACGTGTTACGCACCGAACTGCATGTCGAAGCGGTCCATGTCCGGGATGGTTACCAGCTCATCGACCTACGGGCGCTGGTGCATGGCTGCCCCGCGGCTGACGCCGGCGATCTGACCGTGGTGGACAAGCCAGTGTTGGACTGGCGATTCGTCGCGCTGGCTCGGTAGGGAGGCGTGCAATGGCCGGAATCCTGGCAGGTATGCGCGTGGTGGAGGGCTCGGCGTTCGTGGCGGCGCCGTTGGGTGGGATGACCCTTGCTCAACTCGGTGCCGATGTCATCCGCTTTGATCCGATCGGCGGCGGGCTCGACGCCCACCGCTGGCCGGTCACCGCGGAGGGGAAGAGCCTGTTCTGGGCTGGTTTGAACAAGGGCAAGCGTTCGATCGCAGTCGACATGCGATCGCCGCAAGGCCGGCAACTGCTCGTCGACCTGATCACTTCGCCGGGTGATGACGCGGGGCTGTTTTTGACTAACTTTCCAGCTGCGGGCTGGTTGAACTACCCCGCCTTGGCGTCCCGGCGCCCTGATTTGATCATGATGAACATCGTGGGCAACCCGGACGGATCCTCTGCCGTCGACTACACGATCAACCCCGCCACCGGCTTCGCTTGGACCACAGGACCGGATGCCCTTGCGACCCCGGTCAACCACCTGCTGCCAGCTTGGGACGTCGTCACCGGCACCTTGGCCGCCACCGGCCTGCTGGCCGCCGAACGTAAGCGGCGGATCACCGGGACCGGCCAGTTCATCCGGCTTGCCCTCGCCGATGTGGCCATGGCCACCGTCGGCCATCTCGGCTACCTCGCCGAAGTACAGATCAACAACACTGAACGGCCCCGGTATGGCAACTACCTGTATGGCGCATTTGGGTGTGACTTCCCCACCAAGGATGGCAAGCGGGTCATGGTCGTCGGGCTGACACCGCGGCAGTGGCGCAGCCTGGTGACGGCCGTCGGGATCGGTGACGCCTGCGCTCAGATCGAGAAACTACTCAGCGTTGACCTGTCCAAGGAGGGTGATCGTTTTGCCGCGCGCCATCTGATCGCCGCCCTCATCGAGCCCTGGGTTGGTAACCGGACACTGCGTGAAGTCGGCGAGATTTTCGATACACATGACGTGTGCTGGGGGCCATACCAGACATTCGCGGAACTCGTTGCCAACGATCCCCGCTGCTCACCCGCCAACCCCATGTTCGCCAACGTCGAGCAGCCGGAAATAGGGACCTACCTCACGCCTGGCTCGCCGATCGAATTCTCCGCCGACGACCGGATCCCGCCTGCGCCCGCACCCCGACTCGGCCAGCACACCGATGAGGTTCTTGGTCAGATTCTCGGCTTGTCAGCTGCAGAAATTGGTCGGCTCCATGACGATGGTGTCGTCGCCGACGCCATCGCTGGCTAAGGACCGCGCAGAGAGCTGAGCTGTGCGCCGAACCCCGTTGCGTTCATTCCTGCTTCATCCCGGACAACGACCAGCAGGTGTTCTTCTCTTTCTCAAGTCGATTAGGTTGCCTGGGTTCGTTCGCGGTGACTCTCAACCCCTAACGATCGACCTACCGTGGCGGATCCTGCTTACCCAACCGCTGCTTGAGCATGTCGGCACCCTTGGCGATCTGGTCTGAGTACTTGCCGCGAGTCCTCTTGTCAGCGAAGTCCCCTACCTTGTCGATGCCCTGCTCAACTTTGTCCGGATGCTGGGCCAGCACATCTTGGGCCTTCTTCTTCAGCTCGTTGAACTTGTCACCAATGCCCATGAGTTCTCCTCCCCGTCGACGAAGCAGGTTCCTCGTCTGTTACCCGCGATCAGGTGGTGATCCGCGCAGCACCACCGACAATAACCCGGCTGGGGCCAATGACGGCGGCGAGGGCTCACGCGGGTGGGTTCACACAGCTGGGCTGGAGAATCGCCTGCACGTGAGGGTCGTTGATGTTGTCCTTGGTGACGAAGGCAACGCCGGTGTCCTCGCTCGATGCCACCTGGCCGGTGCGTACTGTCTGCATCATCGCGTTGACTGAGTCGAAGCCCATCCGGAACGGGTTCTGCACAATCAGCGCGGTGATTGCTCCTGACGTGACTCCCTTGACCTCGTCCGGTGACGCATCCCAGCCGATCAGTTTTACCTTCCCAGCCTTTCCCGCTTGGTTCAGCGCGTTGGTGGCGCCAACCACTCCGGGCTCATTCGCCGCGAAAATCCCGTCCAGGTTGGGGTTGGCGGTCAGGATGTTCTCGGTGACCGACAGTGCGGTGTTGGGGTCGCTGCTGCTGGATTGCTCGGCCACCAACGTCAGGTTCGGGTGCTTTGCAAGTCCCTCCTTGAATCCTTTGGTGCGTTGGTCGTTGGTCACTGTTCCGGGCTGAAACGGGATGAAGGCGACTTTGTGCGCGCCTGGCCCCAGCGCATCGGCGAGCAGGTCAGCCGCCTTTCGGGCGGCCGCGATGTTGTCCGTGGCGAAAACCGGCACGTTACTCGGTTGAGGGTTCGTTCCAGAATCAATATTGATCACTGGCACATCCCGGCTCAGTGCATCCTGGGTGACTTGGGCGAGCACCTTCGCGTCAGTGGCCGCATACACCAGCCCATCAACCTGCCGGGTCAAGAAGTTCTGCAGCAGATTGACTTGGCCGGTGACGTCGGTCTCCGCGGTGACGCCGTCCCACTGAAGTTTCACATCAGTCATCTTCGACGCCGCACACTGGGCGCCCTTGCGGACGCTGTCCCAGAAGTCGAAGCCGACGGCCTTGGGCACAACGGCAACGGTGATGGGGCCGCTGGACTTGACTTTCGGGCCCCCAGAAGGGCCCGAACCGGGGACGGTAACCGCGGAACAAGCCGCGGCGAGCACGATTGCAGCAGTACAACCCACGGACACCGACAACCTGACCCGCATGGCGCTCGCCTTTCTGATTCTCATGAGATTGGTCATGGCATCTCCGATCAAGGCCCAATCATCGCGCTGCCGCCCGTCGCCGCCGGTACTGATCCCAGAACACGGCAATCCAGATAATTATCCCGATGATGATCTGCTGATAAAAAGTATTGATATCCAGGAGCACAGACCCGTTGCGAATCAATGCAATTAACAGGGCACCCAGCAGGGTTCCGACGACCGTGCCTTCACCGCCGAAAAGACTGGCGCCGCCAATCACGGTAGCGGCGATGACATCGAGCTCGAGGCCGATGCCAAAGTTCGGTTGTCCGGAGTTGACTCGGGATGCGGCAATCATCCCTGCCAGACCCGCCATGGTGCCGGAAATAATGTAGACGATCGCGAGGTAACGTTTGACGGGAACGCCGGACAGCCGGGCAGCTTCCACGTTCGAACCTATGGCGTACGCGTACCGCCCGAGTTTGGTGCGGGTCAGAATGAGGTGCCCGAGCACCGCGACGAGGACGAGAGTCAAAACGGGGATCGGCAGCGCGCCGAGCCTTCCTTGGCCAAGCACCTTGAACTCCGGAGGCGTACCGGAAACGGCGACGGAACCAGTGACGATGTACACGAGCCCGCGGGCCACACTGAGCATGCCGAGCGTTGCGATGAACGGTGCCATTCCTGCCTGGGTCACGAGCAAGCCGTTGACCATGCCGGCAACAGCTCCGATTGCCGTGCCACCGATGATGGCCAGGGGAATCGCAACGCCGTAGTTCACCACCAGAAGTGCGCCAAGCACACCCGATAACGCGGCCACCGAGCCGACGGACAGATCGATCCCGGCAGTGATGATCACGATGGTCATGCCGATCGCAATGATCGCCACCACCGCTGACTGGACCCCAATATTGATCAAGTTGTTCGCAGTGATGAAGGCGTCGGACGCCAACGATAGGTAGATGAAGAGCACCAATACGGTGCCGGCTGCCGCGAGCTGCGACACCACGGAACGGGCCCGGTGGCGCCACGTACCGGGCGACGGAACGCGGCGCCCTTGCCATCCCACGTTTCGCCTCCCGATGTCAGCGCTGGAATCCCTTGCCGGTACCGGTAGCCAACTGCATGATCCGTTCTTCGGAGAACTCGTCACGAGCCAGCTCACCGGCGATCCGTCCGGCTCGTAAGACCAGGATTCGATCACACATGTTCAGTAGCTCCGGGAGGTAGGAGCTGATGATGACAATCCCGCAACCCTGCGCGGCCAGCCGCCCGATCAGATCGAAGATCTCGGCTTTGGCGGCCACGTCGATGCCGCGCGCCGGCTCGTCGAAGAAGAGCACCTGGCTACGGGCTTCCAGCCACTTTGCCACCACGATCTTCTGCTGGTTGCCGCCGGACAGCGTGCGGACCCGGCTTTTTATCGAGGGCGCCTTGATGCCCAGTTGGTTTCCCCACGACTGCGCGATCTTTCGCTCGGCCGGCAAGTCGATCATACGAAGGCGAAGTGGAATGTTCGCCAGGGTGATGTTCTGATCCACTGGTAGGGCCATGGCGAGACCCTCGGCCTGGCGGTCCTCTGTCAGGTAGCCGAGCCCGGCCGCGATGCCCTGCCGTGCCGAGCGCAGGTTTACCTTGCGGCCGCGCACACTGACGCGTCCGGCGTCGGGGATGTCGGCACCGAAGATGGCTCGAGCTAGCTCTGTACGGCCAGCTCCGACCAGACCGGCGAACCCGACGATCTCGCCGGACCGTACGTCGACACTGCAGTCCACGAGATCGACCACCTTGCCTCGCCGGCAGATGCCGTCCGCGCTGAGCAGGATGTCTCCGACCTCGACGTCCGGTTTGGGGTAGAGGTCGCCGATATCGCGCCCGACCATCAGCCGGATCAGGTGTTGCGGTGACGCCTCCGCGGCCGGCAGCGTCTGAACGACCCTGCCATCGCGCAGCACGGTGACCCGGTCGGCGAGGTGAGCGACCTCGTCGAGGCGATGCGAGATATACACGATGGTGATGCCGCACCCCTTCAGCTCCGCGATCACCGTGAACAGATCATCGATCTCTGCCTCGGTGAGCATCGTGGTCGGTTCGTCCATGATCACCACTCGCGGATTCCCGTTGAGTGCCTTCGCGATCTCGACACGCTGGCGGTCGGCGATCGGGAGGGTGCCCACCGCCCGGGCCGGGTCGACTGTGAGGTTCACCCGGGCCAGCAGCGACCTGGCGCGCCTGCGGTCGGCTCGGCGCGACAGCACTCCCCACCGGCTCGATTCGTCGCCGAGGCACAGATTTTCCGCTACGGACAGGTGCGCAGCCAGCGCGAGCTCCTGGTGCACCATCGACACGCCCAGCACTAGCTGGGCGAAGCGTGGTCCGCGAAAGGCGACCGGCTTGCCGTCCACGCGAATCACACCCTCGTCCGGTCGCTCGACCTGTGCCAGCAGCTTCATCAGGGTGGATTTGCCAGCGCCGTTCTCACCGACGACGACGTGGACCTCGCCTGGCAGTACGGTCAAGCTGACCTGGTCGACGGCGAGCACCCCTGGGTAGCGCTTGGAAACCTCGTGCATCTCCAACAAGGGCTCGGCCACAATGGCGCCACCAATCGCCTCCGTCAGCGAGCGGGTCGATCACCGACTTTGCCGGGCCCCGTCCCAAGTGGCCACCCGGCTTGCTCCATCCAGGTGATAATTTAATCCTTGAGTAGTCACCTGTTGGCCTTTTGACGATCAAACATTTATCAACGCGGACTTGCGGGACAGTCTCGCATCACGTAGGTGTTGTGATCGTCTGCTGAGACGATCACAACGGTTGACGGGGGGCAACCATGCTTGAGCGAAAGCCGGTCGGCAAGCAATTGCTACGGCGTTTCCAGTTGCCGGTTAATTTAGGCACTGGCGTCTTCGGTGCGTTTATTCTGGCCATTGTGACGCTCTTTGTTGTGGCCGTCTTATGGGCCGCTCAAGGGCAATCACCGGTAGAGGTTCCGGTACTTGCGGGCTTGCCGAGAAGCCAGGCCGAGGCGCTGCTCAAAAACATGGGGTTAAGCGTTCGCGCAACCTCGGACGAGGTTTCTTTGCAGCCGGCGGGAACGGTACTGCGGACCAATCCCGCAGCCGGCGTGCAGCTTGATCCGGGTGCGGGCGTGAGCCTGGTGCTTGCCATTGCAGGTGCTTCGGGCATGGCGCCTGGAAATGCGGATATGGCGCCCGCACCAGTAGCCGCCCCGGCCCAGCAACCGGCCCCCGTTGCCATACCCGCGCCAGTCCAGCTGCCGGCTGCGGTGGTGGTTCCGGCACCCGTGCAGAGACCGGCTCCTCTGGTGGTGTCACCCCCGGTAGTGGTGCCACCCCCGGTGGTGGTGCAACCGCCGCCTCCGGCGCTACGGCAGGTCCCTGACGTGGTTGGTGCGGACCGGGTGCAGGCGGCACGGGCACTGCGCGACGGAGGTCTGTTGGTGGGGTCGGTGACAGAGGAGGTCTCGAACCAGCCGGCGGGAACGGTGGTGCGGACCAATCCCAAAGCAGGTGCCGCGGTCTGGCCGGGCAGCTCGGTCGACCTGATCGTCGCCAAACGTGGCGACCAGGTGAAGGTACCCAATGTGGTCAATATGGACCGGGCGTCGGCGGCGCGGCTGCTGCGTGATGCGGGGCTGTCAGTGGGCTCGGTCACGGAGGTGGTGGTCACCAACCAGCCGGCGGGCAGAGTGCTGCGGACTGACCCGGCGGCCGGTACTGCGGTCCACCGTGGCAGTGCTGTCAACCTCGTGGTGACAGCAAAGGCATCCCCGGAGAAGTCCCCGGGCTCGGGCAATAAGTCAAACCAAAACCCGAAGACCGAAGATGCGGACGGCCGCACTACGACCATGCAACACGGGCATTAGGAACCGTTACCAGCCCCGGGCGCGCCACTCCTCGAGATGTGGTCGCTCGGCACCAAGCGTGGAGTCATTGCCGTGCCCGGGGTAAAACCACGTCTCGTCGGGCAGCTCGCCGAACACCCGCACTGTCAGGTCGTTCATCAGGCCGGCGAAGTCCGCCGGGTTGGTGGTCCGTCCGGGCCCACCAGGAAAAAGCGAGTCGCCGGTGAACAGGTGCGGAGTGCCATCAGGGTCCCGGTACAGCAGAGCGATCGAGCCGGGGGTGTGCCCGCGCAGGTGGATGACGTCCAGTTCCACCTCACCGACCGTCACGGTATCCCCATGGTCAACCAGGCGATCTGGCGGCACCGGTAACTGCGGCGCGTCGATCGGGTGCGCGACGGTACGAGCCCCCGTCGCACCGGCCAGCGCACCGAGAGCCTGCCAGTGGTCCGCGTGCCGGTGGGTGGTCACGATCGTCCGCAGATCCGGACGGTCCGGACCATGACCCAGCAGATCCATCAGCCGCTCGGCGTCGTTGGCCGCGTCGATCAGTAACGCCTCGCCGGTGTCCGGGCAGACCAGTAGGTAGGCATTGTTGTCCATCGGTCCCACCGATACCTTGGTAATGCTCAGGGCGGGCAGCACCCGTCGCTGCGCCGCTCCGCCAGGTACCACTGCGCCGGTGTAGTCCTCAAGAATTTCCACAGTCGCGACCGTAACGCGCTGGGGAGCCAGTCCCAAGTTTCCCAGACGTCACTCCAGCGTCACGCCAGGACCGCTGCGTCCGCGACTGTCGGTACTCCCGCATAGCATGGGTGCGGCTGTCTGCGAAGGGATAACAGTGGCTGACCGACTTGTCGTCCGGGGCGCGCGGGAGCACAACCTGCGCAGTGTCGACCTTGACCTGCCCCGCGACAGCCTCATCGTGTTCACCGGGCTGTCCGGTTCGGGCAAATCCAGTCTTGCGTTCGACACCATCTTTGCGGAGGGCCAGCGCCGGTACGTCGAATCACTATCGGCTTATGCCCGGCAGTTCCTCGGCCAGATGGACAAACCCGACGTCGATTTCATCGAAGGTTTGTCGCCCGCGGTGTCAATCGACCAGAAGTCCACTAGCCGCAACCCCCGCTCCACGGTGGGCACTATCACCGAGGTGCACGACTACCTGCGCCTGCTCTACGCCCGCGCCGGCGAGCCGCACTGCCCGATCTGCGACGAACCGATCTCCCGGCAGACCCCGCAGCAGATCGTTGACCAGGTACTAGATCTCCAGCCAGGCACCCGGTTCCAGGTCTTGGCACCGGTGGTGCGTACCCGCAAGGGGGAGTTCGTCGATCTGTTCGCCGAACTGCAGTCCCAGGGCTATTCCCGGGTTCTCGTCGACGGCACGGTGTATCCGCTCACTGAAGTGCCCAAGCTCAAGAAGCAGGACAAGCACGACATCTCCGTGGTGGTCGACCGGCTGGCCGTCAAGGACAGCGCCAAGCAGCGGCTCACCGACTCGGTCGAGACTGCATTACGGTTGGCCGACGGGCTGGTCGTACTCGATTTCGTAGACCGTGACGAGCACGACCCGCACCGGCAGCGCCGCTTCTCCGAACGGATGGCTTGCCCCAATGGTCATCCGATCGGCGTTGACGATCTGGAACCGCGGTCGTTCTCGTTCAATTCGCCTTACGGCGCCTGTCCTGAATGCACCGGCATCGGGATACGCAAGGAAGTCGATCCCGAGCTGGTCGTGCCAGACCCGGAACTTTCGCTGGCCGAAGGAGCAATCGCGCCGTGGGCTACCGGGCAGACTTACGAGTACTTCCAGCGGTTGCTTGAAGCGCTCTCCGAGACGATCGGCTTCCGGATGGACACGCCGTGGCGGCGGTTACCGACTGCAGCCCAGAAAGCTGTGTTGCACGGTATCGACACGCAAATTCATGTGCGTTACCGCAACCGGTACGGCCGTGAGCGGGCCTACTACGCCGCCTTCGAGGGCGCCATCCCGTTCCTCGAGCGCCGGATGAATCACGCCGAGTCGGAGCACATGCGGGAGAAGTACGAGGGCTACATGCGCGAGGTGCCCTGCCCGGCGTGCCGGGGCACCAGGCTGAAACCGGAGATCCTTGCTGTGACCTTGACCCACGTCACAGAGGGCCGTAAGTCCATCGCCGATGTGTCCGCCCTGTCAGTTCGCGACGCCGCGGCCTTTCTCGACGGCCTGCGGCTGGACACCAGGCAGGCGATGATCGCCGACGCGGTGCTCAAGGAGATCCAGGCACGGCTGCGCTTCCTGCTCGACGTCGGGCTGGACTACCTGTCGCTGGATCGTGCCTCGGCCACCCTGTCCGGCGGTGAGGCGCAGCGGATCCGGCTGGCTACCCAGATCGGTTCGGGGCTGGTCGGGGTGCTCTACGTGCTGGACGAGCCGTCGATCGGTCTGCACCAGCGGGACAATCACCGGCTGCTGGCGACGCTGACCAGATTGCGGGATCTGGGCAACACGCTCATCGTGGTCGAGCACGATGAGGAAACCATCCGGACTTCCGACTGGGTGGTGGATATCGGTCCGGGGGCCGGTGAGCACGGTGGCCAGATCGTCTACAGCGGCCCGTTTCCGGGATTGGAGCAGCACGACACCTCGATTACCGGAGCCTACCTGTCCGGCCGGTGCAGCATTCCGGTTCCGGCGGCGCGGCGCATGGTGGACCGGTCGCGGCGGCTGACCGTGGTCGGGGCGCGCGAGCACAACCTACGCGGTATCGATGTGTCGTTCCCCCTCGGTTGTTTGATCTCCGTCACCGGAGTATCCGGATCGGGCAAGTCGACGCTGGTCAACGACATCCTGGCGACTGTGCTGGCAAATCGGCTCAACGGCGCTCGTCAAGTACCTGG
Organism: Pseudonocardiales bacterium; assembly: GCA_019241525.1. Lineage (GTDB taxonomy): Bacteria > Actinomycetota > Actinomycetes > Mycobacteriales > Pseudonocardiaceae. The sequence goes on from JAFAWY010000123.1 coordinate 17,303, forward strand.
CCGGCATACCCGGGTCACCGGGCTTGAGCACGTCGACAAGCTGGTGAGGGTGGATCAGTCACCCATCGGGCGGACCCCACGGTCCAATCCAGCCACCTATACAGGCGTGTTTGATCGGATTCGCAAGCTTTTCGCTGCCACCACCGAAGCAAAAGTCCGCGGTTACCAGCCCGGGCGGTTCTCCTTCAACGTCAAGGGCGGTCGCTGCGAAGCCTGTGCCGGTGACGGCACCATCAAGATCGAGATGAATTTTCTGCCCGACGTGTATGTCCCCTGCGAGGTGTGCCAGGGCGCCCGGTACAACCGGGAGACTCTCGAGGTCCACTACAAGGGCAAGACCATCGCTGAAGTGCTCGATATGCCGATTGAAGAGGCGGCAGAGTTCTTTGAGCCGATCTCGGCGATTCACCGCCACCTCAAGACGTTGGTGGATGTCGGGTTGGGTTATGTCCGGCTCGGGCAACCCGCGCCGACGCTGTCGGGTGGGGAAGCTCAGCGCGTCAAACTTGCCAGCGAGCTGCAGAAACGCTCCACTGGCCGCACCGTGTACATCCTCGACGAGCCCACCACCGGCCTGCACTTCGAGGACATTCGTAAACTGCTCGGCGTGATCAACGAACTGGCCGACAAGGGCAATACCGTCATCGTGATCGAGCACAATCTGGATGTCATCAAATCGTCGGACTGGGTGATCGATATGGGCCCTGAGGGAGGCGCGGCGGGCGGCACCGTGATCGCTGAAGGGTCGCCGGAAGCGGTCGCCGCAATCGACTCCAGCTACACCGGGCAGTTCCTCCGTACCGTCGTTGACGTGCAGCCCGTCACGGCATCACGCCGCTCCCGCGCCACTGTGGCCGCCAGCTCATAGCGCTGGTGGCTCTTCAAGAACCACAACCCAGATTTGCCGCTGTCTCCCGACAGCTGCCAACCTCCCGCGGGTCTCCGTACCAAGCCGGCCGGGACTCCGTGCAGGCCAATTTCGGCAACGGCGGGCGACAAGGTCCACCCGTGTTCTGCGTGCAGGCTGCGTTGAGTGTTGTACCTGCTACGATATTCGCTGCGACCAACCTCTGTTTCGGCGGAGGCGGCAAGTGGAGCCCGCTCCCACCTGAACCGCTGTGAGGCGGCCGGGTCCGGTCCTGGAATCTCTGAGTGGATTCCGGTGTTGACGTTGTGTGTTGACAACCAACACACGGCGTCGACCGGTCGGATCTGCGGGCCCCGCGCGACAGGATGCGTGCGGGGCCGCGTGGTATCCGGGGTGTGTCCTTGGGCAGCGTGCCCACGTGCTCGGTTGCGCTGTGGGTAGAACGACTGAGGAGGCCACATCACCGTCGAGACACGCATCAATGAACGCATTCGCGTTCCCGAGGTCAGGTTGGTTGGTCCGAATGGCGAGCAGGTCGGCATTGTCCGCATCGAGGATGCGCTCCGGCTAGCTCAGGAAGCGGATCTTGACCTGGTCGAGGTTGCGGCGCAGGCCCGCCCACCGGTCTGCAAACTGATGGACTTCGGCAAGTTCAAATACGAGACCGCGCAGAAGGCCCGCGAGTCCCGCCGCAATCAGCAGATGACGGTTATCAAGGAGCAAAAGCTCCGCCCCAAGATCGACGCACACGACTACGAGACGAAGAAGCGTCACGTCATGCGGTTTCTCGAGGCGGGGCACAAAGTGAAGGTCACCATCATGTTCCGCGGTCGTGAGCAGTCCCGACCAGAGCTGGGCTTCCGGCTGCTGCAGCGGCTGTCCGAGGATGTCGCAGACCTCGGTTTCGTGGAGACCTCCGCTAAACAAGACGGCCGCAACATGACGATGGTGCTGGCCCCGCACCGCAATAGGCCGCGGGTGGCCAAAACCGATCGGTCTGCGGTGGAGCCGGCACGTGCAGCCAACTCAGTTGAGTAACGCGCCCACATAGCAGCACTCAGTGACCCGTAGGGGGTCACAGTGAAGTAGCGGTGGCCCTGGCGGGCCACCGCCCAGTCAGCGCCGCCTGTAGGTGGCACAACGAGGACGGACATGCCGAAGAACAAGACCCACAGTGGTACCGCGAAGCGCGTCAAGCTCTCCGGTAGCGGCAAGTTGCTGCGGCAGCGCGCTGGCAAGCGCCACCTGCTGGAAAAGAAGTCCTCCAGGATCACTCGCCGGCTGTCTGGGATCGTCGAGGTGGCCCCGCAAGACACCAAGCGGATCCGCAGTCTCCTCGGTCGCTGACCGGCTGCGCCGCCGGACCTCAACCCCGACCCTGGGCGGTCATGCCGCCCCCGAGATCGACAGGACAAACCAGTGGCACGCGTCAAGCGAGCGGTCAACGCCCAGAAGAAGCGCCGCAGCACGCTGGAGGCCGCCAGCGGCTACCGTGGCCAGCGGTCCCGGCTCTATCGCAAGGCCAAGGAACAAATCCTCCACTCGTTGCAGTACGCCTACCGCGACCGGCGGGCACGCAAGGGCGATTTCCGGCAGCTTTGGATCACCCGGATCAACGCCGCCGCCCGCCAGAATGGGATGACCTACAACCGGCTTGTCCAGGGACTGCGCCTAGCAGAGGTCGACGTAGACCGCAAAAACCTCGCCGAACTCGCCGTCTCAGACCCCGCCGCGTTTACCGCTCTGGTCGAGATTGCCCGGGCCAACCTGCCAGTTAGCCGCGGGGCAAGCTCAGCGGCGGCTCGAGATGGCGACGCCGCCTGAGCGCAGCGACTCCAACCCAGCCGGATGGCCCGTTCACCGAACGGACACCAAGGGTAGTGGCTGCTCGCCGCTTACTTCGGCGGCGCAACCGTGATGCTGAGGGGCAATTCCTCGTGGAGGGTGCCCAAGCCGTGCACGAGGCCATCAGGTACGCAACGGTGCTGGAGCTGTTCGTCACCGAGCGTGCGGCGCACCGCCATCCCGATCTGGTCGAGGCCTGCGGCGCTCGGGTGTCCGTGCTGACTGAGCGAGCTGCGGCAACCTTGTCCGAGACGGTCGCTCCGCAGGGCATCGTGGCGGTCTGTGGGACACTCGCGCAGCCCGCGGCCGACGCACTACGGGGGGCTCGCCTCGCCGCGGTACTGGCCGGGGTGTCTGACCCCGGCAATGCCGGCACGGTTATCCGGGTGGCCGATGCTGCTGGCGCCGGCGCAGTGATTTTTGCCGGTGAGACCGTCGATCCCCACAACGGTAAGTGTGTACGGGCATCCACCGGCAGCATCTTCCACCTCGCGTTGGTGGTGGAGCCCGATCCGCACCGTGCGGTAGCGGCATGTCACCGGTCCGGGCTGCAGGTCTTGGCAGCTGATGCTGGTGCCGACCGAGATCTCGACGACCTCGCTGATTCCGGAGCCCTGGTGGCGCCAACCGCATGGCTGTTCGGCAGCGAGGCGCACGGGCTGGATCGTGAGCTGCTCACGGCCGCTGATCACGCCGTCGCCATCCCCCTGTACGGGTGCGCAGAAAGCCTCAACTTGGCGACCGCCGCAGCGATCTGCCTGTACGCCAGCGCGCGAGCGCACCGTCGGCGGCCCAACCACTGACCGATCGCCTAGGATCTGCTGCAGAACTGATCGCATACCTGCATGGCAGGCAGCGGACGTCACGGACGTCGCCAACGTCACAGCCCTGCGTAAGCCAGGAGTTCCCATTTCATGTCTGGATCGACCGCCTCCTATGATCCCAAGCAGGTCGCCGTGCTCTCGCCTGAAGCGCTGACGCAGGCGGTCGAGGATGCCGAGAAGGCATTCGCCGCAGCCACCGACCTCGACCAATTGGCTGCGGCCAAGCCGGCCCATCTCGGCGACCGGTCACCCCTGCTGATCGCCCGGCGCGAAATCGGGGCGCTGCCCCCGAAAGCCCGGTCCGACGCCGGTAAGCGTCTCAACGCCAGCCGCACGGCCGTACAGGCGGCCTTTGACCAGCGTCGTGCCCAACTACAGGCCGAGCGGGACGCCAATACTCTGCGGGCCGAGGCCGTCGACGTCACCTTGCCGTGGGATCGCGTGCCTACCGGTGCCCGGCACCCGATCAGCACGCTGTGCGAGCGCATAGCAGACGTATTCATTGCAATGGGTTACGAAGTCGCCGAGGGCCCGGAACTTGAGGCCGAGTGGTTCAACTTCGACGCCTTGAACTTCCCCAAAGACCACCCGGCCCGCACGATGCAGGACAGCTTTTACGTCGCGCCGGAGGGATCCGGCATGGTGCTGCGCACGCACACCTCCCCGGTGCAGGTGCGTGCCCTGCTGGAGCGTCAGCTCCCGGTGTATGTCGTGTGTCCGGGGCGGACGTTCCGCACTGACGCGCTGGATGCCACCCACACTCCGGTGTTCCACCAAGTGGAGGGCCTCGCGGTGGACAAAGGGATCACCATGGCGCATCTCAAGGGCACTCTGGACGCGTTCGCCCGGGCGATGTTCGGGCAAACCTCACGTACCCGGCTGCGACCCTCGTTCTTCCCGTTCACCGAGCCGTCCGCCGAGGTCGATGTATGGTTCCCGGAGCGCAAGGGGGGAGCAGGCTGGGTGGAATGGGGTGGCTGCGGGATGGTCAACCCCAATGTGCTGCGCGCCTGCGGGGTTGATACCGCGATCTATTCAGGCTTTGCCTTCGGTATGGGCATCGAGCGGACCTTGCAGTTCCGCAACGGCATCACCGACATGCGCGACATGGTCGAGGGTGATGTCCGTTTCACCTGCGCGTTCGGATTGGAGGCCTGAGCCGATGCGCATTCCGGTGTCTTGGCTACGCGATCATGCGCAGCTTCCCGAGGACGACGCCGCACCGACCGCGGACCAGATCGCGGACGCCTTCGTGCGGGCCGGCCTTGAGGTCGAGGCGGTACATCATCTCGGCCCGGTCACCGGGCCGCTGGTGGTGGGACGGGTGACCGAGATCGAAGAGCTGGCTGGTTTTGCCAAGCCGATCCGATACTGCCTGGTCGACGATGGTGAGCCGGCTCCACGCGGTGTCGTGTGCGGTGCCACCAACTTCGCCGTGGGTGATCTGGTAGTGCTGGCTCGGCCCGGCACGGTGCTCCCTGGTGGCGTCACGATCGGTGCACGCACCACGTACGGTCGGACCTCTGACGGGATGATCTGCTCGGCGGCCGAGTTGGGGCTTGGTGATGACCACACAGGGATCATCGTGCTGGCTGCGGATGCCGCCATCCCTGGCGCCAGTGCGGTCGACGTGCTTGGTCTCGATGATGCCGTGATCGAGCTGGCGATCACCCCCGATCGTGGATATTGCTTGTCCGCCCGCGGGTTGGCCCGCGAGCTGGCCGTCGCGTTCGACGTCCCCTACCGTGATCCGGCCCTGCTCGAGGTGCCGCCGGCCCAAGCCCCCAGCTGGCCGGTGCACATCGAAGATGACCAGGGTTGCCGCCGGTTCGTGGTCCGGCAGTTGTCGGGTTTGCACCCGGGTGCCGAGTCTCCCTGGTGGATGCGCCGACGGTTGTACCTGGCAGGGATGCGACCGATCTCGCTGGCCGTCGATGTCACCAACTACGTGATGTTGGAACTCGGGCAGCCCATGCACGCGTTCGACGCCGGCAAACTGGACGGTGACCTTGTCGTCCGCCGTGCTACCGAGGGGGAGAAGCTCATCACGCTCGACGGGGTGTGCCGGGAGCTGGATTCCGATGACATCGTGATTTGTGATGCCAGCGGTCCGATCTCCTTGGCTGCGGTGATGGGCGGGGAGAGCACCGAAGTCGGCCCGCAGACCACCAACCTGCTTCTGGAGGCGGCGAATTGGAACCCGGCCTCGGTGGCCAGGGCCGCTCGGCGCCACAAGTTGCCTAGCGAGGCCGCTCGCCGCTTCGAGCGCGGGGTCGATCCTGCCCTGGCTCCGGCGGCCGCTGAGCTCGCCGCAGCGCTGCTGACTCGTCACGGCGGTGGGGTGGTGTTGCCGGGTCGTACTGACGTCGGCACACCCCCCGCCCCGCTGTCTGTGGTGATGCCGATCGACGAACCGGACCGGGTAGCCGGGCGGGTGTACGACCGTGGTGTCACCGTCCGCCGGCTGTCTCAGATCGGTTGCGGGGTGCACGAGGCCGGCACTCACGGCACCGCGATGCTGACCGTCGTCCCACCCTCCTGGCGTCCCGACTTGGTGCAACCCGCCGATCTTGTCGAGGAAGTGCTCCGGCTGGAGGGCTACGACACCATCCCTTCCACATTGCCCCCCGCACCACCCGGCCGCGGCCTGTCGGCCGCGCAGCGGCGCCGCCGCATGGTTTCCCGGGCACTGGCCAGCGCCGGCTACGTGGAGGTGCAGCCCAGCCCGTTCGTTTCCTCCAGTACCTGGGATGCCTTCGGTTTGCCCGATGACGACCCGCGGCGGCACACCACCAGGCTGATCAACCCGCTGGAGTCCGACCGCGACGAACTGGCCACCACGTTGCTTCCCGGCCTACTTGAGGTCCTCGTCCGTAACGTTGCCCGCGGGCAGCGTGACGTGGCGCTCTACGGAATGGCACCCGTCGTGCTGCCACGGCACGGTGGCCCCGCGATGCCGGACGTGGGAGTGCTCGCCCGGCCCAGCAATGCCGAGGTGGCCGCCTTGATGGCCGCACTACCAGAGCAGCCGCTGCACGTGGGCACGGTACTTGCCGGGCAATGGGAACGCCGCGGCTGGTGGGGTACCGGTAGGCCGGCGACCTGGGCGGATGCGATCCAAGCTGGACGGCTGCTCGGGCGCGCGGCCGGGGTCGAGCTTGAGGTTTCTGCCGCGCACACCCCGCCGTGGCATTCCGGCCGCTGCGGCGCGCTTCAGGTGGATGGCCACACAGTGGGCCACGCTGGCGAGTTGCACCCTGCTGTGGTCGAGGCGCTTGCCCTGCCGCCGCGGACTTGTGCCATGGAGCTCGATCTTGACGCATTGCCGCTGACCGACAAGCGGCCCGCGCCTCTGGTGTCGCCCTATCCACCCGTGCTTCAGGACATCGCTCTGGTAGTGGACGCGGCGGTACCGGTGGCCGAGCTCACTGCCACCCTGCGCCGGGGAGCCGGTGAGCTACTCGAGGACGTGCGCTTGTTCGACGTCTACACCGGCGATCAGATCGGTCCCGGCAAGCGGTCTCTGGCCTTCGCACTGCGCTTCCGCGCCCCAGATCGCACCCTCACCGTCGCTGAAGCCACCGCCGCCCGCGACGCCGCAGTCGCCGCCGCCGCTACCACCCACGGCGCCACCCTGCGCTCCTAACCTGCTGTCCTCCTTCCCTGGCGTGTCGCGCCCTGGTGTCTCGCGTGTCGCGCCTTCACGCCACGCGTGCCGTGCGCGAGTGCCCCGCGTGTCGCGTGCTCACGCTCGGTGTGTCGCGATCCAAGACAGCGTCTAATGGAAGCCAGCGCCAAACTCATTGAATGAATTTGCACGAAACCGCATACTCATTCATATGTTGATCCGGGTCGCGGTAGCTGGCGCAAGTGGCTACGCCGGTGGTGAACTCCTCCGGCTGATGCTTGGCCACCCGCAGATCGAGATCGGTGGACTGACGGCGGGTGACAACGCCGGAACCAGGCTCGCCGAGCATCACCCCAACTTGATCCCGCTCGCAGACCGGATCCTGTCAAGTACCACGGCGCAGCACTTGACCGGATATGACGCGGTGGTGCTCGCCCTGCCGCACGGCCATTCCGCGGCACTTGCGGCAGAACTAGCTCCGGACACTCTGGTGATCGACTGCGGGGCCGACCACCGGCTCGCAGACCCAGCGGCCTGGCAGCGCTGGTACGGCGGCGGCCATGCGGGCACGTGGCCCTACGGCTTGCCGGAACTGCCCGGAGCCCGGGAGAAGTTACGAGGAGCGCGCCGCATTGCGGTGCCTGGCTGCTATCCCACGGTGGTCAGCCTCACGCTTGCTCCCGCCCTGCAGGCCGGACTGGTCGCTCCCGATGTTGTGGTGACGGCGATGTCCGGCACATCAGGAGCCGGGCGCGCCCTCAAGCCCCACCTGCTGGGCTCTGAGGTGATGGGCTCGGCCAGCGTCTACGGGATGGCCGGTACGCACCGGCACACCCCGGAGATCGTCCAGAACCTCAGTGGTGTTGCCGGTCAGGCAGTCACCGTGTCGTTCACCCCCGTACTCGCCCCGATGCCGCGCGGGATCCTGGCCAGTTGCACCGCGCCACTACGACCGGGCGCCGATCACGACAAGATCCGTAGCGCCTACCACGCCGCCTACGCCGTCGAACCGTTCGTCCACCTGCTCCCCGAAGGCCAATGGCCGGCAACGAGCGCTGTGCATGGCTCCAATTCCGTTCACGTGCAGGTAGCGGTAGACGCCGACGCCGGGAGGCTGGTGGCCGTGGGTGCAGTCGACAACCTCACCAAGGGCACGGCGGGGGCCGCGCTGCAGTGCCTCAATCTGGCGCTGGGATTGCCCGAGACCACGGGCTTGCCGTCCTGGGGAATCGCGCCCTGACCGGGAAAGGACATCTCAATGAGTGTCACCGCAGCAAGTGGATTTCGCGCTGCTGGCGTGGCCGCCGGCATCAAGTCCAGTGGCGCTTTGGATCTGGCGCTGGTGGTCAATGACGGACCGGCCACGGCGGCCGCCGGAGTCTTCACCCGCAACCAGGTCAAAGCGGCCCCCGTGCTGTGGTCCCAACAGGTCCTCACCAGCCAGCGCCTCCGCGCCATCGTGCTGAACTCCGGGGGAGCCAACGCCTGCACCGGCCCAGGCGGATTTCAAGACACCCACGCCACCGCAGACCAGGTCGCGATGGCGCTAGATTGCGGAGCTGCCGAGGTCGCCGTGTGCTCCACCGGATTGATCGGCGAACGGCTGCCGTTGGATGCGCTGCTATCCGGGATCGACAAAGCAGCAACGGCACTGGCGGACACCCCGGAAGCCGGGCTGGCTGCCGCCACCGCCGTCCTGACCACCGACAACGTGCCCAAGCAGGCTGAGGTCAGCGCCAGCGGATGGACGGTAGGCGGGTTTGCCAAAGGAGCCGGCATGGTTGCACCCAGCCTGGCGACCATGCTCTGCGTCCTCACCACCGACGCTGCAGTCAGCGGACCCGCACTCAACGCAGTACTACGGCGCGCTACAAACGAGACCTTTGAACGTCTCGACATCGACGGCACCTGCTCGACCAACGACACGGTGCTGCTGATGTCCTCCGCCGCCTCCGGCATCGTCCCCGACGAGGACGAATTCGCTGCCGGTGTGCAGCAGGTTTGCCACCGGCTGGTCAGGGGCTTGCAGGCCGATGCGGAGGGCGTCACCAAGGAGATTGCGATCACCGTACGGGGGGCCGCCAGTAACGCCGAGGCGCTTGCCGCAGCTCGTGCGGTTGCCCGGGACAATCTGGTCAAGACCGCGTTTTTCGGCTCGGATCCCAACTGGGGCCGGATTGCTGCCGCCGTTGGCGCTTCGCCGGCGACCGTGCACGCCGAGACCTTGGACATCCACATCAACGGCGTACTGCTTTGCCAGGGCGGTGCGGTTGCGGCTGATCGAGCGAGTGCGGACCTGTCGGGCCGGCAGATCATCGTCGAGATCGACCTGCACCTCGCCGATGGGCGGGCCTCCGTGCTCACCACCGACCTGTCGCACGGGTACGTCGAGGAGAACAGCGCTTACTCGTCATGAGCACCCGCATCGAGACAGCGGCGCAAAAGGCCGCGGTGCTGACCGAGGCGTTGCCCTGGTTACAGCGTTTCCACGGGGCCACCGTCGTGATCAAATATGGCGGCCATGCGATGCTCGACGACGAGCTGAGGCAGGCCTTCGCCCAGGACATGGTGTTTCTCCGGCTCGCCGGCTTACGCCCGGTTGTGGTGCACGGCGGCGGACCGCAGATCAACGCAATGCTGGATCGGCTGGGTATTGCTGGAGAGTTTCGCGGTGGCTTGCGGGTCACCACCCCGGAGACCATCGAGGTGGTCCGCATGGTGCTGTTCGGCCAAGTGGGAAGGGAGCTGGTCGGGCTGGTCAATGCGCACGGACCCTTCGCGGTCGGTATCTCCGGCGAGGACGCCCATCTGTTCACCGCCGCCCGGCGCACTGCCACCGTGAACGGGGAACAGGTCGACGTAGGTTTAGTAGGCGACGTGGTGGCGGTGAACCCCGCCTCGGTGCTCGACATCATCAACGCCGGGCGCATCCCGGTGGTATCCGGGTTGGCCCCTGACGTCGACGGTGTAGTGCACAACGTCAACGCCGACACCGCTGCCGCAGCGTTGGCGGTGGCTTTAGGTGCCGAGAAGCTCGTCATGCTCACCGACGTGGAAGGCCTCTACGCCGACTGGCCGGACCGCTCCAGCCTGCTGTCGGAAATCACCGCGGACCGGTTGGAACTGTTGTTGCCGCGGCTGTCCGCCGGAATGGTGCCGAAGATGGAGGCTTGCCTGCGTGCGGTTAAGGGCGGTGTACCGCAGGCTCACGTGATCGACGGTCGGGTGGCCCACTCGGTGCTGCTCGAAGTCTTCACCACCGAGGGCGTGGGGACGATGGTGTTGCCAGTGTGGTCTGGGCTGTCCGTGGAAGGACGCAAGAAGGGACGCGACTGATGCCTACTGCGGATTATCAGCGTCGCTGGGAAGCCGTGTTGATGGCCAATTACGGCACACCTGCCCTGGCATTAGTCCGTGGTGCGGGAGCCGAGGTGTGGGATGTGGACGGCCGGCGCTACCTGGATCTGCTCGGCGGAGTCGCGGTGAACGCCCTAGGCCACGCGCACCCGGCCGTGGTACGTGCGGTCACCGAGCAGATGAGCACCCTCGGTCAGGTCTCGAACTTCTTTATCACCGAGCCGACCGTCACCCTGGCCGAGACGCTGCTGGACCTGCTTGGTGCCAGCGGCTCGGGACGCGTGTTGTTCGGCAACTCCGGCGCGGAGGCCAACGAGGCCGCATTCAAGATCGCCCGGCGGACTGGTCGATCGACGATTGTCTCCACCGATGGGGCCTTCCACGGCCGCACCATGGGGGCGCTCGCGCTCACCGGACAGCCCGCCAAACGCGATCCGTTTGAGCCGATGCCACCCGGCGTGATCTTCGTGCCCTACGGCGACCCGGCCGCGCTGGAATCGGTGGTCGATGGCGATACCGCCGCGGTATTCCTGGAGCCCATCCAGGGGGAGAACGGTGTGGTACTTCCGCCGGAGGGTTACCTGCAGGCTGCTCGGGAGATCACTGAGGCGCGAGGGGCGCTGCTTGTGCTTGACGAGGTTCAAACCGGCATTGGGCGGACCGGGACCTGGTTCGCCCACCAATCTGTGGGCGTGGTTCCCGACCTGGTCACTGTGGCCAAGGGGCTGGGCGGTGGGCTGCCGATCGCAGCCTGCATTGGCATCGGCCGCGCCGCGCACCTGCTGCAACCTGGCCAGCATGGCACCACTCTGGGCGGCAACCCGGTGTGCTGCGCGGCTGCCCTTGCCGTGCTGCGCACCATTGCCGCGGACGGGTTGCTCGACCATGCTGCGCGGCTCGGTAAGGAGATTGCCGCCGAGGTGACGGCCCTGCGCCATCCGCTCGTCAGCTCGGTGAACGCCGCGGGCCTGCTCATCGGGATCGGATTGATCTCGCCGGTGGCCGCCGCAGTCGTCACTGCCGCCCGAGAAGCCGGTTTTCTCGTCAACGCCGCCGTGCCGGACCGGATCCGGCTCGCCCCACCGTTGGTGCTCACCGAGGCCCAGGCACACGAGTTCATCGCCGTGTTACCCGCGATCTTGGACGGTGCGCAGTAGCGATGCCCAGACATTTCCTGCGCGATGACGATCTGAGCCCCGCCGAGCAGCAGGACATCCTCGACCTGGCTGATGAACTCAAGGCCAACCCGCTCGGGCACAAGCCGCTGGCCGGGCCACGATCCATTGCAGTGATCTTTGAGAAGGGTTCGACGCGAACCCGGCTGTCCTTTGCGATCGGGATTGCGCAACTCGGCGGCAATCCGGTGATCATTGACGCCGCCACAACGCAGCTGGGTCGGGGCGAGACCATCGAGGACACCTCGCGGGTGCTGTCACGCTACGCCGACGCCGTGGTGTGGCGTACCTCCGCCCAGCGCCGCTTGGAGGCCATGGCTAGTGTTTCCCGAGTACCGGTGGTCAACGCACTCACCGATGAGTTCCACCCTTGCCAGGTGCTGGCGGACCTGCAGACCATCCGTGAGCGGCACGGTCGCCTGGTCGGCCTCACCCTGACTTACCTTGGCGATGGGGCGAACAACATGGCGCATTCCTTGCTCCTCGGCGGTGCCACCGCGGGGTTGCATGTCCGGATCGCCACTCCGTCCCGGTTCGCGCCGGCGCCGGATGTCTTGCTTGCCGCGAAGCGTCGTGCCGGCCAGACCGGCGGGAGCGCGGTCGTGCTCACTGATCCGCACGCAGCCGTCGATGGCGCCGACATCCTCGTGACCGACTCATGGACCTCGATGGGTCAGGAGGACGATGGGCTCGACCGCCTCACCCCGTTCCAGTCCCTCCAGCTCAACGCCCAGCTGCTAAATCGTGCATCTGGCGGCGGAGCGAAGAAGATCACCGTATTGCATTGCCTTCCCGCGCACCGGGGAGCTGAAATCACCGATGAGGTGATGGACGGTCCGGCCAGCGCGGTGTGGGACGAGGCGGAAAACCGGCTGCACGCGCAGAAAGCTTTGTTGACCTGGTTGTTGGACCCGGCCCGACTGGACCCGGCCCGACTGGACCCGGCCCCACCGGATCCGGAGCAGGTGGTATGACATCCACTCGAGCCGGCCGGCAGGCTCGCATCATCGATCTGGTGAGTCGTCGAGTGGTGCATAGCCAGACAGAGCTGGCCGCCCTGCTGGCCAGTGAAGGCATCGAAGTCACCCAGGCCACGCTGTCCCGGGATCTCGAGGAACTCGGCGCGGTAAAGCTGCGCGGGGTGAACGGTGGAGCGCCGGTGTACGTCATTCCGGAGGATGGCAGCCCGGTGCGTGGCGTTGCCGGTGGCACCTCTCGGCTGTCTCGGGTGCTGTCTGAACTGCTCGTCTCTGCCGACGCCAGCGGTAACTTGGCGGTGCTGCGCACGCCGCCCGGTGCAGCCCATTTTGTCGCCAGCGCGCTGGACCGGGCGGCGCTGCCCGAGGTGGTCGGCACCGTCGCCGGCGATGACACCATCCTGGTCGTCGCCCGGGAACCGCTCACTGGCAACCAGCTCGCCCACCGGATCGAGGCGCTGGCGCACCCGTAAATGGGGATGCAAGTTATCGCTCGTATCCCCGTCACGGGTCCGCCCGAAGGGAGAAGGAATGAAGCGTGTTGTCTTGGCGTATTCCGGTGGCTTGGACACCTCCGTGGCCATTGGGTGGATGGGGGAGAAGACCGGGGCTGAGGTGATCGCGGTCGCAGTTGACGTCGGTCAGGGCGGCGAGGATATGGAAACCATCCGCCAGCGGGCCCTGGCCTGCGGAGCGGTTGAAGCTGTCGTGGCTGATGCCAGGGACGAATTCGCCGAGCAGTACTGCCTGCCCGCCTTGCAGCTCAATGCCCTGTACATGGACCGCTACCCGCTGGTGTCTGCGTTATCCCGGCCATTGATCGCCAAACATCTGGTTGTGGCAGCGAAATACCACGGGGCATCAACCGTCGCCCATGGCTGCACCGGCAAGGGCAACGACCAGGTGCGCTTCGAGGTCGGCATCGGCGCGCTCGCTCCAGATCTGGAGGTCATCGCGCCCGTCCGGGACTATGCCTGGACCCGGGAGAAGGCGATCGCCTACGCCGAAGAGCGCAACCTTCCCATCGACGTCACGAAGCGCTCGCCGTTTTCCATCGACCAGAATCTGTGGGGCCGGGCAGTGGAGACCGGATTCCTCGAAGACTTATGGAACGCCCCGACCAAGGATGTCTACGCCTACACCAGCGATCCGGCCGAGTGGAAGGCTCCAGACCAGCTGGTGATCACCTTCGAGGCCGGGGTGCCGGTCGCCATCGACGGTGACCCGGTGACGGTGCGTGAAGCAATCCAGCAGCTCAACTCGCGGGCAGGGGCCTACGGCGTTGGCCGCCTGGATCTGGTAGAAGACCGCTTGGTCGGCATCAAGAGCCGCGAGGTCTACGAGGCACCAGGGGCGATCGCGCTCATCACCGCCCACCAGGAGTTGGAAAACGTCACCGTGGAACGTGATCTGGCCAGGTACAAACGTCACGTCGAGCAGCGGTGGACCGAGCTGGTCTATGACGGGCTGTGGTTTTCCCCGCTCAAGCGCGCGCTGGACGCCTTCGTCGCGGATTCGCAACGCCATGTGAGCGGTGATATCCGCATGGAGCTTGCTGGCGGCCGGGCTACGGTTACCGGCCGGCGCAGCACACACTCGCTGTATGACTTCAACCTCGCCACCTACGATGCGGGCGACACTTTCGACCAGTCCCTAGCCAAGGGCTTCGTGCAGCTCTGGGGGTTACCATCAAAGATCGCAGCACAACGAGACCTGCTGGCCACCCACCGGGAGCTGTCATCGTGACCGGACTCTGGGGTGGCCGGTTCAGCGACAAACCTGCCGACGCGCTTGCCGCGTTGAGCGTTTCCACCCACTTCGATTGGCGCCTGGCTCGCTACGACATCCGCGGCTCCCGAGCCCATGCCCGCGTATTGCACGAGGCTGGCTTGCTCGATACCACTGAATTGGCCGCCATGCTTGATGCGCTGGACCGCCTCGACGCCGACGTCGAATCCGGTGCGTTCGTCCCGGTCCCCGAAGACGAGGACGTGCACACCGCCCTGGAGCGCGGGCTGATCGAACGCGCCGGCCCCGAGCTAGGGGGGCGGCTGCGCGCTGGCCGCTCCCGCAACGACCAGGTGGCCACGCTGCTGCGGATGTGGCTGCGCGACGCCGCTCGGCGGATCGCCGCAGGCGCTCTGGATGTGATCGACGCTTTGCTAGACCAGGCGCAGGCGCACCCCGAAGCCCCGATGCCGGGCCGGACCCACCTGCAGCACGCCCAACCAGTGCTTCTGGCTCACCACCTGGGTGCGCACGTGCAAGCCCTGCTGCGCGACGTCGAGCGGCTGCGGGACTGGGACGTTCGGGCCGGGGTCTCGCCGTACGGCTCGGGTGCGTTGGCCGGTTCATCGCTCGGGCTGGATCCGGCTGCGGTGGCCACCGAACTCGGTTTCCATTCCCCGGTCGAGAACTCGATCGACGGCACGGCCTCGCGAGACTTCGCCGCGGAGGCTGCGTTCGTGCTGGCGATGCTAGCCGTCGACTTGTCCCGGATCGCCGAGGAGATCATCCTCTGGGCCACTGCCGAGTTTGGCTACATCGAGCTTGATGACGCCTACTCAACCGGCAGCTCGATCATGCCGCAAAAAAAGAATCCTGATGTGGCGGAGCTGGCCAGGGGCAAGGCCGGCCGGCTGATCGGCAACCTGGCTGGGCTACTGGCCACGCTCAAAGCCCAGCCACTGGCCTACAACCGGGATCTGCAAGAAGACAAAGAACCGCTGTTCGATTCGGTCGACCAGCTGGAACTGCTGCTGCCTGCGATGGCCGGCATGATCGGCACGTTAACCTTCCGGACGCAACGGCTTGCCGAGCTGGCCCCGGCCGGGTTCACCCTGGCTACCGACCTCGCCGAGTGGTTGACCCGCCAGGGTGTGCCGTTCCGTACCGCCCATCAGGCTGCCGGTGCCTGCGTGCGCCTGGCCGAATCTCGGGGCGTCGGCCTAGCGGAGCTGTCCGAAATGGAGCTCGCCGCAGTCCATCCCGAGCTCACGATCGACGTTCGCCGGGTACTCAACGTCGCTGGGTCGATCGGTTCCCGCGACGCCTACGGCGGCACCGCTCCGGAACAAGTCGCCGAGCAGCTCCAGCGTGCCCGGCAGGCTGTCCTCGACCACCGCAACTGGATCACCGGGTGACGCTACCGACCGTCCACCGCGAGCAGCTCGCGGTGGACGTGTTGGCAGCCGCCCGGTTCCTGCTGGGTTGTCTGGTAGCTGCGGACACCCCGGAGAGCACCGTGGTGGTGCGGCTGGTAGAGGTAGAGGCTTACCGTGGCGCAGACGATCCCGCAGCGCATTCCTACCGGGGTCGTACCGCCCGCAACGCCGTGATGTTCGGTCCTCCTGGGCATCTGTACGTGTACTTCGTCTATGGGATGCACTTCTGCGCGAACATCTCCTGCCTACCCGATGGGCAGCCCGGCGCTGTACTGCTGCGCGCCGCGGAGGTCGTCTCCGGTCTTGCTGCCGCCCGCTTGCGCCGGCCCACCGCGCGCTCTGACGCCGAGCTTGCCCGTGGACCAGCCCGGCTGGCGACGCTGCTCGGATTGCGGCGGGAGCACAACGGCTTGGACCTCGTGGATCCGTTGTCGCCGGTGCGCCTCCTGCCCGGCGATCCGATCCCTGCCGGACAGATCCGCACCGGGCCCCGGGTTGGCGTCGCGGCCGCCTACGACCGGCCTTGGCGCTTCTGGGTAGACGGTAGCCCCGCGGTGTCCGCCTACCGCCGGCATCGAGTAGCTGGCACGACGCGTGCGGGATGATGCGGAGGTGAATGCGCACATCCTTGACGAGCTGAGCTGGCGCGGCCTGATCGCGCAGAGCACGGATCTCGACGCGCTGCGCCGGGATTGCGACGCGGGCTCGATCGCCCTGTACTGCGGGTTCGATCCCACCGCGCCGAGCCTGCATCTCGGTCACTTGGTCCAGATCCTCACCCTTCGGCGGTTCCAGGGTGCCGGTCACCGGCCTCTAGCACTGGTCGGTGGCGCTACCGGGCTGATTGGAGATCCCAAACCGACGGCCGAGCGGACGCTCAACACCAAGGATGTGGTTGCCGGATGGGTAGAGCAGATCCGAGCTCAGATCGAGCCTTACCTCGACTTCGCCGGACCATACGCCGCCACCATGGTGAACAACCTCGATTGGACCCAACCGCTGCCCACCATCGATTTCCTCCGGGACGTGGGCAAGCACTTTAGGGTGAACCGCATGCTCGCCAAGGAGGCGGTGAGCGCGCGGTTGAATTCCGAAGCCGGGATCAGCTTCACCGAGTTCAGCTACCAGCTCTTGCAGGCCATGGATTACCTTGAGCTCTACCGCCGCTACGGCTGCATCTTGCAGATCGGCGGCAGCGACCAATGGGGGAACATCACTGCTGGGGTGGACCTCATTCATCGAGTCGAGCATCGCGGCGCCCACGCACTGGCCACCCCGCTGATCACCAAGGCCGATGGCACCAAATTCGGCAAGACCGAAGGTGGCGCAATCTGGTTGGACCCCGATCTGACGAGCCCGTACGCCTTCTACCAGTTCTGGATCAACGCTGACGACCGCGACGTAGTCGGCTACCTCAAGGTCTTCACCGACCTGCCGCCAGGCGAGATCGAAGAGTTGGAGCGCAGCACTGTCGAAAAACCGCAGGCGCGGGAGGCGCAGCGGGTGCTGGCCACGGAAATCACCACCCTGGTGCACGGTCCAGAGGAGGGCCGTCGGGCCGCTCTGGCCAGTCGGGCGCTGTTCGGTCAGGGAGAGCTGCGCGATCTGGATAAGCGAACCCTCGACGCTGCCATGGCAGAAGCTCCGACGGGACAGGTCCAGTTGGCCGACCGGCCCACGATTGTCGATTTGCTGGTGGCCAGTGGCCTTGCCGACAGCAAAGGTTCCGCGCGCCGCACAGTCCGGGAAGGAGGCGCATCGGTGAACAACATCAGGGTTGGGGATGAGGGCTGGACGCCCACGGAATCCGATCTGCTACCCGGTGGATGGCTAGTGCTGCGCCGCGGCCGGCGGCATACCGCTGGGGTGCGGGTGCGGTGACACGGATCCCTCAGTGGTGTGCTAAGTGAGCGCGGGGACACGCCGATTTGACTTCTGCGGTGCGTTAGCCGTACCTTCTTCCTCGCTCCACAGCGGAATGGACGAGCCCCTCAGTGCCTTAACCAGACTGAGAGCAAAGGCCACCCGGTGAGGAGGCCCACTCGGGCAGCTGCTAAGCTCGATGGGTACCCGGATCGTATGAGGCTCGAGAGGCCAGTGAGTACGGGACGGGTAAGTCGGAGTGAGCCATCCCGGATCTAACCGCTTCGGTGGTTGGTGATGGTGTGTGTTTGTTCTTTGAGAACTCAACAGTGTGCTGTTTTTGTTAGTGCCATGTTTGTTTGTTTTGTTTGTTTGCTAGTGATCAGTGCGGCACTTGCCTTGACCCCGTTGGGGTGGGTGTTGTTTTCTGTCGATAGGCAT
>JAFAWY010000122.1 GCA_019241525.1 Pseudonocardiales bacterium
AGATGTTCAGATGCCCAAGCCAGCAGCTTGCCGGCGTAGCCGCCATCGGCCCAGACCAGGCGGATGCGCTGGAACGAGGCCGCCAACAGTTCAAGGACAGGCTTGGCGCCGTCACGATCCTGCACCGAGGCTGCCGTCACGATGACGGATAACAGCAGGCCCAGGGGTGTCCACCGCGATATGCCGTTTCCGCCCATTGATCTTTTTACCCTTATGCCGGGCCCGGCATAACGGGAATCATGCCGGGTGGGTTGTTATGCCGGGTTGGGTTGAGGTGTGGGTGTCTGCGCCCGGGTCGGTGGGGGTGAGCGCGCCGGGTGGGTCGGCATAACAACCAGTGAGGTAGCGAGGCTTCTCTTCGAGATCACCGACCGGAGAGGAGTCGATCAATGGTTGATCCGTTCAAGGTTCGGGTGCCCGGACCGTTGTTAGCGTGCGCGCAGGGCGTGGCGAGGCAGATGCTGGGGGCGGGCTATTCGCCGCGCACTGTTCGGGATTACCTCTATGTGCTGGCTCGGTTGAGTCGCTGGCTTGATGATGAGGGGCTAGCGGCGGGGCAGCTGACGGCGGAGGTCGTGCAACGGTTCCTGCTGGCCCGCCGAAATGCCGGGTATCGCCGGTGGTGCACGGTGCGGTCGATGGAGCCGATGCTCGCCGTGCTGCGCGACATGCGGGTCATCCCGATGGTCGAGCAGCCGAGTCCGGATTCGGCTGTCGAGGTTGTGCTGGTCGCCTATCGCCGCTACGTGATGGTGGAGCGTCGGCTGGCGGCGGCGAGCGTGATGACGCGTGTCGGGGTGGCCCGCGGGTTCCTGTCGCGGCTGGTTGTCGATGATGAGCTTCGGTTTGATCAGCTGACATCGGCGGTGGTGAGCTGGTTCGTGCTGGACCAGTCGCGCCGGTACCGGCCCGCGTCGATGAAGGTGCTCACCGTCGCGTTGCGCTGCTTGGTGCGTTTTCTGTTCCTGACCGGGGTCATCGACCGGGATCTGTCTGCGGCGGTCCCTGCCGTCGCGCACCGTGCTGCGCGGTTGCCGCAAGGCGTCGACGACGCGACGCTCGTCGCGCTGCTGAATAGCTGCGAGCGGTCCACGGCCGTCGGGCTGCGTGATTACGCCATCTTGACGCTGCTTATCCGGCTGGGGCTCCGCGCTGGCGAGGTGGCCGCGCTGCGCCTGGACGACGTGGATTGGCGCAGCGGCGAGGTGGTGATCCGCGGCAAAGGCAACCGGCTCGACCGGCTTCCGCTACCGCACGACGTCGGCGCGGTTGTGGTCGACTACCTGCGACGCCGTCCGCGGTCAACGTGCCGGGCGCTATTCCTGCGGGCTTGCGGTCCGCACGGGCCGATGACCGCGCGCTCGGTGACGATGGTGCCCCGCACCGCGTCAGCGCGTGCCGGGCTGGTGGTGGTCGGTGCGCATCGGCTCCGGCACAGCGCGGCGACCGCAATGCTGCGCTCCGGCGCGCCGCTGCCCGAGATCGCTCAGGCGCTTCGGCACCACGCTGAGGCGAGCACGGCACGCTACGCCGCGGTCGACCGAGCCGCGCTGGATACCGTCGCACGCGCCTGGCCGGGAGATCGGCGGTGAACGCGTTACGCCGCGCGGGCGAGGACTACCTGGCGATCCGCCGCGCCTGCGGCTACCTGCTGCGGCAGGAAGCTCGCATGCTGACCAGCTACCTCGATCATCTTGACCGTGTCGGCGCGAGGCGGGTCACGGTGGACACGGCGCTGGCCTGGGCCACCACACCGCGCCAGGCCGATCCCAGCTGGTGGGCCAGGCGGTTGAGCGTGGTCCGCGGCTTCACCCGCTACCTGGCGACCATCGAGCCGGACACCGAAATCCCACCCCAAAACCTGCTGCCTCGTCAGTCACAGCGCCGGACGCCGTATCTGTATTCGCCGGCCGAGATCGCTGCCCTGATGACCGCAGCTAGCCGCCTGGCCTGCCCACTGCGCGCGGCAACCTTCACCGCGCTCATCGGGCTGATGGCCTGCACCGGGCTGCGCACCGGAGAAGCGATGCGCCTCGATCGCGAGGACGTCGACTTCGACAGCGAGCTGATCACGGTGCGCGACTCCAAACACGGCAAGTCCCGCCTGGTGCCCCTGCACCCAAGCGCCACCACCGCGCTTGGCGACTACGCACGCCGCCGCGACGGGCTCTGCCCACGCCCGGAGCCCTCGGCGTTCTTTCTGTCCGGGGCCCGAACGCGGCTCAACCACACTAACGCCGGCAGCACCTTCGCCGAGCTGCGCGCCGAGGCCGGCATCACCGCACCGACCGGGCGGCGCCAGCCGCGGCTGACGGACCTGCGCCACAGTTTCGCGGTCGCCACCCTCGTCGCCTGGTACGCCACCGGAGTCGACGTGCCGACACGGCTGCCGACGCTGTCGACCTATCTCGGGCACGTCAGCCCGGCCTCCACCTACTGGTACCTGGAGGCATCCAGCGAGCTGATGAGCGCCGCCGCCGACCTACTCGAACGATCGTGGCAGGCGGGTTCATGACCGCGCTCGCGCCCGTGCTCGAGGGATTTTTCACCGAGCGGCTCACCCAGCGCCGCGCCAGCAGCCACACCGTGGCCTCCTACCGGGACACGTTCTGCCTGCTGCTGCGCTACGCCAACCACAACCTGCACATCCCACCATCGCGCCTGGACCTCACCGACATCGACGCCCCGTTCATCGCGGGCTTCCTCGACCACCTCGAACACGAGCGAGGCAACTCGCTGACTACCCGCAACAATCGCCTCGCCGCGATCCACTCCCTGTTCGGCTACGCCGCATTGCGATGCCCAGAACATGCCGCACTCATCGCCCGGGTGCTGGCCATCCCACGCAAACGCGCGGACTCCACGATCGTCTGCTTCCTCACCCACGCCGAAGTCAACGCGCTGCTAGCCAGCCCCGACCGGGCCACCAGCCTCGGCCAACGCGACCACGCCCTGCTGCTGACCGCCGTGCAGACCGGCATGCGCGTGGCCGAACTGACCGGGCTCACCAGCGCCGACGCCGACTTCGGCCCCGGCGCGAACCTGCATTGCCTCGGTAAGGGCCGCAAACACCGCCGGGTCCCACTGACCCGACCCACCGCGAGACTCCTGCGCGACTGGCTGCGCGAGCGCCGTGCCGTCCCGAGTGATCCGCTGTTCCCGAACAGGGCCGGGAGACCCTTGTCCACCGACGCCGTCGCCGATCTGCTCACCAAGCACGTCGTGGTCGCGGCCCAGCGATGCCCTACCCTCACCAGCAAGATCGTTACACCACACGTCTTACGGCATACCTGCGCCATGAACCTGCTGCACTCAGGTGTCGATCTCGCAACAATCGCGCTTTGGCTCGGGCACGCCACCACGAAAGCCACCGCCATCTACGTGCACGCTGATCTCGCACTCAAAGAGCAAGCGCTCACCCGCACCGCACCGCCAGCCATCGGCCGACGCCGCTACCAGCCCACCGACGCCGTCCTGGCATTCCTCCAAACGCTGTAGTTATGCCGACCCGCCCAGCGCGCTCACCCCCACCCACCCACGCGCAGACACCCACACCTCAACCCAACCCGGCATAACAACCCACCCGACATGATTTCCGGCGTCGTAGCCTCTGCTGGCCACTCCCACGGTCTCGGCTGCCCTCACTGAGGCCGAGTCAATGATCGCCGCAGACGGTGCGGCTGTGCGGCCTTCGGCTAGGCGGACCCGATCGCGCAGACCATCCTGTGGGGCTCGGAAACTCGATGCAGCATCGTGACTTGGGTCTTTGATGGGGTTTCCGTCATGGATGATCGTCGGATGCTGTCGTTGTCGGTGGTGTATCGGCTGGTGCGTTCGCTGCTGGGTCTGATCGCCGTGCTGGTGCGGCGAGATCTGAGCAAGGACACCCAACTGTTAGTTTCGCGCCACGCCGAAAGCGCGGTGCTGCGCCGGTAGATCGCCCGAGTTCGTTACGCACCGGCTGACCGGACGTGGTTGGCTGCCCTGTCCCGGCTTCTGCTGCGCTACCGCTGGGCTGAGGTCTTCCCGGTCACTCCCGCCATGATCCTGACCTGGCACCGCCGGTTGGTCTGGCGTAAATGGGACTACACGACCGGTGATCCTGGCCGCATCATCGTCTGCCCTATGCCTTCGATACCACGACCGGCTCGGCGGACTGATCCATAAATACACCCAGGTCACCTCGTCTGGATGACCTACTCGGCACCTACAGGTCTGGTACTCAACGTGCTGATCGTCATCTACCTGATCGTCCGCGTGACCCGCAAACGAACACATGCACCCAGGATGGCGAGCTGTCCGGCTTAATTCCTGGCATGGAGACCTCCTGGGCTTTTAGTCGTCGTAAGGATCATCGACCAGGGCTGAGCCCGGGGCGTGATCGGTGGCCAGCTCGACCCGTTGAGTGGGGTCAATCAGTGCGAAGCTGGCCCCGAAGGGGTCAGTGACTCGGGCGATGCGGCCCAACTCGGTGTCATAGGGATCAATGTCTACCCGGCCACCCAGCTTACGGACCTGCGCGGCCACCGCATCGGTACCGATCTGGGGATCCACCGCGAAGTGCAGCATCCAGTGCGCAGGAGTGCCGGGAGCAGCCCAGGCCTCGTTCATTTGCAGACGGCCCAGCATCGTGTGTCCCATCCGGGACCAGGTGGTGTAGTCCACCATGCGGCCGTCACCGATCTGTTGTTGATCATAGCTGAATAGTTTGGCGAAAAATCCGTCGGCCAGCGCGCCGTCCCAGGTATTCAGTTCCGCCCACACCAGCGATCCGGGATTGCCGGTATAAAAGGCCAGCGGTCGTGCACGCTGCCAAAAGCCGACGATCGCGTCGGTTGGGTCGGTGACGATGAGCACGCGTCCGTGCCCGGGGATCTCAGTTGGCCCGTCGAGCACTCGCCCACCCCAGCGGGTGACGGCTGCGCTGAGAAGTGTGACGTTGTTGCTGGCCAGATACAGCGTCCAGGTGCCCAGGCGCCCTGGTGGTACCGCAACGTCGGCCAGTGCGGCCACCGGTAGACCGGCGCACAACGCCGTGGTGTCCAGCCCGCCGACAACGTGCGGATCGGTCAGGTACGTCCAGCCGAACAACCCAGCGTAGAAATCACGGCTTCCTACCGGATTGCTGCTTGATACCTCGATCCAACACACCAATCCAGGGATCGATGGCAGGCGGTCGATCACCTATCGATACTACCGACTGGCGGCATACTCCTGCTGCCCTCCTAATTCCGAAAGCCTCAGTTGATCACGATTCCAACGGGTCAGGTGATGCCTCGGGCGTTACGGGCGTAAAGCTGGGCGAATCCGTAGACGGACTGGGCGTAGTCCAGCGCGTTGTTGTAGGCCAGGATCACTCTGACCAGGTGGCGGTTGTCGGCGCACAGATATTTCGCCGTCGCCAGCCGCTGTTGTGGCTTCGTCACCGTTTACGTCTTAGCTTGTCGTTTAACCTCTTGATGTCAGGTTTGTCGTCTCATGGTGGCGTGTCGCCATGACATGACGCGGCCACCGCTTGATCATCTTCGGGTTCCTTCGGCGGAGCTCGAAGATGAAGGCGATGGCCGTAAGTGTCAGTGTGCAGCAGATGAGTCGTGGAGGCGAGCAAGCGGGCCCGGCGTGCTTGGATGATCTTGACGCGTTTCGCGGAACGTTCTATGACTGCCTGACTCTGCGAGCGGATGCATTGTTTGAGCTGACCGATGCCGTGTTGTGCGTCGAGGGTCCGGTCAGCACCCTGGTCGGGCTGACATTAACGGCCGAACACCGGCGTGGGCATGGTGCGCTCTACGACGGCCTGGATAGCGGCCGCATCCAGGTCGAACGGTTGCGCAGGTCGGTGGTGAGCTTGCCGGTGCCGCGCGATGGGCACGGACGGATCACGCTGGCTGTCGACGTGAGTCCCTGGCTGCGCCCGGACGCGGCGACCAGCCCGGATCGGTCGTTTTGCCATGTCTACGGGCGGGGTAAAGGTCAGGCGCAGATGATTCCCGGCTGGCCCTATTCCTTCGTGGCGGCGCTGGAGCCGGGCCGCACATCGTGGACCACCCTGCTCGACGCGGTGCGCCTGGGTCCCGGTGACGATGCGACCACGGTAACCGCCACGCAACTACGCGAGGTGATCCACCGGCTGCGGCAAGCCGGACAGCACAAGCCCGGGGACGCGGACATCCTCATCGTGTTCGACGCCGGCTACGACGTGACCCGCCTGGCGTTTTTGCTGGCCGACCTGCCCGTGGAGGTACTGGGCCGGCTGCGCTCGGATCGCGTGTTCTGCTTCCCACCACCACCTCGGGCTCCCAGCGCCGCCGGACGCCCGTGGCCCCGAGTTCGCGCTGGCAGACAGTGCGACCCAGCCGCAGCCCAACGCGATCACCGTCACCGATACCAGCCGTTACGGCACCGCCCGGGCACACGCATGGAACCGGCTGCACCCTCGGCTGACTCACCGCGCAGCGTGGATCTCACACCAGGGCCCGCTGCCCCTCATCGAGGGCAGCGTCATCCAGCTCCACGTCGACCGGCTGCCCGGTGATCGCAATCCCAAACCGGTGTGGCTGTGGTACTCCCGGCCCGACCTCAGCGACACCGACCTCAACCGCCTCTGGCGAGCATTCCTACGCCGCTTCGACCTAGAGCACACCTTCCGGTTCCTCAAGCAAACCCTGGGCTGGACCCGGCCGCGTATCCGCACACCCAACCAGGGCGACCGCTGGACCTGGATCATCCTCGCCGCTCATACCCAGCTCCGACTCGCACGCCACCTCACCCACGATCTGCGCCGCCCATGGGAAAAACCAGTCACCGAGCCCCACCGGCTCACCCCCACCCGCATCCGCCGCGGGTTTCGCAACCTCCGACCGAAAACCACTCTTCCCGCCAGCGCACCAAAACCTTCACG
>JAFAWY010000097.1 GCA_019241525.1 Pseudonocardiales bacterium
GCCCCACCGGCCAGCAACTCCTGCAGCTGCTGCCGAGCGATCTGTGACGGGGCTACCCTCTGCATTGGCCTGCTCCTCTCGTCGGTCCACAACACCCGACATGATCGAGCAGGCCACCTTCATTTACATGGACAGTAGGACGTCACCACGTATGACTCACGAACACCCGCCGTGGCTGTGCCATGACACACAGCATCCCACCTGCTGACACATCACAACCAAGACCAAAAACAGCACAACGAAACGAGCCATAAACAGAATCGGCCGGACCCACCTCCGGCGCGAACCGTCCACGGAGGGAACACATCGGTGCAGCGAACCTCAGCTGACAGCATGCCGTGCCCTCGCCGGGCGGGCAGGCCTCCGAGATGGCTAGATCACAAGAACTGCCGTGGCTGGATCACGTGGTGGCCTATGGCATCCCGTTGGCCTCCCTAAAGGGCTACCACATGGCATCCCGGGGGCAGAGCTAGACGATGTACGCGCTGCTTCGGTTGAGGGCTGCCCCCGGGATGCCATGTGGTCGGAGGGCTGGCGCTGTTGCGTTCGGCGAGGGTGTCCCTGAGGTGCAGACTTGCTCAGGTGCCCCTGGTTCGTCGCCTCGCCCCGTGCGCTGCGCCGTCGGCGTTCGCCGGGTTCCGTTTTCCGCCAGAGATCATCGTTCTGGCGGTGCGTTGGTACCTGCGGTTTGGTCTTTCCTATCGGGATGTGGAAGAGCTGTTGGCCGAGCGTGGCATCGAGGTGGATCACGTCACTGTGTATCGCTGGGTGCAGCGGTTCACGCCGTTGCTGATCGACGTGGCCCGGCCTTGCCGGCACTGCCCCGGTGACAGGTGGTTCGTGGACGAGACGTATGTGAGAGTCGCTGGTCGGTGGGTTTATCTGTACCGGGCGATCGATCAGTTCGGGCAGGTCATCGACGTCCTGGTCTCCGAGAAACGGGACATGGCGGCTACCCGCCGGTTCTTCACCCGCGCCCTCAAGCACGGCCCACGCCCGACCGAGGTGATCACCGACCGGGCACCGGCCTACCCGCGAGTGCTCGATGAGTTGCTACCCGCCGCGTGCCATGTCATGGAGCAATACGCAAACAACTCCATCGAAGCCGATCATGGACGGCTCAAGGCCAGATTGAGACCGATGCGCGGACTTAAACGGCTCCGCTCCGCCCGCGTGATCAGCACCGGCCATGCGTTCATCCAGAATCTCCGGCGCGGCCACTACGAACTCGGGGTCGACACCGACCCGAAACGACAGCTCCCGGCGGCGTTCACCGAACTCGCTGCCGCCATCTGATCACAGCTCCACGCAGGCTTGCCACGCCCGCATTCCGTCAACGCAACTGTGCGCGCGCCTGACCTCCGATTCTTCGCCGGCTCCCGCGGATCAGTACAACGCCCCGCCGCCATTTCTGGCTAGAGACCAGCTCACCCATCAGTGGTCAGGTCAGCCCGCGAAGCTGAGTGAACGCCACCCGACTGCGGCTCACGCAAGCCCTGAGCGGCCCATCAAGGTGATCGTTAACCAACTCCGAAGAAGTTGAATCTCGTATCCACCGTGGTCTTCAGGGCGACAGCGATCGCACAGGCAGCAACACCAGCTCGACGGCTCAGACAAGGTGAACCCCTAAAGCTCCCGGCAGCGTGTCGTGGCGTGTCCTTAGCTGGACAGTGTTGGCTCTGGAAGGATTGCCTGCTTCGTCTGCGCCCTATGACGTCGGGCTTTACTCACGTACTACCCGGTCCGCTCGCTCAAGTGTGCAGTCACGATGGCATCGATGCAGGTCGCATCGTAGTACATGAAAGAGATTTGACTACCACGATGAACACCCCTTGCAGCCGTCCTTGCATCCCAGGCGGGGTGGCATGTTGCAGAATCGTCGAGCGGTAGACAGCGCTGACGGTGTCAGCCGCGCCCGCGACCGCGAGCGTCAGCAACCCTAACCACAACGTCGAGGCAAGCCCGAACAGGGTGATCGCCACACCCCACACCGCAATCGAGACCACCACGCCAAGCCCGTGGCGATGCACCCGGGCGATGGCCCCACCGAGGAACGTAGCGACGACCGCCCCGACCGCGGGCGCGGCGTAGAGCAGGCCAGCGGTGTTCGCCCCGCCGCCGTACTGGCCGTCGGCCAGTGCTGGAAACAGCGCTGTCGGGCTTCCGAAGATCATCGCGATGAGGTCGGCGACGAACGTCATCGACACCACCCGGTGTCCCGCCAGGAATCGCAAGCCTTCGATGACCGAGCTCAGCCCGGCCCTCCGGGCGCCAGTGCCCGGCGGCAGGGACGGCAGCCGCACCGCGGCATAAAAGGCACCGGCGAACGAAGCGACGTCGATCGCGTACGCCCACCCGAAGCCACCGGCACCTACCGCGACCCCAGCCAGTACCGGACCAGCGATGACGGTGAGCTGCATGCTCCCGTAGGACAGCGTGTTGGCCGCCGGCAGCTTGTCCGCCCGGACCAGTTGCGGAATGATCGCTCGCCGGGCTGGCGAGTCCACCGCGGCGAACGCCGACTGCACCGCAACGCAGGCGAACAGCACACTGACCCGGTTGATCCCCAGCACGGCTTGGACCAGCAGCACGACGCTGACCAGCATCGTCCCAGTCGAAGTCAGCAACACCAGCTTGCGGCGATCGACCGCGTCGGCAATCGACCCGCCGTAAAGCCCGAAGACCACCAGGGGAAAGAAGCCGGCTGCTCCGATCAACCCCACGTCCAGCGACGAGCGGGTGATCGCGTAGACCTGCAGTGGGACCGCGACGCGGGTCACTTGCGTGCCGATCTGCGACACCGTCTGGCCAGCGAACAACTGCCGGAAGGCCACCGATTCGCGCAGCGGCGTGACGTCGGAGGCAGCCGCCCGCAGCGCCCGTCCGACCAGCGCGGTGAGTGCCATATTCCACCCGAGAGTTGCCGCCGCCGCAGCGGTATCGACTGCAGCGTCGCACGCGCTGCCCGGATGTGCGCAGTTCACCGGCGAAGGCGCATTGCTGTCGCCCGCAGCAGCCAGGAAATGCGGGGCGTTGACGCGGTTCGAGGTTGTGCCTGGCCAGCTGATGAGGTGTGGGACTGGACGCGGGGTCTGGGCAGGTACTGCTCTACATCAGACCGGAGGGCAGTGCGGTGAACATGGCACCCACGCCCGGGCTGACAGCCCGAATTCTGGTAGCGCAGCTGGGCTATGCCTCTGCGGCAGGGTGCACCTCGCAGTCAGGGCCGGGGAACACCAACCGCTCCTGGCCATCATCGAAGCGAACGAGGAAAGGTGGCTGGCCGTCCGGCCCGCGCACCTCCACCACGTCGCCCATGCGGTCGGGCCGGCTGACAGTGCGGCCGTGCACGCAGAGCCGGTCACCAACGCGTGCCCGCATGATGGATCACCTCGCTGGCTGTCAATCCGTCGTCACGACACCAACCGCTGACGCTAGGCCGGTTGGCCTTGGAGCTCAACCACCCACAGGGTCATGGTTGCAAGGACCCGACACACCGGACACGAGCGCACGACACACCGGCACGGGGGCGCGACACGCGCGGGTGGGGCGGGCGGGGATGATGTGCGGGTGAGCGTTGTGCGACCGGAGTTGCGGATCGGGCCGTACCGGGTCGACCCGCCGGTCGTGCTCGCGCCGATGGCCGGCATCACCAACGTGGCGTTCCGGCGGCTGTGCCGCGAATTCGGCGCCGGGTTGTTCGTTTGCGAGATGATCACTAGTCGGGCGCTGATCGAGCGGCATCCCGGCACACTCAAGATGATCAGCTTCGACGCCGCGGAGCGTCCTCGGTCGATGCAGCTCTACGGGGTCGACCCGGCGACGATCCGCAAGGCCGTGGAGATGGTTCGCGACGAGGATCTCGCTGATCACATCGACCTCAACTTCGGCTGCCCGGTCCCGAAGGTGACCCGCCGCGGCGGTGGGGCCGCGCTGCCCTATAAGCGTGTCCTGTTCGCCGAGATCGTCCGTGGCGCCGTCGAAGCGGCTGGGCCGCTGCCGGTCACGGTGAAGTTCCGGATCGGCATCGACGACGAGCACCACACCTACCTTGACGCCGGCCGGATCGCGCAAGACGCCGGTGTGGCGGCCGTGGCGCTGCACGCGCGCACCGCGGCGCAGCGGTACGCGCCTACCGCCGACTGGAACGCCATTACCGCGCTCAAGCAAGCCGTCACCTCCATCCCGGTGCTCGGTAATGGCGACATCTTCGCCGCAGCAGACGCGATCCGGATGGCCGAGCAGACCGGCTGCGACGGGGTCGTGGTGGGTCGTGGCTGCTTGGGACGGCCGTGGCTGTTCGCCGAACTGCAGGCCGCCTTCGCCGGCGCACCGCTCCCGACGCCACCGAATCTGGGGCAGGCGGCAGCCATCCTGCGCCGCCACGCCGATCTGCTCGCCGCGCATCTCGGGCCGGAAAAGGGTCTCCGTGACTTGCGTAAGCACGTTTCCTGGTACTTGCACGGCTTCCCGGTTGGCGGGGATGTGCGGCACGCGCTGGGGATGGTGTCCAGTTTGACCGAGCTGGATGACCAGCTGTCCCGGCTGGACGGAAATGCTCCGTTCCCCGCCGGCGCCGACGGACCGCGGGGACGCCAGGGCTCGCCCGGTCGGGTGGCATTACCGCAAGGCTGGCTGGACGATCCCCTGGATCTCGCCGTCCCGGCCGACGCGGAGCTGGCCGACTCCGGCGGCTGAACGTCGGCGTTCATACCGGATTCACGTTCTCGCCGAGACCGGGCGAAACTTCCCCCGTACCCTGGCGGAAATGCGCGACAGTTTTCACGCCGAGTTGGATAGCCTGCTCGGCGATCTGGCCAAGGCCGCTCGGCTGGCCGGTCAGATGATGGCCAATGCCTCGACTGCGCTGAGCCAGGCCGACCTCGCCCTCGCCGAACAGGTTCTATCCAGCGAGGGCGATATGAAGGCGCTGTGTGACGACATGGATCAGCGCTGCCGCAAGCTGCTCGTCTTGCAGGCCCCGGTAGCCACCGACCTGCGGGTCGTCGTTGCTGCCATGCACGCGGTACGCGACGTGGAGCGGATGTGGAACCTGGCCCAGCACATCGCCAAGATCGCTCGGCTCAAGCACCCGACCGTACCCATCCCGGGCGACGTCCGGCCGGTATTTGCCCGGATGGGCATGCTCGCCACCAGCCTGGCAGAGGATGCTGCGGAGGCAATTGAGAGCCGGGATCCGCTGTCTGCACAGCGCCTGGCGCAGGCCGACGACGAGGTGGATGCCTTGCGCCGGCGCAGCTTCCAGATCCTGTTCGCGGAGGACTGGGCACACGGGGTCGAACCAGCGGTCGACGCCGCGCTGATCGGCCGTTACTACGAACGTTTCGCTGACCACGCGGTGGCAATCGCGCGCCAGGTCAGCTTCCTCGTCACCGGCCTACCGCCCGATTGCTGATCTCCCGGTAGCCCACCTTGCCGGGGGTGGTTTCAGCTGGGGTCGAGCAGCAACTGCACGTCGGTGTGGTGGTGAGCGAAGCCCAGATTGTGATAGGTGCGCAGCGCGGCGGGATTGTCGGAGTCGACATACAGCATCGCTTCCGGCGCGCCCCGATCCCGCAGGTATGCCAGCCCGGCCACGGTCAGAGCACCCCCCAGCCCGGTGCCTTGGGCGTCTGGATCCACCGCCAACACGTAGACTTCACCAAGCCCGTCAGGGTGCATTTTCGTCCAATGGAAACCCAGCAGCTGACCGGCAGGATCGACCGCCAGC
Organism: Pseudonocardiales bacterium; assembly: GCA_019241525.1. Classification (GTDB taxonomy): domain Bacteria; phylum Actinomycetota; class Actinomycetes; order Mycobacteriales; family Pseudonocardiaceae. The sequence continues at coordinate 5,732 of JAFAWY010000097.1, forward strand.
AGGAAGCCCTTGGCATCGAACCAGGGCTGGTCCTCCAGCAGCACGAGTTCCTTGGTATCCAACCGGCTTTGCTCCGGATGCCAGGCAAACGCGCGTTTGTTGACTCGCACCACCGCAGCTTCGTCCTGACCCGGCAGGAAAGTCCGTAGCGTCACACCGTCGGGCAGGCGGGGCGGCAGGATCGGCTCGGAGAGGCTGCGACGCAACTGGAATAGTGCCCGCCGGCTGACCACCCCGACCCGTTGTGCCAGACGCAGCGCGCCGGGATGCTCGCCGTGCGCCCACAGCCATAGCGGGGCGCGCACCCGATCGAGCAGCGCGGCCAGCAACGCACCACCCACGCCGCGGCGCCGATGCTCCGGGTGCACCGCAAATTCGGCGGTGCGGCGCTCGGGGCGCTCGTCCAAGTACGCATAACCGACCAGCGTGCCGTCCGGGTCGTGCGCGAGAAGGTGCACTCCGGTGTGGGAATCCGCCTCAGGACGCAGCCCCAGCATCGCCGCTTCGGAAATGGCGTGAAAGCCATCGGCGGCCTCGGCCGCGGCCAGCAGCGCGAGCACCTCGGCGATCTGGCCACCGGACAGACGGGTAAGCCAGGTCAGCGCAGGGGTCATGCCCTGGTCAACTCCGCTGCACGGGCAGCGGTCGAGCCTGTCTCCCTACGGGGCCGGCCCGGTCAGGGGCGGCCCAGTCCGGATCGGCGCTGTCCACAGCCTCGGTACCGGACTCGGCGGCGCGTTCCTGCTCGGCACGCTCCCGGGAACTCATGGCGCGCACCGGCCGGACGAACTTGTATCCCACGTTGCGGACAGTGCCGATGAGTTGCTCGTGCTCCGGGCCGAGCTTGGCCCGCAACCGCCGCACATGGACGTCAACTGTCCGGGTGCCGCCGAAGAAGTCGTAACCCCACACCTCTTGCAGCAACTGTGCGCGGGTGAACACCCTCCCGGCGTGCTGCGCGAGGTACTTGAGCAGTTCGAACTCCTTGTAGGTGAGATCCAGCGGGCGGCCACGCAGCCGGGCGGTGTAGGTCGACTCGTCAATCACCAGTTCGCCGAGCACCAAGGCGCTGCCGCGGCCCACGCTGGACTCGTTGGCGCGCCGGGCGACCAGGAGTCGAAGCCGCGCGTCCACTTCCGCGGGTCCCGCAGTCGGCAGCAAGATCTCGTCGGCTCCCCAATCAGCTGAGAGCGCGACGAGGCCGCCCTCACTGATCACGACCACCACCGGCACATCCAGTCCGGTCGATCCCAGTAACCGGCACAGGCTGCGCGAACCGGCCAGGTCCAGCCGCGCATCGACCAGCACCGCGTCGTAGGGACCGGCATCGAGCAGGGCCGCGACCTCAGGGGCCGCCGAACGCACCCCGTGCCCCAGCAGCGACAGTGCCGGGAGAACCGAGGCCGGACCAGGGTCCGCGGTGAGCAACAGCAGTTCCATGCCCGTTCCCTCCTGCCTGTTGGAGGCCGGCAATGTCACCACCGGGGCCGCGATTGCTGGGATCCTAAGGTCGCGACTTACCAGGTGTCCTGCGGAGAATACCGTGCCCGTCGCATAGCCCTTGATGAAACCGACAGGATGGTTGAGCCGGGTGCGCAAGCTGATCATCGCGATGCTGGTCATCGTGGCCCTGCTGGTGGCGGCTGATTTCGGGGCCGCGGCATTCGCCGAACACACCGTAGCCACGCAGATACGGCAGCAACTCGCCCTGCGCAGCGACCCGTCGGTGCGGATCAACGGCTTTCCTTTCCTCACCCAGGCCCTGGCCGGCCACTACTCCGCCATCGACGTGCAAGCCACCGGGGTATCGGTGGAGCCCTTGCATGATCTCGACGTGGAAGCAACGCTGCACGACGTCGACGCACCGCTGGCCGAAGTGACTTCAGGCGACATGCACTCGGTCCGGGCGGCGCGAGTGGACGGTCGGGTTCGGATCAAAGACACCGACCTTGGGCGGGCGGTCGGGATCGAAGACCTTCGCATCCAGCAGCCGTCTGACCAGGAAATCACGGAACTGCTCCCAGCCGGGACACCGGCAGCAGGTGCGCCGCACAGCGACCGGGCAGCGGTGCGGATGGTGGCCACCACCGACCTTTTGGGCCAGCGCACCGAGATTGTCGGGATCGGATTGATCCAGCTCACCGGTGGTGTGGTCCGGATCACTGTCAGGGACGTCCGGCTGGCGCAGGACGGTGGCGGCTCGGTGGCCCTGCCGCGCGCCGTGCGTCAAACCCTGCTCAACACGTTGAGTACCGAGGTCAAACCGGGCGAGCTGCCCTTCGCCGTCACCCCCACCCGGGTCTGGGTGGAGACCGGCTCAGTGGTCGTTGAAGGCACCGCCTCCAACGTCTCGCTCAACCAGATCCGTCCCAGCGGTTAGCTGCTGCGCAGCGCCTCCCGGAGCCGCACCCGGGCACCTGTGCGCAGCACGGCATTGCGATAGATCCGGCCGGACAGCCACACCAGAGCCGGGATCATCAACACCACGAGCGCCACCGCCAGACCGATCTGCCACACCGGCACGTCACCGAAGGCCAGCCGTATCGGCATCAAAGTGGGAGAAAACAGCGGGATCAGCGAGAGCACCTCGATCAGCCGGCTGTCCGGTTTGCTGGGCAGGATCGAGATGCCCAATACGTAGGGCACCACGAGCAGCATCAAGATCGGGCCGACGACCCCGGCGATTTCCTCCTGACGGGAGACCAGCGAGCTGGCCGCGGCAAGCACCAGGGCGTAGCTGAAAAAGCCGAGCAGGTACCACACCACCAACCACACCACCGTGCCCGCGACTGCCGAGGCGGGGATCGTCAGTGCTCCGGTGACCAGCCCGGCAATCGCTCCGCCACCGGCGACGATCGCGATCTGTACCAGACCTACCTGGCCGATGCCCAATACCTTGCCCGCCATCAGCTGCCATGGCCGGATGGTGGACAGCAGCAGCTCCACCACCCGGCTGGACTTCTCCTCCACCACACCTTGCGCGACGAACTGGCCCCAGGTCTGCAGGGACAGGTAGATCAACACTCCGGTGACGATGCCCAGAGCGATCCGCTGGCCGTTGATCTCCGGTGCGGGTTCGAGCGTCGCCACTTCCACCTGGGCCGACGCCACCGCGGCGCTCACTTGAGCCGGATCACCGCCCAGATGGCGAACCTGTGCATCGAGCGCCTGCTGTCGGGTCAATGCGGTGAACGCCGCACGCAGCCCTTCGTCGAGACTGTGGTCCACGACGACCTGGACCGATCCCGATGACCCGACCACGAGCGCGTCCAGCGTGCCGGCCCGGACCTGCTGCTCACCACTGGCCTGATCGGCCACGGTAGCGGTCTGCACGTTCGCGCCCGACACCGTGGCCACCGCGGCAAACGCCCTGGCCAGCGATGCGTTCTGGCTGGTGAAGCCCACCGAGTGGGCTGAAGACCCGGTGGCGATCCGGAGTACCACGGGAAACGCCACGACAAGGGCGAGCAGGACCAGCGTGCCAATCCGGAAGCCCTTGGCCCGGATCCGGGTGGTGATCTCGCGACGTGCCACCAACGCGACCGGCTGCCATGCCGAGCTCAACGGCTCACCCCGCCGTCTCCTCGCTCACCACACTGCGGAACAAATCCGCCAGCGACGGCAGGCGCCGCGCGAACTCCCGTACCCGCCCGGTGCTCAGCGCCATCTTCAACACGAGCTGGTCATCGAGATCAGGCGGCAGCTCCAGCACGGTGCGCGTGCCATCCTGCGCGCACACCGTCACACCGGGCAAGCCTCTAGCCCATCCCGGTGAGGCATCGGGAGCGTCGACGACAAGCTGAGTGCTGGCGCCGCTGCGCAACTCGTCCCCCGAGCCGCACGCCACCATCGCTCCGCCGCGGACGATGCCCACCCGATCGCACAGCCGCTGCACCAGGTCCAGCTGGTGGCTGGAGAACAGGACGGGGACACCCTGCGCGCATTTCTCCCGCAGCACCTCGCTCATGATCTCCACAGCCACCGGGTCCAAGCCGGAGAACGGCTCGTCAAGCACGAGCAGCGCCGGATCATGCACCAGCGCCGCAGCGAGCTGAACGCGCTGCTGGTTGCCCAGGCTCAACTTCTGCACCTCGTCATCGCGGTGCGCCGCCACACCGAGGCGTTCGATCCAGGCCCGCACCGATCGTTTGGCCACCGTCGGCGGCTGGCCATGCAACCGCGCCAGGTAGACCAGCTGCTCACCGACCCGCATCTTCGGGTAGAGCCCACGTTCTTCTGGCATGTACCCGATGCGCCGCCTGCTTTCCAGATCGATCGGCCGGCCATCCCATCGGACCTCGCCCCGGTCAGCGGCAAGCACTCCGAGCACGATCCGCATCGTGGTGGTCTTGCCCGCTCCGTTGCTGCCGACGAAGCCAAACAGCTCGCCAGCGTGAACGTCGAAGGTCATTTCCCGCAACGCAACGACATCCCCGTACCGCTTGGAGACTGCGTCAACCTCCAACCGGCTGGTCATCCACGTCCTTCCGGTTCCTGAAGACGTCCTTTCGGACGGGTTTTCCGCGAACTGGGAAACCTCGGCACTACTGATGTCGACGAGGACGCTGGCACCTTCGTGGAATGACGGTCCCGCACAGCGGGACCGTCGGGTAGTGTCGCTGTCGTGCACCCGCTGCTAACCAAGCGTCGGGCAGTTGATTTCTGCCGCCTGAAGAGCGGCCTCTGTTGCCTGGCCTGACCGGTCAGCCACACTTAGATGATCACGGGTGCATTTTAGCGATTCTTCACGCATCGCCCGAATTGTCACAGACGAGCGGCACCGGGAAATGTCCCTGAAGTGAACGATATCGATACACAACGCCATCAACATGGAACGAGGAGCTGTCGCATGAGCCGCGAAAACGTCCTGGTCACGCCCGACTGGGCCGAGCAGAACCTGGACACCGACGGCGTCGTCTTTGTCGAGGTCGACGAGGACACCACCGCCTACGACGCGGGGCATATCCCCGGTGCCGTGAAGATCAACTGGAAGACTGAGCTGCAGGACCCGGTGATCCGCGACTTCGTGGACAAGGGTGCCTTCGAGAAACTGCTGTCAGATAAAGGCATCAGCAACGACGACACCGTCGTGCTTTACGGCGGTAACAACAACTGGTTCGCTGCCTATGCCTACTGGTATTTCAAGCTCTACGGGCACGACGACGTCAAGCTGCTCGACGGCGGGCGCAAGAAGTGGGAGCTCGACGGCCGCCCCTTGAGCACCGACGAGGTGAAGCGCCCGGCCACCAGCTACACCGCCAAGCACGATCAGGACACCTCGATCCGGGCATTCCGCCAGGAAGTGGTCGATGCGATCGGCAACAAGAACCTGGTCGACGTCCGCTCGCCGGATGAGTTCGCCGGCAAGATCCTGGCCCCTGCCCACCTGCCACAAGAGGTGGCCCAGCGTCCCGGGCACATCCCTTCCGCGATCAACGTACCCTGGTCGAAAGCGGCCAACGATGACGGCACCTTCAAGTCCGACGATGAACTGCGGACCCTGTACGAGGGGGCCGGGCTGGACAATGGCAAGGCGACCATCGCCTACTGCCGTATCGGGGAGCGCTCCAGTCACACCTGGTTCGTGTTGCACGAACTGCTCGGACAGTCCGACGTCAAGAACTACGACGGGTCATGGACCGAGTACGGCTCGCTGGTCGGCGCCCCGATCGAGCTCGGCAGCAAGGGCTGATCGCGATGTGCGGGGCACCGGAACAGACCCAGGTATTGCCACCGGGCACCGACCTGTCCAAGCAGACCGTGCTGACCGGCACGGTGCGCTCTGCGGAGGAACCTCTCGGCGGAGCCTACGTCCGGTTGCTCGACGGCACCGGCGAGTTCACCGCCGAGGTGGTCTCCTCAGCCTCCGGCCAGTTCCGGTTTTTCGCCGCCCCGGGCACCTGGACCATCCGCGCCTTGCACCGATCCGGCATCGGTGAAACGACGGTCACCGCCGACGCCCCCGGCCTGTATACCGTCGCCGTCACCGTGTCCTGATAGTCGTCTCACCCCAAGCCAGCCCCGCCGGCATGGTCGGCGGGGCTGGCTGCCGTTATGAGCAGGCCACATCGGGGTTGGCAGTCCTTGACGAGCCACCAACCTGCGCAGAAAGTTAGGTATATTGCCTGGGTATGGTGAGTGCGCCACCACCCGGCCCGCCATTGCCGGCCGCGATCCAGGCCGGGCTGATCTGGCTGGACCCGATCCGCTTCGTGCACACCTGCCACCGCCGCTATGGCGATGTGTTCGCCATCCGCATCCCGGTGATCGGCACGCTGGTGTTCCTGACCAATCCAGAGCACATCCGCATGGTGACCCGCGGAGACCCGGCGATCTTCCATGCCGGTGAGGCAGCCGCCCCGCTGGCCCAAGTGGTGGGCAGGCACTCGCTGCTCGTTATCGACGAAGACAAGCACCGGCGCAGCCGCAGCCTGATGTTGCCGGCCTTCCACGGCGACTCGGTGCGCCGCCAGATCGCCGAGATGATCGCCATCATCGCCGAGGAGGTGGCGAGATGGCCGGTCGGCGAGCCCTTCCAGCTGTACCCGCGGATGCAGCGACTGACCCTCGAGGTGATCCTGCGCACCGTCATCGGGGTACAGGACCGGCACCGGCTGGCCGCACTGCGGGCAGCGTTGCCGCCCATGATGGAAATCGGCTCCCCGGTGGAGCTGATCCCGCCACCGCGAGTGCTGCTGCGGTTTGGCATGTGGCGCCGCCGCGCGCAGCGTAGGGCCGCTGCGGTGGAGCTGCTCAACGACGAGGTCCGCCGCTGCCGCGCCGACCCGCGGCTGGAGCAGCGGACCGACGCGCTGGCAATGCTGGTGCGTAGCGTCGGCAGCGCAGGCCAGCCGATGCCGGACGACGAGCTCGTCGACCAGCTCGTCACATTGCTGCTGGCCGGGCACGACACCACCGCCACGGCGCTGTCCTGGGCGTTTGAGCGGCTTACCCGCCATCCCGACCTGCTGGCGCGCACCGCGCAGGCCGCCGCCGACGGCGACGAGGCATGGCTCGACGCGGTGTGCAAGGAAAGCCTGCGGGTACGGCCGGTGGTCTTCGAATTCGGCCGCAAGCTGACCACGGACTTGCAGCTCGGCCGGTATCACCTGCCGGCGGGCGTGATCCTGGCTCCCAGCATCAACCTGGTGCAACACAGCAGCCGCTACTACGCCGAACCGGACGCTTTCCAGCCTCAACGCTTCCTCGACCAGCGGCCCGACCCAGCGGTCTGGCTGCCCTTCGGCGGTGGGGTACGCCGCTGCCTGGGCGCCACCTTCGCGCAGGTGGAGATGCGGACCGTACTCCAAGAGGTCCTGCGGCGGGTGGAGCTCGCCGCGACCATGGCGCCCGATGAGCCGGTACGAGCCCGCCACGTGACGATGGTGCCGCGGCAAGGAGCTGTAGTCACCGTCCGCCGCCGCATCACCGCTGATCGCCTCGCCAGAGCGTCATAAGCAGCGGCGGCTCACCATGCCGCTATCGTCCGCCCTAAGCCAGGCCGAGCGACCTGCGCACCGCACCACCTCCGAGATGGCTGGCACGGCGCCAATGGCAGGCTAATGGCCGCTAAACAGCCGGTAGCTGGGGAGGTATGCAGATGGGTCGAGTGGCAGTTGTGGTAGCTGCGGCAGCTGTGGCAGTAGGGGCACTCGCTGGCTGCGGGCACGGGGCCAGTACCGGGCCCGGTTCGAACCCCGGCGGTGCGTCCGGCAAGCCGCCGGCCGCGTCGACGACCGTCCGCACGATCAACGTCAAGGTCCGTGGCGGCAAGGCCACCGGCGACACCGGCCGGATCGCGGTGGCCACGGGTACGCCGATCGTGCTGTCGGTGAGCAGCGACGTGGCTGACGAGATCCACGTGCACGGCTATGACCGCAAAGCCAACATTCCGGCCGGCGCGACTGCGTCAGTGGCCTTCGCCGCGAACACTCCCGGAGTCTTCGAAGTGGAGCTGGAAAACTCCAAGCTGCAGCTGCTGCAATTGCAAGTGGGCTGATACCGCTCGCGCCCGGCACGGCAGGCACGCTCCACAGATCAGCCTATGATCTCGGGCGTGGTAGCCACCGGCGGTTCCAGCGGCGACGAGGCGTTGCGGCTCGCCGCGCAGCGCGCGCAGCGCACCGGCGTGCGCAACATGCCCGAGTTCACCGATCTACCGGTTCCCGGTGACACCGCGAACCTGCGGGAGGGCCCTGAGCTGCACCCGCAGTGCCTCGTGCTGCTGCCTCTGGTCGGGATCTGGCGGGGCGAGGGAGAGGTCGTCTACCCGACTATCGACGGCCCGTTTCGCTTCGGGCAGCAGCTGGTGATCTGCCACGACGGGCGACCGTTTCTGCGTTACGAGTCGCGCGCGTGGCTGCTTGACGGTGACGGCAATGTAATCCGGCCGGCGGCCCGGGAGACCGGCTTCTGGCGGCCCCAGGACGACGACACCATCGAACTGCTCGCCGCGCATGGGACTGGCATCCTGGAGCTTTACTACGGGCGGCCGCGTAACCAGACTTCATGGGAGCTGGCCACCGACGCGGTGGTGCGCAGCGCGACGGCGAAAGACGTCACCTCCGCACACCGGCTCTACGGGATCGTCGACGGCGGCGACCTGGCCTACGTCGAGGAGCGCGCCATGGTCGGGCAGCCCATGCAACCGCACGTCTCTGCCCGCCTCCAGCGCGTAGCCGGCTGACAGACGCGCCTGGAAACCCTGACCGCCAGAGCGCAGAAAGTAGTCAGCCCCCGGGGCGTGCCGACATGTAGCGGCGGGCCCGAGCGGGACTAGTGCTCGGGCAACCCCGGGGGCCGGGTGACTGCCTTGGATTCGCCGGCCGCCTCTCGCATCCCCGCCGCCATGATCAAAACGGTCGGAGTGGAGGTGGCCTTCCACGGCCGTCGGCGGCTCTAGCTGGCAGCCACCTCACGAGTCCTATAGCCGTTCAACCTTGGACCACCTCCTTTCCCGTGTACTTTCACGCTATCCGCGCCCTAGTGGCCCCGCAATGGATTAGCACCGTCAATGCAGGGTCATCCCGGAGCGCCCGAGTGACCAGGCGCGATACCCGTTGGAGCACAGCGCTCGCGCTACCATCGTCGGTGTGGACACCAGCCTGCGCCGCACTCTGCACGAGCGCGGGATGCGGATGACCCCGCAACGCCAGCTGGTGCTCGACGCCGTGCGGGAGTTGGAGCATGCCACCCCGGAACGTATCTGCGAACACGTGCAACGCGTCGCACCCGCGGTCAACATCACGACTATCTACCGCACCCTGGAACTGCTCGAGGCGCTTGATCTCGTGCGCCACACCCACCTCGGGCACGGCGCGCCCACGTACTCCACTGAAGGACATCAACACGTCCACCTGGTATGCCACCGCTGCGAGGCCATCATCGAAGTGCCACCTGAGGAGCTCACCGACCTGATCGAGCGGTTGCGGTCACGCTTCGGGTTCGTACTGGACGCCAGCCACCTAGCGCTGTCCGGACGCTGCGCCAAGCACGCCGAACCAGCCGTGGAGCACGACGGCTCGTGACCTCACCGTTGCTAGAGCACCCGGGCGCGGTACCCCCGCCGCCGCAGTCTCCGGACCCTGAGGTGGCCTGGCACTACGGCGACCCGCTCGGCGAACAGCGCACCGCCGAGGGCGCGGTGGTGGTGGTGGACCGGTCCAACCGGGACATCCTCGCCGTGCCGGGCGAGGACCGGCTGAGCTGGTTGCACACCATCACCTCCCAGCACCTGCTCGCGCTCGGTGAGGGTGAGCACACCGAGGCGCTGGTGCTGGACCTGCACGGCCATGTCGAGCACCACGCGGCGGTGTCGCATGTGGACGGCACGGTATGGCTGGACACCGAGCCGGGTGCCGCGCAGGGACTGCTGACCTACCTGAACTCGATGATCTTCTGGTCCAAAGTGCAACCGAGGGACGCAACGGCGGAGCTGGCAGTGCTATCCCTGCTCGGCCCGGGCACTGACCAGGTGCTCACCCAGGCCGGAGAGCTGGGCGGCTTTGTCCGCGTCGCGACAGGCCGGACAGATCTGCTGGTGCCGCGCGCTGAACTTCCCCGGGCTTGGCGTCGACTCGTTGCCGCGGGCGCCGCGCCGGCGGGCACCTGGGCGTACGAGGCGCTCCGGGTAGCGGGGCTGCGCCCGCGGCTGGGCGTCGACACCGACGAGCGCACCATCCCGCACGAGGTCGGCTGGATCGGTCCCGCGGTGCACCTGGACAAGGGCTGCTACCGGGGGCAGGAAACGGTCGCTCGGGTCGCCAATCTGGGCCGGCCCCCACGACGGATGGTGTTACTGCACCTGGAGTCACCGGAACAGGTACCGGCCACTGGAGATCCGGTACGGGCCGGTGAGCGGGTAGTCGGCCGGGTCGGCACCGTGGCTATCCACCACGAACTGGGTCCGATTGCATTAGCCCTGCTCAAACGGTCGGTAGAACCCACCACGCCCCTGCAAGCCGGTCCCGCGTCAGTGTCGGTCGACCCGGCATCCGTGCCTCCCGATACCGGCGAACCGCCTGGCCGCGCCGCGCTGCGCCGCCTGAGGGGCTAGGGCGCCGCTCCTCGTGGACGCCGCTCGGCACTGCCATTGAGGCGCCTGCATCACCCCGTTCAGGCCGCGGAAGGCGGGACAGGTGGCAGGATGAGCGGTGTGATCGAACGGATACTGGAGCCCGGGTTCGTCGCTGGGCTGGCGGAACTGCCGATAGAGGAGGTGCGGGCGCGGCGGGATCTTGCGGCGCAGGAGGAGACGAACCTGTCGTACCTGCGACGGCTGTTGCACGCCCGGATCGACATCGTGCGCGCAGAACAGCGCCGCCGCCGGGAAGGCAGCAGCGCTCCGGTCGTCACCGAGCTGGCGACGATCCTGGCCGAGAACGCCATCGCCCCGGCAGCCGGATCCGGCCGTCACCAACCGCTCCAGCCGTCCCAGGCCGAGGCGCACCGGCGCCATATCGAGGCCCTGGTCGCCGATGTCGATCTCTCCGACGTGACGTCGCTATCCCTTGAGCAACTCGCCAGCGCGCTGGCGGCCTACCAGGCAGAGGAAACGTCGGTATCCCGGCACCGCCGCGAGGTGCAGCACGTGGTGGACACCTGCAATGCTGAAATTGGTTCCCGGTATGCCCGCGGTACGGCCTCAGTGGACGAGCTGCTCGCCGCGCAACGCCGGCTCACGAACTGAGATCCGCGCGACACCCCAATCAGGAGCCGCCACGTCGCATCTGCTGTGGGGAACCCTGTACGGTGGTAACTAACGAAGTTGTCGAGCGAACGAGGCCGCCGTTCCCCGGACGGCCCCGTCCCTGCGTTGCGAGGGGGTCGAGCCATGGGGCGCGGCCGAGCCAAGGCCAAGCAGACAAAGGTGGCTAGAGAGCTGAAGTACAGCTCTCCCGCCACGGACCTCGAAGCTCTGCAACGAGAGCTGTCGGGCGGCAACGGCGGCAACCACAGTGACGGCTACGGTGAATCCGACCGCGGCGAGGATGCTTACGCCGACGACTACGACGAGTACCGGCGCTGACGGGTTAAAACCGTGGATGCTCGCCGCGCAGTACTGCGCGAGCGGAGTCTTTCGCCACGAGGTCACCCACATCGCGCGATTTGACTACTTCACCCAAAACCCACGCAGGCACGTGCCGTGCGGTAAGTACGGCTAGCGCGCGGTCCACTTCGGCGGGGTGGACCACGGCGACCATCCCGACACCTATGTTGAAGGTGCGTTCCATCTCCGCCCGATCTACCCGTCCCCGGCGGGCGATCAGTGCGAATTCTGCGGCCGGCGTCCAGCTACCCCGATCGAGTACTGCAACCAGTCCGCGCGGCATCACTCGCGAGAGATTTGCCACCAACCCACCGCCGGTGATGTGGGCGAAGGTGCGCACCTCCGTCTCCGCGATCAGTGCCAGGCAGTGCTTGGCGTAGATCCGGGTGGGTTCCAGGAGCTGCTCCCCCAGCGTGCGGCCGAACTCCTCGACATGCCCGTCCAGGGGCATCCGGGCAATGTCCAGCAGTACGTGCCGGGCTAGCGAGTAGCCGTTGGCGTGCAGCCCCGACGAGCCCATCGCCACCACCACGTCGCCCGGTCGGACGCACTCAGGCCCGAGGATGGCGTCGGCTTCCACCACACCGACTCCGGTCGCGGACAGGTCGTAGTCGTCGTCGGTCATCATCCCGGGATGCTCGGCGGTCTCCCCACCCAGCAGCGCGCATCCCGCCTGGACGCACCCATCGGCGATGCCCCGGACAAGCTCCGCGATCCGCTCCGGCAGCACTTTCCCGACCGCGATGTAGTCCTGTAAGAACAACGGCTCGGCACCGCAGACCACCAGGTCGTCGACGACCATCGCGACCAGATCGATGCCGATGGTGTGGTGGACGTCCATCGCCTGAGCTATCGCAATCTTGGTGCCGACGCCGTCGGTCGAGCTGGCCAGCACGGGTTCACGCCAGCGGTCCAGTTTGAGCTTGAACAGGCCAGCGAAGCCACCGATCGTGCCCAACATTTCCTGGCGCCGAGCCCGCTCGGCGTGCGGACGCAAAGCAGCGACCGCCCGCTCCCCCGCAACGATGTCTACCCCGGCCGCGGCATAAGTGGCGCGCGGGTTGTCGATCTCGGTCATGGCAGGCGCTCCAGGTGGCGCGAAAAATGCCCCGACGAGCTATTACCGCCACGTTACCCGGTCAGGGTCCGGCCTGGTCCTCACCCTTTTGCTCACACTGATTCGGCGCCGACTTACTGCCGACTTGCTGCTGGCTTGCTGCCGGCTATTTCAGGGTCGGTACAAGGCGTCTTCGGCTCCTGCGCCTACCGGCAAGACCGGCGCAGCGTCGCCCGCAATACCGCGCTGCGCCCTGTCGATGCCTTCGAGCAGATGCTTGCCAATGGCCTGGGGAGGCAGCGGGATCGGGTAGCGGCCATCGAAGCACGCCGTGCACAGCCGGGACGCTGGCTGCTCGGAGGCCGCGATGAGGCCCTCCAGGCTGACATAACCAAGGCTGTCCGCTCCGATGGAGCGCCGGATTCCCTCGATGTCAGCACCATTGGCGATCAGCTCAGCCCGGGAAGCAAAGTCGATTCCGTAGAAGCACGGCCAGCGCACCGGAGGACTGGCAATACGGACGTGCACTTCGATCGCACCGGACTCGCGCAACATCCGGACCAGCGCCCGCTGGGTGTTGCCGCGGACGATGGAGTCATCCACCACCACCAGGCGCTTACCGCGGATGACGTCACGCAGCGGGTTGAGCTTGAGGCGGATACCCAGCTGGCGGATCGTTTGGGACGGCTGGATGAAGGTGCGGCCCACGTAGGCGTTTTTCACCAGTCCCTTGCCGTACGGGATGCCCGAGTATTCGGCGTACCCGATCGCGGCTGGGGTGCCCGATTCGGGTACCGAGATGACCAGATCTGCGTCGACCGGGTGCTCCTTAGCCAGCCGGCGTCCGATCTCCACCCGCGCTGCGTGCACCCCTCGGCCGGCGATGGTGGTATCCGGGCGAGCCAGGTAGACGTATTCGAACATGCATCCCTTGGGGTCAGGGTTGGCGAAGCGCGAGCTGCGCAACCCCTCGGCGTCGATGGCCAGCAGCTCACCGGGCTCGACTTCCCGGACGAAGCTGGCACCGACGATGTCCAGCGCGGCGGTCTCGCTGGCCACTACCCAGCCGCGCTCCAGCCGACCCAGCACCAGGGGGCGGACCCCGTGCGGGTCGCGTGCCGCATACAGGGTCGCCTCGTCGCAGAAGACCAGCGAGAAAGCCCCGCGCAGCCGGGGCAGCACGCGAAGGGCGGCGGGTTCCAAGCCGGTCTCCGGTCCGGTGTCCCGGGCCGCAGCAGCGAGCAGGCCGGTGATGAGGTCGGAGTCGGTGGTGGCCGCATTGCGCACTCCTCCCTTGCGGGCCTGGACCAGCAGGTCAGTTGTATTGACCAGGTTGCCGTTGTGACCTAGCGCCAGGCCTGATCCGGCGGCCGTGGTATGGAAGGTAGGTTGGGCGTTTTCCCAGGTGGTCGAACCGGTGGTGGAGTACCGGCAGTGCCCGACGGCGATGTGTCCGGTCAGGCTGGACAGCACCTGCTCGTCGAACACCTGGCTGACCAGGCCGAGATCTTTGAACACCAGCACCTGTGAGCCGTCGGACACTGCGATGCCTGCGGCCTCCTGGCCGCGGTGTTGCAGGGCGTACAAGCCGAAGTAGGCGAGTTTGGCGACCTCCTCGCCAGGCGCCCACACCCCGAATACTCCGCACTCTTCGCGCGGTTCGGCGTATTCGTCGCGGTTCTCGCGGTTGTCACAGGCGTCTGGACGGTCGGGGTCTTGCCGGGGCTGATTGTTGCCCACGTGGGACTCCACAGCAGAATGTCGGGATTGCTTTGGTGGTTCGGGCCGACGCAGTCCATTCTACGGGTTGGCTACGGTCGGCGTCCTAGCAGCGCCAGCAGCCGGGTCTGCCCGTCTGCATCGCCGCCCACCTCGACGGGAGGGGCGAACAATCCGGTGCCGGCCAGTTGGTCGATCTGGGGTTCGATGAACGCGAGCGCACCGGAGACCAGTTCCTCGTCGAGCTTCTCGTCCACCCCGATGGCTCGGGCCAGGTCCCACGCATGCACGGTGAGATCCATGGTCATTTCCTGGCAGTAGCCCTGTGCGGGACGGCGCCCGTAAGACAGCTCGACGGAACGTCGCAGCGCACCCGGCGCCGCGAACGCCTCGCGTGATGCGGCCGCTGCGCTCGCCCAGGCCGCCACCGGGTCGTCACCGAGCTGATCGCCGTCAAACCGATCACCGACATCGTCGACGGTGGCGCCGTCGAGCAACAGTGGCGCCCACAGCTGTTCGACGACCAGGTGATTCACCAGCTGCCGGACATCCCAGTCGGCGCACGGCGTGGGTTTATGCCACTGATCCGGCGCCACGCTGCGCACTCTCTTGTCGAACTCGCCCATCGCCTGCACGAACTTCCCCAACGTCATGAGCCCATCGTGCCGCTGTTGGCTCCAACAGGCTCGGCGGGACCTGCCGGTTTACTCCGCGAAGGCCGCAGAACGCAGCAGCGGTAGCCAGGGGGAGAGGTCCGCGCGAGGGCCGGAGGCGATAAGGCGGCCGGTGGTGATGGCTTCGGGCCAGGTCAGGCGGGCCGTGGCGAGCTGCAGCCAGGTTTTCGGGTCAGTTTCCACCACGTTGGGTGGCGTACCCCTGGTGTGGCGGGGTCCGGCGACACACTGGACCGCAGCGAACGGCGGTACCCGAACCTCCACCGTGGCGCCCGGCGCCAGCTGCGCCAATGTGCGAAGACTGCGCCGCACCGCCCGCGCCAGCTCGGCTCGCTCAGGCTCAGCACCGTGCCCATCAAGCCACTCCCCCACCGCGTCCGCCACGCGCCCTCCCTTCCGCAGTCTGGATGCAGACTGCTGTTTTTTTCCGGGCTGAAAACAGCAGTCTGCATCCAGACTGCATGCGGGTGCGGGTGCGGGTCAGGGGGTATCGAACAGGGCGGGGAGGGTGGACTCCCAGGCGGTGCGCAGTTCGCTCAGGGTGAGCGGAGCGAGGGGGACGATATGCAGGGTGGGTTCGGCGTGGACCTGGCCGAGGCGGGCTACCGGGACGCCGTGGGCCGAGCACAGTTGCGCGACACGCGGGGCATGAGCGCCCGACACGCCGAGAAGAGTGCGGGAGGAGGACTCTGAGAACAGGGCGACGAACGGGTCGAGGTCTGCGGGCAGCGTGATCTGGGCGCCGTGGTGACTGAGCAGGCAGGCTT
The DNA here is from genome assembly GCA_019241525.1 of Pseudonocardiales bacterium. GTDB lineage: Bacteria > Actinomycetota > Actinomycetes > Mycobacteriales > Pseudonocardiaceae. The sequence continues at coordinate 21,497 of JAFAWY010000097.1, forward strand.
CCACCAGGGCTTGGGCCAGGCCGCCGTCGGACAGATCATGAGCCGCGCTCACCAGATTGTCCCGGGCAGCGGCCGCCAGGATCTCCCCGAGCGCCTGCTCCCGGGCTAGATCAACCGCGGGAGGGCGGCCGCCGAGATGCCCGTGCACCTCGTGCGCCCACTCACTGCCCCCGAACTCGTCACGGGTGTCGCCGAGCAGCCAGATCTCGTCACCGAGACTGCCCAACCCGGTAGGGATCCGGCGGCGCACATCGTCGATCACGCCGAGCACCCCGACCACCGGGGTCGGCAAGATCGCGGTGTCCCCCGTCTGGTTGTAGAAGCTGACGTTGCCGCCCGTGACCGGGATGCCCAGCTGGGCGCAGCCGTCGGCGAGCCCGCGGACAGCTTGAGCGAACTGCCACATCACCCCAGGATCGGTGGGCGCACCGAAGTTGAGGCAGTTCGTCACGGCCACCGGGGTGGCGCCGGTAACCGACACGTTGCGGTAAGCCTCCGCGAGCGCGAGTTGAGTGCCGGCGTAGGGGTCCAGTGCGCAGTACCGGGCGTTGCAGTCGGTAGCCACCGCCACCCCGCGCTGGATGGTGTCGTCGATCCGCACGACGCCCGCGTCGCCGGGCTGGGCAAGCACGGTGGCGCCGCGCACGTATCGGTCGTACTGGTCGGTGACCCAGGCGCGCGAGCACAGCCCAGGGCTGGCCGCCATCCGCAGTACCGTGTCCCGAACGTCGTCCAACGTCGCCGGTCGGGCCAGTCTGTCCGGCGTGGCTGCTTGCAGGGTGTCCTGGCTAGCCGGCCGCCGCACGGGCCGGTGGTAGACCGGGCCCTCATCCGCCATGCTGCGCGGCGGCGCGTCCACCACGGTGTCGCCGCGGTACCGGATCACCAGCCGGTCGCCGTTGGTCACCTCACCGATCACCGTCGCGGTGACCTCCCACTTCGCACAGACCGCCATAAATCTGTCCACATCGGACGGCCGCACCACCGCACACATCCGCTCCTGGGATTCGCTGCACAGGATCTCGGCCGGGGCCATGCCCGACGCCCGCAGCGGCACTGCGTCGAGATTCACCTGCATGCCGCCGTCGCCGGCACTGGCCAGCTCGCTGGTGGCACATGCCAACCCCGCCCCACCCAGGTCCTGGATCCCCACCACCAGCCCGGCGTCATACAGCTCAAGGCAGCATTCGATCAGAACCTTCTCGGCGAACGGATCCCCCACCTGGACGCTCGGTAGTTTCCTGCGGCCCACACCGGGATCCCCGGAATTGGCGGTGAAGCTCTCGCTGGCCAGCACCGAGACCCCACCAATGCCGTCGCGGCCGGTGCGGGCACCGAACAGCACGATCTTGTTGCCAGCCCCGCTGGCGCGGGCCAGCTGCAGATCGCGCACCCGGAGCACGCCCACGCACAGCGCATTGACCAGTGGATTACCCGCATAGGACGGATCGAAGGCGATCTCGCCACCGATGTTGGGCAGCCCCAGGCAGTTGCCGTAGCCACCGATCCCGGCGACCACGCCGGGCAGCACCCGCGCGGTGTCAGGAGCGCCCGCAGGGCCGAAACGCAGCGAGTCCGTCACCGCGATCGGGCGGGCGCCCATGGCCAGGATGTCGCGCACGATCCCGCCGACCCCGGTCGCTGCGCCCTGGTAGGGCTCCACATAGGACGGATGGTTGTGTGACTCGATCTTGAATGTGACCGCCCAACCCTCGCCGACCTCGACGACACCGGCGTTGTTCCCGATCCCGGCGAGCATCCGTTGCCGCATCGCCTCGGTGGTGGTCTCCCCGAAATAGCGCAGGTGCACCTTGGAGGACTTGTATGAGCAGTGCTCGCTCCACATCACCGAGTACACGGCCAGCTCGGCGGCAGTCGGTGCCCGTCCGAGGATGTCCAGGATCCGTGCGTACTCGTCGTCGGCCAGTCCTAATTCCCGGTACGGCTGCTGAGTAGTGACCACGTTTCGAGCGTAAGCGGAGTCTCTAGGCACGCACGGAGCCGAGGACCACGTCGACGGCGGAGCGGAACAGGTCCAGGCCGTCACTCGATGGGCCGGTAAGCGGGTCGATGGCGTGTTCGGGATGCGGCATCAAGCCGACCACCCGGCCATCGGCCGAGGCGATCCCGGCGATGTCATGCAGCGCCCCGTTCGGGCTGGCGCCCGCGTACCGGAACACCACTCGCCCGTCACCTTCCAGGGTGGCCAGCGTGGCGGCGTCAGCGACATACCGACCCTCAATGGACTTCAATGGCACAACGATCTCTGCGCCCGCCGCGTAGCGGGCCGTCCACGCCGTCGCACTGGTCTCCACGCGCAACCGTTGATCGCGGCAGAGGAAGTGCAACCCGGCATTGCGGACCAGCGCGCCGGGCAGCAGACCCGCCTCGCACAGGATCTGGAAACCATTGCAGATACCCAGCACCGGCATACCGCGAGCAGCAGCGTCGCGCACTGCGCGCAGCACTGGTTGATGTGCCGCGATGGCGCCAGCACGCAGGTAGTCACCATAGGAGAAGCCGCCGGGCACGATCACGGCGTCCACGCCGCGCAGATCCTCGTCAGCATGCCAGAGGCCGACCGGCTCGGCCCCGGCGTGGCGTACGGCGCGGGCGGCATCGACGTCATCGAGCGTGCCGGGAAATGTGATGACGCCGATCCGGCACGTGTTCACAGCCTGCGCACCGTCCAGTCCTCGATCACCGGGTTGGCCAGCAACTCACCGGCGATCCGATGCAGTGTTTCGGCATCGACATCGTCGTCGACGTCAAGCTCGAAATGCTTGCCTTGCCGGACATCACGCACCCCACGCACGCCCAAGCGCGGCAATGCACGCACGATCGCCTGCCCCTGCGGATCGAGAATTTCGGGTTTCGGCACGACATCGACCACCACTCGCGACACATAGCGAGGCTACCCGGGCTTTACCAGCGCGTGGCACCCTGGCCAAAGGCAGATGCCTCAGCGGAGGTTACCCGAGAGGAAGGCAACGCCGTGCAGATTGTTCACCTCGGGCAGTCTTGCCTGCTCGTCGAAACTGGGGCGGTCCGGTTACTGCTGGACCCGGGAATTTACTCCTCCGGCCTGGAGCAGCTGACCGACCTGGATGCGATCTTGGTCACCCATCAGCATCCCGACCATCTCGACCTCGACCGGCTACCTGCCCTGCTCGCTGCAAACCCTGCCGCCGATCTGGTCGTCGACTCCGGATCAGTGCCGATGCTGGTCAAGGCGGGAATCCCGCACCGGATGGTGAGCCCCGGACAACGACTGGAGTTGGGTGGCACGCCCATTGAGGTAATCGGCGGTGCCCACGGCGTCATCCATCCCGATATTCCCGTGGTGCCCAACAACGGCTATCTGATCGACGGTGACGGTGGCACTGTCCTGCATCCCGGGGACTCGCTGGACCCCCCTGGCCGCCCAGTGGATCTGCTGTTGCTGCCCACCGTTGCGCCGTGGCTGAAAATCTCTGAGGCAGTGGATTACCTGCGTACCGTCGCACCTGCCCTGGCCGTACCGATCCACCAGGCCATCCTCGCCAAACCGGAGAAGTACTACGGGTTGTTCCGCGAGCTGCGGCCTGCTGGCACTGATCTCCAGATCGCCGTGCCCGGGGAGTCGCTGAAACTGTGAGTCGGCCGGCGGCGGCCTTCTGGCAGACTCGCGGGGCGCCGGCCTGGCTTGGCTGGCGCCCCGTGAGGAGTTGTCGGAGAAGGAGCCTGCGGATTATTTTTTGGGTGGTGTGACTACCTGGCCGAGGAGGTCC
>JAFAWY010000018.1 GCA_019241525.1 Pseudonocardiales bacterium
CTTGTGGCGGGCGGTGGACCAGCACGGTGTCGTGCTCGACATTCTGGTCACCTCCCGGCGCGACGCCAGGGCCGCGACCAGGTTCTTCCGCAAGCTGCTCAGGGGGCTGGAGTACGTGCCCCGGGTGCTGGTCACCGATAAACTCCGCAGTTACGGCGCGGCCCGGCGCCGGGTGCTGCGCTCGGTGGAGCACCGCCAGTCGAAGTACCTGAACAACCTCGCGGAGAACTCCCACCAGCCGACCCGCCAGCGAGAGCGGGCCATGAAACGGTTCACCTCAGCCCGGCACGCCCAGCGGTTCTTATCCGCCTTCAGCGGCATCTCCCCGCACTTCCGGCCCCACCGTCACCGCCTCAGCGCCCAGGAGTACCGGCGCGAGATGGCCACTCGATTCAGCACCTGGAACGAGGTCACGGGCACGGCCACGGCCGCCTGACACCCGCTTCGGAGACCGACCCGGCCGGCCCAACCATGCCCGCACCGCCGGACAACCCCAGCAAGTTGACGGTGCCGTGCGCGGCCCTGCTCTGTCTGAGCGCCTCGCCGCGCCCGTTAAGTTGATTGGCCCCACCCACCGGAGACGCCGAAACACTCCATGCCGCCACCACACAGCGAAGGGATGACCGGCAGCCCACCTCTGGACCTGCCCCACCCATGCGCACGCGCTGGAGACCCGACAGGCGTCCCGCTGACCCCGGCGACACGCAGGGAGACCACCAGCTTTCTTCTCCGCCATCACAAGCCTGCACCGAACGACGGCGTCGACATCAAGGACCTCCGGCCGCTAACGCGGGCGGCCCTACCAGGCCGATCCTGGACCCCGACACCGCAACCGACGCTGCCCAAAAACAGCGGAGGACGAAAGAAAAAAGATCAACCAGCCGTGGGACGGCAAGCTTGACGGGTCCAGTCCTTTCAGGGATGACGGTGCCGGCTCAGACCACCTCCCCCAAGTCCTTACCTGGTCCAGACGCACCGAACCTCCGTCAAGTTGATTTCAGGAGTCAGCCCGGTCGGCATCACGACGGAACGCTAGATCAACTAGCCGTCCATCCCACGGATCTCATACAAATCGGCGATTCATGTCAGCTGCCACGCGCCGTGGGCAGGTGACAATTCACGATGATCGTCGTGTCGGGCATTCCCAGGTAGTTGACAGACGACGTCCAGCAGTGTGGGAGGTTCGCCGCCCACACTGCTGCCTGGGGGTGGTGTGTGTGGCCACAGCGAGCGCCGAAGCCGGCCACTGGTTGTCGACGGCCAGCCCACGTCATCGAGTTGTTTTCAGCCAGCCTGCGCTTCGTTGGCTTCGAGGTGGCTGCCACCATCGACGGGCTCGAGACGATGCAGCACGCCCGGCGGTGGTGTCCAAGACCCAAATCTTGGAGCATGTGTGGAATTACGACTTCAACGGTGACACTGGCGTGATCGAGTCCTACGTCTCCTACCTGCGGCGCAAACTCGACACCGGTGAGCCGCGGCTGCTGCACACCGTGCGTGGCGTCGGCTACGTGCTCCGCGTGCCTCGAACGTGACCACAGCCATGACCGCAGCGGCGCCCGCTACCGCCCGGATTAGGTCCGCTGGCCGGGCCGCCCGCGCGGTATGGGCGGCAACGCCGCTGTGGCTGCGGCTGGTTGCCGCTGTGTTGGCGCTCGTTGCGGTCGCGCTGGGTGCCACCGGGGTAGCGACGGTCACCGCGCTGCACGGCTACCTGCTCGATCAGGTGGACGGCCAGCTGCGCGCCGCGGGCGAGCACGCCCTACGCCAGGGTGCTGGTTCGGCGCTGCCCCCGCTGGGCCCGGTCGGTGAGCGGGGCGGCCCGGGCCGGTTCCGGTTGCCCAGCACCTTCGCCCTGGCCGTCACCGATGAAAGCGGCACCGTGGTCGCGGCGCTGGAATCCCCGCTGCGGGCCGGCCAGCCGGGTCCGGCCCTTCCACGGTTGACTCCGGAGCAGGCCGTGGCCCGGCACGGGCAGGCCATGACCGTGCCGGCGACCAGCGGCGACGGGCAGTGGCGGCTACTGGCGATCCCGCTTCCCGACGACTCCGGCACCCTGCTGGTGTCGACCAACCTGGCCAACGTGGACGCCATCTCGGCCCGGTTGACATTCCTAGAGCTGATCACCGGCGGGGTGGTGCTGGTGGCGCTGGCCGGTGTGGGTTACCTCGTGGTACGCAGCAGCCTGCGGCCGCTGGCCGAAGTGAAGGACACGGCAGGGGCCATCGCCGCAGGTGACCTCACCCGGCGGGTGCCCGAGCACCCGCCACGCACCGAGGTCGGGCAGCTGTCCAGTGCGCTGAACGGGATGCTCGCCCAGATCGAATCGGCCTTCCGCACCCAGCAAGCCTCCGAGGCGGCCGCCCGCAGCTCCGAGGAGCGGATGCGACGCTTTGTCGCCGACGCCAGCCACGAGCTACGAACCCCGTTGACGTCGATCCGGGGCTTCGCCGAGCTGTACCGGCAGGGTGCAGCCGACGACGTGGCGCGGCTGATGAGCCGGATCGAGTCCGAGGCTGACCGGATGGGATTGCTCGTCGAGGACCTGCTGTTGTTGGCCCGGCTCGATGCACAGCGGGAGTTGGCCCGCGCGCCGGTCGACCTTGTCGCGCTGGCCGCCGACGCGGTGCACGATGCCCGAACGCTGTCGCCCGATCGGCGTGTCACCCTCGAGGTGACTCACAACGGTCTGGTACCCGTGGTACTCGGCGATGAGGCCCGCTTGCGGCAGGTGCTGGGCAACCTGATGACCAACGCGCTTACCCACACCCCGGCCGGTACCCCGGTCACCGTAGGTGTGGGTACCGAACCCGGCTGGGCGGTGCTTTCGGTCAGCGATAAGGGCCCGGGGCTGGCGCCGGAAGACGCGCAGCGGGTATTCGAGCGGTTCTACCGGGCAGACTCGGCGCGAACCCGGTCGGCCAGCCGTGGCGGGACCGGGCTTGGGCTGTCCATCGTGGCCGCGCTCACCGCCGCGCACGGCGGCACAGCGGAACTGGACACCGCCCCAGGCGCCGGCGCAGTTTTCCGCATCCGCCTACCCCTAGCCGTTACCTGACTTCCTTCATCCCTCCCTCCGACATGGAGACATATCGGGGTTCAAGTAGTCCCAAAAACCCCGATGTAGCGCCATATCGGACGGCGAGTCGCCCACAGAGAGTATTCGCTGCGGCAAGTGGCGCGTGCTGCACCGCAATCGATACCGAGCTGCCGCGGTGTATTGGCACAAGGAGTGGTCAAGGCATAGCACATGTGGCGTAATGTCCGGTTTGTACTACTCCAAGCAGTTCACAACCGATCACGCAGAGTAATATTAGGCCACTAATGCGTGTCATTAATCTTTGTGAATCTTGTGGCCTTCAGGACCCCGCGAGTACGGTACGCAACCGTGTCAACGTCCGATTCATCCGTACTTGTCCTAGTTGGGCGCGGTGTCCGGTGGGTTGTCGAGCGATACCGCAGCCCGGCTACCCGCGCGTTGGTGAACAAAGCGCGGTCGGCAGCCGCACGGCTGTTAGCGCCACCCGACACCGTGCCACGCTCGGTGTCTGGAGGGCAGTCGATTTCGAGTCCCCTTTGGGGTCGCCCGAACGACTCGGATGAGGCGTTGGCCAGGGTCTCTGCTGATGTCGCCCGGCGCGATCTCAACCTGGTGGATTCCTTGCTTGCCCGGCTCGAAGACATGGAGGCGAACGAAAGCGATCCGGACGCACTGGCCCGGCTGTATCAATTGGACCATCTCGCCGCCCGGTTACGGCGCAATGCAGAAAACCTTCGGGTCCTCGCCGGGCAGGACGCCGGCAGCAGGCCCGGCGCACCGCCGGTCATCGACGTGATTCGAGGGGCGATGTCGTCCATCGAGCACTACCAGCGGATCGACATCGAGCGCGTCGCCGCGCTGGCTGTGGCCGACCCGGTCGCCGACGATCTGAGCCGGCTTCTGGCGGAGCTGCTGGACAACGCGACGAGGTACTCGCCGCCGATGTCAAGGGTCACCGTCAGCGCGTACCTCACCGAGCAGGGCAGCCTGCTGATCCAGTTCGAGAACGCTGGACACCACCTGCCCGACGACCAGCTACGGGTGCTCAATGCCCAACTCTCCGCCGCCGGCCCGGAAAGCGGATCCGTCGAACAGATGGGCCTGGTGGTCGTCCGCCGCCTGGCCGCCCAGCACGGCATCCAGGTGAGCTTGGACAGCAGGCCCACCCGTGGCACCGCCACCACGGTACTGCTACCTCCGAACCTGCTGTGTGACGTTCCCGCCAAGCCGTGGTTCGCCGACACCCCGATGATGAAAATTCCGGGGCCGGCGCCGGCCCCGGTTGGTGCCCCGGCCAGCCCACCGCCCGCAGTGGCCCTGCAGGGTAAGCCACCGCCAGCCCCGAGGATGACACGTAACGGCTTACCCCGGAGGGTCCCGCAAAGCCTTCGCGAATTCGGCGCCTTTCCCGCATCCCTGCCTAGTCCCCGGAATGATCCCGACGCCGACCTCGCTCAGGAAGAGCACACCGAGGGACGTGAGCAACTGATCGCAGATATCGGGGACTTTTCGGAGGGTGAGCAGGCCGCTCGGCAGCAACGGCCGGCTGGAAAGCCAAGAAAGACGACGTGAATGACTGCCGATCATGCCCTCAAGAAGCCGGCGGACTTCGCCACGCTGATCAACGGGTTCGTCGAGCGCGTGGCCGGCGTAACTCACGCTCTGGTGCTGTCCTCTGACGGATTCCCCCTGACTGCGTCGAAATCAGTGAGCAGCGATGGCGCCGAGCAACTCGCGGCGATCTCTAGTGGCCTACTGGGCCTGGCTCGCAACGGTGCGGCACTGTTCGGCAAAGGCAGCTGCGAACTGATCATGATTCGACTATCGCGCGGATACTTCCTGTTCATGGGGATCGGCGAATGCGCTGGCCTGGCGGTGCTGACGTCGGCGCGCTGCAATATGAAAGCCATCGCCTATGAGATGACACAGTTCGTCGACACGGCCGCAGGTGCATTAACCCCCCAGGCTCGTGCCGATCTGCGGCGCGTCATCACCGCACGGCGAGCCGACTGACCACCGGAGGAGGGGCAACGGTGGAACACATTGCGATGCGCAGCAAAAGGATCCGACTCTATGCGCTCACCGGAGGTCGAACCAGACCGCGGCACCATTTAATGGTAGAGACTCTCATATCAGTTCCAGAGTACGATCCGCAGCTGGCCGAAACCCTCATGCCGGAGTCCCGGGCACTTTACGAGCTTGCCCGGGAAACAACCTCCATTGCGGAGATGTCCGCCCATTTGACCATCCCACTGGGTGTGATCCGCGTACTGATCAGCGACCTGGCCGCGCAAGATGCCGTGTTCATCCATCCCACTGGCTTCACGTACCAGTATGACCGGATCATCCTGGAGAGGATCCTCGATGGACTCAAGAAGCTACCCGCTTGATACTTCTTCGTTGACCATTTCAGCGAAGATCGTCATCGCTGGTGGTTTCGGGGTGGGTAAGACCACCTTTGTGGGGTCGGTATCCGAGGTGAAGCCGATCAATACCGAGGCCTGGATGACCGTGGCCGGCGAGGGCGTCGATCCACTGCCGGACAGCGGGAAGACGACGACCACGGTGGCCATGGACTTCGGGCGCATCAGACTCCAACCCGACCTCGTCCTCTACCTGTTCGGTACTCCGGGCCAACCTCGGTTCTGGTTTCTCTGGGACGATCTATGCCGGGGTGCACTCGGTGCTGTCGTCCTGGTGGACACCCGGCAGATCCAGGATTCGTTCCCGGCCATCAACTATTTCGAAAACGATTCTGATATCCCTTTCATCGTGGCCGTAAACAAGTTCGACGGTGAACTCGGCTATGAACTTGACGAGGTACGCGAGGCGCTGGCCCTGAACCCGGATGTGCTGCTGACAACCTGCGATGCCCGGGATCCCGGGTCAACCTCGAAAGCATTACAAGAATTGGTGTCCTACACCATGAGCTGCACCGTATCCTACGGCCCCGGTGTGACCTCGGGACAGCAGCAGGAGGGTTAATACCGATGCGGAAAGTGTTGATTGTGGGGGCCGGCCAATCCGGCTTGCAATTGGCGCTGAGCCTACAAAGTCACAACTACGACGTCACCGTGATGTCGGCCCGTACACCCGAGGAGATCCGCAGCGGCCGGGTCATGTCCACACAATGCATGTTCGGCCCTGCCCTGCAGCACGAACGCGACTATGGATTAAATCTCTGGGAGCGGCAAACGCCGGACATCGAAGGCTTGGGGCTTTCCATTGCGGGACCCAATCACGAACGCGTCTTGGACTGGCTCGGCGAGCTCGACGACTATGCGCAGTCAGTGGACCAGCGAGTGAAGATGTCTGGATGGCTAGAGCTCTTCGAGAATCGGGGCGGCAAGGTCGTGTACCACGGCGTCACGACATACGATCTCGATGGGTTGACCAATTTTTATGACCTTGTCATCATCGCCGCCGGCAAGGGAGAACTGGTTCAGTTGTTCGACCGTGACCCCAGCCGTTCTCCCTATTCCACCACCCAGCGTATTCTCGCCGTGGTTTACGTACATGGCATGACGCCACGGCCAGAACATCCCACTGTGCGGGCGGTACGGTTCAATGCTGTTCCCGGCGTTGGCGAGCTGTTCATCATGCCGTGCTTCACCGTCAGCGGCCCGTGCGATATTCTGTTCTTTGAGGGAATTCCCGGTGGTCCACTGGATTGCTGGGATGATCGGCCTTCCCCGGCTGAGCATCTGGTACGCACTCTCAATCTCATGCGCCAATTCGTGCCCTGGGAATACGACCGGTGCCATCACGTCGAGCTCACCGACGGCAGGGCCACCTTGACCGGTGGTTACCCGCCCGTGGTGCGACGACCAGTCGGTGAGCTTCCCTCCGGCGGGCAGGTGCTGGGCATGGCCGATGTGGTGGTAGCCAATGACCCCATCACCGGGCAGGGCTCGAACAGCGCAAGCAAGTGCGCGGCCTCGTACCTGGCCAGCATCCTCGATCGCGGCGACCAGCCATTTGACCGGGCGTGGATGCAACAGACGTTCGACCGGTACTGGGCCGATGCCCAGCACACCACCATATGGACCAACGCGCTGCTCGCGCCGCCTCCCGAGCATGTGATGAAACTGCTCGGCGCGGCGGCTACCTATCCGGAGATCGCGCACCGCTTTGTCAACGGCTTCGCCGACCCCACCGATTACCAGCATTGGTTCCTTGACCCGGAAAAGGCTACGCAGTACCTCGCGTCGGTTACCACAGCCCACAGCAGCTGAATCCTGCGGTGCCCTGAAATCTAAACCGTCGGGGAAGTCGATCAAGCCAGCCGGGGGTTACGAGGGGGCCGCGTGGTCGGAACGCCGATCTTCGACGAGCTACGCAACCTGTTCGCTACCTCTCCGGGCCGGTTTGGACCTCAGCCCGGGGCACAATCGGGCTCGCTCAAGGCGGCCACGCCCCCCACGAAGATCATCATCACTGGAGGTCCCAGAACAGGGAAGACCACCTTCGTGGGGTCGGTGTCGGATACTCACCCCATCGCTGTCGAGGCCGCCACAGATTTCGGCCGGATCACCCTGCATGCGGACCTGGTGGTGTACCTGTTCGGCACGTCGCAACCGGGGCACCAGGCATTCACCGGAGCGCTGGGCGCTGTGGTGCTCGTCGACCCCCGGCGCATCGAAGATGCATTCACGATGATCAACTACTTTGAGAACAGCTCCGGCGTACCGTTCATCGTGGCTGTCACCATGGTCGACGGTGGGCTTGACCACGACCTCGACGAGCTCCGGGATGCCCTCGCGCTGGACCCGCAAGTGCCGCTGATGACCTGCGACGCCCGCGACCCCCGCTCGGCCACCGCGGTACTCCAGCAGCTCATCTCCCACACCCTCAACCGCAATGCCTCCAACCCGGGCTAGAGCGGTGGCAGGTCTTGTTGCTGGCCGATGAGGGGGGCGAGCGGGTCGCCGACGTTGTGCACTCGGTCCAGGACACTGCGGATCGTCCAGCGGTCCGGGGTGAGATCGGGATCGTCCAGCTCGTCCCAGGAGAGCGGGACAGACACCGGGGCGCCAGCAGCGGGTCGCGTGCTGAACGGCGCCACCAGCGTTTTGTTGATCGCATTCTGGGTGTAGTCCAGGCGGGCCAGCCCTTCCCGGCGGTCCTTGTGCCATTCCCAGCTGACCAGCTCGGGGACGGTCCGGCCGACAGCGCGGGAGACCTTCTCGACCCACACCCTGGTGTCTTCGAAGGTGTAGCCGCAACGGACGGGCACCCAGATCTGCACGCCGCGCTGCCCGGTGACCTTCGGCATCGCAGCCACTTTGAGGTGGTCCAGCGCCACCCGGTAGAGCCGAGCCAGCACCAGCACGTCGTCGAAGCTCGTGGCCGGTCCCGGATCGACGTCGATCAATGCCCAGGTCGGCTGATGCACGTCGGGCAGCCCAGAAGTCCAGGGGTGCAACTCCACCGCCGCGTGGTTCGCCATCCACACCAGCGCCGGCACGCTATCGATCACGGCGTAGCACTGCGTCTTGTCGGCGCCGGCTTCAGTGTTGTGCCAGCGGGTCAGCCAGTCCGGCGCGTAATCGGGCACCTCTTTGTGCCAGAAGCCCGGCCGCTGCACACCGTCGGGATACCGGTGGGCATTGACCGGGCGGTCGGCGAGGTAGGGCAGCATGTACGGGGCGATCATGGCGTGGTAGCGGATGAGGTCACGTTTGGTGATCGGCGGCACCGGTTTGTCATGATGTGGGCCGTCTCGCGGGGGGAACAGCACCTTGTTGAGGTTGGTCAAGGTGAGCTCACGGCCCTGGATGATCCACCGGCCCTTGGTACCCAGCGCGTCCAGCGCGGCCAGCTCGTCGTCGGTCGGTGGGTCCCATACTCGCCGGGGCGTCTGGACCAGTGAGACGGCAGCCTGGTCCGGTGCAAGGTCACCGCGCCACATCAACTCGGGTGCCGCGGCCACCTCGTCATTGGTGCGGCCGCTCTTGACCGATCGGGGATGATCCTCGGGATTCCATCCCCGCTCGGCGTAATCGTCGTTTTTGTGGATCAGCAACCACTGCTCGCCGCTGGCCCTTTTCTTGCTCACGGGCTCGCCGGTGCGCACCAGCACGAACCGACCGGCCAGCTTCTCGCCGTAGAGGTCGAAGTGCAGCTCACCGCGCTTGATGGCGCCGACGGGATCGTCGGTTCCCGACGGCTGCCAGGTCCCCCAGTCCCACACGATGACGTCGCCGCCGCCGTACTCACCTTTGGGGATGACGCCTTCGAAGTCGAAGTATTCGATGGGGTGGTCCTCGACGTGCACGGCCAGCTGCCTGACCTTGGGGTCGCGCGTCGGCCCGCGCGGCACGGCCCAGCTGACCAGCACCCCGTCCATCTCCAGCCGCAGGTCGTAATGCAGCCGGCGGGCACGGTGGCGTTGCACCACGAACCGGTTGGCGCCTGCGTCAAGATCTGAGGAACCTGCACCTGAGGAAACCCCCGGGGAACCGGCCGGCTCGGCGGTCACCGCGAAATCCCGCTTGGCGCGGTAGGTGTGCAGCCGCTCCTGTGGGTCACTCATCGGGCACCGCGGGAGTAAGAAAGGTGCAGCAGCGCGGCAACCTGCCGGTACGGGTCACGGGCGCCGGCTTGCAATTCGGCGGCCAGCAGGTCGGTCAGCTCGTCGGCCGCCGGAGCCGGTTCATCACTGTGGTCGGTGAAGACCCGTACCCCGTACCACCGCTGGCGCTGCCAGCCGAACGGCCGCAGGGCACGATCGATGATCTCGGGAGTGTGGGCTTGCGCGGTCAAGCCCAGCCGGTTGGTGTACTGGTCAGTGTCGAAGGCACGCAGCGCAGCCGGGTAGTCGCCGCGCAGTCCATCGCGCATCGCCATCGCGAGCCCATTGCGGATCAGCAGCGACAGGGTGGCCTGCTCGCCCGCTACCGCGGACAACGCGGCCAGCATCGGGTCGATGTCGTCGAGATACATCAGCACCCCGTGGCACATCACCAGATCAAATGGCCCGGCTACCAGCTCAGCCGCAGCCTCCCCCGAGCCCTGGATCAGCTGCACCCGGGCCCGGACCTCGGCCGGTTCACTATCCAGGGCATCGGCGAAATGGCCGAGTAGCTCTGCGGAGACGTCCAGGCCGGTCACATCATGGCCGCGGCGCGCCAGCAGCAACGACTGGGTGCCCTGGCCGCACCCGACGTCCAGCACCCGCAGCGGCCCGGAATTGTTGACGATCCCCGTTAACTGCGCGGCGACGACATGCTGGCGCACCACACCCCGGAGCCGGCCGAGCTCACCCACCCACTGCTCGGTTCCGGCCGCGAATGAGGTTTCCGGCATGGCTCCTTCCCCCAGCTCAGTTCACCCAACTCGACCATGGCCATCATCGGCCACCAAGACGGATCCAGCATCTTCACCGGAACGTCACCTCCGCTGGATCCTTGTCGGCACGCAACCCGCGCCAGGCGGTGTGGCGCAGCCGGCGGTCCGGAGTCACGGCCCGGTACTCGACCTCTCCGACGAGTTCGGGGCGCACCCAGTGCGCTCGGCGGGCGTGGTCGCGGGGCACCGGCTCGTCGAACGGGCTACCGGGCTGTCCCAGCGCGGTGAGCCGAGCCATCAGGTCGCTGAGCATGAGTTCGGTAAAGCCGGTCCCGACGTCACCGAGGTAACGCAACCGGCCCTGCTCGTCGTAAGCGCCGAGCAGCAGCGCGCCCAGCGTGCCGGCCCGGTGACCCTGACCGGCTGTCCAGCCACCAACCAGTACCTCCTGGGTGTGAAACAGGGCAGTCTTGATCCACGAGAGAGATCGGCGTCCGGGTTCGTACCGGGAGCGCAAGCGTTTGGCTACTACGCCTTCCAGCCCGTGCTGGCGGGCCACCTCGAGCAGTTGGCCACCGTCAGCATGGGGATAGTGCGGCGGTACCCGGATCAGTGACGACCCGCGATCAAGATCGAGATTCGTCAGCGCGTCCCGGCGCTGCTGGTAGCTGTCCGCCAGCAGCGAGCGGCCATCGACGTCCAGCAGGTCGAACACGTAGTAGCAGATCGGCACCCGGGTCAGCAGTGCCGGGCTGGGGCCACGGACATGCATGCGCTGCTGGAGCAGCCCGAAATCCGGACGCCCGGCCGCGCCCAACGTCACGATCTCCCCGTCGAGCAGCGCCCGCCGGTCGCCGATCACTCCGGTCAATGCGAGCAGTTCGGGATAGCCGCCGGTGATGTCGTTGCCGTTGCGGCTGTACAACCGCCACCGGTCGCCGGCGACCGCGGCGATGGCGCGCACGCCGTCCCACTTGAACTCAAAGGCCCAACCGGCACCGGACGGGGGCGTACCGGCGCAGGCCAGCATCGGTGCCACCGGCTCGGGTAGTGCTAAGGACGCAGCCGTCATCACCACACAGCTTGCCCTGAAAGAACCCCGCCACGCGTCCCGGCATGGAGGCAGATCGGGATCGGGTCAGAGGTTCCGGAGGGTGTCGGCGAGGAACCTGATGGTCTCGGCGGGGGATTTTGCTTCGACGCACAAGCGGTCCATGACCTTGAGGTAGTGCTCGACGTCCTGAGCCTTGTCCAGGTAAAGAGCGCTGGTGAGCTGTTCGAGGTAGACGATGTCGGGTAGGTCGGGTTCGGAGAACCGCAGGATCGTGAACGGACCGCCTACCGCCACGTGCGCGCCGAAGCCGATCGGGAGCACCTGGATCCTGACGTTGGGCAGCGCCGACATGGTGATCAGATGCTGGAGCTGCGCCCGCATCGCCGGGCCTTCGCCAAGCCGCCATAACGCCGCCTCGTCGATCACAACCCACAAGTTGGGCGCTCCGGGTTCGATGAGGATCTGCTGACGCGCCATCCGCAGTGCAAGCCGTCGCTCAATATCGCCGGATGATTCTTCTGGGTGGCCAAGCTGGATTACCTCATAGGCAATCTGGCGCGTCTGCAACAGGTCAGGCATGAATTGGGGTTGGTAACTGCGGATGACCGAACTGGCTTGCTCCAAGCCAAGGTACATCTCAAACCAGTTCGGCAGGATATTGCTGTATTCATGCCACCAACTCGGGACGTTGGCCCGCCGAGCCAACGACAGGAATGCTTTTCTCTCCTGCTCATCGGTAATTCCGTAGAGGGTGAGCAGATCGGCCACGTCGCGCTCCTTGAAGCCAACCCGTCCCAGCTCCATGCGGCTGATCTTGGCATGAGAAGCGCGAATCGCGTAGCCAGCGGCCTCTGCGCTGATTCCCTTGGCCTCGCGGAGCCGTCGCAGCTGAGTGCCCAACGCGATGCGCAGCGCAGTGGGACCCTGCACACGTATTGGAGCCTGACCACCAGCCGAATGACGACTGGGCCGAGTGGCGCCCACACCAGTCCTCCTGCCGATGAGATACTACGGCTTCCGTCCAACACCACTGAAATGAAACACCGGAGCAAGCACGCCGATTTCAGATGGATCGGGTCGCCATAGCGAACATGACACGACGCCAGGCTCAAGCAGCTCGAGGCCGTCGAAGAATCGGATCAGCTCCTGCCGACTGCGCGACACGATAGGAGCCGCGCCGCTTTCATTCCACAGCCGCATGGCTTCCTTCATCGCCGCACCGTCAATCTCCGGAGTGGGATGCGATATCACCAGGTGGCTACCGGAAGACAAGGCAGCAAGGAGCCGGTGCAGGATGGCGTGAGCTTGGGCGGCGCCCGGGACAAAGTTCAAGATCCCTAGCAGCATAAGCCCGACTGGCTGGGAAAAGTCCAGCGTCCGAGCGGCTTCGGCCAAGATGACATCTGGTTCCTGGATGTCTGCGTGCACGTAGTCGGTGGCACCCTCAGGAGTGCTTGTCAGCAGGGCACGCGCGTGGGCCATGATGAGCGGATCATTGTCGACGTACACGATGCGCGACTCTCGTGCGAGCAGTTGCGCCACTTCATGCGTGTTGCTCGCAGTGGGCAGTCCGGTGCCGATGTCAAGGAACTGGCGGATCCCCGCCTTACCAGCCAGATACTGGACAGCGCGCACGAGGAATCTTCGCTCGGCGCGGACTGTGTCGCGCAGGCTGGGAATGACTTCCAGGATCGCTTCCGCGGCCTCCCGATCGACCGCATAATTGTCCCGACCACCAAGCAAGTAATTCCAGAACCGAGCCGAATGCACCACGGTGGTGTTGATTTGCAATTCCGTTCTCGGCGCGGGCACATACACGTCACCCGCCGCGAGTATGTTTTTCTTCCGCGCCGCTTCTAGGTTCACTGTATCCCGCCCCCCGTATCGCGATACGATGAAAATACGCTCAAGCGCACAAGTCATTGCGATAAACGGGGATCCGGCGTGATAGTGACGCCATCACCACGATTATCACGCAGGAAATTAACCGGCGCGAATCCGCTCCACGCAAGTGGTGTAGTTTATTACACCGCCGACCACCATGGCCGAGCCTGATGCAACGCAATACTTCGGATACGCGTGGTTATAAGCTGACCTCCCCCTAGCTGGTAATTGATCAGCTTACTCCACCGGTATAACCGGCCATATCACCCGTTTGACCGATAGTTGACCTTGAGCGCGCCACCAGCATCCCGCGACGGCGAGGCAACTTACCCCACAGACCTCAGCGAGCGAGCTACACCGCTGCCGAGCGCGAGGGTCGGTGTGACCGCCGCGGGATGACTGGTACCAGTGCGCGGGGAGGAGCTTTACACTGCGGGTTCCCAGCGCATGACGACCGGGTCGTCGGCATGGCTTCCGTTGAACGATCCGTTGCGCGGGACAGGAATTCTGGTCACATCAGTAGCTGCACCGGCACCTATCTGCGGATCATCGGCACTGTGGACACCAGCAGTGGCGGGTGTCCTGAACCCGGCGCTCGGAACGTCTTGCTGATCCGGCGTTACGGTCGCCGGCGGCGTGTATCCACGAAGATCAAGCTCGCGCAGCTGTGCTTGCAGGTAGGTCGCCAGGCGAGAGCGGTACTCACTTTCGAACGTGCGCAGCTCTTCGACTTTCCTTTCCAGGACAACCTTCTCGTGGCTGATGGAGCCGATGATCTCAGCGTGCCTCCGTGCCGCGTCGTGCTCCAGGGCCGCAGCCTTCTCCTGCGACTGCCGCTCCAAGGTCTCAGCTTTACTGTGCGCATTGTTGATCATGGTCTGGGCGCGAGTCCTGGCCTCGTTGATCATGTCATCGGCCTTTACCCGTGCCTCGGAAAGCAGCCGCTCGGACTTGGTCCGGGCTTCGCTCAATATCCCGTTCGCCTCCACCTTGGCATCAGCAGTGAGCCGATCGGCGATTTGCTGGGCCATCCCCAGCACTTTGGCGGCCTGGGTGTCGCAGTCCCGGGACGGCGGGGTCTGCACCTTGGCCGGCGGCCGGGCCTGCTCCGCTGTCGCCGCGCGAAGCTGCCGATCGCGCTGCTCGAGCTGCCTGCGTAGCTCATTATTTTCGTCGATCAACCGGGTCAGTTCGGCACAAACGAGGTCGAGGAAAGCGTCTACCTCATCCTCGCTGTAACCACGCTTGCCGAGCGGCGGCTTACTGAACCCGACATTGCGAACGTCGGTAGGGGTCAACGCCATCGGATCACCTCATGCACTCCTTCGACCTGGCCGGTACCGGCCACCCCCACACGCCGTCGATGTCCACACTGGACGGATTGCCGCGGCGGCCTCGTCGGGCAACAGCCGCCGCGTGCAGCAGGTATCGAAAGCACCCACACCCCTGACCACCGTGGCACTTGCCCACGTACTGGAGAGCCCAGCTCGCATCCACCGTGTCACGCATCACCCTGAGTGGCCTTAATTGCCTAGTGTGTGGAGAACCCTCGATGCAACCCCCCTGACGACTGGGCGGTTTCACCGGCATATCGTGGGGCAACCGTCCCAGACGTTTGCACAGCGGTGCAAGAGCACATGCACGAATGTGTAGTTCTGCCGCGTCGCGTACCGATGCAAAGTGCAGACGTTTCGTACAGATGTACTTTCTTCGACCGACCAGGCGAGCCGCCAGTCACGAACAGTACACAATCTGTGACAAGACGTAATCACCGGGGCATTCCGTTATCCTGCACTGTCATTTGCACACCTACTGGGAGATTTGTTGCAATTAATTTCCCACTCCGAGGATGTTCCCCGTATCTTACGTTCACCCTATGTTGTCCTGTGGATCCGGTATGCCCCGGAAGATCGCGGGGTGTCTTGATCCGCGATGTGGAGGAGATCACGTGGACCACAAAATCGCGCAGACCGCCCTTCGCAACTGCACCCAGTGGCGAAAGTCGAGCTACTCATTTCCGGATGGCCAAGAATGCGTCGAGATGACCACTGAAGTGGTCGGGTGGATCGGTGTGCGGGACAGCAAACTCGGTCCTGCCAGCCCGGTGCTGGCCGTTTCCCCCTGCCGCGTGGCAGGCCATGGTCTTGAGTTTGTGACCACCGCTTGTCGTCGGGTTCGACAATGATGGTTGCGTTGGCCAGGCAGGCCGGCAGCTGCAGGGTTGAGCCCGGCGACTGAGCGCGCCTAGTCGTTGAACACCGTGCGCAGCGCACTGAAGATGTCGATCTCCCGGGACAGCCGCAATGAGTCTTTGCTCGGCGGGTGTACCCAGGTGATCGGCCCATAGATCGTCTTGGTAGGTGGCAACATGACGGCGCCAGTCACCTGGTAAACGCCGGACGGCCAGGGCAGCGTGGTACCGAATCGTTCCCCCGCAAGCACCATGTGATGATCAGGGGCGTCCGGGTGGGCCAGCACCGCCGGTGCGCACAGACGTTCAACGAGAACCTGCGTCACCTGGACACTCAGCACGGTAGGGATTGCGATGGCGGAGGCGTCGCAGTCGAGCCGCAGCTGGATCACACCGCGGTGCTGCCTCACTGGCCAGCCCCACGCCTGATAGGCCGGCTCACCCAGGGAGCTCGCCGGGTCTTCGAACTCGGCTCCTGACGATTCAGGATGGCAGGTCATGGCGGTGGCCTGGTTCATGAGGCACACGTGGCATGGCACCCCTTCGCCGGGTTCCACAGTCTCGATCTCTTCGAGGCACAGCAGGCCGCCGCAGAGGGCCGCGACGACACCCGTGTCGCAGAGCGGGCCCACCGGAACCAGGTGCACGGCGCGGCCGGTCTGGCCCAGACCGCCAGGCCGGTGGCGGGCCAGCAGCAGTGACTGGCTTGCCACCCTCGCCGCACCGGCACCTGGTCTCCCCCGCCGGTCCGTCTGTTGCGAGTTGTATTCAGCTGGCGTAGTCGTGGAACTCGCCATCCTTGGCGGCTGCCGGTAAGGCAACCATCTCATCCGGACTGAAGATCAACGCTAGCCCCTCGCCTAGGTGCACCTGCACATGCACATGCACATGCACATGCACATGCACATGCACGAAGTTAGCTTGAGCGTTAGCCGCTGTCAATTTGCCGTAAGGATCGAGCAGCCAGTCAGGTTCGATGCGGGAGCGGTGAGGCTATCACGCTGCTCGTTATCCAGCCGGAGGTATTGTGGGGCCTTGTCAGGACGCAAGGCCATGTCTCCGCAGGACACAGCCGGGGATCGGGCTCATCGCCTGCCCTGTCATGATAGTTTCCCGCGCCTTCCGACCCCTCTAGGCTCGGCGGTCAGATCCGTAACTACAGCGTTTGTGAGGCTTCGGATGTCGAACAATGTGAAGCCTGACGGTTCGGCCCGGCAAGCAGCCCCCGCACCTGACGGTTCGGCCCTGCAAGGAGGCCTCACGCCGGATGGTTCGGCCCTGCAAGCAGACCTCACGCCGGGCTATATCGACACGACGAAGGCGAGTATCGCCCGGGTTTACGACGCCGCGCTCAACGGAAAGGACAACTACGAAGTCGACCGCGAGGTGGTCCGGCGCCTGGCCCAGATCGCCCCGGAGATAGGCCGCTTCACCTGGGATCACCGTCGTTTTCTGGTCCGGGTGACTCGATTTATCGCCCAGCAGACCGGCGTCACCCAGTATCTGGACTGCGGCTCGGGATTGCCCACCGCGGAAAATACTCACCACGTTGCCCAGCGCATCCAGCCGGAATCACGAGTGGTGTACGTCGACAATGACCCGGTGGTGCTGGCACACGGGCGGGCATTACTCGTCGAAAACGACCAGACGCATTTTAGCGCCGCCGACATCTTTGAACCACGCCAGATCCTCAACGATGAGGTCGTGCGCAAGTACCTGGATTTCTCGCAACCGATCGCCCTGTTCCAGCTCGGGACGCTGCACCACTATAACGGTGACCGATCCCCGGCGAGCATCATGGCCGAATACATCGATGCGTTGCCGTCAGGCTCTTACGTGGCGATCAGCCATTTCCTCGACCCGGAGAACGAATACACCGAAGTCGCCAAACGGCTGCAGCAAATTTTTGTGCACAGCCCCCTGGGCAGTGGATGGTTTCGGCCACGTGCCGAGATTTTGGAGCTGTTCAATGGACTTGATCTGGTCGAGCCCGGTCTGACCCGGTGTGTCGACTGGTGGCCGGACGGGCCACGGATCAAGCCGCTGGAGCCGGCCCAGCACTGCATCGTCGGGGGCGTCGGCCGTAAGCCCTGAACCTCACCGACACCGGTGACCGCAAGCGAGCTAGCTCGACAACATCGAGGACGCAAGACTGAACCCCGAGCCGTCGGGGTATCTCGAAGCTCGACGCCGGCACCATGGAGGTAGGAACATGACTATCGGGGGAATTATCTCGGCCATCATCGTTGGGCTCATCATCGGCGCGTTAGGGCGCCTGGTCGTGCCCGGCAAGCAGGCGATTCCGATCTGGCTCACCATCGTCATCGGCATCATCGCCTCGTTCATCGGCGGGTTCATCGCTGCGGCCTTCGGTTACGCCAACGCCAGCGGCGGCATCCCCTGGATTCTCATCATCCTGCAGGTCGCCGTCGCCGCCATCGGAGTGTCCCTCGCCGCGGGTGCCTACGCCCGGCGCGGCATCAGATAGCCCACCGCCTCACGCCTGTCATGAACTCGACGCCAGCGACGTTGTCCGCCGCCCTTAGGTTCAGGAATGTCCGCTGCGTCGAGTTCACGGCCTGGGGGATCGGCGCGCGCGAACATCAGCCAGTTCTCCATGCCGCGGGCGGGGTTCGATTGCCTTACGTGGCTGCGCCGGTACTGATGGGACGATCTCGCCGTCAATCACCCACGGTCGGGGGGCAGGGACATCCGGCGGGGCCAGGTAGACGTTCACCACGGTCGGGGAATCCCGGGGTACCCGCTCGGCGTCCCACCGGGCGCGAGCTTCAATGAGATCCCACTGGTCCTCCATTGCCCGGTCGGCCAGGCGCCGGAGCCGACTTTCCGCGTACTTGCGGTTTTCTTGACCGCGAGCGATCCAACCGATGGCGAACCACCCCATTGCGATGAGTATGCCCCCCATCCAGAGCAACCCGACGACCATTGCTGACCTCCAGTCACCACGCCGCGCCGCGCATCCAGCCGGGATCGCGCTGCGCCCCATTCGTGACACTAGCGGCCTCGTTGCTGGTTTGGACTGTTGACTTTTCCGGCTGGCCCGCCGGAGCTCATCTCCTGGCTGCCCGTACGCAGCACGCTCGGGCGATCTCGGCAACAACCATCAGCGCGAGTCGGTGGCCGCCGAGATCCGGCGTGAGCCAGATCCTGATGTGCTCCCGGCTGATCTTGGTGGCCTCCTGACGCGGAAGCGGCGCCGGGCCGGTACGCGCACCAAACCCCGCTCAAACCGTTAAGAAGGCGTCAAGATCGGTGCTGTAGCAGCGCCGGGCTGCCAGGCTCGAATCGTGTTCGACATGCTCAAGCGCCTGCTGGTCGGGCGGCCGCGGCGCAGCGCGGGGCTGGGTGAAACGCTGCTGCCGAAATGGCTGGCGCTGCCGGTGTTCTGCAGCGACCCCATCTCCTCCGTCGCTTACGCCACCGAGCAGATCGTGCTCGTGCTCGGCGCCGGCGGCCTGGCCGCATTGACGCTGACCCCGTGGGTGGGACTGGCCGTGGTGGTGCTGCTGGTCGTCGTGGTCGCGTCCTACCGGCAGACCTGCTACGCCTACCCCAACGGTGGCGGCGCGTACGTGGTCAGCAGGGACAATCTCGGGGAGTCCGCATCGCTGGTGGCGGCCAGCGCGCTGCTGGTGGACTACGTCATGACGGTGGCGGTGTCCATCGTGTCCGGAGTGGTGGCCATTACCTCGGCGTTGCGCTCCTTGCAGCCGCACGCGGTGGCGCTGTCGGTGGGATTCGTGCTGGTCCTTGTGCTGGCCAACTTGCGCGGAACGAAAGAGTCCGGGCGGACCTTCGCCATACCCACCTACTCGTTCATCGGATTGACCTACCTGATGTTCACCATCGCCGCCGTGCGCAGCTTCGCCGGCGGCCTGCCAGCGGCCGAGACCGCAACGGCGCCGGTGACGCAGACCGCCGCGCTGGGCGGGGTGTTCACCGCGTTGCTGCTGCTGCGAGCATTCGCCTCCGGGTGCACCGCGCTGACCGGGGTGGAAGCAATCAGCAACGGAGTGCCAGCCTTCCGCAAGCCCAAAAGCCGCAACGCCGCGATCACCCTTACCCTGATGGGTGCTCTCGCGATCACCATGTTCAGCGGGATCACCGTGCTCGCTGTCGCCCTGCACGCCCGGGCCAACCCTGACGGCAACCCGTCAGTGATCTCCCAGATCGCCGCGTCGGTGTTCGGCGGGGAGTCGGTGCTGTTCTACCTGTTCCAGGCGGCCACCGCGGGCATCCTCATCTTGGCTGCCAACACGGCGTTCAATGGCTTCCCGGTGCTGGCGTCCATTCTGGGCCAGCACCGCTACCTGCCCCGGCAGCTGCACAACCGGGGTGACCGGCTGGTGTTTTCCAACGGCATCCTGCTGCTGGCCTCCTTCGCCGCTGTCTTGATCATCGGGTTCGACGCCAATATCGACAAATTGATCCAGCTCTACATCATCGGGGTGTTCACCAGCTTCACGCTCAGCCAGTTCGGCATGGTGCGGCACTGGAACCGGGAGCTCGCACACAGCGCCGATCCGGCCCGCAGGCGAGCGATCCGGCGGGCGCAGCTGATCAACCTCATCGGCGCGATCTGCACGGCGGTCGTGCTGGTGGTGGTGTTCGTCACCAAGATCGAGCACGGGGCCTGGCTCGCGGTGGCCGCGATGATCGTGCTGTTCTTCCTGATGCGCGCCATCAATCGGTATTACGCTCGGGTCACCGCCGAGGTCGCCCCGGACCAGACGCCGCCGACGCTGCCCGCCAGCGTCCACGCTCTGGTACTGGTCTCCCGGCTGCACAAGCCCGCGCTGCGGGCGCTGGCCTTCGCGCGGGCCAACCGCCCGGATGTCTTGGAGGCGGTCACGATGGCCACCGATGAGCAGGAGACTCGGGAGCTGGCCGAAGCCTGGCAGCGGCACGGCATCTCGGTGCCGCTCAAAGTCCTGGAAGCCCCCTACCGCGACCTGTTGCGGCCGCTGACCGACTACATCCAGCGGCTGCGGCGCGACAAGCCGCGCGCGGTGATCGCGGTGTATATCCCGGAGCACGTCACAAGGCGATGGTGGCAGAACCTGTTGCACAACCAGAGCGCGCTGCGGATCAAGGCCCGGCTGCTGTTCACACCAGGCGTGGTCGTGGTCAACGTTCCCTACCTCCTCGGAGTAGCCAGCCAGGGCTGGCTGGGGAGCGAGTTGAGCCGTGAACGGCAAACCGTGCCGTAGCACGCAACGGTCCGCGCGGGGGGTCCTGCGTCTCTACCTGGGTGCCGCGCCGGGAGTGGGCAAGACCTACGCGGCACTCAGTGAGGCCCGGCGCCGCGCCGAGCGGGGTACCGACGTGGTCGTGGCGCTCGTGGAGACCTACGACCGGCCCAAAACCAAGGCGCTGCTCGACGGTCTGGAAATCGTGCCCCGCCGGCGGATGACCTACCGGGGTGCGGAGTTCACCGAGATGGACGTCGATGCGGTGCTGGCACGCCGCCCGGCGGTGGTGGTTGTCGACGAGCTGGCGCACACCAACGTGCCCGGTTGCCGCCATACCAAGCGGTGGCAGGACGTCGAGGAGCTGCTCGCCGCCGGGATCACCGTGCTGTCGACGGTGAACATCCAGCATCTGGAGTCGCTGCACGAGGTGATCGAAGGGATCACCGGTGTCGCCCAACGGGAGACCGTGCCTGACGAGGTGGTGCGCCGCGCCGAGCAGATCGAGCTGGTCGACATCACCCCCGAGGCGCTGCGGCGCCGGATGGCGCACGGCAACATCTACCGCCCGGAAAAGATCGACGCCGCGCTGGCCAACTACTTCCGCCCGGCCAACCTGACCGCATTGCGTGAGCTTGCCCTGCAGTGGGTGGCTGATCAGGTCGACGTGGCGCTGCGCCGCTACCGCGGTGAACGGCAGGTCACCGGCGGATGGGAGATCAGGGAGCGGCTGGTGGTGGCGATCACCGGTGGCCCGGAGAGTGAGACCCTGGTGCGCCGCGCCCGGCGGATCGCCGCCCGGGTTGGTGCGGAGCTGCTGGTGCTGCACATCCTGCGCGGCGACGGTCTCGCCGGCGCTGACCCGGCCGCGCTGGCCCGCTGCCGCGCACTGGCCGAAGGGATGGGCGCCAGTTTTCACACCGTGGTCGGCGACGACATCCCGACCGCGCTGCTGGACTTCGCCCGCGGCGTCAACGCTACCCAGCTGGTGCTGGGCACGTCCCGGCGCTCCCGCTTGGCCCGGCTGTTCAACCAGGGAATCAGCTCCACGGTGGTGCAGCGTTCCGGATCCATCGACGTGCACCTGGTCACCCACGAGCAGGCTGGCGGCGGAGTACACCTGACCGCCTCGCGAGGCGCGTTGTCGCGCTCACGCAAGCGGCTGGGCTGGGTCGCCGGGGTGGTGCTACCGGCGGTCGCCACGGCGATCGGGGTGAGCGCCCAGGAGCTGTTCGGTCTGTCCACCGACGTCGGTCTGGTCCTGCTCGCGGTGGTGAGCGTGGCGCTGGTCGGCGGCTTGGGACCGGCGCTGCTGGCGGCGGTGCTCGGCGGGCTGCTGTTGAACTTCTTCCTGACCCCACCGCTGTACACCCTGACCATCGCCGACCGGACTAACGCGATCACCCTGGCGTTGATGCTGCTGGTCGCCGTGCTGGTGGCGATGGTGGTCGATCGCGCTGCCCGGCGCGCCAAGCAAGCGGCCAGGGCCCGCACCGAAGCGTCCCTGCTGGCGTCCTACGCCCGCACTGTGCTGCTCGATCCCGATCCGCTGCCGAGGTTGCTGGACAAGATCAGGGAAAACTTCGCGGTCACGTCGGTAGCGCTGCTGGAATGCCATGACCGCCAGTGGCGGCTGGCCGCCGCCAGCGGTCTGGACCCGTGCCTGCGCCCGGACCAGGCTGACACCGACATTCCCGTCACCGATGATGTCCGGCTCGCCCTGCGCGGGCGCGCGGTGACCGCGGCCGACCAGCTGATCTTTGAAGCCGCTGCCGGGCAGGCACTGCTGGCGCTGCGCCAGCAGCGGATGGCGGCCGAAGCCGCCGAGGCGCAGCGCCAGACGCATGCCGCAGCGCTGCGCACCGCGCTGCTTTCGGCTGTAGGGCACGACCTGCATACCCCGTTGACCTCGATCAAAGCTGCGGCAGCGAGCTTGCGTGATCCCGAGCTGAAGCTGTCCGCAGCCGACCGCGCCGAGCTGCTGGCCACCGTCGAGGAGTCCACCGACCGGTTGCACGCACTGGTGGACAACCTGCTGGACTCCTCGCGGTTGGCCACCGGCGCGATCACTCCGGCGCTGCAGCCGGTGGGCTATGACGAGGTGGTGCTGCGTGCCCTGTCCGGGCTCGACGGCGGCCGCGCCGTTGAGGTGGACATCGACGAGTCGCTACCGCATGTGCTGGCCGACGCCGGGCTGCTGGAACGCGTCGTCGCCAACATCGTCGACAACGCGCTGCGCCACGGCGGGGGATCGCCGGTGGCGGTGCGGGCCAGCGCCCACGCCGGCCATGTCGAGCTGCGGGTGGTCGATCACGGGCCCGGTGTCCCGCCGGGATCGGCCAGCACCATGTTCACCCCGTTCCAGCGCCTGGGTGACCGCAACGCCACCTGCGGCATCGGGCTGGGTCTGAGCGTTGCCCAAGGTTTTACCGAGGCCATGGGCGGTACCTTGACCGTCGAGGACACCCCCGGCGGTGGCTTGACCCTGGCGATCTCGCTACCGAAGACGCCGCAACGCGGCGACCAGACCGCGCCATGACCCGCGTGCTCGTCGTCGACGACGATCCCCAACTGCTGCGCGCCCTGAAAATCAACCTGGCGGCGCGCGGCTACACAGTGCTGACCGCACCCGACGGCACCAGGGCGCTGCACGCGGCAGCGCACGAGCATCCGGACGTCATCGTGCTCGATCTCGGTCTGCCCGACCTTGACGGAGCCGACGTGATCACCGGTCTGCGCGGCTGGAGCACCACCCCCATCATCGTGCTGTCCGCCCGCACCGACTCCAGCGACAAGGTCGAAGCGCTCGACGCCGGTGCCGACGACTACGTCACCAAACCATTCGGCATGGACGAGCTGCTCGCCCGGCTGCGCGCCGCGGTCCGCCGGGCGAGCGCGAATCCCACCGGCAACGAGCCCGTCGTGCACGCCGGCGCGCTGGATATCGACCTGGCCACCAAGCAGGTCACCCGCGACGGCGTGGTGGTTCACCTGACTCCCACTGAGTGGGGCATTCTCGAACTCCTGGTCCGCCACCAGGGCAAGCTGGTCAGCCAGCGCCAGCTGCTCACCGAGGTCTGGGGCCCGCTCTACCAGACCGAGACGCATTACTTGCGGGTATACCTCGCCCAGCTCCGCCGCAAGCTCGAGCCCGACGCGTCGCATCCCCGCCACCTGATCACCGAACCCGGCATGGGCTATCGCTTCAATCCCTGATTGCCGCAGCTTGGATCAAGAGATGTTGCCACTACTAACGGATCCCCCGCAGCCTTCGCCGAACTCACCCACGCCATTTAATCCGGCGCCACGGCGGTCAGGCCTACTCACTTTTCCGGCAACGCATCAATGCCGATGTAGCTACTTCCGGAGCTTGGGCAAAACGAAGTTCTCGTCCTCAGCGACCCGCGTGACGACGCTTCGGCCAATGCCGTCGTAGACGTCGGGACGGGTGGTCTGTAGCACTCGGCCCCAGATCAATCCGAGCACGGCGCTGACGAACACCAGCCCGGGAAGGATCCAGGCTAGTGGTGAGGATGTTTCGGCCCCGCCGAGCAGCGCGTCGAAGTTGATGACGAGCAGTGTGCCCAGGGCGGCGAGCATCAGATACGCCAGCCCCGGTGCAATCATCCGGTGCCAGAGACTCTCGTCTGCCTGGCGTCTCGCGAAGAAGCCAAGCACCGCTGCTGACGTGGCGGTCATGAGCAGGATCACTCCCACCGCCGACAGCCCACTGAGCCAGGTGAACATCTGCAGCAGCGGGTCGGCGCCGCTGACGGCGAATACCGCAAGCACGATCAGCGCAATTGCCGATTGGAGGAGGGAGCCAGCTACCGGACCGCCAGACCTGGCGTCGACCTTACCCAGCACCGTTGGCAAAACGCGCTCGCGGCCGAGCGCAAAAAAGTAGCGGGCGACGCCGTTGTGGAAGCTCAGCAGTGCGGCAAACACGCTGGTGAGAAACAGCTCGTAGGCCAGATCGGCAACGAGCGGGGTCGAGTGCTCGGCGATCGCGTTGAACACCAGCCCTGGTCCGGCCTGGGCCGCGGCCTTCTGGAGGTTCTCGGGTCCGACGGTCACCGTCATCGCCCAGGACGACAGAGCGTAGAACAAGCCGGTGAAGGCAACGGCGGTGTACGTTGCTCGGGCGACAGTGCGCCGGGGGTTGACGCATTCCTCGCTGTAGAGAGCGCCGGACTCGAAACCGGTGAAGGCGGCGACACCGAACGCGAACACCGCGCCGATCCCAGGCTCGAAAAGCTGGCTGGGCTGCAGTCCCGCGGTGGACACCGCACCGCCCGCGGGATGGGTGAAGGCGCCGATGTCATAGATCACCACCGCGATGCACTCGAGGGTCAGGAAGACGGCGAGGACACGGGCGTTGAGGTCGACCCGTGCCATGCCTAGAGCGCCGACCACGACCAGCGCGCCCAGTCCCCAGACCCACCACGGCAGGTCCACGCCGAGCTTGCTGGAGTAGAAGTTACCCAAGCTCACGCCGAACAGACCGTAGAGGCCGATCTGGATGGCGTTGTAGGACAGCAGCGCCACGAACGAGCCGGCGACGGCCCAGGTACGGCCCAGCCCCTGGGTGAGATAGGCGTAAAACGCGCCGGCGTTGGTCACGTACCGACTCATCGCCGCGTAACCCACCGCGAACAAGCCCAACGCCACCGCGAGGACGAGGAATGACAGCGGAACCCCCGGTAGGCCGGTGACGGCGAAGGTCGTTGTCACTCCCCCGCCCAGCACGGTGAGGGGCGCTGAGGCGGCGACGGTGAAGAACACCAGATGTGATACGCCGAGTCGTCGGCGCCTGAGTTGCGGAAAGGCCGCATGCTGGGGGGCCTGGGTAGGCATAAAGCTCCCCTTCGCTGACTCTGTGTAGAGAATTCTGATGGTGTGGCGATGGTGTCACCGCCATTCGGGCGACAAATGTTCGGCCGAATATGTGCAAAGGGTAACTTCATAAGGTGCTTAGCATCAGATGGGTGACCGTAGTTCGGCTAATCTTCGCTATCTGTTTCCCTGGGTCGGCGCGATGCAGAACTTCCGGCTAGCGGACGATTTCTTCCTCATTAACCACGATCACCGAAACGGCAAGCCCTTGGTGCGTCGTGACCTTCTCGGTGCGGGGCTCGTCGCGGCGTTACTCGCTGAACTGATCATTGACGGCCGGCTGGCGATGGACGACGGTCGCGTCACGGTGCTGGACAGCTGCCGCCACGACGACCACGCCACTGACTTCATGGTCACCAGCATTGCCGCGCAGCAGGCGGCTTACCCGGTCCGAACCTGGACTGACAACCTCGACGACACGGCCTACGAACTCACCGCTCGGAGATTGATTGAGTGTGGCACCGTGCGCAGGGTTCGTCCGCGGCGGCTGTTGGGGCCACGCCGGGACCTCTTTCCGCCTGCCAAGCGTACGTCGGTCGAGTCGCTGCTGCGGCTGAATGCGGTGATCGGGAACCCTGCTGGCGCGGATATACACGGGGCGACGTCGGTCGTTCTGATTGCCGCGTCCGGAACAAATCACCTGCTCGCTCCCCACTTGGACCGGGAGCAGCTTCAGACCGCCGTCGCCCAGCTGATGAAAAGGCTGCCCGCCGACCTCAAAGAGCTGGTCGCGGGGTTCGAGGCTGCGGTGACCGCGCGCTTGCTGACTATCCAGCGCTAGGTGTGGGCGGGACATCCAGCGCGGGGTTCCGGTCGAAGAAGCCGACCGGCTTGAGCACGAACCCGCAGGTGTCCGCCGGCATCACGGGCCAATCCTCGGGGCGGGGTATGTGGGTGGTACCGAAGGTGCGCCAGACCACGACGTCCTCGCCAT
The DNA here is from genome assembly GCA_019241525.1 of Pseudonocardiales bacterium. GTDB lineage: Bacteria > Actinomycetota > Actinomycetes > Mycobacteriales > Pseudonocardiaceae. The sequence goes on from JAFAWY010000018.1 coordinate 26,500, forward strand.
CCAGGGAACGGTCCGCCGCGATCCAACGCGGAATGCCTGCTCCGCCCGGGTGCTGGTTCACCAACTCGCCGGCCGGATACCGCTCCGCGGGATGGTAGCGCGTCACCCATAAGTGCCGGGTCGCGAACGCCGCCCGGCGGGCGATAGATGAGCTCTCATCGGCAAGCAGCGTCGGCTGGCCTTGCGGGCACAGGGCGTAGGCCACCGGCCGACCCAGCCGGTTGGTCTGCTGGGGATTGACTATGTGCCAGACCCGGGCGAGTGCCGGCTCGGCGACGCGCGCGGCATGGGACTCCCGGGTCAACCGGGTGACCGAAGGGACGAACGCGTTGCCCTGCGGATTGCGCGAACCGACCGGCTCGCCCCGCACGTCGATCTCCTCGACCGCGTTGGTCACCCCGTCGATCATCATGTCCAGGCGCGCGCAAAACAGGTGCTGGTGGTACGGCGCACCGAGACCGGGCGCCACTTCGCTCGCCCACTCGTCCCCGTCACAGTAGGAGGAGGTGAACAACACGCCGGTCAACTTGACTTCGAGCGCCATGGTGCCGTCGAGGTAGAAGTACCAGTAAAAGCCGTAGTCGTAGTTGCCTACCGTCACAAAGAACGAGATCACTAATCGCCGCTGGCGGCGGGTTTCGGCCGAACCGGTGAACAGGTCGGAATGCTTCCACAGCACACCGAAGTCCTCTTCGTGCAGGCAGACAGCGTTGCGGATCTCGCGCGGCTCTCCATCCCCATCGGCGACGACCACGTCCAGGTAGTGGATGTCTCCGACGCAGTCACAGCCCAGAGCCAGGGAATTGGTCTGCTGGCCGAGCAGGTACTCCCCAGCATCGAAGTAGTTCTGCCAGTACCGCACCGGCCCGGGGTCGGCGTAGGGAACCACCATCTCGGCGATCGACGCCCGATAGATGATCGGCCGGTCCCGGTCACCATCTCGAAACGTGATCTGGTGCAGCACCAGGCCCTCTCGGGCGTCGAAGCCGATCCGCAATGACCAGCCCTCCCACCGTACGACGTCGTCCTCGACAACGAAGCTACGGCCCTGCGGTTGAGCGATCTCGATCGGCCGTAGCGTCGTGCGGACCGGCCCGACGTAGCCGGGGTCGTCAAAGTTGGCTTCCTCCCGCGGGATAGGCCTTGTCTCCTGATCGAGGAGATCCACCACCTCCCGGGTGGTGAGATCGACGTAGGCGACCACGCCATCGATAGGGTGCGCCCACGGATGGTCGGCCTGGTGGTGCTGCAAGAACGACAGCACCCGCAACATGCGACGTCCCGGCTCTCCCGGGATGTCGAATGACCCGGCCGAAAGGGGACAGGCACACACCAGGTCGAAATCGGTGATGCCACGCCGGGACATCGCCGCTCGCCAACGGGCGTCCGACTTCACGATCTCGTCGGCGGCACCGAACTCCTCAAGCAGGATCGGAGGCTGCCCGTCGACGGCCGGATTGACGTCGGTGACCTGGTCGACCTCATCGCGGCTGATCGAAGCCAGGACCGTCCGAGACTGTCCGGTGTCGCTGTCCAGCAGGACCGCCCGCACCCGGCGATCCACCGGATCGCCCGCAGCGAATGCCATGACCTCCTGCTTCGGCGGCTCCTCCAAGGCCAGCACCGCAAACCGGGTGGCCTTGGTGAGCAGACCGGCGCCCTGCAGGACGGCGCGGGCCGCCCGGATCTCCTCGGCGGTGAGCCGGGCCAGCGGATGATCCACCGACGAACTCTCCTGCGTCTCGTCCATGCTCCGCAGCGTACGTACACCTGCCGCAAAACTCGGACCGGCGTCGCCGGGGTGATCAGGTGGTGACCAACCGGCTATGCCGGACGCTGTAGGTGAAGTACACGACCAGTCCGATGGCCATCCAGATGACGAACCGCAGCCATGTTGCGCCAGGCAGGTTCAGCATCAGGTAAAAGGAGGCAAGCGCCGCGAGGAGGGGAACTGCGGGCACGCCAGGACAGCGAAACGCCCGCGGCAGGTCCGGACGGGTGCGGCGCAGCACGAGAACGCCGATAGCGACGAGCAGGAACGCGAACAGGGTGCCGATGTTCACCAACTCGGCGAGCTCGGTGAGCGGCACGAATGCCGCGAGCAGCGCGACAACGATTCCGGTGACGATCGACGTCCGGACCGGCGCGCCGAACCGCGGGCTCACTGCGGCGAAAGCAGGCGGCAGTAACCGGTCCCGGCTCATCGCGAAGAAGACCCGGCTTTGGCCTAGCAACAAGATGAGCATCACCGTGGTCAGCCCTAACAATGCGCCTACCGAGATCACGGTGGCGAAGCCCGGTTTGTCTACCGAACGGAACGCTTCAGCCAACGGCGCATCGACTTTGATATCGGTGTATTTGACCATCCCGGTGATCACGAGCGAGACGGCGACGTACAGCGCGGTGCAGATGCCCAGCGAGCCCAGGATGCCGATGGGCATATCTCGCTGCGGGTTCCTGGTCTCCTCCGCGGCGGTCGCGACGATGTCGAAGCCGATGAATGCGAAGAACACCAGCGCGGCAGCGGTGAAGATGCCCGTGATTCCGAAGGAACCCGGGGATACACCGAGATCCTGCAGCAGCGACGGCGTGCTCTGCGCGCCCCCGGCACCGGGGGAACCGGCCGGTGGAATGAACGGCGAATAGTTGCTGGCCTTGATGTAGAAGCAGCCGGCGATGATGACGAACAGCACGATGCCGATCTTCACGGCGACGATTGCCACGTTGACCTGTGAGGATATCTTGATACCCAGGCAGATCACCGCCGTGAGAATGAGGACGATCGCCGCCGCGACGACGTTGTGCGAACCACCATATGCCCAATCCGGAATGGCGACACCGGCCGATTTCATGACATCAGCAAAGTATGATGACCACCCGACCGCGACCGTGCTCGCACCGAGGGCAAGCTCGAGTATCAGGTCCCACCCGATGATCCACGCCACCAACTCGCCGAGACTGGCGTAGGAGAAGGTGTAGGCAGAGCCGGCCACCGGCACGGTGCTCGCGAACTCCGCGTAGCACAGGCCGGCAAGCGCGCAGGCGATCCCGGCGAACACGAACGACAGGGCAACCGCGGGACCCGCTTGCACCCCCGCGGCCTTACCGGTGAGGACGAAGATCCCGGTCCCGATGATCACACCGACCCCGAATAAGGTGAGCTCCACGGGGCCAAGCCGCTTGCGGAGCTGGTGGACCGGCTCCTCGGTGTCTGCTATGGACTGCTCGATGGTCTTCGTTCGCCCAAGGTTCACAACGTGCCTCCTCGCCGGGTGCACCCGTGGCCGCCGATCAGGCCACCGAAGCACTGCGGGCGCAGTCAGCGTGGCCTGTGTCACACTGCCGAGCGTTGAATTGTACGACGCAAACATCCAATCCGCGCCTGGTGAACCGTCGGCCTGCACGCCGGACCCGCGACAACCGTTGACGGCGGCACCGGCGCCGGGTCAGTCCCGGAGCAGGGATCGCAGCGCGTCAGCCCGCGCGGCGATGAGATGTCGGCGGTCTGCGTCCAGTCCGTCCAGGTGGTCTGCCTGTGCGGTCATCTGGTGCGGGTGATTCCGGTACAGCAGGCTCGGTTCGTTGATGAAATAACCGTCGGCAGCCACGCTGGCCGCAATGAGCAGACCCGTATCCTCGGCGCACGGAAGAGCCATCCAACCACCGAGCGCAAATAGCAAATCACGCCGAATGCAGATGGTGACCGGATGGATCGGCAGAAACCAGTTATTCGACCGCCAAGACTCGAGGACAACTCCCCGCCTCAGTACCCCCTCGTCGGGATTTTGGTGCCGCCAGCTCGCAGTCTCACCGTCGGGCAGCCAGTTGAGTATGCGGGAAGTTGTCCAACCAACCGTGGGTCGATCAACCATTACCATGATGTCTCGCGCGATCGCCCCGGGCAGCAGCTTGTCGTCAGCATCGAGATTACGAACGAGCGCACCTTGGGCTCGCGCCATCGCCATGGTACGAGTGACGCTCGGGCCGCCGGGACGGGCTGATCCGACGCTGATCCGCGGGTCGTCGGGAACAATTGCCGCTACCACTCCGGTCTGGCCGTCTTCCTGCAGCAACCATTCCCAAGACCAGCCGGCGGGCAGTTTCTGAACAACCAGTGACTCATACGCTTCAAGAAGGTAGGGCACGCTCAGCGCATGGGCTGCAGTGATGACGGAGATAAGGCGGCTCATGCGGCGACCCCATGCTCGCCGCTCGATCTCCCATTCTGCGATCTCACTTCGTTGCCGTATACCGGGCTACCGGGGTGGGGCCATCACAAACCGGCGGTAGGTGATGCATGGTGGGTAATGGAGACACGATCAACCAGCCTGCCGCGAGCAGCATCCCTACTGCGGCGAGCCATAAGGTCGGACGCAATCCGATCATCTCTGCCACGACACCGGCAGCCAAGCTGCCCAGGGGAGCCGCACCCCAATACAGGAAATTGATCGTCGCGTTCATCCTGCCCAGCAAGTGGTCAGGGCATAACGTCTGCTGCAAGCTCACCTGCACGACGACGACCACCATGAGACAAGCGCTGGTCACGAAGGTGGCCACCACGTAGAACGCCAAACGCCAGCCGGAATCGGTGAGCGGATAACACAGGAATGCCAGACCGTTGACCAACGCGGTGACCGACAAGACCCGTCCCGCCCCGACTGTGACGGCAAGGCGCCTGGCCAGCACGGCCCCGATAAGCGCACCCGCCAGGCCCAGACTGCCCAGCAGACCGATCGTCCCGGCCGAAAGGTGCACCTCCCTGACAAGGAACACCACGGCGATTGCCACGTAGGCGGACTGGCACAGCGATGTCATCGCGTTGTAGAGACCGATGGCGCGCAGGATCGGATTTCCGAACACCAGCCGCAGGCCGTCCAGGATTTCGCTGCGTAGATTTCGGTTGGCAGGTCTGCGCGGATTTGGCTCAATGGTGCGGATGGTCTTCAACCAGGTTGCCGACCATAGGTAACTAAGGGCATCGACCAATATCGCAACAGACGCGCTGAACCGCTGCACGAGATATCCGGCGAGGCTTGGTGCGATGAGGGCGGAAATGGACATGCTGGCCCGCATCGTGGCGTTTCCCTCGACGAGGTCGTCGCGCTGGACAAGGCGTGGCAGATACGACTGGTGCGCTAGATCAAAGAAGACGGTAAGCACGCCGGCGACGAAGACGGCAAGATAGAGTTGCCACATCGTGACGATGCCGAAGGCGGCGGCAATGGGGATTGACCCGAGGGCGATTGCCCGACCCAGGTCTGCGGCCATGAGGACGGGCCGGTAGCGCATTCGGTCACACCAGGCGCCGGCCGGCAGGCCAATCAGCAGGTATGCCAAGGTCTGCAGGGTATTCAGCATAGACACCTGGAACGTCGACGCGTGCAGGGCGATCAGAGCGAGTAGCGGCATCGCCAGATTGCTGATCCCCGTCCCGACCTTACTGATTGCATTCGCGGCGCAGAGGTGGCGGAAGTCGCGGTGCCTCAGCAACCCCTTTTGTACCCGGCGCTCAGTGATTAACACCGACAATCCCGTCTAGCCTCAAACTGTCGCGTGCGTTGCGCTCACACCGAACAAAGCCAGCCCTTGCTTGGTCACGTGGTGGGAGACGCATATTGGCTGGGCTTGTAGCGAGTGGCCAGCCGAACCAGTGCAACTGCGGCCCTAGTGGCCGTCATGACGATCTCCCTTCTGTATGGACAATCTCCGTTGATTAAAGAGGTTAGAGACTCGCGCTGATCCGGTCAACCGGAGTTGGCTTTAGAATTCCTCACAGAATGACGCGGGGCAGCGCCACCACGGTCTTCCCGGTGCCGGGCCACCCTCGATCACCGTCACAACGGCCCACCCTGCCGGCCAGACTGCACGTTCAGTTGACGGGCGCGCCGAACCACTTGGGCAGCTGGCTGAGCAGCTCCTGCTGGTCTTCGCCGACCCACGCCACGTGGCCGTCCGGCCGCAGCAGCGCGGCGGGCACGTCCAGTTCCTCGCTGACGTCGACGGCGTGGTCGACCCGATTCGCCCACCCGGCGATCGAAAGCCGGCCAGTCTGGTCGAGCAGCAGTCCGCGGCCGCCGTGCATCAGCTCGTAGAGGCGCCCTTGCTGCAGCCCCACGTCCCGCATCCGCCGGCCGAGCAGTTCGTGGCTCTCGCCGAAGTCGTAGCGAATCCCGATCGCGGTGATCTTCTCGATCAGGTGCCGGTTCACGTCTTCGAAGTCCATCAGTTCCGCTACCAGCCGGCGCACTGCCCGGGCGCCTGGCTCGGGGGACAGCAGCTCGCTCTGCGCGCGGGTGTTGTCCAGCACGTCGGCGGCCACCGGGTGCCGTTCGGTGTGGTAGCTGTCCAACAGCGCCTCCGGTGCCCAGCCGTTGACCTCGGCGGCCAGTTTCCAGCCGAGATTGAACGCGTCCTGGATGCCGAGGTTGAGGCCCTGCCCGCCCATCGGCGGGTGGATGTGCGCCGCGTCGCCGGCCAGCAGCACCCGGCCGACCCGGTAGCGCTCGGCCAGCCGGGTGGCGTCGCCGAAGCGGGACAGCCAGCGCGGTGAGTGCACGCCGAAGTCGGTGTCGCCGATCGCCCGCAGCCGCTGCGTGAACTCCTCGAGCGTCGGCGGGACGGTGCGATCCTCGGCCACCCCCTCGGCGCGCACGACGAAGCGGTACACCCCGTCCTCGTGGGGTGCGGGGCCGAACCGCAGATGGGTCTTGCGGACGTCGGCCGCCACGGCGTTCAGCGTCTCCGGTGGCGCAGCCACCTCCACCTCGCCCAGCAGCCATTCGACCGTGGCGGGCTCGCCGGGGAAGCCGACGCCGAGCAGCTTGCGCACCGTGCTACGACCGCCGTCACAGCCGACGAGGTAGCGCGAGCGCAGCTGCGTGCCGTCGCCCAGCTCGGCGGTCACTCCGTACTCGTCCTGGCTCAGACCGACCACCTCGCAACCGCGCCGGATCTCGGCGCCGAGTTCGGTGGCGTGCTCGGCCAGCAGGCGATCGGTGGTGGTCTGCGGGATGCCGAGGACGTAGGGATGCGCGGTGTCCAGCCGGTCGGGCGCGGGCTTGTCGATACCGGCGAAGAAACTGCCGACCGCGTACTGCTGGCCGTGCGCGAGGAACTGCTCCAGCAGACCGCGTTGGTCCATCACCTCGATGCTGCGCACGTGCAGGCCCAGCGCGCGGACCTGCCTGGTCGGCTCCGTCTCCTTCTCCAGCACGAGCGTGTGCACGCCGTGCAGCCGCAACTCGCTGGCCAGCATCAAGCCGGTCGGTCCGCCGCCGACAATGATCACGTCAAACATGAACCGCCGCCATTCAGTGAGGTTGCATCTCGGCCAGCTGCTCCGCGCGGTCTGGCTGCGCACACCCGCGAGCACACGTACTTCGCGAATCCTGATTTCCGCAGGTTGTGGCTTCGGCCGGAAATTCTGCGGCACGACCCAGGGCTTGCCGCAAGCCCCCCGGTGCGCTATACGGTGAGAGTGGCAAGGAGCGCGTAGCCTCCTTGCCTTTGCCTTTTGTCGTCCGCTGTGGACGGACAACCTCCTGTCGTTGCGATTTGCCGCCGGTCAAGGTGGCACCGACCGAGCGCATGGGCATGCTGATCGAGGATGGCGTGCGGTGAGCTTGCGCCGACGGTGACCGGCGCGCCGGCAAGGCGCCGACGGTGACCGGCGCGCCGGCAAGGCTCCGCCGGGGACCGCGAGGCGGGACCGCCGTGATGATCGGCGCCAGCGCCCGGGAGCGATCCGTGCAGGGCCTTCTAAAAATAAGAAATGTTGACCTAACAGATTGCCGCTAGGTAGAGTTCTAAAAGAAGTCGTTTATGTTGTTAGAAGGAGTGGCCATGGTCCGCAAGACGGGGCGGGTCTCCGAGCGCGTAATGACGTTCTCATCTCACATCCACACCGCCCTCGACGTGAGCATGGGTCCTGACGGCACTGTTCAGGCCGCCAGCCCCAGGCAGCTTCCGCTCACCGCTGGGTGGCGCCTGCCATGAAGTCCGCCGAGCATCGCGCCGTAGGTCACGCTGCTGCCGCAGGCGCACTGGTGCAGGTCGGCGGCCACCGTGCCGGGGAAAGCTTGGTCCTTGGTTACGGCGACGTGGTCGCCTTGAGCGGTGACTTCTTCGCCAGCCAGACTCGGGGCGCCCACCGGGGTGAAGACAGCCACGGACAACCCGACGGGCTGGCCGCTGATGATTTGTTTGAGTTAGCTGCCATCCCGGGCCGGCGAGGAACTCAGTTCGGCACCCGAGACGAGATCATCTGCGCGCTCAAAGTCATGGCAGTGGACGGAGATTTCGTTGACGCCCGGTTCGAACCCGGCGGGGAGTTCAGCGACTTCCGGTTCAGCCCCACTGCGGCGGCTACCGGGGTAGAGAGGCGAGTCCGGGATCGCTTTTTGACCTTGGCCGCCGCCAATGGTGACCACTTCGTCACTCCTGGACTTCCCGACCCTGCCCACGACCACCACTGCTTGTCCTGCCCGCCGCCGAGCCACTTTGGCTCCGCTGTGGTGGCTTATCGCCATCTTCACCAGATCGCCCTCGAGGAGGCCTGCCGGCTGGGGCAGTGCCGGGGTGACCTGTCCCGGGCAATGGCCAGGGAAGCAGCCGCCCAGCATTATCTCACTGATGCCTTCGCCGCAGGACACCTGCGAACTCCGGTCACAGCGATTCGCCACTTCTGGCATCACCGGTACCCGCGGTTCTGGCAAGGCCTGCAACGCAAAGTCGCCGCCGACACCGCGGCGGCACTACGAGAGCTCACCCGGGCGGCGAGACTTCTGCCCGACGACGTCCTGTACGACCATGCCCTCGCCGCAGTTGAGACTCGCACGAAAATGTTTCCCCCGATCAACCTGGGTGACTTGTTGGCCCGGGTATTTCACGACTGGGACGACAGCCAGGGCCTCCTTGTCGAAGGCGGTGGCGTGCTGTTCGGTGACGGCCATCTCGACGAGGGCGTCGGTAAACAGCTCGCCGTCGCTGCTGCCCGCGCAGGCATCGACGATATCGAGGTCGCCTACCAGCTGGGAGCCTCGGGCAGCCGGCTGCGCGGTGAGGCTCTTTACCGCGCGGTCCGGTCAGCCACAGGCGCTCCCCCAAACATTTTCCGGGCCGAGACGTGGATTCCGGTCCCCTCAGCGGACAATCCGCCGCAGAACTGGCAGGCGCCCGATATCAAAGCATTGTGGAACTTGCCCATCGTCGGCACTTCGGGCGCGACCGTAGGCACGGCGGTCGAGGAAACCCTGCGCGTAGGCAGCGAAGTCTTCTGCCGACTTGATCGTCTGGGGCCAGGCGTGTTCGAACTGCCGGGCCTGCTGGGCACGCCGGTGTTGCGGCGATGGGCAGGCCGCACAGCCGCCCATGCCTACCACCGTGGCTTCATCCACCACCTCGCCCAAGATCCCAAAGCGACCGTGCTTGCCGTCGTCGCCCAGGAAGACAGCTCACACGCCGGTGCCACCAGCCGCGATCGGGCCGCCGATCGACTCCAGACAGCCGTGTGAAACCCGCAGCGACGGGTTTCTCCAACATGTGCTGCGGGTAGACACACGGTCGTGTTCCTGCTGCGGCCCCCCGGGATGTATCGCGTCGACGGTGATACCTCGCTGGTGATTGATGGTCCGCAGAAAGGTGGTTGCGCGGCAGAGTGCCGAGTGCTGGATCTGGAGACCGGCACCGGAGCATTGGCGCTGGCGGCCGCCTGGTGCGGTGCGGCCTCGGTCACAGCGGTTGATCCGTCGCTGCGTTCGGTTGCGGCCACCTGGCTACGCACGGTGCCCTTCGGGCCGGTGATGCGAGCCCGAGCCATTGCAGGCCGCCGTGGGCGCTAAGCCGCTTCCGCGCCGGTCGTGCTGACCTGCGCCGCTTCGCCGTTGTCACCATCGGCGCCCCGCCAGGGTCAGCACCGCATCGAAAGGATGGCCGATGATGGTCAAGCAGCTGATCGCCAACCGGGTCCTGGCCCTGCAACAGGCCCTGCAGCCCTTCTTCGAAACGGTGCTCCAGGACCCAGCACATGGCGAACGGACGATGATCGCCAATTTCATGACCGGCGATCCGCAGGAGCCGCCCCCGCCCGGCTTTGTCGAGGCGTTGCAGCGATATAGCGTTCCCACCGCAACGGACTGGTTTGCCTACCGTTTCCAGCACGAGCCCGCGCGTCAGGCAGCAGCAACCTCGCTGGGCACTGAGCTGGGCGTGGAATTTACCGCCGAGGACATCTTTTTGACTCGCGCTGCTGGTGGGGCCATCGCCTTAGCCCTGCACACCGTGGTCGACCCGGGTGATGAAGTCGTCTTCTTGAGCCCACCATGGTTTTTCTACGAGGCAATGATCCTGGCCAGCGGCGCCACGCCGGTTCGCGTCCGGCTCGAGCCGCCGGCTTTCGATTTGGGCGTCGAAGCCATCCTGACGGCCCTAGGACCACGAACCCGAGCGATTCTGATTAACACCCCGCACAACCCGAGCGGGCGAATTTATTCAGCGGCTGCCTTACAGCGCCTCGCCAACGGCTTGGCCGAAGCAGCGGTCCGCTACGGGAGACCGATTTGGGTGATATCCGACGAGGCATACAGCAGGATTCTGTTCGACGATCGCCGCTTCGTCAGCCCCGGTATTTTCTATCCCTATTCGATGCTTGCCCATACCTACAGCAAAACTACGCTGACGCCGGGGCAACGGCTGGGCTATCTCGCTTTGGCACCGGGCTTGCCGCAGGCCGAGACTATGCGCGCAGCCCTCTTGCACGTCCTGTTGTCGTCTGGGCTTGCGATGCCCGACGCCGTCATGCAATACGCCCTACCCGACATCGACGGCCTGCGCATAAACGTCGCGGCAATCCAACGCAGGCGCGACCGCATGGTCCCAGAGTTACGCAGGCAGGGATACCACGTGCCTCTTCCGGAGGCGACCTTCTACCTTCTGCCTCAGGCACCCGGCGGTGATGACCGGACATTTTGCGCGCTGCTCGCCGAAAATGGCGTAGCCGTACTTCCCGGTCACGTCATTGAGCTGCCCGGCTACTTCCGCATCTCCCTGACAGCCACCGACGAAATGGTGGAACGGTCACTCCCCGTCTTCGCTCACGCCATCCAACATGCAAACTCAAGCGCGCTGCGGACCTAATCCCATATCACCAACACTTGTTTGGGCATAGATATCGAACCAGCCTGCCATTCTAGGTCACGATAAGATCCGGCCAGGCGTAAGCCTGGCAAAGTTGTAAAAAGCCTTTCAAGGGACACTTGTAGCCACTGGCGGGACAATGCCGCGCCCAGGCAGAAATGAGGACCTGCGCCGAAGACGATGTTGCATCGAGCGCGGGCCCTGTGTGCACTATATACACCGGGCGACGCAAACAAATCCGGATCAGTGACTGCTGCATGCAACGATGGTAACAATACTTGACCGGCGAAGATTTCTTCACGACCCAACGCGACGTCTTCTATTGCAACCCGCGGCAAAAAGAAGTTGAAGTGGGCTTTGCGCCGCATGAGTTCATCGGTCGCCCGCCCCCACAATGTCGGATCTTTCTTGCACGCCTGCACAACGTCGGGATGCTGGAAAAGTTCTACCGCGGACACACTTAAAATCCCATAGGGAGTATAAAATCCGGCAAGTACGGTTCCCATGGCCGCCACTATTTCATGATCATCAAAACAGGCTTTCTTGAGCTCTGCTGATATCTTAGAAACCAGCCCGTCGTCAGGGTTGTTAAGTTTCTCATTAACAAGATCGCTACTGTAATCGTAGAGTTCCTGCCAGGCCGTGCCGATCCGAGCTTCATCCTGGGGCGCCTCTACGCGAACTAACACCCTATTGGAAAAATCGTATAGCGTACTGCTTTCATCCAAGGTGATACCCGCAGACAGGGCGACAGCGCGAACGACGAACGGTTCAAAGTATTGTTTATTGAGATCGTGCGGCTGGCGCGCATGAGGTAGTTCTCCCAACAAAACGTCGGCAATTTTTTCGACTTCAGCTCGCCATGGTGCAATGCCCCGCTCCGAGAAGAGCGGCGTTATCCGGCGTCGAATATTCCTAATTCGTGGGACGTCCAGGCGTAACAGCCCATCAGGCGATTGATACCCGGTGCCGGTAACCGAATCTTCTTCGGGATCCAATCGCGCCAAGCTGAACCTCGGGTCAGTCATAATCAGTCGCACCGTTTCTGCATCTCTTGCTATGAACACCGTCTTCTTTGAAACGGGCAAGGCGATGGGGAATAAACCATCACGACTGAAATCGAAATAAGACTGCGGGTTTCCGTTCGCCAGTGGCTGGAATGATAATTCCTTAGGTGTAGGTGCGCATGTCATCTAGGATGTCCCCGAATACTATGACCGTGTCGATGGCGTGCTTGACTGTGTTGCGCTACTTGCATTGCATGGGTAGATGTACGGTTGTTGGTGACGCTGCGGTGAAGATACTGCGGTGAAGATACATTGGCGTGACAGCGACAAGCCCGAGCGTCATACTTTGATCCGACCACCAGTGCCGGGTCAGCGCAGATGGCTTGTCGGAGTGGAGGGCTTGTCGGCGAGTGGATCGACTTGGAGCACGGGTAGCCGAGTCCGTGATACCGGCCTCTGATAAAGGATCGCCGCAGCCTTCAGCGATGGCTTATCTCAAATGAGATCCTCGCACTGGATACGGGCCCGGCAGATATGACTAACGCGCCAGATCGAAGAGTCCGGTCAGAATTTTTGTGACCGATACAGCGCTGCATGGTTGACCGATCATACCTACACCGAAACCGGCCGCGATGGCGATTGGCCAAAGCGATTGCGCGACTGAAGTCCGAGGCGACGAGTACGTGCCCCCCACACATCCGGCCGCACCACGCGCCGGGCTGAAGACCAATCAGCAAGTACGTCACAGTCTGCAGGGCCTTGAGCATCGACATCACTAATGTCGACGCATACCGGGTGATCACGCCCAACAACGGTGACGCCAGATTGCTGATTTTTCTTCCCACCTTGCTCATCGCATCCGTGGCGCCGGACAAGGTGGCTGACCGGGTGATGCTCGACGTGGGCGCACTCGCACTCGCCATGGGAACCTCCTGACGCCGGGAACCACTAGCGGTAGAAATTACGCCAGCCAGCGCCTATTTTGTCAATGTAAGTTGGTCCTAGAAGGGGATAGCGTGCTGGCCACGTGCCCGGCAAGTTGCCGCCTACCACAGCCACGTCCGGTCGATGATCTTCATCCGGGCGGCCGGTCAACCCTGCGAAACAGCAAAGAATCATCCGCTGCGCCCGACGCACGCCAGAGCCGACCCGTCACCAGGCGAGCCTTGCTGGTCTCCACCGCAAGCCCGTACCCGGTCATCACCAATGGTTGCGCGCGGTTGGTCCACGATTACCAAGCGCTGATGTTTCCCCACTACGATATGTACTTGCTCCTTACCCGCACCGATGACTGGACGCCCGTCCGGTTGTTTCACCAGGGTCAGCCCGTCAAGGGGAAGTTGCAGATCCTCGGTCTTCACGCCCTCGACTTCACGTTCATCCTTTTCATCGGCTTCAAGGACAATGAATTCACCAGGCAGCTGGCCGAGCTTCGACCGTCTTTCTGCCTTACCGACACTTATCCGCATCCCGATCTGCCCGACGGACTGTTCCGCGGTATCCTGTCGCATCGCACCGTCGAGGAGCACAGCGATCTTCTTCTGGTAGGTGGCTCCTACGACGGCGAAGTTTTCTATCCTGACCGGAAAAGCGAAGAGCTTGTACTCACGGTCGGCCGGATCCATCCTGACAAGAATCAGCTCGAGCTGGTCCGAAATTACCGGCCCGCAGTCTTCGACCAATATGGCCTGCCCCTGTATCTAGCGGGCGGCGTCGGCGATTTAGCCTATTTCGGCGAGGTGAAAAGATACATTGACGGTGTGGCCGTCGCGTCGAGCATCGACCCGGGAGATCCACTTGCCACTGGTAGCTGGTGCTCGGCATCGGGAATTGCCGAACTGTGCAACCGGGCACGCCTGTTCGTGTCAGCCTCTCCGAAGGAGAGCTTTGGCATGGCAATGATCGAGGCGATGGCATGTGGCACCACGTGTGTCGTGAACGGCGACTACCGTGGTTTCGTCGCATCCGACTTACGTCCCTACGTTTACGGCCACATCACCGGACCCCAAGGCTCCGTCATCGAACTTGTCGTCCAGGCGCTACGCCACGACGTCCGGATCGACGGCTCCAGATGGGCGAAAAAATACGCGGTGAGTGAGATGCGTGACACCCTGGCACAGTTTATCGATGAGCGGCTGTAGGTGGGCGCATGATGCGGGTCGGCCTCATCATCTTCGGCAGCTTGGACACTCTTACCGGCGGTTACCTCTACGATCGCCGGTTGCTCGAGCATCTGAGGTCGCATGGCGATCAGACGCGGGTGGTCTCCCTGCCCTTGCGGACCTATCCCCGCCACCTCGCGGACAACTTTTCACCGTCACTGGCTCGCCGCCTGGCCAGCGAGCGCTTTGATGTCCTGGTCCAAGACGAACTCAACCACCCCTCGCTGGTCATGCTCAACCGCTGGCTCCGGGCACAGACCGGTTATCCCATCGTCGCGCTGGTCCACCTGCTGCGCTCCAGCGAGCGGCAAGCGTCGCTGCTGCGTCACGCCTATGCGGCGGTTGAGGGTCGATACCTCGGCACCGTCGACGCCGCGATATTCAATTGCCACACCACTCGGCAGGCGGCCGAGAGCCTGATCGGTCGCGCCATTCCCGGGGTCGTCGCCTACCCCGGCGGTGATCACATGAGAGTCCAGCTGACCGAAGCCGAGGTAGCCGCGCGGGCGAGGACGGCAGGTCCCCTGCGCGTCGTCAGCATCGCCAATGTGGTGCCCGGTAAGGGATTGCACGACCTGGTTACCGCTCTGGCCAGCCTGCCGACCGAGAGCTGGCGGTTGACGGTGGTGGGCAGCCTGACCACAGACCGCCTCTACGTCAAGCGCCTGCGGTACCTGATCGGCCGTCTCGGTCTTGGCGCCAACGTTCACCTACTGGGTTCGGTGCCGAATCAGCGGGTCGCTGAGCACCTCGGCAGAAGCCACGTGCTGGCGCTGCCCTCGTCGTACGAGGCTGTGGGCATTGCCTATCTCGAGGCGATGCGGTTCGGGCTCCCGGTGATCGCCACTTCCGCAGGAGGGGCACGCGAGGTCGTCGACGACGGCCGCGAGGGTTTTTTCGTCGCCCCGGGCGATGTTCAAGCCCTCAGCGAGTATCTCCACCTCTTCATGATCGACCGCGAGCTTTTGCTCCGGATGGGCATTGCCGCGCGGCGGCGGGCCGCACGCCACCCGACCTGGGACGAGTCCTTCCGGTGCGTTCGCGAGTTGTTGAGCTGCCTAGTAACGTCCCGCCAGCGCCGTGGGCGCGAGGAGACGTCGCTGTGATCACTCACAAACAGCTCCCGGAGTATTACGACTGGCTTTCTCGCTACGTCCAGCTCACCAACTGGCTTGCCTACCGCGACCGCTTCGCGTCCTTCACCATGCACAAGAGGTTGGGGATCGAGCCGGCAGAGCACGCCGGTGTGCGACGCACGGCAGGTGTGGAATACGTCAACGATCGGGTGCTGGGCGTGGCCGATCTCCCACCTGCTCCCCGAGTGCTCGATGCCGGCTGCGGCTTTGGCGGGACCATCTTCCACTGGCAGTCGCGAATCGGTGGTCGCTATGAGGGCATCACACTCAGCTCAGTCCAGCTGGCCGTGGCGCAGCGGGAGGCCCGCCGGCGCGGCATAGCAGACGTCTGCCGATTCCGGCTGCAAAGCTACGACGAGCCGTTGGGAAGCGGTTTCGATGCGGTTGTCGCTATCGAGTCACTGATCCATTCTCCTGACCTGCATCGGACGCTGGCCAACCTGTCCGCTGCACTGCGACCCAGCGGGGTGCTCCTGCTTCTCGACGACATGGCGATGTGCGACCTCGACCGCCACAGACCAGCCGAGGCTCACCTTCTGCGCAGGCACTGGGGCTGCGCTCGGTACTGGACCTACGACGACTACCGCAACGCGTTGTACCGCACAGGATTATCGCTCATCCATGAGGAAGACCTCAGCGCTCTGATGCGCCCGCGTCACGAGGAAATCCTCGACTGCTTGGAGCGGACATATTCGTTGCTTCACGAGAGGATCCCGCTGCGCCCGGCGCGCACGGTTGTCTCCGCCTATCTCGGAGGGATCGCTCTGGAGCGACTCCACGCCTCGGGGAATGTGCACTACCGGCTGCTCGTTGCTGGCAAGGGGAGTAGGTCATGAGCATTCCCAGCCGCTACGACTCCTGTCTCGAGATATGCGGCCAGCTGGAGCATCCTGGCCTGGCCACCGATATGCCGATCTGGATCGATCACACCCGGGAGGACACGACGGTCGACCAGGCGCGTATCGAGGAGGTGGTCGACAGATTGGATCTGCGAGAGCAGTGCGTTCTCCATGTCGGCGTGGGCAATTCCCGGTTCGCCCAGAGGTTCGCCGGTCGGGTCCGCCTGGTGGACGGCCTCACGGTAAGCCAAGAGGAAAAGGAGCTCGCCGATTCACTGGAAATCACCAACTACACGGTCCATTTCTTGAGCAAGTACAGCCGGGAGTTCCTCACGACCATCAAAAATCGATACGATTTGATCGTCGATAACAACCTGGCCAGCTTCGCCTGCTGCAAATACCATTTCTTTCGTATGCTGGACAATTATCTGTGGTGCCTGCGGCCGCGCGGTCGGATCCTGACCGACCAGCGCGGCATGGACTGGACGGTCAACAACGATCCTCGCTGGCAACTGACCTTCGACGATCTCGTGGCCCTGGAACGGCGATTTCCGGTGACAGTGGAGAAGATCACCAACACCGTCTACGCAATCGGTGTCATCCCATGACCGCCAACCTCGCGCTATCCGAGCTCGGTTTCTCGGCAGACGATCGGGTTGTCATCATCCACGCCGACGACGTCGGGATGTGCGCTGCGACTATCGATGCCTTCTTCGAGCTGGCAGCGTGCGGGATTGTCTCTGCCGGATCGGTAATGGTGCCCTGCCCCTGGTTCCCGGCGGTGGTCGCTGGCTGCCGCAAGCATGCCGAGCTTGACGTCGGCGTGCACCTGACGCTGACTAGCGAATGGAATGGCTACCGCTGGGGCCCCCTGTCCACCCGGGATCCTGCATCTGGCCTCCTGGACGAGGACGGCTACTTCTACCGGAATCAAGACCAGTGGCGCAACGTCGACCCCCAGGCGGTTCGCGTTGAAGTGGAGGCCCAAGTCGACCGTGCGATAGCGGCGGGGTTGGACACAACGCATATCGACTGCCACATGTTCTCGTTGGTGCGCCCGTCTCTCGTCGATCAGTACGTCAGCGTGGGCTTCAAGCGCGAGCTTCCGGTCCTCATGACTCGCCAGCCGCAGTGGGTGGCAGCACTGTCTGAAGCAGCCATTACCGGATGGGAACAGCAGGGACTCCCGGTCTTCGACCATCTCAGAGAGATGCCCCTCGCCGGCTCGGCGGCAGACCGGATCGATCTGGCCAAAAGACTGTTCGACCAGCTACCAGCCGGGCTGACCTACCTGATCACCCATCCCGCCAGGGACACACCCGAACTGCGGGCCATTACTCCCGACTGGTGCCATAGGGTCGCCGACTACGACGTCTTCCACGACGGTGGGCTTGCCCAGTACGTGCACAAGGCTGGTATCCAGATCATCGGCTGGCGCCCGTTGCGGGAGTTGATGCGCGCCAGGCGCAATCTGCGGTAGATGGGAGGCAGACGTGACGTCAATGCAGCCGCGGTACAGCGTCACCGTGCGGCGAGAGCTCATCGCGCAGCATTTCCTGGTCGGCGGTGACTGGGGCCGCGAGAGCATGATCAACTCTCATCAATACCGGATCGAGGCGCGGTATGAGGGCACGAGCTTGGACCGTCACGGCTTCCTGCTCGACATTGACGAGATCAACCGCAAATTGGACGTCCTGGTGGAGCGTTACCGGGACAACACGCTCAACGAGCTGCCCGAATTCGAAGGCCTCAATCCCAGCGTGGAGAACTTCTGCCGGATTCTGAGCGATCAGCTGCTGGTGACCATGCCCAACATCGATGCTCTCGAGGTGACCGTCTGGGAGGACACTGAGGCCAGCGCTGCCTACCGGCGTCCACTGGGCGCCAACGCCCGCGCTTAACCGGTTCTGCCGTCCGAGCGGACGGCTGCGACGGCTATGCCACCTCTGAGGTACCCAATCCCGGCTCGCGCACCGCACCAGTCCAGGACCTCGAGCAGCGGTGCCCAGCCGACCGGCAGGTCACCCCGGGGGACGAAACGCCAGTACTGACGAGTAATGATCGTCAGCCCCGCGCCGCTCAAGAGCCTTTCCAGTTCACCCGTGGTGAGAAGGTGATCGGTGGACAGATGCCGGCTGTCGATGCCTAAGACCGGTGCGATGTGCCGGTACCAGCAGTAACCACCATGGGGAGTAAGGCTGACGAATATCCCCGACGGGTTGAGCACTCGATGTACTTGGCGAACGACCCGACCTTTTTCCAGCATATGCTCCAGTGCCCCGACGCACAGCACGACGTCGATTGAACTGTTGTCGATCGTGGCCAGCTCCTCAGCGGGATCGACGCGTATCGAGATGCGGTTTCTCCACGATGAGCGCTCAGCGTCACCGCGGGCGACCTTGACCATCTCGGGGGACAGATCGGTACCGATGGCATGGGTAAACTCCGCGGCAAGGGCGATGAGGTGGGTGGCCGGGCCACAGCCGATCTCCAGGAGAGTGCCGCGCTGCGCAGTTCCCAGCAACTGGCGGATGATGTCAAGCCGGTAAGAAAGTAGTTTTGTCGCGCAGCCGTGCGCCTCGTGGTAATGCAATGCAAGACCATCGAAATGCCGTGCCACCTCATCGGGTGTGCGTACGTTGCGGGTGGTGAGTCGAGTCCTGCGGGGCAACTTCACCGGTCGTCCGATGTTTCATGAGCAATGCGCCTCAGCAGCTCGGAAGTCGAGTGGTCCTTCGGATCGCCGCAGATCGCGATGGTGATG
>JAFAWY010000002.1 GCA_019241525.1 Pseudonocardiales bacterium
AGACCACCCACATCTACCTACACGCCGACCTCGAACTGAAAGAAAAAGCACTCGCCAAAACCCAACCAACCAACGCTCAGCCAGGCCGCTACCAACCACCAGACAGCCTTCTTACCTGGCTCGAAACCCTCTGATTATGCCGACCTCACCGGCCCGCTCACCCCCACGACCAGCAAATTCCACGACAACGTCGGCATAATCCGGAGATCGGCATAATGCGCTTTGCAGCGTCGGTTGCCGAGCAGTTCAGCCGGACCCTACCTGGATTCACCGACGCCCTCATGCGGGTCAGCACGGAATTGTTGCCATCGTGATGGGGCCACTTCGAGGCGAACGGGAGAGTCGCATGGACACCGAATCCAGACTGGGACTCGCCGAGGTGCTGGAGGCGCTGCGCGGCGAGCTCCGGGAGGCGGCTTTGCGGGGCGACGCCTCGGATCTCCATTTCCCGGTCGCTGGCGTCGAAGTTAAGCTCGACGTCTCGGTTACCCGTGAGGGAAAGGGGAAGGCGGGGATCAAGTTTTGGGTGCTCGAGTTCGGGGGGTCGGCAAGCGTCGCCCGCGAGGACTCTCATTCGATCACCATCCGCCTGGGCGCCCCGACGGACAACGACGGTCGGAATGTGGACGTCGAAAGAGTGCTGCGTGACCGCACCGACCAAGGCTGAGAATCAGGGCGACCTCGGCTCGTTCGCCACCTGCGTCGAGGTGATCCATACCGGGGCGACGGGCGACAACGGCAAGGCGGAGGTGCACTTTGGTTCCGGCACCCTCATCGCGGGCGACCGTGTGCTCACATGCGGTCACCTCTTCGGTGACGATCCGGACGTCGGCACGACGTCTGTCCGGACTATCTCCGGAAGCGAACATCCGGCGCGCGTCGTGCTGCGCAGCACAGGTGAGAACGGGCTGGACCTCGCCGTTCTCGAGGTCGACAACCTGTCTGACGGGCTCGCCCCTGCGGCCGTGAGCTACGGCCGAATCCCGCGGACGAAACCCCGACCAGTCACTGGTTGCTGGGCCGTCGGCTTCCCGTACTTTCAGGAACACCTGACGCGGGAACCGCTCGGCCGGCAGACGGCTCAGGTATGGGGATACATTCTCCCTGGGACGAATCTGCGCGAACCGCGACGCCTCGACCTCGTGGTGACCATAGCCCCAGTCCCGGCGAAAGCCGTCGGCAGCCCGTGGGCTGGGATGTCCGGTGCGGCAGTCTTCGTCACCGACGCGCAGGGCGTCGACCTGATCATCGGGGTCGTCACCCAGCACAATGTTCGGGCGGGCGCCTCCGTCCTGACTGTGACTCCGCTTAGCGAACTCGAAGATTCCGGCACGTGGGCCGACTGGCACACCGCGCTCGGCTCGACATTCGGTGCCGACATGCGACAGGACTGGTCGTCGCAGACCGCCGGCCTGCCCGCGAACCTGCTCCTGTCGCCGATGATCGAGGCGTGCGCACGAGCAGGACTCGATGCTCTCGGCGAGGTCCCCGCACGACCAGGCCGAGTACCGGCCGAGCGGTCGTCCGGTACTCGTCGGCACACGACGGCAGCGCAGGCCTTGCTTCACCGTTCGATGGCGATGACTGCAACTCCCCCGCCGTCGGACGCCGGCACGGTCCGGGACGCCGAACGGATCAGCCGGTCACCGCAGGTGCGGAGCTTCGTCGAGCAGGTCCTCGGTCACGAGCTGCTGGGCGATCTGGACGCCGACCTCGACGCGCTACTGCGCTCCGCTTTCGCGAATCTGTGCGACACGTACGGTGCGCTGGATGTCACAGCTCACCGCGATGCCGCCTACGATGGAGTCCGCGCGTGGGCGCGGTTTATCGCCGACGCACTTCCGGAGCCGTCCGCGGTCGCCGTGGTCACCCGGTCCTTTCAGCTCTACGACGCGGAGGCCCTGCAGGAGCAACTGCGCTCTCTGCGACAGTTTACGGCGGAGCAGAAGGCCGGGGCGACAGTCGTCGCCGAGGCACTCGAGCACCTCCGCCAGCATGTGCGGGAGGCGAACTCCCGTGTCTCCCTGACCATGCTGGGACAGAACCGCAGCCTGCTCATGGGCGTGATCTACGTCGAGCCGTCGATCACGCTCAGGGAGAAGCCGCTGACTGCTCGCGACGACGCCCACGACGACACCGAGAGTACAAGCCGGCCCCCGGATGCCGCCGTGCCCGCGATGACGGGTTCCGCCTCGTCGTCGGATGATTCGGCTTCGCGATGGCGATCCATGGCCGAGCAAGTGCTTACATCGGCGCCCACCGGGCTTGGAGAAGGCTCCCCGCTGCAGCAGCTGTCGGCTTTGCGCTCCATCGTGCTCGGCGACCCCGGCGTAGGGAAGTCGACGCTGTCGAGGAAGCTCGCCTACGACGGCGCAGCGGCAAATCTCGCCCGACAGCCCGTACCGTTCGTCGTCGTGGTCAGAGATCTGGCGTCACAGCAGGAGCGCGAGCCACTTAGCATCGTCGACCACATGACCCGGGTGAGCACCA
The DNA here is from genome assembly GCA_019241525.1 of Pseudonocardiales bacterium. Lineage (GTDB taxonomy): Bacteria > Actinomycetota > Actinomycetes > Mycobacteriales > Pseudonocardiaceae. The sequence continues at coordinate 2,491 of JAFAWY010000002.1, forward strand.
CGACGATGCAGATGGGTGCAATGTCTGGGGACCTCATGCGGTACTTCCTGTACTCGGGGGACCTGCACGTGATCTTCGATGGGTTGGACGAGGTGGTCGACCCGGAGAATTACGACCGGATCACCCAGGCGATCACAAGCTTCTGCCTGGAGTTCCGCTCCGCCAAGATCACGATCACCTCGCGCGCGCATGGGTTCGACCGGGCGAGGTTCGGTGACTTCGCCGTGTTCCAGCTGTCTCCCTTCGACGACGCGAGGTTGGGTCAGTACGTACGGCGGTGGTTCGCGCTCGATACGTCGCTATCCGAGGATGAACGGGAAAGTTACAGCACCGAGTTCGTGCGTCAAAGCACGGCCGCTGGAGAGTTGCGCAGAATTCCGCTGCTGCTCGCGCTGATGTGCTCGATCTTCGCGGTCGAGGGCGACATCCCGTCGACTCTCAGCGAGATTTACCAGAAGTGCGCGCAACTCTACTTCCGCGACTGGGACGCGAGACGCAAGATCCGCACCATGGTGAAGCTGTCCGCCCTGCACGACTCCGTCGTCTTCCAGGCATTCAGCGCACTGGCGGCGAACATGCTGGACAACGAGGTCATGGCACGGACGGGCGCCACGCGCATCGAGCTGACCATGATCCTACAGCGCTTCTTCGAAACCGGCCGGCTCCTGCAGCCGGGCGAGGAGCGGCAGTTCGCGGAGGACTTCGCGGAGTTCATCTCCGGCCGAGCCTGGCTCGTCGACACGATCGGACGCAACGATGCTGGCGTCGTCCTCTACCAGTTCACGCACCGGACGTTCATGGAGTACTTCGCGGCCGAGCACTACGCGCGGAGCTTGCACGAGCCGCGGGATCTCGCGGTGCTCGCCCTGAACGCTCTGACAAGGGAGGGCCAGATCGTCGTCGCACAACTGGTCCTGCAGATCCGTGGGCGAACCCATCCCGAGGAGGTCAGCAGGTGTGTTGAGCTCGTCGTCTCGGTGGTCTCGTACACCCCGCTCGAACGGCGCGTGGAAGCCGCCAAGTTCGCGGCCTCGTTGGTGGCCGCCGTCTCGCTGCAGCGTGACGCCGTGCAGGCGATCGTCCGGTTCTGCATCGCTACTGCAGTGTCTTTGGGTGAGTGTTATCGCGTGAGCGTCTGGACCAGCAACGGCTACAGCGCCTACGAGAGCACGGAACTGTTCGAGTACCGGAGTCTCGGCCAGGCAATGGGCTGGGACGTCGATGAGCCGGGCATGATCCTGCAGAGCACTCTCGCGGCGCGGCGCGTCTCCCTCGGCGTGGTGATGGACGCCGTGCGGCAGGCATTCGTCGATCTCCAGCGACACCGCCCTGACATGGCTCTCTTCCTGCCACGGGCCGTGACCGCGGCCGCTGCCAGGAACCTCGGATCATGGGCCGAGAGCTCCGCGCGATGGGGACAGCTGTTCACGGCCGCCACGGACGCCGAGGCTCCTCGAGCGCCGACGGCCATCGCTCATGACCCTAGCCTCGCCATCTATGCGGCGCTTGAAAGGTGTATCACATGGACAGAGCTCATGGAGATGCACGGGCTAAGCATTCTGTTTCTCGAGCCGCTGAATCCCCTCCATTTCGAGCGTGTGTTCCCCGCAGCGGTCGCTGCCAGCCGAATTGCGAACCGGCTCAGCCCTGCAGACGCAGAGGTCGCGCTGCTGGAGGCCGTCGCCAACCGGACCGCTGGAGGCCTGTTACTGCCGCAGGACGCGATCCGCAGGCACAGCGAGGACTTCTACGTCCAGAAGTGGGCGCCCACCGCCGACGTGCTCGAGCCGAGCTTCAAGGCGATCTGCGGCGTCACCGCTCTCGTCATGGCCAGGGCCGCCCTTGAAGGAGCGGCGCGCACGTACCGCTGGTTTAAGATTTTCCGAGAGTTCGAGCCGCTGCAGCCCCTCGCCCGCTTTATCGAGCTGTATCGCGAGGGGGCGACGGAAGGACAGCTGCGCGCCGCACTTCCGGCCGAGGCCGGCCCCGGGGGGGAGGGGCTGCTGGTCCTGGCGACCCAGTTGCCCATCACCGACCTCAAGCTCAAGAAGGCCACACCCGTCACCGCCCGAATGCCCAAGGGAGCGCTGATAACGGACACCGAGCGACCGTACTGGCTCTCCTCGCCGGTCGAGCGCCTCGATCAGCTCGAGGAGACGTTGGAGCTACTGGAAAAGGTGCGGACGCCCAAGTCACCCTACGAGGTGGCGTTGGCGAACGCCCTCTGCGAGTTCACCGAGATGTCGGGCAAAACCGCGCGGCTCACCGCCGCACTCGAGGAGCTTGTTGTCACCGAACTCCCACCGATGCTGCGGCTTGAGATCTGGGTCCTGTTGGCCGAGGGCGCATCTGGCGAGGCCAGCCGTGATAAGGCTCTGACGCACGTTCAGGAGGCCATCTGGGAGTTCCGTAGCAACAGGGCAGACCAAGTACTCGGTCGAAACCTGATCACCTATGCCACGAGGATCGGGCGGCTCGTCGCCAGGTTGACACCGCAGCGACGCTTTCGTCCTAATTACCAACTGCTCGAGGATTGGCTAGACGCACTGTTGGAGCACCGACTCACCAGCGTGAACTTCACGCCCGCACTGGATGCCACCGTCGAGGAGTTCCGGGCTCTGAAGAGGTTGGCGCTCGCCGAGTACGTCGAGCGGCGCCGGGACCACGGAGGTTGACCGAGATCGGGTCAGGCGCTGCGCCCCGGGCCAACAGGTCCAGCCGCAGATCAATTCGACCGGCGGGGAGAGATCCGAGGCGGCAAGTGCAGCCGGGGAGTGGAAACGGCTGCTGTGTTACGCCGCCAGGTGAGGAGACCGCGACTGTCCTGGGCGAACCGGGCGGTGTTCGCGGCCCCGACCGAGTTACTGTGCCGACTGCATCGGATTGTTGCCCCGGCCAAGATCTTGCGGTGGCACCGCGATCTGGTAAGGCCAAGGGTCGCTTGCGAGCCGGAGGCCCCAAGCTCACCGCACGGCAGGGCTCCTAGCGTGTCCGGCGAGGGCACTCGGCGCGGTTCGTTCTCGACCGCGGCGCGCCACCAGGCCGCCAGCAGTTCCTTCTCGAACGGATCCACGACATCGTCAGCGGTGAGGAGCGGTTCACCCTTACGGCCCGGTGGCCGGAACCAGTCGCCGTAGAAGGCGACACCCACATCCGCCTCGGTGAAGGCCGGAGATGAGCCACTGGCGAGCCGCACGCCATCGACCACAGCGGCCCCCACGACGATATGCATCGAGCGCAGACCAAGGTACTGCTGACCAATGCCATGCACCACCACAACACGCGCCATACTTCTCTCCCACAAATACCAAAAGAGCCGCAATACGACTGTCTTCCGTTCGCCAGGTAGCTACACAATGCCACCAGCGCTGGCAACAGAGCTCCGACCATGACGGCACGCAGGATGATTGGGATATCCGACAAGGCTGCGTCAGTAGCGGACACGACCTGTTGCCGTCATAAACGTCCCCTACTCGGCAGAAGCGGACGTCGTCCGCTTCTGCGACGCGATCATGATGTGGATCGCGAATCTTCTATAGCAGCAAAAGGAGGGACTCGCACACTACAGAAGCACGAATGCCCAGGGCCAGTCGGCATGGGCATGCTCTGTGGAGCTGACGGGACTCGAACCCGTGACCCCCGCACTGCCAGTGCGGTGCGCTACCAGCTGCGCTACAGCCCCAAAGAGATCACCACGGGTACGGCCGTGGTGCGTAGGCCACCGTACACGAGACCCGCGGTGATCCCCGATGCAGGATCAGCTCAATGGTTCGCGCCGGTCAGCGCCTCATCCAACCACTGGCTGGTGCTGAGGTCGGGCACGATCTTTCCATTCACCAGCACTGTCGGGGTACCGAAAAGGTGGTCAGACCGCAACCCGCTGATGTAGTTGCTGGCGTTGTCGGTAGCAGTGGCGATGCGCTGCTGGTTGGCGCCGTTCTGCACACAGCTGCTGAATCCATTTCCTGCGCCTAGGGCCGTACCGAGCTGCTGGAGCTGGGCGGCCGTCCAGGAGGGACCACCCTCTACCGGCTGGCTGGTGAACAAGCTGTCGTGGAAACGGGGGAAGACACCCGCGTTGGCTGCGCACAAGCTCGCACCACCCGCCAGCGTGGAGTACCCCGGCGGGACAGAGCGCGAATCAAGAATGGCGACGGGGTGATAGACGACCTGGGCCTTACCGTCTGCCGCTGCTTGGGCAAGCTGGGGGTGATAGGTGCGCTCGAACTGGGCGCAGTGCGGGCACAAGAAGTCCTCGTAGACGTCGATCTTCACCGGCGCCTGGGGGCTGCCGGTCACGATCGAGTCACCCTGCACGGTCACCGGGTACTGCGGCCCGGCCGCCGCGAGGGGGATCGCCGGTCCGAGGTTCTGCGGCTGGTTGCGATGCTGAAAGAACAGCGCTCCCCCGACGACGACAATAAGCGCGACGATGATGGCCACTCCGGCAATCACCATGCGGCTTCGCCCGCCACTGCGGGCAGCCGCAACCGCCTGCGCACCTTCCCGCGCTCGCTTGTCCTGAGTTCGTTCTGCGCCGCTCACAAAGTTCCTCCTGCCTATCCCGCCGGGTAACCGGCTCTACCCCACCCTGTGTCCGGATCCGCGCGCAGCCACCCGTCGACGCTCAGCGCCGTCCGAGGGCGCACCAGCAGCCACAACGCCAGCAGCCCAAAACCGATATCGCGGGCCAACTCTTGCGGATACTGCGTGCTGCCCGGGGCAACCGCCCCGCCCCCACCGAAGCACCCACAGTCGATGGAAAGTCCGCGGGCCCACGCCTGCACCATCCCCGCCATGAGCACCACCAGCAGCAGCCCGCTGGCCAGCGCGACCCACCGGGTGAACGCACCCGCCACCAACAGGGTTCCCAGCGCCAGCTCCAACAGCGGCAATCCGGTGGCAACGGGGCCGATCAGATCCTGTGGCAGAAGCTCGTAGGCGGTTACCGCGACCCGGGTCTGCGCCGGGTCAAGGATCTTCACCGCTCCAGAGACCAAAAAGACCGTAGCCAGCCCCAGCCGGACCACAGTGCCGACACCGTCGGCAACGGGACGAGATAGCCGAAGCACCCGGGCAGCGTAGTCGATTAACCAGAGCCGAAGTGAGGCCGGTCAGCGTAGCTTGACGCGCGCCGCGGTCGTGACCTACCTCGTCAGTGCCCCTTTCCGAGCCGGCAAGGGCTGGCGGTTCTTGCGCGGCAGCGTCTCGGGCGCGCGCAACCAGACCACCGCGGCGAGCAGGACAATACCGCCGGTGAGGCAGAACGCCGCTGGGTAAGACAGGTGATCGACGAGCAGGCCGGTGACGATCGGGCCGAAGATTGAGCCGATATCGGCGGTCATCTGCACTGCGGCCAGCACGGGGCCGCTTCTGGCCTGAGACCCCACCACATCCGCTACCGTGGCGCCCTGGGCCGGCGTGATCAGCCCGGTCCCGGCGCCGGCGATCAGCGCCGCAGCGAGAAACTCCGGTACCCCGTGGGTGAAGCCGAGCCACACCGTCGCACTACCGGTGATGGTCAGGCCCACCAGCATGGGCAGCCGGCGCCCGAGCGCATCGACAAGCCGGCCGGAGAAGGTCAGCACGGATACCGTGCCGGCGGCGAAGACCGACAGTGCCACACCAGCCAACGACCCTGGACGGTGCAGCACCTCTACCACGAACAGCGGCACCAGCGAGACGCGCGCGCCGTAAACCGCCCAACCGTTGGCCAGGTTGGAGGCCAGCGCTGCGCGGTAAGCCGGGTGTCCCCAGGCTTGGCGCACGGTGACCGGAAGAACAGCGGCGGCCGGCGCAGTACCGATCACCGGAGACCGCCGTAACAACAGCCACGCCACCGCGGCGGCAACAAACAGGGCCACCGCGTAGACCACGAATGGCGCGCGCAGAGAGATCGCCATCAGCCCGCCGCCGAACAACGGACCGCAGACGCTGCCCAGCAAGAAGCTGCTGTACCACAGGCTGGTGGAACGCCCGCGCAAGCTTGCTGGGGTGAGCCGGATCAACAACGCGACCGCGGAGACGGTGAACATGGTCGATCCGATACCGCCCAGCGAGCGCAGTACCAGCAGCTGCCAGTAATCAGCAGCGAAGGCACAGGCCCCGGTGGACAAACCCACCACGGTGATGCCCGCGATGTAGACCGGGCGTTCGCCCAGCGTTGAGACCAGCTTGCCGCTGACGGGCGCGAATGACAGCCGCATCAACGCAAAGGCACTGATCACGATGGATGCCGCGGTCACGCTGACGTTAAAGCTGCGGGCAAAGGCGGGTAAGGCTGGCGCGACAATGCCGTAACCGACGGCGATGACGAAACTGATCACAACGAGCAGCCAGACTTCGCGAGGCAGCCGCGTACCAGCCGGGCTCGCTGACAATGCTGCCGGTTGGAGCTCTGTACTCACCGGCCACCACCTTGTCGATCTCGTTAGCAATGCTCACAGCATCGCTATGCTCAACCGATGGTGGCCGTCAAGACATTCCCGCGGTTCAGGACACGCTTCTCGGCCCGGGAATGGATCTGGACTCGACGGGCTCGGCAGCAGTGGGATACAGCAACACCCGGATGGTGGGATTCTCAGCAGTGAAGTCTACGCCGGTGACATTCACATCGATATAACCATCATCACCGACAGCAGCGTTGACCTGGATGAACTGGCCATTGAGGCGGTGCAGACCAGACAGGGCGCTGGCGACGAGTCGAGCGACAGATTGCACGCTTAACGGACTACCTACCGCACCGGGTATGACCGCCTCGGGTGCCGCTGTCGGATTGTTCATAGGTGATTCTCCTTGGTTGGGCCGGGCTACGCTACTAGCCACCGAGGCAGCGCTAGGATCCACGACCATTTCCTCACAATGCTGGCAAAAATGAAACATGTTCAGCGCCGACCGGTCTTTTTCAGACGGGCTACGGCATCCATTCCAGCCACCGTTAAGGAACGCGCCAGCAGTCGTCAAGAAGCAATTAAACCGTACTGAACCGTGAATACGACAAAACAGAGCTTGAACGGTCAGGAGGCGGCTGAAGTCAGGCCGAAAGTGGTGTCGATGTCACTGGCGAGCCGGTCGACGTTGCTGGCGAAGGGCGGTTTTGTCGACCCTGCCCGCGCCGCTGCCTCTAACCCGTGCAGGTTGTTGAGCAGGTAGCCACCCTGCTGGGGAGTTATCCAGGGGGCCTGCTGCAACGCTTTGGTCAGGTCGTCGTCGGCACGCTGGAGCGCAAGACCGGCGCCCGCGTCACCCCCGGCGGCCAGCGACGCCGCGTTGTCCTCAAAGTGCACCGACAGCACCCGCAACTGCGAGGACGTCTGCCGGGCCTGTTCCCGCACCGCCGCCACTCGATCTGCCGGTGTCGGGGCCAGTAGCCGGCCCACGAACCCACCCAGCAGCCCGCCGAGCAGGAACGCTACGACCGTGAAGATCAGCAATTGCCGGCGGCGCTGGGCCTGCGGGGTGTAAATGGCCATGCCTTTACCCCCGCCCGACGATGACCGCGGCGGCACCCGCGCCGACGGTGACCTCGATCGCCTCCGGGTCGGCCAGTTCCTGGATCCGCCCCTGCTGGACGACCCAGGTAGTGGGCTGCACCCTGACCGGTCCGACATGGCGGACATGCCGGGAGACCACCGACCCGATCGTCGAGCGCAGCCGCTCACCAGTTGTCTCGTTCACCAGGATGGCCTCCCCTTGCACGTCGAGGGCTGGGTCGCCGAACCGGTCGAACAGCAGTACCCGGCCAGCCTGGCGGCTCAGCCAGAACCGACCGACCGGATCGACCTGGGCAGACCCTCCGGCAGCCTGGGCCACCTCGACGATCGCCTCGCGGCTCAACGGGGGCCGACCGGGCACCACACCAGAGCCGAGCACGAGGGCGCCCACGGCCACCGCGCGGATCGCGCCGCGCTCCCCGATCTGGCTCACCTGGACTTGCAGCGACGTCGGCGAGGCTCCAGCGGCCAGCGCTTCGGCTTCGACTTCCGCGATCAGCGCGTCGACCTCAGCCGGGGTAGCCTGGGCCACCGTGCGTTCCCGCTCGGCGCGAACCAAGGACAGCGCGTCACCCATCGAAGAGATCACTTCGGCATGCCGGGGTATCTGGCAGTCCAGTCCGAGGGTGCCTGCCAGCGGCCGGCCAAGGACGCTCGCACCGCCGCCGACGGCGATCAGCGTGGGCTGGTTGAGGCGGTGCTGGGCAGCCACCGCGGTGACCAGGTCGGCCAGCGTCTCGGTGGAGGCTTGCATCATCCGCCGGGCGAGCTCGGCACCGGACAGCTTCAACGCCTGGCCAGCGATGTCCATGGCCATGCCCGCTGAGCGGGGATGACCAGCGGCGTAGTCGCCCTCCGGCACCACCCCGAGCGCGTTCGCGGCACAGGTGTTGGTCAGCGCGGCGACCGTGCCGTCGGCCAGCCGCAGCACCAGGTAATCGGCAGGATCGCCGGGTCGCGGGGCCAGTGTGTCGGGGCGCGCGCCAGCCAGCCGCTCCGGTGCGAGGTAACACGAGTAGGTCAGCCCCGCGATGTGCGCGCTGCGCGGCCCGACCCCGTAGACCCGCCGCCGGCGAACCCGCAGCATCGATCCCCCAGCAACCCCGGCCACCTGCACGTCCAACGCACGGACCGCGGTGGCCTGCCCGGCGACCCGCACGTAGGACAGCGCGGGCCGACCCGCGGTGATCGCCGCCACGTTGGTCGACGTTCCACCGACCTCGATGATCACGCCGTCACCGATGCGCAAGGTGCGCAGCGCACCGGCGACCGAGGCGGCCGGCCCGGAGTACAGCGTGCGGGCCGGTGCGGCGCGAAAGCCGGCCAGATCGGTGGCGCCGCCGTCACCTCGCATCACCATGACGGGACAAGTCACGCCCGCGGCGGCAACTCCAGCCTCGACCACTTCCGCGGTGCGCAGTGCGATCGGCAGGATCGAAGCGTTGAGCGCAGCGGTGACCGTACGCAACTCGAGGCCGTACAGCCCGGTCAGTCCCGATGAGGTCGTCACCGGCAACCCCAACTCCACCGCGATCGCCGCCACGGCGTCCTCGCAAGCCGAGTCGTCGGGTGCAAACGCCTCGGCCACGCAGATCGCCTCAGCCCCCGCATCGGCCAGCCGCGTCAACGCCTGTCGGGCCGAGGCGGCGTCGAATCCCGCGGACAGATCGAGAAACTCATGGGCGACCGCCTTGCTGATCATGGTCCGGTTTCGGGCCTTGCGCAGGTACGGCACCCGAGCCATGCCCAGCACACCGACCGGCACGGTGTCACCCTCCAGCAACGCGTTCACCGCCTGCGTCGTGGAGTGGGTGACCAGCTCGATGTTGCCGGCGCCCACGTCGGCGACCAGCTTCGCCACCACGTCGACCACACCGGCGGACACACCGTCGCGGTGGTCATGCGTGGTGGGCATCACGGCGCGCCCGACGAGTTCACCGGTCACCGAATCGATCGCGACGGCCTTGGTGAAGGTGCCCCCGACGTCGGCGCCTACCCGGACGCCCATCGAACCTCCCGCGTGCGGCGGGGCCGCACCATCAACAACCACGTTGCGCCCAGCAGGTACACGGCAACCAGCACTCCCTGGCTGGCCAGCGTCTCAACGCTGGGCCAGTAACCCAGCGCTTGGGATAGGAAGATCGGGGCATGCGGCAGCCCGTCGATCGGCGTAAGCCCAACCAGGTCAGCTGTCTGCAGGCTGCGCACCGCGTTGCCCAGGAACGCCACCGAGGTCGCCATCAGCAGCAGCACCGCACACACCAGGAAGGTCTTGATGGGTAGCCGCCGGCCCAACCGGAAGATCAAGTAGGACACCACCGCCAAGGCGATCAACCCGATGGCCAGCCCGGCAATGATCCACCAGCCCAGGCCCTCGCCGAACTCGACCAGTGCCTGGTACAGCAGGGCGGTCTCCAGCCCCTCCCGGTACATCGCGGTAAAGCCCACCAGCACCAGCGCGGTGGTCGATCCGATCGACACCGCGTTGAACAGCCTGCTGCGCAGGAACTCCATCCACCGGCGGTGCTCCAACCGGGCGATCAGCCAGAAGGAGATGTAGAGCAGCACCGCGACGGCGGCTGTGGCGACGGCCGCCTCCAGCACCTCGCGCCCAACGGGCAACACCGCCAGGATCGAGCGCAACACCAGGTAAGTCACTGCGGTCGCGGCTAACCCGATGATCACTCCCCAAGTGATCGGCTTGCGGTACTGGGTGGCCTTGGTCGCCTCGAGGTATCCCAGCAGGGCGGTCAACAGCAGTACCGCCTCCAAGCCTTCCCGGAAGATGATCAGGAAGGATTGCCCGGCCACCACAGCAGCGGCGTCGAACCCGGTGTCAGTCAGTCGCCGCTCGGTGTCGTCGATCAGCCGCCGCAGCTCGATGATGTTGGTGCGTACGACGTCAACCGGAGCCTTGTCCTTGATCAGGCCACGAATCTCGGCGAACTTGGTCTCCGCGTCAGCGGTCAGGTCGGGCGCTACGACCCGCAGGGGAATCTCGACGTACTCGAAATGGTCCAGGTACCCCGTTTTCGCCTGGGCGTACGCTTCGTCGACCTTGCCCTGCTTCACCAGCTCGAGGGTCTGGTCGATCGAGGCGCGCACCACCCCCAGCTGGCGGATCGCCTCCGCGCGGGAGATCGACTGCTGCGATGTCGCCACGTGCTGAGCCGAGATCTGCTGGGTTGGCATCTGTGGTGCCGCGTCGGCTCGGGCCACACTCAGCCAGGCGGTGACGGGCACCACCACGGCTAGTCCCAGCAGCACCCCGATCAGTAGGCGTCTGATCATCCTGAGTACTTCGCCAGGTAAGCCTGCACGGCCGAGGAGATCGCGGCAGAGCCCTTGGTCGCCGCCGCGGCATCCCCGTCGTCTGCCGCCTTTTCCAATACGGCGAAGTTATCCTCCATGGTCAGATAGGTGTTCTGGTCGTTCTGCTTGACGGTGTCCTCGATCGTCGCCCAGGTCGGTTCAATCTGGCTGTCGAGGCTGGCCGCCTTCGTCTTGTCGGTACCCGCGGACGTGGCGATATCCTTGGCAAGCTGGTCGATCTTCCGTAGGCCCGTGGCAACGTCAGCAGCACTCGATGGCTGAGCTTGCTGCACTTGGGACGCCGGCGCAGATGTCGCAGGCGCCACGGACGTGTCGCCACCGCTGGAGCAGCCCACGAGTCCAGCAATACCGACGAGTGCCAGTATCAGGCTCCAGCGACGCCACCCACTGCTCACCATCGAACCCTCCCGAATGACAGGCTTTGCCAGCCTATCGAGTGATAGTTAGGTTATGTATGCCTAACGGAAACCGCAAGAAGGCGCTCATCGAACGGCGGGTAAGGCGGAACAACCACCCGTATAGCGGCACAAGACCGCACACTCGCAGTACTTTGTGATGGAATGATTCCTCTGCGTGACCAACCCAGTTGGGTGATCGCTTTTAGCTGACTCAGCAACCGGCTTATCGCGCTGGCTGGCCTCTCCGTTGCCTCCGAGTTCCCTCTCAACGACTGTCGATGGCGGAACCGACAGGCCTAATGTCGAACTCAGCGACGACACGGTGCTCGCGATGCCTGCCACTCAGGCGGTCACGCGGAGGTGTGGAATGCAGCTACGACGCAGGATCCGGTGGTTGGTTCGGCATGGGCTAATCCGGCGGACGGTGCAGCGCCAGATGCGCGCCGGCGACTTGGGATCGCGCCTGATGCTCGACCCGGCGATCCGTGAGGATCCGTTCCCGTCCTACGACCAGATACGTGCGCAGGGCCCCCTCGTGCGCTGTGACCTCGCACTGTTCTCGGCGCAGCACAATGTTTGCGAGGCGGTATTGCGCAGCCCGCACTTCGGCCAGGCCCGCTTGGACCTGTTGCCCGGAATCCTGCAGGTTGGCGCGAAGATCGGCGGACGGGGAGCGCTGGGTCCCATCGAACCACCGTCGATGTTGGTCGCCGACCCACCCGAACACACCCGGTACCGCAAACTGGTCACTCGGGCGTTCAGTGCGCGCGCCATCGCGGCGCTGCGGCCACGCATCGAACAGATCGCCGAGGATCTGCTCGATGACATGGCCAGCGCGGCGTCCGGCAGCTCGACCGTGGATCTGGTGAGTCACTACGCCAGCTTGCTGCCGGCCACCGTGATCGCGGAAATCCTCGGGGCCCCGGTGCAGATGCGTCGGCAATTCCTCGACTGGGGCGCCGGTGCTGCGCTGTCACTCGACGTCGGATTGAGCTATCCCGATTTCCGGCGCAGCGAACTCGATATCGCCGCGCTGCACCGATGGATGCTGGGCCACTTCGCCGATATTCGGCGCGCTCCCCGAGACGACGTGCTCAGCACCCTGGTCACGGCGCACGACCAGGAAGACCGGCTGACTTCCGATGAATTGAGCAGCATCGCCATGCTGCTGCTGGCTGCCGGCTTTGAGACCACCGTGAACTTGCTCGGCAACGGTGCTGTCTTGTTGATGCGCCATCCCGACCAGCTGGATCTGCTGCTCGGCCAGCCACAGGGCTGGGTAAATGCGGTAGAGGAAATACTGCGTTACGAGTCACCCGTGCAGCGCACCGGGCGGGTCGCAAACCAGGACACCGAGGTGGCGCGACACCAGGTGCCGGCAGGCTCATTTATCGTCCTGCTGCTGGGGGGCGCCAACCGCGATCCTGCCGTCTTCCCGGATCCGCACCGGTTTGACGTACAGCGCGCCAACGCAGCGCAGAACCTGGCGTTTTCCAGTGGCATTCACTACTGCATCGGTGCCACCTTGGCCCGCCTGGAAGGCGAAGTTGGTCTGCGGGCGCTGTTCTGCCGCTTTCCCGACATCAGCCTCGCCGATGCCCCGCACCGGCGCCCCACCCGGGTGCTGCGCGGATACGACACAATCCCGGTCCGGCTGCGCAGCCACGTCACCTCATCTATCGGTCACTACGGAGTGTAATTATCCGCTACGCTACACGCATGGGGCTGGGGGATACTGAACGGAACCGGGCGGCCGTGCATGAAGCCGGGCACGCCGTGATCGCTGCGGCACGTGGCCTGCGGGTTGCCGCTATCGAACTGCATAGCCTCGACGGAGAAGGCGGGACACGGCTATGCGAAAAACCGTCCGCGCCGGATCGGGTGTGGGTCTTATATGGCGGCCCATTGGCAGAAAAAGTGGTCTTTGAGAGGCTCGCAGCCGCCGCCGTGCCACCTGAATCCGACGAGCTATTGCTGGCATACAGCCTGTGCCGGCAAATAGGTATTCACGACACGATCAGCATCATGGATCAGGTCGAAGCGTACCTTCAGGAGCACCGGGAACGGCTGGAGTGCGTCGCGGCCCGGCTACTGGAGACCAATAGCGTGCAGGGAGCTGACCTTGATCAACTGCTGGGTGGTCACCCGATCGAACAGCACATGGTCGACGATTACGTCCGATCCAGGGTGATGACGACCTTCACGTCGTCTGATCGGGGTTCGAATGCCTCACCGGCCCGTTCGAGCGGCACTCGGCGGCTGATCAGGCGGCTCAGCCAGTCCAGATTGGCCTGGGCCAAGGCGGTGGCGGCCAGGTCGTAGTGGCGCAGGTTGGCATTGACCGACCCGACAACCACGTTGTTGTCCAGCACTAGTTCGCGGTTGAGCGCCCCGCCGTCGAGGGTGATGGCCTTGCCCGCCGAGGACACTCCGGTGAGGCAGACGATGCCGTAAGGCGTGGCGGCGGCGATCGCCTCGAAAACCACCGAGGAGACCCCGGTAGCATCGATGATGATGTCCGGCTCAGCAGCTTGGGCAGCCGAGGTGACACCGTCGTGGTGGTAGGTGGCGCCCAGCGCGCGCACCAGGTCGGGCTTGGCGCCGGAAGTCACCACGTCAAGTACGTGCACATCCAGGCCGCGCTGTACTGCGAGCAACGCAGCGAGCAGACCGATCGGCCCTGCCCCGGTGACCAGAGCACGCTGGGGCTCGAACCAGGACCGCCGGCCGATCTGCTCGATCTCGTCCCAGGCCTTGGCCACGACGCTGGTCGGCTCCATGAGCACACCGACCTCAGCCAGGCGGGGGTCGAGGCGGACCGCGTAGCTGGCTTCGACTTGCCACCGCTCGCTGGCGTAGCCGTCGAGTTCCTTGATGCCTCGTTCGACATAGCGGCCGTTGCGGCACATGTCGAACTCTCCGTGCGCGCAGGCGCCGCACGGCACCGGATCCGGCCGGCGAACCACGCCCGCTACCAGATCGCCGGCGGCGAACGCTGAGCCGGCGGGCGCCACGCGCACCCGGCCCAGTGACTCATGGCCCAAGATCAGCCGGTCACGGCCAGCGGGTGCCCAGCCGTACTCGCCCGCAGCGATTTCCCGATCCGTACCGCACACCCCGACTGCGAGCCCGTCTACCAGTAGATCCTGCTCGCCAGGTGAAGGTTCTGGAACATTCACTACCTGCGGTGGGCCGGGCCGGCCCGGCTGGACGGTTAGCGCTTTCATGGTCGCCCTCCGGCCACTCCCCGTGGACGCCCACCACGGTAGCAACGACCCGGTCACCGCCCACGCCAGTACCTTCAACGGCTTCGCGACAGAGGGTGGCGAGAGCGAACAGGTGGCACGGCAAATCAGCTCGATAGCCGAGAGCACAGATCAGCAACCGCGTTACGCCTGGTTAGGCCTTAGCCGGTCGCCGCGCGGGTGATCTCGTCCACCGCGCGGCGGCTCCGCGACATCCGCACGAGCGCTGCGGACAACCGCGCCAATTCCGCCGGCGAGTCAACGAGATCAGCCAGCTTGCGGGTGTGCGCCAGCAGGCAGGCCTTCTCGGCTGCACGGATCACCCGCTCGTCCAGATACGGCGAGACTTGGGGCCACACCGCCTGGACTTCCCGCAGGAAGATATCCGCGCCCACCGGCCCGATGCCCTTGAATTCGGTGAGCTGTTTACGGATTTGCTGCGCATCGCCGCCGGCCTCGTCGCGGAGCTCGCGCAGGTCACCGTGCCAGCGGTCGAGTAGCTGCGCAGCAGCTTCGCCCAGCATGGTGGCGGTCCGCTCGTCGTAACGGCGGTAATGGCCGCGGCCCAACGCATCTACCCGGTCCTGCCAGCTAGTCTCCCGCATGCGCTGCGGTGTCCGGTACCCGGCGGCGAACAGCTCCCTGGCCGCGGTCACGGCGACGTCGCTGGAGATCCGCGCACTGAGCAGCGTGGCGAGCACCAGCAGCTCGTATACGGGTGATGGCTTATCGGCAAGCTTGATGCCGGCCTGCTCGGCATACGTTTGACCGAAGCGGTCGAGCAGCACCTTCACCACGGACTCGGAACTCGGCGCCATCGATCTACGGTTACCCGCTCGCCGATCGGACCAATCCTCATCGCATGGCGGCCCGGCCTGACCACCGGCACAGGCCCATGGCAGGCGACGTTGAGGTCACCTGGTGCGGCGCCCCGATCGTCGGCCGCCTATCACGCCGCCGATGAATAGCGTGATCAAGAACAACACACCAGCCACGATGAAAAGCCAGAACAGACCCTTGACGACGAAGCCGATGATGCCCAGCGCGACATAGACGAGGACGAGAAAGAGAATCAGCGCGAGCATCGCGGCCTCCCTGCGCGACTCATGACCAGTACCCACGATTAGTGCCCGAAAATGAAGATCGTTAGCCCACTCAGTCGGTTGGTTCAGGCTTGGCGACCCGTTTTGACTCCGTCTATGGCCGGACCTCCTCGACCATACAGAACGGTGTCTGCGCGACACGGCGGAACGGGTGGTCCGATACCTACGCTATTTCCGAGCTGGTAGAGCAAGTAATCGCGGTGGCCAGAGCGGTCACCTCGGCCCGCGCCGCGGCCAGTGAACTCGCCGCCAGCGGCCGGAAACGGGCCAGGTGCGGGACCAGTCCAGCCTTGGTCATCTCAGCGCTGACAAAACACACGTTTCCTTCGGCCACGCCGTGCTTGCCGAAGTAGGTCCGCAGATATGGCGTCTGGAAGTCCCAGCCCTCCCGCGGACTGCCAGCACCGTAGGCGCCACCCTGGGCGATGATCACCACGACTTTCGTATCGCGCAGCAGGCTCTGCCCGGTGTGGGGGTCGATAAAGGCCCCGGGGAAGCTCACCCGGTCGATCCAGGCCTTGAGCGCGGCGGGTACCGAGTAGTTGTACATCGGGGCACCAATCAGCACTGTCTCGGCCGCCAGCAATTCGGTGATCAGCAGGCAGGTCAACGCCCATTCCTGTTGCTCAGCTGGACTCTTGGCTAACCCGGCCACCCTGTCCGGCGGGACAAGGCCGTGTCGTTCCACTCGCCGGCCGAGCACGCAGTAAGCAGTACTCAGCGGAGGCACCGGATCAGCGGTCAAGTCCCGGTACCGGTATCCGGCCGAGCCGTGTATGGCCTGCCACGTGCCTGCGAACAACGCTGTCAGCTGCCTGCTGACAGACTCGCTGGAACGATTGGCGCTGGAATCTAGATGCAGCAAGGTCGCCACCGGTTCTCCTGTCACTTTGGCCATGGTGCGTTCGTCATGAGAGTTGACGGCGTGTGGCGAGCAGAGGTGACCGATGGACGAGCCTGAGCCGCTGGCGGAGCGTTTCGAGGCGCAGCGCGGCCAGCTGCGAACGGTTGCCTACCGGATGCTTGGCTCGCTGAGCGAGGCCGATGATGCCGTCCAGGAGGCGTGGCTGCGCCTGGGCCGAGTCGACACCGGTCAGGTAGACAACCTGGCCGGCTGGCTGCGGACCGTGGTGACCCGCATCTGCCTTGACATGCTGCGCTCCCGCAGGTCAACGTCAGGAGGACTTGGCTGGGCAGCAGGTGCTCGACCGGGTCTTGGACCCAGATCAGGGCAACAACCCGGAAGACGAGGCATTGCTGGCCGACTCGGTGAGCCGAGCACTTCTCGTGGTGCTGGACACGCTCCAGCCCGCCGAACGGATCGCATTCGTGCTGCACGACATGTTCGCCGTGCCGTTCGACGAGATCGCCCCGATCGTCGAGCGCACACCAGTCGCCACGAAAAAACTGGCCAGTCGGGCGCGCCGTAAGGTGCAAGGTACCCCGGTGGTCGCGGCAGCCGAGCTCTCCCGCCATCGCCAGGTGGTCTCTGCATTTCTGGCCGCCGCACGAGCTGGTGACCTCACCGCGATCCTTGCGGTATTGGCCCCTGGCGTGGTGCGCCGTGCCGACCCCGCCGCTCTACCGCCAGGTGCAGCGGCCGAGCTCCATGGCGCTCGGGCCGTGGCGGAGGGGACGGTGGCCCTCGCCCGCAGGTCGCAATTCGCCGACCTGGTGCTGGTCAACGGCGCAGTGGGACTCGTCATGGCTCCGCGTGGCCAGCTACTGCTGGCGCTTACCTTCACCACCAAGGATGACAAGATCGTCGGGTACGAGGTGATCGCCGACCCGGCGCGGCTCCGACAGCTCAGCTTCTCCGTCCTCGACTGACCGGGAGTAAATTGATCTTGCATGCCAAGGGCGGCCCCTTGTTTAGTGCCGTGAACTCGACAGCAGCAGCGACATTTTAAGGCCGCAAAATGTCGCTAGCGTCGAGCTCATGGCGCCCTGGGCAGCGCGATTTACCTCTTACGGCGCGTCCTACCGAGCTTCGGGATTGATGTATCCGTCATCGAGAAGGCCATGTTGGCGTACCACGTTGTTCAGGGCGGTGACCCAGTGCTCGTAGTATTCCCACCTGCCTCGGGTGTTGGTGGGCGCCTCCTGCCATGAGCCGATAGCAGCGATCAGCGTCTGCTGGAAGTCGTCCCAGCGGTAATGGCCGAACTCGGCCAGCGCGACTGCCAGTCCGAACGCCCGGCGCTGCCAGTCTTCATCGAAGGTCGGCGCCTGGAGGTCGGTGACGCAGGATGGGTGGAGCTTCGCCTTCGTCATGGGATTTAGCTCCCCACAGGCGACTTGGCGAGCGCAACGCCGATCATCGACTCGGTCGTGACCAGCTGTGCGAGTTGTTGTTCGGACATCCCCTCGGTGCCTGCGGGCCGTTGGGGTATGACGAACCAGCGGGAGTGGCCGCTGGAGTCCCAGACCCGGATCTCGGTGTCAGGGTCGAGCGGTACGCCCAGCTCATGCAGGACGGCACGCGGCTCCCGCGCGGCACGCGCTCGGAAGACCGGGTTCTTGTACCAGTAAGGCGGCAGGCCCAGCACCGGCCACGGGAAGCACGAGCACAACGAACAGATCACCAGATTGTGAATCCCGGGCTCGTTCCTGACCGCGGCCAAGTGCTCTCCTTCGGCACCCGCCATGCCGTCCGGCAGGTCAAGCTCTGCCACCGCGGCCGGGGTGTCGGCCACCAGACGGCGAGCGAAATCGGGATCCACCCAGGCGCGTGCGACGATCTTCTTGCCGTTGAGAGGTGTCATCTCAGACTCGAAGTAGCTGAGCACCTTGTCCACGGTTGCGCTGGTGATAACGCCCTTCTCGATGAGGAGCGCTTCCAAGGCGCGAACCTGAGCAGCGCTGGACTGCTCGCGGTCGCCGGGATAGCTGAACTGTGCGGTCACTGGCTGTCTTCCGATTGAGGAGAAAGGTACACCTCGTAAAGTTCTGCGAACAGCGGTCCGGCGTTCAACTCGGCTTGTGATCCCCAGATGTGTACGGGGTCGAAGCGGACAACGTAGACCGGGCAGGGTTCGCCGAGTCCGTCGGCACCTGTGGAGCAGAAATAGGCGTAGTCACCTTCGAAAATCCGTTCAACGGTGCCATTGCGTCCACGCAAGTAGCCCGGAAGCCGGGTGTGGTCTTCTGCCGGTGGATTCCGGACAGTGACCTGGTCGCCGACCGCGAACGCCGGGGACGCCGGACCGCGCCGCGGCGAGTCACCCTCGCGCAGGTAACGGATGACCTGGTCGTCGATCGCCTCGCTGTCGAACTGCGGGAGGGGCGCGGCAGGGTCCTGGCGGTAACGCTGACGCTCCGCGTCAAGCTCACGCGGTGTGAGGTAGCCGTTGTCGATCAGGTACGCGGTGATGCCGCCCAGCCATTTCTCGTAGTAGCGGTACTGGATTGCTAACCCTCTGAGCTGGAGTTTTTCTGATTGGACGGGTTGTAGGCCGTGTCCAGGCCGTGTGAGGGGCGGATTCGTGAGTCGATGACTCGCCGGGTGGTGTCGTGGCTGGCGGGCATAAGATGGGTGTAGGTCCGCAGCGTGAAGCCGGGATCGGCGTGGCCGAGGTACTCAGAGACAGCTTTGATGCTGACTCCACCCTCCAGCAGCGCTGAAGCGTAGTAGTGCCGCAGAGCGTGGACGCCATCCTCCCGCGTGGGGTTCTCCACCCGAGCGCGGTGCAATGCGGGACGCCACATGGTGGCGTTGAACACCTGACGCCACCAGGGCTGGTTGTGGTCTCCTGTCATGATCAGTTCGACGGTGGTGGGTTCGCCGGTGGCGTCGTCCCAGGGCAACGTCACACTAACTGGCGGGAACAGGGCCAGATAGGTATCCAGCTCAGCGAGCACGGCATCCGAGAGCGGCACGTCGCGGACTTTGTCCCGTTTGGGACCGCAGAAGATCAAAGTGTTGTCGGTTTGTTGGATTTGCCGAACGACATGGATGACGCGAGCGTCTCGATTGATGTCCTGAGGGGACAGACCGAACATCTCGCCTTGGCGCAGACCACTGCCAGCCCCGAGCGGGATGGCGATCTTGGCTCGAGGGGGAAGGGCGAGCCAGACGGCTTTGAGTCGGGCATCGGTCCAGGGAATGATTTTGCGGTGTCCGGGCGTGGGCGTAGTGACACTGCGGGCCTTGCACGGGTTGGTGGCGATCAATTTGTCATCGACAGCGGCGTTGAGGATCGCTGAGACATGGACAAAGCACACATGTCGGTAGCTTCGCGCGGTGCCACGGTCGTTCATCCACCGGATCCAGTTCCGGATCGTGGTCGGAGTAATCGCATTCAGGTCGAGGTTTCCCAGAAAGGGATACGCTTGGGTTTTCAGGCGGGAGGGGACGCTGATGCGAGTGGTTGCTTTGAATGACTGGCCCGCGAGCCATCGCTCGGCATAATCCCGAAATTTGATCTTCCCCGCATTCGGGTTGAGGTAGGTCCCGCGCTGTTTGGCGGTTTCGACCTCATGCAGGAATGCCTTCGCCGCGGAGAGTTGTCGGTCTGGGTAGGTTTTCGACCGTTCTCGACCGTCAGGGTCGAGGTAGCGGACTTTGTACCGCATCCCCTTGCCGTAAAGATCGGTTTTGACCCGGCTTGCCGGTCAAGTCCTGATCGTCCTGTAAATCGGGTGGCCTTGTGATCATGCGGCAATGTTGTTCGGTTGGTTGGTCTTGCGGTCATCGGTGTTGGCCGGTGGCGGGTCAATCCCTAGTTCGGCACGCAACAGCCTGAGCTGATGGCGTTC
>JAFAWY010000034.1 GCA_019241525.1 Pseudonocardiales bacterium
CTCGGTGACCGAACGAACCCGCGAGATCGGCATCCGCAAAGCCATCGGTGCCACCAGCCGCGCGATCCTGGAACAGTTCCTTCTGGAATCCACCGTGCTGGCCGGCCTCGGCGGGCTGCTCGGCGTCGGGTTCGGAATCGGACTGTCGCTTCTCATCCGCGCCGTTGCACCGAATATCGCCCCTGCCTCCGGCGCGCTGGCCGGTTTCAGCCCTGTCTTGTCTGCCCCGCCTGTGCTGGTGGCTTTTGCGGTGAGCCTCGTGATTGGACTCATTGCCGGCGGTTACCCGGCCTACCGCGCCGCCCGGCTACGCCCGATCCAAGCTCTCCGGTACCAGTAACGGGGTGACCACAGTGCCGACTCTCGTCTTCACGTTAGGTCTGACCAGCGCTCTGCTGCTCATCGGAATCGTCGGCACGATCGTGGGAATCACCCGTCTTGCCTACCCGTCGAACGATCGTCACCGGCAACCGAAAAGGGCGGGAAGAGGCCTCAGGAGGCGTAACCGGGCGGATTGACGGTCAGTTGCTGGTGCGCTGCTCAGGGCTGTGGGACCTTGATGATCTGGCCGGGGTAAATCATGTCCGGATTGCTGATCAGGGCATGGTTCATGGTGTACAGCTGCACCCATCCGCCCGTGACATTGTGCGCGGCAGCGATTGTGCTGAGCGTGTCACCCGGAACAATGGTGTAGTCGATGGTGGGGCCGGTGAAGGCGTGCGCCGGAGCAGCGGGGGCCGGTGCGGCGGGCGCTGGTGCGGCAGCAATCGTGACCGGTTTGCCAGCTCTCTTGCCGCAGACGGGCCACGCACCGATACCCTGGGTACGCAATACGTTGTTGGCCACGGCTATCTGCTGTTCGCGCGATGCGCTCTGGGGCATTCCGACGCCGCCGTTTGCATGCCACGTGGACAGGGTGAACTGCAAGCCACCATAAAATCCGTTACCCGTGTTGATGGCCCAGTTTCCGCCTGATTCGCAGGCCGCCACCGCATCCCAGTTGACGTCGGCGTGTGCAGTGCCGGCGAGCAATGCGGTTGCGCTAACGGCTGCCGCGCCGGCGACAGCAGCACCGGCTTTACGAGTATTTGACTTTCGGGCGCTATGTCTACCCATGGCGCATAGTTCACTTAAGAAAGGCGCCGCGTCATACCCGCGCTGTGCAGTTTGCGGTCAGCGGGGCGACACAAGCGGTGAGTTGCCGTTTGATGACTAGCCCGTCCGATCTGCGTACGGTCTCGGGCGCTGCACTGCTAGCCAGGAATACGAGCCCGTTCATACCGCTATTCGAGTGATGCGCGGGTAAGCCAGCTGCGAGCCAAAAAGTTACCCCTGGTGAGCTGAGAGAAAATATCGCATCATACCTCTATGAGGGGACATTCTTCGCGCGATCCATATCACACTGCCCGCACAGTAGCCGAACCTTACCGACCGGTTGCCGTTAGTCGATTGCGACGCCGACGGCTCACACGCGCCGCAATCACAGCCGCCCTGGCCCTCATGCCAACGGCGTGTGCTTACAAGGGCCTCTCCCTGGACTCGGTGACGGCGATGACCCTCCATGCCGACGGGACGCTGGCCCAGCCGACCGCAGACACGGCCGCACGACCCAATACCGGCACCCTGGCAATTACCTACAACCCGGCATTGGCGCCGCCGGGAGCGCATGTGAGCGTTCTCATGAGACCTCATGAGGAGTCCACCACTGCGGAGATGACCGTCTCCGGCTTGCTGCCCAACCGGGGTTATGCAGCTCACGGCAACGTCAACGCCTGCAGTCCCAACCCCGCTGCCGAAGGACCGACCTACCAGAACCGGATCGATCCTGCCGTCAACCCGACAGCTATCGGCCAGCAGAAGTCGACGAATCCCGAATACGCCAATCCGAGCAACGAGGTTTGGTTAGACGTGCGCACTGACGCGAGTGGCTCGGGTACCTCGCGTACCACCCTGCCCTTTGTCTTCACCGATCGAGGGCCAGGAGCAGTCGTGCTGTACGACGCAGAGGTGACCAATACAGCTCCGGGTCAAGCGGGTCAGGCGGGTAATCCCGTCGCCTGTGTTTCCCTCTCGGCCGTGCAGCCCAGGGATAATCCGCGCGGTTCCATGTAATCGGTTGTGCATACCGGTGGCGCGATGCCGGCCCGTCGCATCGAGGACGCAGCCGCGATCGCGCCACTACTGCATCAGGCATTTGTGGCACGCTTAACCGGTGAGCGGTGGTGAGGCGCTGATCACAGAGGTGTGGGACCGGCAATCGATCTGGTCTCAGACCGCTAACCGGATGAAAGCTTCGGTCGATCGGGCTCGATCTGCCAGCCTCATGCTGACCGTTGGCGGTGCAATTCTGGCCACGCTGGCCGCCCAACTGCCGGAGGGAAAGCATGCTCTGACAGCAGTGCTGGCGGTGACGGCGGCCATCTTCGTTGGCTTGGTGCCCGTGTTGCGACCGCGGTACAGCGGTCGAGCGCTCCGTGATTGGACCCGCGCCCGCTCGGTGTCCGAGGCCCTCAAAAGCGAGACCTACCTGTACCTGGCCGGAGCGGGAGACTACCGGAGCGCCGATCGTGACTGCCGGCTCAAAGCCCGCACTGACAAAGCCCAGCAGGACGCCTCGGACCTGCTGCAACATACGGTCGATCTGCAACCGGTACAACGCTCGTTACCCGACGTCTGTGACTACAGCTCGTACTTGAAGGTGCGCGTCGGTGGCCAGGTTGACGGTTATTACCGGCCGCGGGCGCGACGGTTGCGGGCACGCCTGAGACAGTTCCGCCGCGTAGAGGTGGGATTGGCGGTGATCGGAGTGGTGCTCGGCGCGCTGGCTGCCAGCTTCGCTCAGTGGAATGTGAGCGCGTGGATCGCCGTAGTGACCACCATCAGTGGCACGGTCGCGGCGCACGTCGGCGCCGCGCGTTATGAATACCAGCTCATCGAGTACCTGCGTACTGCAGATGAACTAAATAGATTGCGGCGCGACGCTGCCGCAACCACATCGTCAACTGAAGTTGACCAACTCATTCTGCAGTGTGAGCGAATCATTTCCATTCAGAATGAGGGTTGGATGGCGAAGCTGTCCTCGGCTCCCGAGGAGCAATCAAAGACCTAGCTTGGTGACGATGGCGAGCGTTTACCAGACTCCGACTGCCCAGGCCACTGCGAACAAGACGCAGGTCAGCAAGGCCATACCGACCGCCAGTAGCGCCCAGGCGGCGGCTCCACCGTGAGGATCGTCGGTCCGGCACAGCTCTGGAAAGCGGGGCTGAGGTACTGCGGCGGTGTAGTCATCGCGTTTGTTGACCAGGCTCGGCGCAATGGGAATATGGTCATGGCGAGCCGGTGGAAAATCAGACCTGGATGTGGTGCTCACGGTGATCGCTTTCTTGTGGTCGCGCCGATGCGGCCAGCACTCGATTCTGCGGCTCGGCGCGAGACACGGTGATCGGCGGCAGATGTGGTGACGGTGGTTGCGTCACGGGGTGAGTGCTGCGCCGGCTGGATCGGCGCAGCATGATGATTGTGGCGCTCATCGAGCAACCCGTCGGCAAATGTCGAGCGTCAGCGCTACGGGTGAGATCGTCGGTGGCTGCTGTCGCATCGGCGAACCGTATGAACGAGCCGACGTGCAGCCCATGCACCTAAGAGCGTTACGAGGTCGTCGTCGTCCACGTGACCGTCTCGCGCGACGAGCGTCTCCGCATTAGTCCGACGGACTGCACTCATTACGCCAATTACCACACCGCACGCCCATCATTGCTCGTGTCCGGCCGGCTTTAACGGGCGCCCTACCGTTGCCCGAGCGCCCAGCGCCATACGGCGCAAAATTCTTGCCACTGCGTCCCCTGTGGTTACCGATGCGCAGGGCTGGGCCGCTCAAAGCGGGTCGCGGGACAGTATGCAGTCGCCGCACACAGCGGCGGTGGCCCTTGGTGCCGCTCGGTAGATCAGGCAACAGCTCCGGCGACGGAAGGCTCCGGTGGTCGTCGTGATGCTGGTGTCCTGCAGGGGTGGTTGGTCCAGCAAGCGTGACAACAGCGCCCGTGCCTGTTCGGCCCATCGTGGTTGACGGGTTGCGATCACCGACAGCGCCCCATTGACTGCCGAAGCGACATTGCCCCACAGAATTCGTCGAGACACCGACAATGGGACAGTGGCCTGAACAAGGTCCCGAATCGGGCCATCCAGAATCTGGCGAGCCAGCAGGCAGGCAAGCAGTCCCCTGTCGTAGCCGCCGGTACCGGTGCCGGCGGGCCGCGGTACCGATAAGGGAAACGCACCGCCCAGCGTCGGCTGCCACCGCACGCTTCCTAGGTCAAGCGTCAATAGCTCACCTGTCGTGACAGCGACGGCCAGTGCCGGCGAGACCAGGCGAGCGACGAGACCCAGGTGGGTCACGGACGCAGCCACCCGCAACTCCACGGCCGGGGCTGATTGCCCGCTGGTGGTGGCCAGCCGCGCGCCAACGGCGGCCACCCGATCTCGGAGGATTCGCGGGTCGCCGACCAATTCGCTCATCGGATGCCACGGCTGATCTGGTAGGGAGCGTGGGGAATGCGTCTGCACTGCGAAGAACGGGCCGAAGGCAGCGAGATCGCGCAGCACGCTATCCGTTAGCACCGCACCCCCCAGGGCACGCTATACCGGCGTCACGGTGCCGGCGTCACCATCGACGGTGATGAGCTGGCCGCTGCTCAGCCGTTGGGTGGCCACACCGGTACCTAGCACGGCAGGGATGCCGTACTCGCGGGCCACGATCGAGCTGTGGCTTAGCGGTCCGCCGACGTCGGTGACCACACCGGAGGCCATCGCGAACAGCGTCGTCCACGCCGGGGTGGTCATCCGGGCGACCAGAACGTCACCGGGTTGCATCTGGCCGAACTGCTCGGGGCCGGCGAGAACCCGGGCCGGGGCGGTGACCTGCCCGGAGCTGGCGCCGATTCCAGTGATGGTGGCCTCGGTCTGCTTCTGATCACCCGCAGGCATGGCCCAGCCGAACGCGCGAGTCATCCAGTCGATCTCGGGCAGCAGCTGCGGGGCGGTGACCATCCGCTGACCGCGCCAGAGCATCTTGCGCTGCTGCACCTCCGCGGTGAGCGAGATCGGCGCGGAGTCTCCGGCAGCGGGCACCAGCTCGGCGCGGCGCAGCCAGAACACGTCTACTGGGGTGGTGATGACCCCGGCCGTAACCAGCCGCTGCCCCAGTTCGAGCAGCATGCGCCGCATCACCGGCCAAGCCAGGCCGATATCTGCCAGGGCGTCCTCGCGCACCGGGGCGGTGGCCTGGGCCCAGCGCAGCAGCCGGGTGAACCCGGCGCGGCGAACCGGGTCGAGCCGTCCCTGGACCACTCGGGTCTGCTTTTCGCGACGCGCGGCTGAGTCGGCCTGGCGCCGGTACGGATCATTACCGTGCCCGCGCAGGTAATACCGCAGGGTGTCCAGCACCGGGGCCGGGTCGTCGGCCGGCACCGGGCTGGCGAAGTCGAGGTTGTAGACCACGTGCCCGTACCGCTGCAGGTGCTCACGCAGCCGGGTGTGCCAGGTCTGCCACAGCTCGCCGGGCACGCCGGACGGAGCAGTACCGGTACGGACTGCGTTGACCAGCGCATCCGGCTCGGTCTGGGTCAGCGCGCCGGCCAGCTCCGGGTGTTGCCGTGTCCACATCGCCAGGTCGTAGAGAGACTTCTCAACCCGGATGGGTGCGCTGTCGTAGCCCAGCAGGAATGTCACCGCAGGGGGGTCGCCGGCACGGCGGACCAGCCGCTCGTAATAGGTCCGGAAAGCCATCTCGCTGGTCGCCGCGATCGGCACGACGGACTGCACGGCGGTGTAGTAGAGGGTGCCAGCATCCAGCAGCGCGGACACCGCGTCGAGCAGCTCGGAGTCGGACAGCGCGGCGACGGGCTTGGCGGCCCAGCCCGCGACCGTCTGCTGGTAGCGCGGGTGGGCGTGGTCTCGCCACCCTGCCACTCCCAGGTTCCCGTCGCCGGTGAAAAGTTTGATCAGCTTGGTCGGGGAGCGGCGCAGCAATCGCCAGAGCGCGGTGGTGCGGTAGTAGTAATAGGCGTAGCCGTTGATCGCGGGAAACGCGATGTCGCGGTCGTGCAGCATCCCGGTGCCGAAGACCTGCTCCATCAGCGCGCCCAGCGACCGGGTGACCGACCCGTCGATCAGGTCAGCGAACAGGGGCGTCAGCGGGTCGGGCAGCTGCTCGACGATGCTGGCCCGAAAATACATCCCCTTCGGGTAAGGAACCGGCCAGTCGGTGGGGATATCACCGGTGGGCTCAGGCAAGGCGGTGATCGGCCGGGACTGCACGACGAAGAACTCCCCGTTGGCGTACACCCATTCGATGTCCTGCGGGCAGCCGTAGTGCGCCGCGATCCGCGCGCCGATGCCGCCCAGCTGGGCCACCTCCCGATCACCGATCACCGGGCGGTTGCGACGCTCGAACGGCACCGCGATCTCCTCGGTGCCGCCTTCGGCAGCGACGGTCATCACCGTCTTGCCGGCGATGTGCCGGGACAGGATCTTTCCCGCCGCACTGTCGAGCACGAAGTTGTCGGTGCTGACCGATCCGGACACGACTGACTCACCCAGCCCCCATGCGCCGCTGATCACCAGCTGATCCCGGCGCCCGTTGCCGGGATTGGCGGTGAACATCACCCCCGCGGCGTCGGCGTCGACCATCGTCTGCACGACGACGGCCAGGCGCACCGTGGCCGGGTCGATGCCGTGGCGGGCCCGGTAGGCCATCGCCCGCGCGGTCCACAACGATGCCCAGCAGTTCTTGACCGCGACGAGCAACGCCTGCTCGCCGCGCACGTTGAGGTAGGTGTCCTGCTGGCCGGCGAAGCTGGCCTCGGCCAGGTCCTCGGCGGTGGCCGAGGAACGCACCGCCACCGCCGGCTTCTTCCCCAGCCGCCGGTAGGCCGCCACCAGCTCGGCTGCCAGCGCCTCGGGCGGGTCGTGGCTGGCGAGCAGGGCGTGGATCTTCTCCTCGGCCCGCTTGTAAGCCGACGGCTCGGCATCCGCGGCTAGCGAAGCCAGGGCGACGATGTCGGCACTGACGCCACTGGCCGTGACGAACTCGTCGTAGGCCGCGGTAGTCAGCACAAATCCGGGCGGGACCGGGAACCCCGCCGCGGTCAGCTCGCCCAGGTTGGCCGCCTTGCCGCCGGCCAGGTCAATGTCGGTCTTGCGCAGCTGGGAGAACAACGCGGTATGCGTGGGCATGGCGGATGTCCTTGGGTGGGGAACAGGGAGGTCACAGCTCACGCCGGCTCTCTTCGGGCCGGCGTGGCGCCGGACGCCGCGATTGCCATGCTGTGCCGGTACCGCTCGTACATGGCGATCACTCGGGGAGCCAGCGCGGCCAGCGCACCACTATCGGGCGGTCCCGGCGGCTGCACCGCGTGGCGGATGGTGTGAGCCAGCGCGGTCGCGGCCACCTCCGGCGAAAGGGATGGCATCGCGACCGGGGGGTAGAGGTAGAACCCGGTCTGGATCGCGTTGAGCACATAGCGCTGTGTCTGCGCGTCCAGATCGGTGCGCATCAGGCCACGTTCGCGCAGCAGCTCGAACAGCGCATCGGCCAGATCAATCTTCAGTGCGCGCAGCGGCTGCCCGGCCGCATCCCCGGCCAGCTCGCCCAGCACCTCGACGTCGCGGCCGAACATGGCCCGTAGCAGCGGGCGGGCCATCACAGCCAGGTAGGTCAACCGTGCCTGCTCGGCGGGTAGCATTGCCGCCGGGTTGGCATGCATCGCGGCGATCAGCTGATCGACCAGGCCCACTGACTCGCGCATCAGTACGCGCATAAACAGTGCCGCCCTGGTGGAAAAATGCAGGTAGACCGTGCCCTTGCCAATTCCGGCGTGGCGGGCGATCTCCTCGATGCTCACCCGCTTGTAACCCCAGCGCAGCAGCAACTCAGCAGCCGCGTCCAAGATCCGCCCGGCTCGCTCCTCGGGCTTGACCACCACTGCTACCGCCATCCGCCACACGTTCCTGACGGAATGACCATATTTCGCAAACGGTCATAAGTCAACTGTGGCCGCCGCGGCGACCGATCACTGAGCACCGGCGTGCAGGTGGACGCATTAGACGGCACCAAAGGCGGACAAAGGTGAATGAAAGGCAAACAACCGACCACGCGCGGGTTACGGAAGCGGCGGTCGATGGAGTATCTCTAGAATGATGGGGAAGCGAGGCAGCGTGACGATGATGCGAGAGACCGAGCGCAAGTATGAGGCAGTCGACGACTGGGAGCTGGTCGATCCGGCAGGGTTGCTCGGCTTCGCCACCGGGACCGGACCGGATGAACAGGAGCTGGCGGCGGTGTACTTCGACACCGCTGACCTGCGCCTGATCCGGGAGGGCATCACGCTGCGGCGTCGCGAAGGCGGGTCGGACGCGGGCTGGCACCTCAAGCTGCCGGCAGGCACGGACAGCCGCCAGGAGGTGCAGGTTCCGCTGGGACGCGGCACTCGTCGCCCGCCGGCTGAGCTGGTGGCGCTGACCCGGGTCTACACCCGCGGTGCCGCGCTGGCCCCGGTAGCTGAGCTGACGACTCGCCGGCGTCGCTGGGTGCTCGCCGACGACGGCGGGCAGGCAATCGCGGAACTCGTCGATGACCACGTCACCGCTCGAAGCATGGGTGAGCAGACCACCACCCTGTCCTGGCGCGAGGTGGAAGTCGAACTCACCGAGCACACCCAGGCCAAACTGCTGGACCGCATCGAACGCCGGCTGCTCCAGCTGGGCGCCCAGCGTGCGGGCTCGTCGTCCAAGCTGGGTCGGTTGCTGGCCGACCGAACACCTGCCGCTGGCACTACTGTCAAAGCCAAGCGGGCTCGGTCGGCTGGCGATGTGGTGCTTGCCTACCTGGCGTCGCAAGTTCAGCAGTTGCGGCGGTATGACCCGCTGGTGCGCCAGGACGCGCCCGACGCGGTTCACCAGATGCGGGTGGCCGCTCGCCGCATGCGCAGCGCGCTGCAAGCTTTTGGTCGCATCCTCGACCGGGACCGAACCCGGGACGTCACCACGGAGCTGAAGTGGGTGGCCGGCGAGCTGGGCGGGGCCCGGGACGCCGAGGTGATGGCTGAGAGTTTCGCGGCGATGCTCGCGGAACTGCCCGACGAGCTCAAGCTCGGACCTGTCGAGGCTGCGTTCACCCGCTCCTTTGAGCGCCGGCAGGCCGACGCCCGCGCCGTCGCTCTCGCGGCCCTGGACAGTGAGCGCTACCTGGCCTTGCATGACCTGCTTGACGCATTGCTCGCCGATCCGCCGCTCACCACCCGCGCCGGCCGCAAAGCCAAGCGGGAACTGCCGAAAAGCGTCCGGCGCGCCTACCGTCGCGTCGAATCCCGGATGGCCGACGCCGACCGCCAATCCTCCGGGCCCGAACGGGACGTGGCCCTGCACGAAACCCGCAAGGCCGCCAAGCGTCTGCGCTATGCCACCGAGGCCGTCGAGCCCACGCTCGGCAAACCGGCGACCCGGTTGCGCAAACGTCTCAAGGCTGTCCAGCAGCTCCTTGGTGACCACCAAGACACCGCTGTGTCGCGACCGGTGCTACGCGAGCTTGCCGCACAAGCTCACCTCGAGGGCGGCAACGGCTTCACCTACGGCCTCATGTACGCATCCGAAGCTGCCCGCGCCGAACAGGCCGAAAAAGACCTTCCCGCTGCGTGGAAGCAGATGCGCAAGCGCAAAAACATTGCCTGGCTTAACGCGTGATTTCATACGCGCGAGGTCAACATGCTCTCGCGCAAGCGCTGATGTTTCTGGACGATGGAAGCATGCGGGTTGCAAGGTCGGGGTTCGTCATGACGGTGGTGGTCGCGGTTGCTGCGGTAGTGCCGGCGGTGTCGGCCTCCGCCACCGTGCGGGCTGCGGGTCAGGACGTGGTGGGTGACCGGGTGTTGGGTGAGCGTGCCAACGACCTGCGCGACCCGATGGTGACCCGGCAGGGCAAGGCGCGTGATCCGTCGATGAGCACCGTCACTGGCGCGGACGGTGTCGGTTGCTGGGCGGAGCGCGGAGACGATGGCTCGACGGTGAGGACGTGCAGCGAACTCATGCTGCACACGGTGAAGGCATGACCGGGTGGATTAACCGCGGCCACATCGTCGTCGCAACGCTAGTCGGTTCGCGCGCTGGCGGGTGCCATTGCTTGCGTCCCGATGGTGGCTAGCAGGGCCAGTTTGGTGGCCGCTTCACTGTCGGGCTGCGCCGTGTACACCACGATGCGCAGATCACCGTGCCGGGTGGTGAGCACGTCGCAGTCCAACTCGAGCTTGCCTACCTCGGGATGGTGGATGGTCTTGGCGGCGTGGGCGTAGTCGGCCACCACGTGGGCGTTCCAATGGCTGCGGAAGGTCTCGCTGCCCTTTGATGCCTGCCGCATGGTGGAGGTATGACCGTCATGCAACGCTTTTCGCTAGGTAAGTTATCTGTGGCACGAATTGGCTTCGGCGCCATGCAACTGCCCGGACCGGGGGTTTTCGGGCCTCCCCGGGACCATGACGAAGCCCTGGCGGTGCTGCGGCGCGCGGTGGAACTGGGCGTCAACCACATCGACACCGCTCAGTACTACGGTCCCAATGTCGCCAACGAACTGATTCGCGAGGCGCTGTACCCCTATCCCGACGACCTGGTGATAGTCAGCAAGGTGGGCGGCCGCCGCGACGACACCGGCGCCTGGCTACCCGCTGGCGAGCCCGACGAACTGCGCCGCGGTATCGAAGGCAACCTCCACACCCTAGGCCTCGACCAACTCGCCGCGGTCAATCTGCGAGTGATGGACAGCGACGCAGCCGATCACCGCCAGCCGGGGCAGCTGCGGCGCGAGCAACTCGACAAGCAGTTGACCGCCATGATCAAAGCCCGCGACGAGGGTCTCATCGCCGGTATCGGGTTAAGCAACATCACCCGTGAGCACCTGCTGTTCGCGCTGGAGCGTACCGAGATCGTCTGCGTGCAAAACGCTTACAACCTCATCGACCGGTCCTCGCAGCCGGTGCTTGACGAATGCACCGCGCGTGGCATCGCCTTCGTCCCGTTCTTCCCGCTCGGCTCCGGCTTCGCTCGCGACAACCCGGTCCTGGGCAACGACGTGGTCAGCCGCACTGCGCAACGGCTGGGTCGAACCCCGGCCCAGGTCGTCTTGGCCTGGACCCTGACCGTGGCGCCCAACGTGCTACTCATCCCGGGCACCTCGTCGCGACGCCACGTGGAAGAAAACATGGCCGTCGCCGACATCGAACTCGATGGCGACACTCACCATCAGCTCAACGCCGTGGCCTGAACACCTCCGCAGTTGGATGCTTTGCTCGGCTGCCAGGCAGATCCTGTTGCCAGCACGCTCGCCGGGCCGGGACCCGTGAGGTGGACTTGGGCGGTCCTGCGAGGACTGCTACCAGGCGATTGTTGTCCGCTGCCGCGGATCGCCGGCACGACCCTCGTAGTTTGTGGTGCAGCTACGTGGTGGACTCCAGGGTGTAGCGGACCGTCTGGACACGAATGCCGTCCTCGCCGAAGACGAACGTGTCAATTCCGTCCATGGCCTGGGTAGCCTCCGACACCGCGTTCCACTCAATGAACAAGACGTCACCCTCGAAGATTTGCGTCGGAATTTCCCACTTCGCATTGGGGAGGTCCTCGAGCAGGAGAGTGAAGGCCTCTCGGACGCCCTCTTTGCCCCGTAGCACCCCGCGCGGCGTGATGAACACGGCGTCGTCGGTGTAGTCGGCCACGATTTCATCGATATCTCCGGCGACCAGCGCAGCGCCATGGTGCTGGAAGATTTCCTGCGGAGTACGCGCCATGGTTACCTCCCAAGTGACCCTATTTCTTAGTCGGTAATCCTCCCAGCTTGGATGGCACTGTCGCGAGATCAAGCGTCGACTTCCCCCGATCCAAGTACTTGTTTACCGGTGGTGCGCTTCGGCGCGGTCGGCGAGTCGGCTGATGGCCGCTACCAGCGTCGGCCAGACGGCACGGGGCAGGTTGTGCCCCATACCGGGTATCACCAGCAGCTCGGCGTCGGGCAGGGCTGCGGCGGTGGCTTGGCCACCGGGGAGCTGGATGAGTGGGTCGGCGTCGCCGTGGATGACCAGGGCGGGTGCTGTGACGTGGGCCAATGCTTCGGTGCGGTCACCAGAGGCCCAGATGGCCAGCTGCTGGCGGGCCACGCCGAGCGGGTCGAAGCCGCGGTCGTAGGCCTGCCCGGCTACCTCGCGGATCCAAGCCTCGTCCATCGGGTAACCGGGCGAGCCGAGAACTCTCTGATTCCGCACGGCACGCTCGATTGCCTCCGCGCGGTTTCTCGGTGCCGGGGCCAACAAAGCAGCTCGGGCTTCGGGGGTGGGCGAACCGATGCCGACCCAGGGCGTGGACATGATGGAGGTGAGGCTGCGAACACGCTCGGGGTGAGTGATGGCCATCGTTTGGGCAATCATTCCGCCGAGCGAGGCACCGACCACATGGGCCCGGTCGACGCCGAGTGCGTCCAGAAGCCCCACCGCGTCTTCGGTCATGTCCTCGAGGCGGTAGGACGCCGAGGAGAAATCGCCGGCCCACGCCGCGACAAAGTCCGGCGGGGGCGCGTCGTGAAGGTGGGTGGAAAGCCCCACGTCGCGGTTGTCGTAGCGGACGACGAAAAAATCGTTGGCGGCCAGTTCTGCGCACCATTCGGGATGCCAGGCCAGCATTTGGGCACCCAGACCCATCACCAGCAACAGCGGGCGGGCATCCGGTGCACCGAAGGTTTCGTAAGCGATCTCAATGCCGTTGCTGGCAACGGTGGCAGGCTGCACTGCGCCGATTCTCCCAGGAACTCCCCGGGTTTCAGGGCAGTGGGGCGGAGCCGGTGGCTGCCCGCAGCTTGCCCAGCCAGGCGGTGGCCTGGGCGAGGATGTGGGCGTCGATCCCGTGCCCACCGGGGTGCCACCGTAGTTCGACGGCCGCGCCGCGCTCGATGAGTTGTTCGGCGAGGCGTTCGGCCTGTTCGGGTCGCGCGATGGGATCGTCGCGCCCGGCGGCCAGGAACACCCCTATCCCGGACAGGTCAGCCATCGGCGGGTCGTTGAGGGTGACCATCGGAGCGAACAGCACGGCTCCCCGCAGTAGGCGGGGATGGCGCAACAGCAGCGTGGCGGCGATGTTGGCGCCGTTGGAAAACCCCACCGCGACCAGTCGGGAAGCACCCAGCCGGTAGTGCTCGACAGCGCCGGTGATGAAGGCGGCGAGCTGATCGGTGCGGGCGAGCAGGTCGTCGGTGTCGAAGACGCCTTCGGCCAAGCGGCGAAACCACCGGTTCGCGCCTCGCTCGCTGACTTGGCCGCGCGGTGACAGCAGTGCCGCCTGCGGATCCAAAGCATGGCCGAGCTGGAGCAGATCGTTCTCGTCACCGCCGGTGCCGTGCAGCAGCAGCAAGGTCAGCGCACCAGGGGTGCGCGGCGGGATGAACCGGTGGGTGAACGCCTCTACTCCACTGGTGCTCATGTCCCGCCTGCCCGGCCGGCGCTGCCGAGGACCAGTTCCTCGTCAGGCCCGGGGACTTTCAGGGTCGGTAAGGCGTGTTCGATCTCGGCTCGGGACGGTTCCAGCCACGGTGGCAGCTTCAACGCCCGGCCCAACTGCATCAGCGGTTCGTCGATCGTGAACCCGGGCGGGTCGGTGGCGATTTCAAACAGCACCCCGCCGGGCTCACGGAAGTAAATCGAGTGGAAGTACTGCCGATCGATGATCGGGGTCACGTTCAGTCCCTGCCCGAGCAGGGTGGTGCGCCACTCGACCTGCTCAGCCTCGCCGGGAGTTCGCCAGGCGATGTGGTGCACCGTACCCGCGGCCACCAGCCCCTGGGGCGCCTCGGGCCGGCACAGCACGTCGACCAGGGACCCGGCCCCGCCCTCGGCGGTGGCAAACCGGAAGCGGTCGCCTTGCTCGGCTGCGAGCCGGAAACCGAGCGTGCCGGTGAGTAGCTCGGCGGTGCGTTCGTAGCCGGCCTCGGTCAGCGTGACCGAATGCAGGCCCCGGATGGCGTGTTCGGGCGGGACAGGGCCACCTTCCCAGGCCGGCGCCAGCTCACGCTGGGTGTGGGCGATCAACTCCAGTGCCAACCCGTCCGGGTCACGCACCGAAAACGCCTCTTCCTCCGCTCGGCTTGCCACCGCCCCGACCTCGATCGTGTGGGCCTGTAAGTGGCCTCGCCACCAGCCCAGCGAACCCTCCGGCACCGAAAACGACACCGTGGTGGCTTGTCCCGCCCCGTGCCGCCCGCGCGGAGCCCCGGGCCACGGGAAGAACGTGATCAGCGTGCCGGGCCGGCCCGACCCGCCACCGAAATAGAGGTGATAGGTATCCGGCGCATCAAAGTTCACCGTCACCTTGACCAGCCGCAACCCCAACATTCGATAGAAATCCACGTTGCGTTGCGGATCGGTGGCGATCGCGGTCACATGATGCAATCCGGCCGGTGCGCTCGGCATGCTCGGTTCCCCTCTCGTCCGCCAGCCCGATCACCATTGCAGGACGCGATCTGGCGGCCGTGAACTCGACGCTAGCGACATTTTAAGTGCCTTGGATGTCGGTCTCGTCGAGTTCACGGCGCTTCGCTGATTGGGCAACCCTGCGGTGAGCGCAACATCGCGGCACGTTAGCCGGTGGCGACGTCGAGCCCGGCGCGGACGATGCTGTCGGCGTCGATGCCGTGGTAGCGGTAGACGTCCTCAAGCGACCCTGACTGGCCGAACCGGGTCACGCCGAGGCAGGTGCTGGGCACGCGGTTGATGGTGGCCAGGAATGCCAGCGTGTGCGGGTGGCCGTCGAGGACGGTGACCAGAGGGGTGGCGCGGGAAGTCGGGAACACCTGGTCCAGGATCCAGGTCGGCGCCTCGGTGTGGCCCTGA
Organism: Pseudonocardiales bacterium; assembly: GCA_019241525.1. Classification (GTDB taxonomy): domain Bacteria; phylum Actinomycetota; class Actinomycetes; order Mycobacteriales; family Pseudonocardiaceae. Next base: position 14,913 of record JAFAWY010000034.1, read on the forward strand.
CGGGCGAGCAGGCTCTTGAACAGCAGGCCGGGGCTGGTCACGCAGATGACGTCCGCGGGGGTGCCGGCAGCGTCGAGGCGCTCGGCGGCGGTGAGCGCCTCGGGGACGATCGCCCCCATCGCGGCGATGGTGACCTGCGGTTTGGGCGTGCGGCGCAGGCAGTACGCGCCCGCCACCACCTGCCGCCGCCGGCGCTCGCGGCCGGCCGGGTCGGGCGGCACGTTGGCGAGGGTCTGGTCGACCGGGCGGGTGGATAGCCGCAGGTAGGCCGAGGTGCCGCCGGGCTTGCCCAGCTGGGCCAGGCAGGCCAGCAGCGCCCACTCCACGTCGATGGCGAAGGCGGGTTCGTAGCTGGTGCAGCCTGGCTGCTCGATCCCGATCGACGGTGTGGTGATCGACTGGTGTGCGCCGCCTTCCGGGGCGAGCGTCACGCCGGAGGGGGTGCCCACGAGGATGGACTGGCCGCCTGCGTAGATGCCGAACGACCAGGGTTCCAGAGCCCGTTCGACGAACGGGTCGTACAGGACACCGATCGGCAGCAGGGGCTGCCCCCAGCGGCTCCAGGTCGCCCCCAGCTCGCCGAGCAGGCCCGCGAGGTTGGTTTCGGCGATGCCGAGCTCGATGTGCTGGCCGGTCGGCTTCTCCCGCCAGTGCAGGACGGTTTCGGTGTCGTCAGCGAACCAGTCGACCCGGTCGCCGGCGGACCACACGCCGACCTTGTTGATCCAGCCGCCGAGGTTGGTCGACGAGCTGACATCCGGGCTGACCGTCACCACCCGCCGGGCAGCCTCCGGAGCCTCCCTGGTCAGGTCGAGGAGGGCGCGGCCGAGCGCGGCTTGCGTGGACGCGGTGCCCGACGGCGTGCGGCCGATGTCCGCCGGTAGTGCCGGCACCGGGCGGAGGTGGTAAGCGGGTCGCCGCAGCCGGCGCGCGGTGGCGGCGCAGAGCCGGCCCGCGTCGCTGCCGGGGGCGAACCGGCTCCATGGGTGGTCGGGATCGGTTCCGAGCTGGCTGGCCAGCTGTTGCATCTGCTCGGTGGTCAGCAGCGCGGAGTGGTTCTGCGGGTGCCCTTGGGTGGGCAGCCCGTATCCCTTGATCGTGTACGCGACGATCACAGTGGGCCGGGTGTCGTCGATGGAGGTGTATGCCTGGTCAAGGGCGGCCAGATCGTGTCCGCCCAGGTTGCGGATCGCCGCGGCCAGCGTCTGATCGTCGAGCTCGCTGATCAGTGCGGCGACCGGCGCGCTGCCGGCTGGCAGCCGTTCTCGCAGCTGGATGGGGGTGCAGCGGAGCAGGCGCTGGTATTCGGGGTTGGGCATCTGGTCGATGCGCGTGCGCAGCTCGTTGCCGCCCGGCCGGGTAAACAGCTCTTCCAGCAGGTGCCCGTACTTGACGGTGAGTACCTGCCAGCCGGCGCTGGCGAACATCCCCTGCAGCCGGCCGGCCGCGATATTGGGCACGACGCGGTCCAGCGACTGCCGGTTGAGGTCGACGACCCAGACGATCTCGCCCAGCTCTGCGACACTGGGCTCGAGGATCGCCTCCCATACCGCGCCCTCGTCCAGTTCGGCGTCGCCGAGCAGCGAGTACTGCCGCCCGGTGCCGGCGCCACCGACCGTTGCCTCGATGTACCTGCGGGCCAGCGCGCCCCAGATCGGCGCGGTCGCGCCGATGCCCACCGATCCGGTCGAATAGTCGACCGGATCGGGGTCCTTGGACCGGCTGGGGTAACTCTGCAGCCCGCCGAAGGCGCGCAGCGTCGCCAGGTACTCCTCGCTGAGTTCGCCGAGCAGGTAGTTGATCGCGTGCAGCACCGGAGAGGCGTGCGGTTTCACCGACACCCGGTCCTGCGGGCGCAGGTGCCTGAACCACAGCGACGTCATCATCGACACCATGGACGCGCTGGAGGTCTGATGACCGCCAACCTTCAGTCCGGACTGGTTGGGCCGCACCCGGTTCGCCTCGTGCACGATCGCCGTCGACAGCCACAGCACCTGGCGCTCGACCTCCCGGAGAGCGCCCCAAGGGTCGGTCTGTGGCCGCGGTTGAACAGCAGCGATGCTGGTCATGGCCCACCAGCCTCAGCAGGGTAAGTGTGTGCAGAACAGCCTCATATCCCAGCATCTTGGGACGTGCTGCACAACTTGGTGCGATAATATTGAGCAGAACGCACATTCCACCCGGAACTTGGTCTGCTGAAGGTGAGCATTGTGCTTAACGAGAAGTGCATTGACCCGACCGATGCTCGACTGCTGCTCGCCCTGGTCGAGCAGCCCCGCGCCACGGCTGTCGCGCTCACCGGCCAGACGGGGCTGTCCCGCAACACCGTTGCCGCCCGGCTGGCCAAGCTCGAGCACCAGGGGGTGCTCGATTCGGTCGAGCGCCAGATCCCGCCCGCGATGCTCGGTTACCCGCTCACCGCCTTCATCACCACCCAGGTCACTCAACGCCGGCTGGACGAGGTGGCCGATGCGCTGTCCGGTATCCCTGAGGTGCTGCAGGTCCACGGGATCAGCGGGCAGATCGACCTGCTCGTGCACGTGGTCGCAACCGATGCCGACGACCTGTACCGCATCGCCGGGCAGATCCTGGCCATCCCCGGCGTCGAGCGCACCAACACCGCGCTGGTCATGCGTGAACTCGTGAGCTACCGCATCACACCACTGCTGCGCCGGTGCGCAGAACGGTCGCGATAACCCAGGTCCGGGTCGCCGCCGAGGTCGATGCTCGCGATCATGTTGAGGCGGGCTGAGAGACGGTGGTTGGCTTCGCACTGCGCCTGCTGCGAATCCTCCAGCAGTGGCCTGACGGCGACCGGACCGCGTAATACCGCGAGGAGCGACCATGCCGAGCACCCCGATTGCGGACTATGCGTTGCTGTCTGACCGGCACACAGCAGCGTTGGTGAGCCGGGCGGGTTCGATCGACTGGTTCTGCGTGCCCCGCTTTGACTCGCCGTCGGTGTTTGCCCGGCTGCTCGACGACGACGCCGGGCACTTCTCGGTCCGCCCAGCTGAGGGGCCGGCCGGCAGCAGCCGCCGCTACCTGGACGACACGATGGTGCTCGAGACCACCTGGGAGACCAGCACAGGCACGCTGGTCGTGCGTGACGCGCTGGCCACTGGCAGTTCCGACGATCCGCACGGGCTGGGCGCGCGGGCGCCTCGGCTACTGGTTCGGTCGCTGGAATGCCGCTCAGGTTCGGTCGCCGTGGCCGTCGAGTTCTCCCCGCGCTCGGAGTACGGGCTGGTGGAGCCCCTGTTGCGGGCGGTGCCGGGTGGGGTCATGGCGCGCGGCGGAGCGGATGTGCTGGCGCTGAGCTGCCCGGTGGCCCTGGATATCGGCCCGTGTTCGGCTACCGGCACGCTGACCGTGCGCACCGGCCAGCGGGTCACCCTCGGGCTGCAGCACCGCACCACGTCCGAGCCGTACCTCGAGCCCTCCGGTGCCGGGGAGCTGGACGAGGCGTTGGCGACGACCGTGCAAGCGTGGCGGGCGTGGTCCCGGCAGCACCAGAGCTATCGAGGCCCGTGGCGCGACCTGGTGCACCACAGCGGCCGGGTGTTGCAGGCGCTGTCCTACCAGCCGACCGGTGCGGTGGTGGCCGCCGTGACGACGTCGCTGCCCGAGGAGGTTGGCGGGGGGCGCAACTGGGACTACCGCTACTCGTGGGTGCGCGACACGTCTTTCACCCTTGAGGCACTGTGGGTCGCCGCCTGCCCAGATGAGGCATACCAATTCTTCGACTACCTGGCGGCCAGCTCGGCCGGGCAAGTCCGCGGCGGCCACAACCTCCAGATCATGTTCGGTATCGGTGGCGAGCATGACATGACCGAGCGCGAGCTCGGGCACCTGTCCGGCTGGCGGGACAGCCGCCCGGTCCGGGTGGGCAACGGGGCGTGGCAGCAACGTCAGATCGACGTCTACGGCGAGTTACTCGGCTCGGCGCACCGCCTTGTCGAGCAGCTCAACCCAGACCACCCCGGCGCGGGCCCGTGGCGGGAGTTTCTTATCGCCTGCGCAGACGCGGCGGCCCGCCGCTGGCGCGAGGCCGACCAGGGGATCTGGGAGATGAGAGGGCAGCCGCGGCACTTCCTGTACTCCAAGCTGATGTGCTGGGTTGCCCTCGACCGTGCGATTGCGATGGCTGACACGCTGCGCGCCGACGACTGTGTGGCGAGGTGGCGGGCGGCCGCCGATGAGATCCGCGACGCAATCCTCACCCACGGCTGGAGTGACTCTGCCAACTCCTTCACCCAGTCGTTCGGATCCAGCGACCTCGACGCATCGAACCTGATGATCCCGATCGTCGGATTCCTCCCGCCCAGTGATTTCAGGGTGCTGGCCACCATCGACGCCGTCGCCGAGCGGCTCACCGACTCCCGCGGCTTGATCCACCGCTACCGCACTGAGACCGGAGACAACACCGACGGCCTGGCCGGGCCGGAGGGCCCGTTCCTGCTCTGCACGTTCTGGCTAGCCCAGGCGCTGGCGGTGTCCGGCCAGGTCGGGCGGGCCCGCACGGTGTTCGAGCGGGCCGTGGGTTACGCCAACGACGTGGGACTGCTGTCCGAGCAGGTGGACCCGGCGTCCGGCGACCTGCTCGGCAACTTCCCGCAGGCGTTCAGCCACATCGGTCTGGTCAACGCGGCCTGGGCGATCGCGCAGGCGCAATGACGGCCGGGCACGCCGCTGCGCGCGCCGGCAGCCCGTCACCCGAGCCTGAGTTGAGGGTCGATCGGCCTTACCCGTTCGCCGCGGGAATGGCCCGGCTGCGCAGGACGACCTCGGTACCCGCTCGGTTGTCGGCGGATGGTCCGATGGTGACGCTGTCCATGCAGGCCCGCATCAGCGGGATCCCGCGACGGTGGCCGTCGTCCTCGCGGGGTGGCGGGCGCCAATGCCCATGATCGCGGATGGTCAGCGAGACCCCGCGTTGCCCGCCTGGGGTGATCTCGACTCTCCCGGAAAGCTCGATCATCCCCGGCGCGCGGTCCCGGTAGGCGTGTTCTGCGGCGTTGCTGACCGCTTCGCTGACGGCCAGCAGGATGACATCCAGCTGACTCGCTGGCCAGGACAGAGCGGTCAGCCAGCGGCGCACCTGGGTCCGGGCCACCGAGGGCGCCACCGGGTCGGCCGGCAGCTGCAACCGCATCAGTGGACGCAGCTGTTTCGGCGCTGTCTCTGCTGCAGGCTGAGGAAAGGACTCGGTACTCAAGGTGCCGTCCGGGTGGCCTGTCGCTGGCATATGCCAGTCAGTGTGGCTGGCCGCCGGGTTACCCGCCAATCAGGTCACACGATCGCGCTGGATAGGACGTCTCGGACAAGCCCCGGGGTGCAGGTTCGGGAGCGCGCCGATCTCTGCGGCCGCTTTGCCGAATCTGAGCTTGAGCAGGCGTTGTGAGCTTCGATCGGCTGCGCGGTCCAGGTAGCGGCGCCCGAGGTCGGTGCGGGCGATCAATCCCGATTCGAGCAGGTTCGCCACGATGATGGGTGGGACGGCCCAGGCAGGGGTGACGGGCAGGTTCAGGTCGCCGAGGCCTTCTTTGCCGAGGAAGTAGCGCAGCATGCTCAGCAAGCGCAACCGCGCGTAGTGGCCGCGGACCCTGCTCAGGTGCTCGTAGTGCTGGGTGAGTTGTCCATCGACCAGTGCCGCAGCCAGGTCGGCACCAGCTGGTGTGGCGCCGGCTTGGGCGAGCAGCACGTGGTAGTTGAAGAAGTTCTGCTCTCGCTCGGTGTCGAACAGCCAGTTCTCATCGACTCCCATCAGCCAGCCCACGTATTTCCACAGGTGCATGACCGCCAGGGACTCGGCTTTGGCCACGATGCGCCCGAGCATGCGCATCCCGATCAGGACCGTGCTGTTGAACAGTCCTAGTGTGCCGGCCTGGTCACTCTGGTTGATCGGCAGCCCGTGCTGGTGGATGTCCCAGCGACCATTGGTTTCGAACTGGTGATTGACCAGAGCGTGCATGACCCGCACGTGCACGGTGAGCCTGAAACCCTCGCCGTCTCGGCGCATCCCTCCAGGTGCGCTGACCGCGTCGGCCCAGAGCTGGGTCTGGCCAAGCCGGCGCATGGCGCCGGAGCCGGTGAGGCCGCCGGTTTGCACCAGCAGATCGGCCGGTCCAGCGAATCGGTATCCACCGATCAGCGACAGTTGCAGCAGCACGTCGTCACGGCTGCGCCCGAATCGCCGAAACGCCCGCGCCCCTTGCTCAAGGAGATCAAAGTCCACCCAGTCCGGCACGTCATCGATCACCGCAAAGAACTGGCGCAGCGCCGAGGGCGCGTCCGGCACGGCCTCGATCCCCTCCGCAAGGGCAGCTTTGAACTGCGTCATGGCGACCCGCTGCGGGTCATCCGGCGCCCGGCGCATCGGCGCGACCAGTTGGGCGCCCAGCTCGTCGCGAGCGAACATCCCCCGCCCCAACCGGTCGAGTAACCCCTCATCCACCGTTTCGACCCGCGCAACCAGGCGCAGTAGCCGGGCCAACCGCTCGTTGCGCTGCCGCGCACTGTGAAACCGGCGGGGATAGCGCAAACTTGCAGCGTCGCCGCTCACGGCCGCCGCGACCATGTCCTCATGCTCCCACGATATTCACCGGGGAACGTCCCGGCGATCACTGTCCATAAAGCGAAGGAGGTATCGGAGTTAGTTGCGGAGCCGTCAGTCGAGATAACTGCGGAGGGCCTCGGACTGGCAGTGGCGGCGCAGCTTGGCCATCGTTTTGATCTCGAGCTGGCGGATACGCTCCCGGGTGACATGGTGAATTTGGCTGATTTCATCCAGGGTGCGTGGCTGGCCATCGATGAGCCCGAAGCGCAGCCGGACGATGCTGGCTTCGCGTTCGGGTAGGGTGGCCAGCACCGACCGCAGCTGGTCTTGCAACAGGATGAACGAGACGGCGTCGAGGGCAACCGTGGCCTGGACGTCTTCGATCAGGTCGCCGAGCGCGAGGTCGCCCTCATCACCGATGGTCTGGTCCAGCGAGATGGGCTCCCGGGCATAGTGCTGGAGTTCCCGCACTTTATCCGGGGTGAGGTCGGTCTCTTTGGCGATTTCCTCGCAGGTGGGCTCGCGGCCCAGATCCTGGAGCAGCTGGCGCCGGATGCGACCGACCTTGTTGATCACCTCGACGATGTGCGTCGGGATCCGGATCGTGCGGACCTGATCGGCGATGGCCCGGCTAACAGCTTGGCGGATCCACCAGGTGGCATAGGTGGAGAACTTGTAGCCCTTGGTGTAGTCGAACTTTTCCACCGCACGGATCAGGCCGAGGTTGCCTTCCTGGATGAGGTCCAACAAAGCCATGCCCAGGCCGGTATAGCGCTTGGCGATCGACACCACCAGGCGCAGGTTGGCTTCGAGCAGGTGGGTTTTGGCGCGCTGGCCGTCCCGGATGATCCACCGCAGATCCCGGCGTAGCTGCGGTGGCAGGTTCTCGGTTGAGCGCTCGGCCCGCTGCAGCCGTTCGGCGGCATAGAGCCCGGCTTCGATGCGCTGGGCGAGTTCGACCTCCTCCTCGGCGCTGAGCAGGTCGATCTTGCCGATCTGCTGGAGATATACCCGGACCGAGTCAGCCGAGGCGCTCAGCTCCGGGCCCTGGCGGGCTTGGCTCAACGCCGGTGACCGTTCCGGACCCCAGACCACGTACTCCTCACCGGGGACACCGGCAGCATGTAGCTCCTCGGCCTCGATACTGAGTTTCTCGACGTCACCGTCGACAAGATCCGGCACCACCAGGACAGCCTGGTGAGCTGTGTCCACGTCAATAGTCATGTCGACCTCGGCTCGACCTGTAGTCAGCTACGGTGCTCGACACTCGCTCACCTAGCGGGTGAGTCGAACGCCGAATGTTGAGATGCCCACTACTCACTGGTTCTAATCCGGCCAGCAGCACCACCGATGGGACACCCGATCGGGCGGCGGCGCGACGACACGGATGACGCTGCATGCACTGCCCTCGGCCCGGTGGCCGACGAACCCCAATCTCCCCGAGTCAAGCGGCAGGCACACTCCCACAGGAATTGCCGAGTTATATCAGAGGCGGCATGCCAGCTTTGCACTGCGAGCCAGGAACCGGCCGAGAAATATAACGCAGTGGGGCGGTAAATCGGAGAACCGAAGGATCGGTGAGGTTCATGGCGTACCGCGGTGCGATCTTCGACGTGGACGGGGTGCTGGTGGACTCGCCGCACGAGCTCGCTTGGCGCGAGGCCTTCAAGGAGCTGATGGAGGGTGACTGGTGCGCCATCCGCGATCAGACCAGCTGGACCGCCGAACGCTTCACCCCAGCGGTGTACCAGCAGGTGATGGCCGGAAAGCCGCGTATGGCCGGGGCCCGGGCCGCGCTGGAGTATTTCGGGGTACCCGACGTGGATCACCGGGCTGAGCAGTACGCAGCGGCCAAGCAGCAGCACATCGTCGCGCTCATCGAGCAGGGCCGGTTCATGGCTTTCCCCGACGCGCTGCGGTTCATCCTGGCAGTCAAGGACAGCGGCCTCCGGGTCGCGGCCGCGTCCTCGTCGAAGAACGCCAAGCTGTTTCTCGAACGGATCCGGCTTGACACCTTCGCCGCCGAACAGCGCCTCCGCTATGACTTCGTTCACGAGGGAATGACTCTGGAGGAGCTGTTTGACGCCGATATCTCTGGCCGGGACTTCCCGCGCGGCAAACCAGACCCGATGATTTTCCTCACTGCCGCCGAGGAACTCGGTCTGCCACCCGGCGACTGCTTCGTGATCGAGGACGCCACGAGCGGAGTCCAGGCCGCCAAAGCGGGGGGCATGGCCGCAATCGGCGTGGCCCGCCTCGGCGACCAGGAGTTGCTCGCCCGAGCCGGCGCCGACCTGGTGGTGACCACCCTCGATGACGTCTCCCTGCGAGCGCTCGCCGAGGGCCGGTTGCAGGAGCGGCGGGCCGCCGGGGAGATCAGGCGTCGGCACGCGGAACGACCACCGAGCGTCTGGACGCTGGTCTACGACAGTTTCGACCCCGCGCGCCAGGGACTGCGCGAGGCGCTGTGCGCGCTGGGCAACGGGTATTTCGTCACTCGTGGCGCCCTGCCCGAGGTCGACGCTGACCGGATCCACTACCCGGGGACCTACGTCGCCGGCCTCTACAACCGGCTGGTCAGCGACATCGCCGGGCGGCAGGTTGAAAACGAGGATCTGGTCAACGTGCCCAACTGGCTCCCGCTGCGGTTCCGCATCACCGGCGGGCCCTGGTTCGACGTCGGGCAGGCCGACGTTGAGGAGCACCGCTTCGAGCTGGACATGCGGCACGGAACGCTCACCCGCCAGTTGACCTGGACAGACGCCGACGGCCGGCGAACCAGCGTGGTCCAGCGCCGGTTCGTCAGCCGTAAGGATGAGCACCTTGCCGGCCTGACCACGGAGTTCACCGCCGAAAACTGGTCGGGCACCTTCGAGGTCCGCTCGGGCCTCGACGGCAGGATCGTCAACGCGGGCGTCAAGCGTTACCGCGACCTCAACGGTCACCACCTGACGACGTTGGGCCAAGCCGAGGTCGATAACGAAACGGTCGACCTCTACGTCGAGACAACCCAGTCACGTGTGCGTATCGCCCTTGCGGCCCGTACCAGGCTGCTGCGTGACGGCGAGGTCACCGAGGTCGATCGCAGCCTGCTTGAGGAGCCTGGCTTCGTGGCTCACCAGCTCACCATCCCGCTGGAGCAGGGACACCCGGCGACCGTGGAGAAAATCGTCGCCCTGTACACCTCCCGGGACTGCGCGATCGCTGAAAGCCGGCACGACGCACGCCTGGCGGTTGCGCGTGCCGACGACTTCGCCGGGTTACTCGCCCGCCATGAGGGCGCGTGGCGCACCGCCTGGAACCGGTTCGACATCGAGATGGACAGCGCCAACGAGTGGACCGAGACGGTCCTGCACCTGCACATCTTTCACCTGCTGCAGACCGTCTCGCCGCACACGGCTCACTTGGATGTCGGGGTGCCGGCTCGGGGCTGGCACGGAGAGGCCTATCGGGGTCATATCTTCTGGGATGAGTTGTTCATCTTCCCGTTCTTCAACTTCCAGCGGCCGTCGCTGGCCGGCACGTTGCTCGAGTACCGGCACGCTCGCATCGCCGCGGCGCGGGCGGCGGCTCGGGAGGCGGGTTTCGCTGGTGCGATGTTCCCGTGGCAAAGCGGCTCCAACGGGCGCGAGGAGACCCAGCAGCTGCACCTCAACCCGAAGTCCGGGCGCTGGCTGCCCGACCGCACGCATCTGCAACGTCACGTCAACATCGCGATCGCGTACAACGTCTGGCAGCACTACATGGTCACCGGCAGTATCGGCTTCCTGCGCTTCTCCGGCGCCGAGCTGCTGATCGAGATCGCCCGGTTCTGGTCCAGCATCACCACATACCGCCCCGAGCCTGACCGCTACGAGATCCACGGTGTGATGGGCCCGGACGAGTATCACGAGGGCTACCCGGGCTCCGACGAGCAGGGTCTGCGCAACAACACCTACACGAACGTGATGGTGGTCTGGGTGCTACTGCGGGCGTTGCAGGCGCTGGAGGAGCTGCCGCCGCACTACTGCCAAGAGCTGATCGAGGAGCTGACGATCCGCGATGAGGAGCTGGCCCGGTGGCGCGACATCACCCGCAAGATGAAAGTCGTCTTCCACGCCGACGGTGTGCTGACCCAGTTCGAGGGCTACGAGCAGCTGCCCGAGTTCGACTGGGAGGGCTACCGGGCGAAGTACGGCAACATCCAGCGGCTGGATCGCGTGCTCGAGGCCGAAGGCGACAGTACCGACCGCTACAAGGTGTCCAAGCAGGCCGACGTGCTGATGTTGCTGTTCCTGCTGTCGCGGCACGAACTACGCCAGTTGCTGGCCGACCTCGGCTACGAGGTCAGTGACGAGCAGCTGGCCCGCACCGTTGGCTACTACTTGGAGCGAACCTCGCACGGCTCGACCCTCAGCGCGGTGGTCAGCGCCTGGGTCCTGGCGCGGTACCACCCGAACGAGGCGTGGCGATTCCTGCTGCAGGCATTGGACAGCGACGTCGCCGACGTTCAGGGCGGAACCACCGCCGAGGGCATTCACCTGGGGGCGATGGCCGGCACGGTCGATCTCGTGCTGCGGTGCCTGACCGGGCTGCGGGCCCGCGGGCAGGTGCTGCGGTTCGAGCCGGCGCTGCCGCCTCAGGTCAAACGGTTGCGGTTCAGCGTCCATTACCGGGGCCACCGCGTGGAGGCCGCGTTCACCGAGGACCGCCTGGAGGTCAGCTCCCGCTCCGGCCCGGCGGCGCCCATCACCATCCTGGTCCGCAACCAGACCGTCGAGCTTCACCCTGGCACCCGGCACACGTTCTCGCTGGACCACGGCGGTAACCGACGCGGGTGATGCCGGTTAGCGCCAGGACCCTGATGCAGCACGGCCCGGTGACTGTGGTCGGTGACGACCTCGGTGGCCTCCCCGCGTTTGCTGCGGCGGCCCACCCGATTCAGGCCACCCTCGGCGCACCGCCACATTACGGAACTGGCAAATTCAACGCATGGTTAATTCGGGTACTGTCGCAGGCTGCGGATCTGGCGTACCGCTTCGGGCCGGGGCCACGCCCGTCGGACACTCCCGATCATCGGTGGGATCCCTGGACACCCACCCGGCCCTCCGAGGTGTCGTTGATCAATTCAGGCTGGGGAGTGTCGGATTACGGCCGGTCATCGGTTGGCAGCCGGCGGCCCGCCGCTGTTGTCGCGCAGCTCGAGCTCTCGGAGCCTGGGGGAGTTGTCATCGTCGACCAGTTCTGAGCACCGATACTGGGACACATGAAGCGCGGCCGGCGGCGCGAGCAAGCTGGTAGCCCCCGGGCGCCGGCGGTGGCAGCAAGGGCGGCGGAGACCCGTGCAGCATTGGTTTCCGCAGCTCGGCGATTGTTCATCGAGAAGGGGTATTTCGCCACAGGCACTGAGGAGATCGTGGTAGCTGCAGGGGTCGGTACCCGTGGCGCTCTGTATCACCATTTCGAGGACAAGCGTGCGCTGTTCCTGGCGGTCTTTGAGCAGGTGGAACAGGACCTGATAGCTGCCGCCGGCGACATCCCACCGGTAGGCGGCGCGTTCGACGTGCTCCGGGGTGGCCTGTTGGGCTTTTTGGACGCCTCCCTGACACCCGAGGTACAACGCGTTCTTCTCATCGACGGACCAGCCGTACTGGGCTGGCAGGAGTGGCGCGAACTCGAAGAGCGCTACGGACTCGGCGTCATCCGCTCCCTCCTCGAGCTCGCCGTGTCCGACGGAACTTTGCCCCCGCAGCCCATCGACGCGTTGGCCCACGTCTTGCTGGCAGCCGTCGACGAGGCGGCCCTGTTCATCGCCAACGCCGACGACAAGCAAGCGGCCAAAGAACAAGCCGTGGGCACGGTCGACCGGCTCCTGCGTGGACTGGCCACGCCGGCCGAATGACCGCCTTCCCGGGAACGCGGCTCGTCCCGGCGCGGTTTGACGGTCTCCTGGTGCCTTCCTTAGGGTCGAGGACATACAGGCTGTATGTCCTCGGCTCGGTCGGGTTTCGACCGAGCCTGACACCGGAGGGAACGCCCATGAAGACCTGCACAGTCGACGGTGCTCCGGTCGCCTACACCGACATCGGCCAGGGCCCCGTGCTGATGTTCGTGCACGGTGTCTACGTCACTGGAGCGTTGTGGGATGACCTCACTGCGCGGTTGAGCGATCGGTTCCGGTGCATTGCCCCGACCTGGCCGTTGGGCGCGCAGGACCAGCTGGCCGGCGATGCCGACGTGGGCGCCGCCGCGTCCGCCCGCCGGATTGCCCACTTCGTCGAGCAACTCGACCTGGACGACGTGACGATCGTTGCCAACGACACCGGCGGCGGCCTCGTCCTCACCATGCTCGGCGACCACACACTCGATCTGTCCCGCATCGGACGGCTGGTCCTGACCAACTGCGACAGCTACGAACACTTCCCACCCGGCTCATTCCGCCCCATCGTGAACATCTGCCGCGCCAGCGCCGGCATCGGTGGCGTCATCCTCGCCGGATTTGCGGGCAAGCGAGGCCGGCAGGTGTTCCTCAAAGCCGTCTGCAAAAAGCCCATCAGTGCCGACCGACAGGCTGAAGTCTTCGGCGCCTTCGCCACCAGCAAAGCAAGCCGGAAGGAAGCTGTGCGGACCACCGCAACCCTCGACCCCAAGCTGACCCTCGCCGCATCCGAGGCCATCGAGAACTTCGACAAGCCGGTTCTCCTGGCATGGGCGACCGACGACGACCTGTTCTTCCCGCTGTCCCACGCCGAACGACTTCGCGACGCCTTCCCGAACTCGATCCTGGTCACGATCCCCGACAGCGCCACCTACGTCATGCTCGACGCCCCCGACCAACTCGCCGCCGCCATCACCGAGTTCATCAAGCCAGGCTGAAGGCGCGACTGAGCGGAGCGGCTGTACCGGGGCCATCGTTGACCATGACGAAGCCACGGTCTGTAGCGAAGAGCAGTTTCGTTTCGTGGTGGTGCAGGCCATCACCTTCGGCTTTCCTTCGTCCGAGCCGGGTACGTGCCGACGCGTCAAGGAGCTGTTGTGACGGTCCCGACCGCCGGCCACCCCGCGCCGGTCACGCCGGGTGGACGACCGTTTCGGCTGCTGTGGTTGTCGATCGCCGCGGCGCTGGTCACCATCAGTCTCAAAACTGCGGCCTGGCTGCTGACCGGCTCGGTCGGGCTGCTGTCCGACGCTGCCGAGTCACTGGTGAACCTGGTGGCAGCTGTCATTGCCTTGGCCGCGCTGACCTGGGCGAGCAAACCAGCCGACGAAGAACACGCCTTCGGCCATACCAAGGCCGAGTACCTGTCGGCCGGCGCCGAAGGCATGATGATCTTCGTGGCTGCGGTCGGCATCGCGGGAACCGCAGTCGACCGGCTCCGTCACCCGCAACCCGTTGACGCCATTGGTATCGGGCTGGTCGTCTCTACGGCCGCATCACTGGTCAACCTGTCGGTGGGCGTGTTGCTGGTGCGCGCGGGTCGCCGGTACTTCCGGCATCGGTTGCGTGCACTGCTGCGGGGATCAGGCCATCGCCGGGCCGTCTAGGTTTCGGGCTGATCTGTACCGGGAAAGCGCGGCACCGAACTTCTCGTAGCCGAGGTCCTTTACCGCCGGCGTCCACCGCAGGCACGGATTCATGCCCGAGATGCTGTGCCCCTCCCGCCAACCCGGAATGGCGACACGACGGCCAACCGTTTGCAAGGCGTGACAAGCAGCCCGGAGGTAATGGCCGCGTTTGGTAAGGCACCCGAGTGCCAGAGGCTAGTCACCACCGCTACGTATTGATAAACCTGACGCGTCGTGCCGAGCTAAAGACTCCGACATCATGCCAACGGCGCCACAGCCTCCGTACCAGGACACCGGCCTGGGATGGCCATGACGCCGAGAGCGAATTACGGCTCCAGAGTGCCTTTGTAGAGCGTGACATCCCGGCGATCGAGCAGTGGACGGATGCGGTCTCGTGCGATCGACAAGTAATGCGGCGACGTGCAGTGCTGATCGAACGCAGTCCGGTCGCGGTACCGCTCGCACAAGACGAACTCGCGCGGGTCCTCGTAGGCTTGGTGCGCGGAGAAGGCCGCACAGCCCGGTTCCGCCCGGACCAACCCGCTGTACTCGGCGAGAAGCGCAGCGACGGTGTCTTCGGCGCCTTCCTGCGCGCGGTAGTGGGCTATCACAACAACGGCCTGATCGACAACTTCATGGTCATTTGTCACACGAGCCTCCCAAGTACCTCGACAATAGGTTGCCGGCTGGACGCGGAAGGCGCCCGCGGCGTAGCGGTCGATCGAGAGAATCCGGACGTCGGCAGGAGTATCGGCTCGTCGCTCATCGCGCGTGCGCCTGGCGGCCCCGCACCACGCGCAGCTTGACCCTGATGTCGGTGGTCTCGGTCGTGATCCAGCCAGCTGTTCCGTGCGCCTGGCGGCGTACCCGGACGATGGTCTCGCCGTCGCCGACTTCGCTGGCGGTGATCACCAGCGAGTCTGGGCCGACGCCGAAAGTGCGCTCAGCCTGCACGACGGCCTGCGCGACGATTCGGGCCACCGGCGCGCAGACCGTCCCGGCGGCGAACCGCAATGCCCACAGCGCCTCGGTTGCGGTCATACCCTGCACGCGGGCGAGGACGTGGCGGGCCTCGGCCTTGCTCAACCGGGCTTGGCTGTTATGCCCGATCACCGTCGTCTCGGGCAACCTGCTGGCCTCGATGGGCACATCACCGCCGGTGCGCAGTGTCCTCACCTCACGACAGCTCGGGCCAGGCGCCGCAGGTCGACGGACTCGTCGCGCAGGGCCGCGGCGCTGACCCGCAGCCCGGACGCGATCAGCTTGCGAGCCGCGATGACGTCGCGACCGCGGTTGAGCGCGACCACGGCACGGACTTGGCCATCCGCAAGGCAGAACCGGGCGAACGATCGCTCGGCGATCGATCCGCGCACCACCACCTCGTCGCACCCCTCGTTGAACCCCACCGACTGCAGGTTGTGTTCGTACTGGTCAGACCAGAACCAGTGCGGATCGTCATGGGCGATGTCCTCGCCGAGCATGTTCCGGGCCGCCACCGCGCCATGCTTGATCGCGTTGTCATGGTGCTCGACGCGCAGGTGACGCCCGTACAGCGGGTGGTAGTGCGCCGCGACATCGCCCGCGGCGTAGATGCCGGGAACGGCTGTGCGGCAATGCTCGTCGACGACGATGCCGTTGTGGCACTTCACCGAGGTACCGGTGACGATCTCGGTATTCGGGAGCATCCCGACCGCGGCGAGGAGCAACCCGCACTCCAGCCGGCTGCGATCGGTGGTCACCACCAGGCCGTCCGCCGTCTCGGACACCGACTGCACCTGCTCTCCGGTGCGGAAGTCGACGCCGGCATCCCGGTGGATCTCGGCCAGCTGGCTGCCGACCTGCGCACCGAGTGCCCGCTCGAGCGGAACCTGTGCCATCTCCAGCACGGTCACCACAACACCGAGCCGGCGGGCCGAGGCAGCGACCTCACACCCGATGAACCCGCCGCCGAGCACCACCAGCGGCTCGCCCTGCCGCAAGCGTTCGGCCAGCCGATCGGCGTCACCGCGGGTGCGCAGGTAGGCCACCCGCTCGCCACCCACCGATCCCTGGAGGCCCTCGAACGGCCGCGGCCGTCCCCCGGTGGCCAGCAGCAGCGCGTCGTAACCCAGCCGCTCGCCTCCCGCCAGCTGGACCACCCGCTCGCGATCGTCGATCCCCTCAGCGCGCTCACCGAGTCGCAGCTCGACCCCCTGCTCGGCATACCAGCTCGCGGGCCGCACCGGTAGCTCAGCGCCGTCGAGGTGGCCGGTCAGGTAATCCTTGGACAGTGGTGGCCGCTCATACGGCACCACAGGCTCGCCCGCGACGACGACCAGCCGGCCGTCGAAGCCGGCTGAGCGCAGGGTCGCCGCCGCGGAGGCGGCGCACGGGCCTCCACCGACGATGACGAACACCGGTGTGGTCACGGCACCGCCACACAGATCATCCCGTCGTCGTCCACCTTCACGGGGAAGGAACGCAGCGCGCAATCGTCCGGGTTGACGCCCTTGCCCGTGAGGGCATCGAACACCCAGTGATGGTTCGCGCAGGTCAGTTCCCGGCCGTCGAGATCACCTTGGTCGAGCGGCCATGCCTGGTGCGGGCAACGATTCTCGTAGGCGCGGATCTGGCCGTCGACGTTGACCAGCAAGATCTTCGCCGTACCGACCTGGACCCCGGTCAGGTCGCCCTCCCACAGCTCGTCGAGCTCCATGACCGGGGTCCACACCCATTGCTGGGCTTCGGTCATGATCAGCTCGCTGCGGCGGGATCGGCCGATGCGAGGCCGGGGCTGGCTCCGGCGAGCAACCGTTCGCGGGCAGCAGCGGCCGCTGCGGCTACCTCCGAGGCTGCCCGGCCCCGCAGGGAATAGTTCTCGAGCACCGAGCCCAGCCCCGCTGCCGACTCGTCTGCCAGCGGCGACCACTTGTCGATCCACTTCCGCAGCACGCCGGCGTTTCCAGGTCGTTGCGCGACCACGAAGCGGGCGAGTTCCCCGCTCCACCTTTCCCGCCGTTGCGCGTCGCGCTGCAGGAACGAGGTCAGCAGCCAGGTGAGGTCATCGCCACTGTCCCTGGCGACCTCCCCGAGCTGGCGGAGCAGCACGTCGTCCAGCGACGGCAGCAGCACGAGGTTCATCGCGGTGAACGCTTCGCCCCAGTCGTAAGCGGTCAGTGCCAGCTCGATGGCACGCCTGGTCGGTTGCCAGGCCTCGTCCAACTCCCAGATGGCTCGCTCGCCGGTGGCGAAGCCGTCGTCCGGCCAGGCCAGCTGCAGTTCCCGGGTGCGGTAGGACACCAGCGTCACCCGGCGCAGCATGTCGGCGGCGGACAACGCTGCGGGGTTGGTGATGTAGGGCGACGGTGCCATCAAGCCGATGTAGGCCTGCACCTGCTGGGCACCGTGCAGCGGGTACCGCGTCGTGGTGAACAGCCGGGCCAACGTTGCCCGCCACTCGGGCGGGAGCTGGGCGTCGGCGTTCGCCGCGGCGTACTGCTCGAGTACCCCGCCGACCTTTGTCTCCTGCTCGTGCTGCTGGGTCACGTAGGCCCGGTAGCTGAGCATGTCCGGGTCACGGAAGCTTTCCCAGTCGTCGACCTGCAGCGGGGAGTCATCCCGGTAAGTCTGCATCCACAGGTTGGCCGGCGACGACGGGTTCTGCTCGAACGGGGCTTTCCGGCCCTCGCGCAGGGTGTAGTTCATGCCCTGCGTGCCGATCTCGTAATCGGACGGGCGGCGCTTGATGTCGCCGAAGGCACTCCACGTGCGCAAGCGGCGCTTGGCTGGCTGATCGGTTGTCGCTGACATGTCGTTCTCCCTCAACCAACTGGTGCCTTGGCCGGGCCGAGCGACCACTCGACGGCGTCCGATGTCGTGTTGATCCGCCCCGCAAAGGCGGACATCATCGCCTCCAACGAGCGGATCTCGAAGTCCGGTCCCAGGTGGCGTTTGAGCGATTCCGCGGTCACCCGCAGGTGGTCGGACGCGTGGATCCGCACGTAAGCTCCACGGTCCGTTACTTCAATCTCGGTGCCTGGGTTGTCGTCGTAGATGGCGGCGACGACCTGATCGACCTCATCGCTTGACCGCAGGATGGGTCCCACCGCGTTGTCCATCGCGCTCCCTCCTAGGCGTCGGCGTAATCGACTCGGATGTGATCGAACGGTGCAATGCCGGCCTCGGCCACGGTCAGGTCGGGCGTCAGCGCCCGGTCGTTGTGGTAGACGACCTTCTCGGCGTCGCGGGCGCGGACCCGCTTGCCCTCGACGTGATAGGCGACCTTGCCGGCCACTTCTGCGATGGTGTCCGCGGTGGTGATCGCCACCAGGATCTCGACGAAGTCATCGGCGAAGATGGCGTTGACCGGCACGAGCTGCGGCTCGGCAGCTGTCTCGGTCGCTTCAGCCGTCTCGGTCATGTCAGCGCCCTCCCGCCGTACCGGCCGGCTCGGATTGGCTGAACGAGCTGGCCCAGTGGTAGTTGTGCGCGTCGTCACCCATCACATCCGGGGTGAGGCCCATGTAACCCAGAACCCCCGGGACGTCCATCGGCTGGATCTCGCCGAGCAGGAACCGTTCGACCACCGTCGTGTGGTTGAGGTTGTCGCGGTCCTCCCACCAGATCTGCCGGCAACCCTTGGTGCAGAAGTGGTAGGTCATCCCGTTGTGCTTGAGCGAGTAGTTGCGTACCCGCCACTTGCCGTCCCGGCCGTAGTTGGCGTTGCAGGTCGGCAGGTGACACATGCTGCACAGCCACGGCAGCGTTTCCGGGAGCGTCGCTTCCATATTGCCGGAGTTGATGTTCTCGGCGATCACCCGCCACTTGTCGCCGTAGACGGTCTCCCAGTTCGGGTATTTCTCGTTGAGCCATTGCCGGGAGGCCTCGTCCACCCCTGCCACCGGTTTCCACCACAGGGTCGGCCGCCAGAACCACAGGCCCATGTTCAGCGAGTGGTGCCAGATGTCGAGGCCTTCCATGAACTCGTCCCAGTACCAGGGTTTCTTCAGGCCGTAATCGGAGAGCGTCCGCATGAACTGGTCGATGATCCACTCTTCCATGAACTCGCGGTAGGACTGCTTGCGGTGCTCGACCGGCGTGTAGTAGTCCATCGACGGCCCGGTCAGCGCCGCGAAGGCGCGTGCGGAGAGCCAGAAGAATTTGTCGACCGTCCACTGTGCCCGGACTGGGTCGTGCTCGACCAGGATCTCGAGGGTTGGACCGCCCTGCTGGGAGTGCCTCGCCTCGTCGGTCTGGATCGACGAGATCATGTTGGCGAAGTTGATGTCACCCGCCTCGAGGGCGTCCGCGGACAGCGCGACGAACTGCAGGTTGGTGAAGCCAGTTTCGAAGGTCAGCGGCAGCTGGATGGCCATGTCGACCGCGTTCGCCCCGGTCATCATCGCGTCGAACAAGCTGCGCAGGGAAACGGTCACCCAGTCGTTGGTGTGGAACGCCTTGTGCGACCAGTCGTACTGGGGGTCCTTGCTGACGAATTCGTGGCCGAACAGCAGCGTGATCTGGGTGTGCCGCATCTCGTCCAGCGCGCCGAAGATGGACATGTTGCGCCAGGCGGGGCTCAGCCCGAACCGGGCCATCTTCAGCTCGGCAAGGGTCGCCATTCCCTCCACCAGGGCGACGCCGCCGAAGTGCATCTTCGTCGCGGACTTCCAGCCCTCGTCGAGCGTCTCGAACGCCTTCGATCGCTTCAGCGCGGACTGCACCGCGTAAGCCGAATTCTCCTTCTCTCGCTGGGTGGCGACGTAGTCGGGGTAGCTGACCTTGTAGCTTTCCTCCCATTTCTGCCAGGCGTCGCGGGGCACCTTTCCGGTGCCGCTATGCCACTCGGGGTACACCGCCTCGTCATCGACGTACTTCAAGGTCCAGTCGACGTCCCGGACGATGCCCTGCCACTCCTCCCGCTTCAATAGCGCCATCAGACCCGCTCCTCTTAGTCGACTTCGAGGTGGCCGAGTTGCCGGCAGATACTGGCGTTGTCCCAGTAGCCGGTTATGCTGTCGATCTTGTTTTCTTCGTTGACGTGGAATACGAACAGATGGGGCTCGGAGAAGGCCTGTCCGCGCGGGGCGATCGGTCCCCAGGGCCCTGCCTGGGTGCCGCCGATCACGACCTCAGCCGCGACGTTGCCATTGTCGTCCGCGGTGATCGAGCGAACCTCGTTGGTGAGATCCGGGAACGCGTGGATCAGTCCGGCCCAGATCGGTTTCCCCACCGTGCTCACCTTGCCGTCACCGCGCAGCACGATCTGCTTGCGCCACATCTCGAACGGCAGGTAGCTGAAGTCGGCGTTGGGGGCGCACAGATCCACCATCGTGTGAACGTCCTGGCGCCGGTAGGTGTCGAAGAACTCCTGCACGACCCCTGCTGCACTGGCGGCAGAGCGGGCGCGCCTTTCACCGGCGAGCGTCATGTCCTCATCTCCCTTCGGCGCCGGTGTCAGACGAGCGCGACCTGATCGAGCCGCTTGACGGCCAACCGGCGGTAGAGCATGTTCTGGTCCCAGTAGCCGGTGATCGAGCGAATTGCGCCGTTGTCGGTGCGCAGCATCCACACCTGGTCGATGTCCAGATGCTTTTCCTGGTTGATCGCTCCGAGGTAGTCCGCGGCCTGGGTGCCCTCCAACTTCAGCTCCGTGATGGTCGCGCCATCGGAGCCGGTAAAGGATTTCTTGATGGTCAGCAGCAGGTCGGGAAACGCGGTCACGGTGGCCGCGAAGAATTCACGTCCCTCTTTCGCAGTACCGAGGATCCCCGCGGGCGGGATTTCTACCTTCGCATCGTCGGCTACCCGGGCGAATGCCGTGTCGACGTCGCCGTCCGCGATGGCTCGCCAGAACTGCGCTACCGGGTCGACTTGCTGTGATCCAGTCTGTGATCCAGTCATTGGTGACGCTGTCATGGACCTCGACACCTCCTAGAGCCGGTCGAGTGACTTGAGGACTGCGTCGGCGACCGCGTCAGCCGAGTTGGGGTTCTGCGCGGTGATCAGGTTGCGGTCGACTACCACGTGCGAGGTCCACGCGGCGCGGGCGTCATCAAAGACAGCGCCGGCGTTGCGCAGCTCGGTCTCCAGGTACCACTGCATTCCGTGCTTGCCGCTTGGTGTCTGGCTTTCCTCCTCGTCGGTGAACGAGGTCATCCGGTACCCGTCGAACAGCCACTGGCCATCGGTGTTTGCCGGGGCGGCGAGCAGGAACGCAGGACCATGGCACAGTGAGGCGATCGGCGCCCGCTTGGCGTGCAACAGGCCGAGCAGCCGGGTGATCTGCGGGTTGTTCGCCATGTCGACCATCGGGCCGTGCCCGCCCGGCGCGAAGACGGCGTCGAACTCGCTCATCTCTGCGTCGGTCATCGTGGAAAGGTTCGCCGGCCGCTGGAAGCCGGGAATTTCCGCGAGCTTGCGGGCCACCTCGTCGGACTCTTTCTTGCTGTCGGCGATCACCTCCGCGATGGCAGCCTCGACCTCGGCGCGGCTCAGCGGACCGGACAGGTTCTCTTCCACCAGCACGTCGGCGAACGGCCGGTCCTGCTGCCAGGTGATCTTCGCAGCCTGGTTGACCAGCCTGCGCGCTTCTTTGGCCGGGACACCGTGTTCCTGCATCGCGAGGAAGACCCGGCGGGCGCCGACCATGCCCAGTTCGGTCAGGTGGCGCAGGGTCAGTCTGATGTCGTCCACGTCGTGGGCGAAGGACCGGACCACGGAACCGAGGAAATCCTTGTCGTCGTCCGGGTAGTGGAAGATCTCTTCGAGTCCGTAAGGGTCGGCGAAGGGCGGCTGGCCGTCTGGGGTTGCCACGACGACATCGACGCCGGCTTCGACAAACCGTTCATAGGGCGTCAACGCCTCATCGGCGAAGAAACCGGTGACATGGGGTGAGCCGTCAGCGAGAGGCATTTCCCTGGCGCTCGACACGAGGAACAGCAAGCGAGGCATGGGCAGCTCCAACCAGATGCTTGTGCAAACTCCAGCGGGCACCGACGGTAGGGAATCGAGTGGAGATCGACTAGGTGAGATCCTGCTGAACACTTGCGCATTCCGCTGGTAATGGCTGTGCCGATTACCGGGATCCCCGCACGGCCGATCCCTCCGCTGCAGAGGTCGCGCGCTCTATCCGGAACCGCACTCCATTGCGTTGTAAGGCCAGAGTCCCGGGTGTCACCCCGAAGTAGCGTTTGAACTCGTTGATGAAGTGCGACAGGCTCGGGTACCCCACGGCCCGGGCAGCCTCCCCCACGGCGAGTCCTTCCTCGAGGATCAGCACCCGGGCACGGTCAAGCCGCATCGTCTTGACGAATTGGTACGGCGCCATCCCGGTCACCTCGCGGAACAGGTGCGCGAACGCCGACGGGCTCATGAACACGTGCTCGGCCAGCTCGGCGACCGTGACCGGCTCGGCCATCCGGTCTCGCACGTACCGGATCACTGCGGTGACGGGATTGTTCTCGTGCTCGGTCATCGCCGCTGCGAGCAACCGGGAGCGCTGCTCAGCCTGCATCAGGCGGTAAGAGATCTCGCGCAGGTATCCGGGTGCGAGCACCCTGCGATCGGCGCCGGCGCTGATTGACCGAAGAAAGCGCAGGACCGCGCCCATGAGATTCTGCTCGACCGCCGAGACATAGGCCTGCGCCGTGCTGTGCCCAGGAGGTCGGTGGAAAGTAGTTGTCGTCCGGTCTGCCATATCGGCGCAGACCTGCCTGACCACGGCAGGGTCGATCTGCAGCACGAGCGACAGGAAAGGCAACTGGGGGCTGGCTTCCAGAACCTCTACCTGGAAGCGCATGCCGCGGGTGAGCACGAGGTAGCGGAACGGGTCGTAGAAGTAGTCAACCCCGTCGACCACGACACGCTTACGGCCCTGCACCACACAGCACAGTGCCAGCGACTGCACCTCTTCCCACTGCAGGGGCTGCGGGCTGGTGAACCGGTAGGTGGTCAATCCGGGCCAGGCGCACTCGTTGGGTCCGACCCTGGCTGCCATCCGAGAGAGCTCGGCGATGAGGTCGCCGGCGGTGAGACGTTCTTCCATGGACAGTTCCAGAGCGGACATCGCCCATACCTCCACGCGCCGCATCCCGAGCGCGCCATTGCGCACGGGTGAGCGGTCTTCGGAGTGTCGCACCAAGAGGTAACAGCCAGCTACGCCCTTTCAGGTCGAGTGGCTGCCTGCGGAAAGACCGCCACCCGGATGGATGGTCGGGTCAGCATACTGATCACAGAGTGGAGATGTGACGGCCCGACCACTGGCCGCAGCGAGCGGGCACCGGCGCTGGGCTCCCGGCGGCCAGCCGGCTCACTGGGTTGTCTGCGCTATCTGGTTCCTGCTGCGATTCGCTTCGTTCCTGTGCACCCGGCCACCGACGGCGGCGGAATGCCCATTGCCCCCGACATACTGCCAGCGTCGTGGTGTCACTAAGCGAGCAAGCCTCGGAGCGATGGTGGGAGAGCTGTCGTACCAACCGTTGAGCCCGCTCAGTTTCCTGGACCGAGCGGCCCACTCGCATGGCGACCGGTTGGCGGTCATCGACGGCGATCTACGGTTGACCTACGCGCAGTTGCAGGATCGGTGTCAACGGCTGGCTGGTGCGCTCGCCTCGCTAGGGCAGCAGCCGGTGGCGGTCCTCGCCCCGAATAGCCATGTGCTGCTGGAGGCGCATTTCGGGGTGCCGTGGGCCGGTGTGCCGCTGGTGACGATCAATACCCGGTTGTCTGCCGATGAGGTGGCCTACATCGTCGCCCACTGCGAAGCCGGGGTGCTGATCTATGACGCTGAGCTCGAGCCGACGGCGCGGTCTGTGGCCCGCCGGCTGTCCGGCGTGCTCATGGTGCGCAGCGGCGGAGCGCGCGACGAATACGAGGCTGCGCTCACCACGGCGCAACGGCTCGCTCGCCACCCTGCAGACGAACGGTCCCTGTTGTCGATCAACTACACCAGCGGCACGACGGGCCGCCCCAAAGGCGTGATGTATCACCACCGTGGCGCCTACCTGCAGGCCCTGGCGATGGTCGTGCACGCTGGGCTCACCTTGTCATCGGTACACCTGTGGACCTTGCCGATGTTCCACTGCAACGGGTGGTGCTTCCCCTGGGCGGTCACCGCGGCCTCTGCCCGGCATGTCTGTTTGCGGAAGTTCGAGCCTGATCGTGTCTGGCGGCTCATCGAGCAGGAAGGGGTCACGCATCTCGAAGCGGCACCCACCGTGCTGACCATGCTGGCCGCGGCACCCAAGGCACCTCGCCGCCGAACCGGGCCTCCGGTGCGGGTCTGCACCGGAGGCGCACCGCCGTCGCCGACTCTCCTGGAACGGATGTCCGCGCTCGGGGCGAACGTCACTCACCTGTACGGGCTGACCGAAACCTTCGGTCCCGTGGTGGTCTGCGAGTGGCGACCGGAATGGGACGAGCTTCCGGTCAGTGAGCAGGCCAGGCTGAAGGCTCGCCAGGGCATTGGCAACATCGTGTCCCAGCAGGTGCGGGTGGTCGATCCGGACGGTGCGGATGTCCCGGCCGATGGGCAGTCGGTCGGTGAGATCGCGTTGCGCGGCAACAACGTCATGCTCGGCTACTTCAAGGACCCCGAGGCGACGGCGGCAGCTGCGCCGGACGGATGGTTTCGCACCGGAGATCAGGGCGTGGTGCACCCGGACGGCTATGTCGAACTGCGCGATCGGATCAAGGACGTCATCATCTCCGGCGGCGAGAACATCGCATCCGTGGAAGTCGAGCAAGCAATTGCGGCACACGCAGCGGTGCTGGAGGCTGCGGTTGTGGCTGCGCCGGACGACAAATGGGGAGAGGTTCCGGTTGCCTACGTCACTCTGCAGGACGGCAAGACCGCCACCGAACGAGACATCATCGATCACGTACGGACTCGCCTGGCACGTTTCAAAGCACCGCGACGTGTCGTGTTCAGCGAACTGCCCAGGACATCCACCGGAAAGATCCAGAAATTCGTCCTCCGTGAACGATCACGCCGAGACCACAATGGCACGGATGCCTGAGGAGGGACCTGCCGTGAGCCAACCCACCACGAGCGCGAGCACGACCACCGACGACGTGCTGGCGGCCCTCGGCGAGGTCATCGATCCCGACCTCGGTATCAACGTCGTCGACCTTGGTTTCGTTTACCACGTCGAACTGGATGACCAGCACATCGCCACCCTGACCATGACCCTCACCTCGCCGGCCTGCCCGTTGACCACGGTCATCGAGGATCAGATCCGCACCGCGCTGGTTACTGCCGGGCTGGTCCGCGATTACCGCGTGAACTGGGTATTCAGCCCTTCCTGGACCCCTGCCCGGATCACCGAGGACGGGCGAGAACAGCTGCGCGCCATCGGATTCTCCCTGTGAGGCCAACCTCCGGGCTCCCGCTGTCGGACCTGCGCATCATCTCGGTCGAGCAGTACGGCGCAGGACCGTTCGCCACCCTGCACCTCGCCGACCTGGGGGCTGAGGTGATCAAGGTGGAGAATCCGGACGGCGGCGGTGACGTCGGCCGCTACGTGCCGCCCTACCAGCAAGGCGAATCCAGCTTGTTCTTCGAGACCTTCAACCGGAACAAGCTGTCGATCAGCCTGGACATTTCCATGCCAGGCGGCCGTGCGGTGTTCGAGGACCTGGTCCGGGTCTCCGACGTGGTGTTCTGCAACCTACGCGGTGATCTGCCCGCCCGGCTGCGGCTGCGGTACCAGGACCTTGCCCCGGTCAACCCGCGCATCGTGTGTTGCGCCCTGACCGGGTTCGGGCAGAACGGACCACGGCGCGACGACGCCGGCTACGACTACATCGTGCAGGGCCTGGCGGGCTGGATGAGCGCTGCCGGAGAACCCGACGGGCCACCGCAGAAGACCGCGTTTTCCACGGTGGACTATTCAGCCGGTCTGGTCGCGGCCCTCTCGATCCTGGTGGGCGTGCACGCGGCACGCCGGGACGGTGTTGGTGGTGACTGCGACGTCAGCCTGTTCGACACCGCTCTGGGGATGATCGGTTATCCCGCGACGTGGTACCTGCACGCCGGCGAGGAGATGCGTCGCACCCGCCACTCGGCGCACCCGTCGCTGGTTCCGTTCCAGAATTTCGCCACCGCAGATGGCTGGATAGTGGTGGCCTGCCCGAAGGAGAAGTTCTTCCATCGCCTGTGCCGCGCGCTGAACCGCATGGACCTGCTCGAAGAAGAACGGTTCATCGGGTTCGAGAACCGCCTGCGGCACCGCGAGGAGCTCATTGCTCTGCTGGCCGAAGAACTGGCCTCCCGCAGCTGCGCGGATTGCTTGACACTGCTGGGGGAGCACGGCGTGCCTTGTGGACCGGTCAACAACATCGGCCAAGCCTTGGCCGAGCCCCAGACGCACGCGCGACGGATGATCGTCGAGACGCAGTCGCCGGTGTGGGGCACTGTCCGCTCGCCGGCCAGTCCGGCGCGCGCCGGAACGCAGCGCGCTGAGCACTGTGCCGCACCGGCCCGAGGACAGCACACCGTGGAGTTGTGCGAGCGGCTACTCGATTACGACCCCGAGATGATTCGCGAACTGGCCAAAGCCGGAGCCTTCGGGCCCGATCCCGGTCTGTAGCAAGTGGAGGAGGCGGCAGTGACATCCACGACATCCCCCAGCACGACCGCAACGCGTGAGCACCTCGCGAAATACCGGCTGTACATCGACGGGGAACGGCAGCCCGCCTGCTCCGGCCGCACCTACCAGACCATCGACCCGTTCACCGGGCAGCCGTGGGCGGTGGTGCCCGATGGTGATCGGCGCGATGTGGATCGGGCGGTGTCGGCCGCTCGCCGGGCGCTGTCCGGACCCTGGGCTGCGATGACTGCGACCCAGCGGGGGAAGTTGCTACACCGGCTCGGTGATCTGATCACGCGTGATGCCCAGCGGCTGGCCGAGATGGAGACTCGTGACTCGGGCAAGCTGCTTCGCGAGATGGCCGGCCAGCTCGCTGCCGTGCCGGAATGGTGCTACTACTACGCAGGGCTGGCCGACAAGGTCGAGGGAAGTGTCATTCCCAGCGACAAGCCCAATTACCTTGTCTACACCCGGCACGAACCGGTCGGCGTGGTCGCCACGATTACCCCGTGGAATTCGCCGCTGTTGTTGTTGATGTGGAAGCTGGCGCCGGCGCTGGCCGCGGGATGCACCCTGGTGGTCAAGCCCAGTGAGCACACCCCGGTCAGCGCGCTGGAATTGGCGTCCCTTGTCGGGGAGGCCGGTTTCCCTCCGGGGGTGGTCAACGTCATCACGGGCTGGGGCCCGGCAACCGGTAGCGCGCTGTCGGCTCACCCCGATGTCGACAAGGTCGCCTTCACCGGCTCCACGGCGACCGGTATCGCGGTGGCGCACGCCGCCGCGGACAACCTCACCCGGATAACCCTGGAGCTGGGCGGTAAATCGGCGCAGGTGGTGTTCCCGGACGCTGATCTGGATGCCGCCGCCAACGGGGTGATCGCCGGGGTCTTCGCCGCCACCGGTCAGACCTGTATGGCGGGGTCGCGGCTGGTCGTGCACGACAGCGTCGCAGACACACTGGTCGACAAGATCGTCTCCCGCGCGAAGACGATCAAGATCGGTGACCCGAAAGCCGCCGAGACCGAGATGGGTCCGCTGGCCAACGGGGCACAGTTCGACAAGGTGTTGAGCCATTTCGACTCTGCTCGCGAGCAGGGTGCCACCATCGCGTGTGGTGGGCAGCGGGTCGAGGACCTGGGTGGCTTCTTCGTGACCCCGACTGTGCTGACCGACGTCACCCCCTCGATGCGGGCGGTCCAGGAGGAGGTCTTCGGGCCGGTGCTCGCGGTGATCCGGTTCCGCGACGAGAGCGAGGCCGTCGAGATCGCCAACAGCACCCGGTACGGGCTGGCCGCTGCGGTATGGACCACGGATGTGCACCGGGCTCATCGGGTGGCCGCGAAAATCCGAGCAGGAACCGTCTGGATCAACGCCTACCGCGTCGTGGGCCCGCACGTTCCTTTCGGGGGCTTCGGTGCCAGTGGCATCGGCCGGGAGAACGGCGCCGATGCCATCCGGGAGTTCACCGAGACCAAGGCCGTGTGGGTCGAGCTGTCCGGGCAGACCCGCGACCCGTTCACCCTGGGTTGACCGGGAGGCGTCGTGGCCGTCGAGTTCGCCCCCGATCGTGACGTGGCCGATCTCGCACTCCGCACTGCGGCGTTTGTCCGCGACGTGGTGATCCCGGTGGAACAAGCCCATCAGGGCATCACCGGCTGTGACACCGTCCGGGTTGAGCTACAGCGTGCAGCACGAGATGCCGGCCTGTTCGCCCCGCATGTCAGCGTCGAGTACGGCGGCCGGGGACTGGACATGCGCGGGCGCGCTGCCGTCTTTGAGGAAGCCGGCTACTCGCTGCTCGGCCCGCTGGCGCTGAACATCGCCGCACCCGACGAGGGCAACATGCACCTGCTGGAGGCGATTGCCACGCCGCAGCAGAAGCAGCGCTACCTGCGGCCGCTGATCTCCGGGGAGGTGCGGTCCTGCTTCGCGATGACCGAGCCCTCCCCTGGTGCCGGTTCGGATCCGGCAGCGCTGACCACGCGGGCGACACGGATCCGGGACGGGTGGCAGATCGACGGGCGTAAGTGGTTCATCACGGGAGCCGAGGGTGCGGCTTACGCGATCTGCATGGCTCGCACGTCCGGTGACGCCGGTGACCGGGGCGGTGCGACGATGTTCCTGGTCGATGCCGCCAACCCTGGCTTGAAGATCGTCCGGCACATCGACTCACTGGACGAAAGCCTGTTCGCGGGGCACGCGGAGATCCTGTTCGAGGGCTGCGTGGTGCCTGACGAGGCGGTGCTCGGTGAGGTGGACCGGGGGTTCGACTACGCCCAAGTGCGGCTCGGGCCAGCGCGAACGACGCACTGCATGCGCTGGCTGGGGATCGCGCGGCGGGCCCAGGACATTGCGGTGGCCCATGCCGCGGACCGGCAGCTGTTCGGCTCCCGGCTGGCCGAACTCGGCATGGTGCAGCAGATGATTGCCGACAACGAGATCGATATTGCCGCTACCCGCGGGCTCATTCTGCGGGCCTGCTGGGAGCTCGACCAGGGCAGCTCCGGCACGCAGTCGACCGCGATCGCGAAGACCTTCAGCGCTGAGGCCATCTGGCGGGTGGTCGACCGGGCGGTGCAGATCTGTGGAGCGCTGGGGATATCGGCGGACGTGCCGCTAGGCCGGTTCCTGCGCGAGGTGCGACCGTTCCGGATCTACGACGGCCCTTCGGAGACCCATCGCTGGGCCATCGCTCGCCGCGTGGTGCGCCGCTACCTGGACAGCTCCCGATGATCGTTGACGGGTTGGACCTGGCGGCGGTGGAGAAGTTCTTCGACGCCACGGTGCCTGGTGTCTGCGGGCCGCTGCGCGCTGAGCTGCTGCACGGCGGCCGATCGAATCTGACCTACCGGCTGACGGATGGGAACTCCAGCTGGGTGCTGCGCCGGCCGCCGCTGGGCACGCTCACCCCCTCGGCACATGACATGGCTCGCGAGTACCAGGTCGTCGCGGGGCTTGGGGGCACCGGCGTGCCAGTCCCGCGCGCGGTCGCGCTGGGGCAGGATCTGTCGATACTGGGCGTGCCATTCTCCGTGGTCGAGTACGTGCCAGGGCGGGTGATCCGGACCAAGGACGACCTGCACGCGCTGCCCAACGCGGAGATCGCACGGTGCGGATACGCCTTGATGGATGTGCTGGCCGAGTTGCACGCCGTCGACCCGGAATCGGTCGGGCTCGGCGGGTTCGGCCGGCCGGCGGGTTACCTGGCGCGCCAGATCCGCCGCTGGCACGATCAGTGGAACCGGGTGCGCACCCGGGCTCTGCCTGACATCGAAACCCTGCACAGGCGGCTCGCCGAGATCTGCCCGGGGGAAAGCGGAGCCTCGATCGTGCATGGCGACTACCGCATCGACAACGCCATCCTCGACCCGGCTGATGCCGCCACGGTGCGCGCGCTGGTCGACTGGGAAATGGCCACCCTCGGGGACCCACTCGCCGATGTCGGGCTGTACCTGGTCTATTCAGATCCGGCGATCGACCACGTCCTGGGTGGTTCGGCAGCTTCCACCAGTGAGCGCCTGCCCGCCGCTGACGATCTGGTCCAACGCTATGCCGTTACTTCCGGCCGTGACCTGGGCAGCTTGGCCTTTTACCAGGGGCTGGGCTATTTCAAGATCGCGGTCATCGCCGAAGGCATCCACGCCCGTTACACCAGCGGGCACACGCTGGGCCCAGGCTTTGAGAACGTCGGTCAGGCGGTGCCGCTGCTTGCCTGCGCCGGGCTGAACGTCATCGCCCGGCACTTCTGAGCCGCCGGGTTCCCCGCGGCCGAGGTGCCGGGAGAGGAGAAACTCGATGGCTGGAGTGCTGGATCTGTTCCGGCTTGATGGAAAGGTCGCCGTGGTCACTGGTGCCAGCTCCGGACTCGGCGCCGGCTTTGCCGTCGCGCTGGCCGAGGCCGGAGCAGACGTCGTGCTCGGCGCCCGCCGCGCGGACCGGCTCGACAAGGTCAGCGCCGATGTCGTCGGCACCGGGCAGCGGGCCCTTCCCGTCGTCACCGACGTCAGCGACCCGGCGCAATGCACAGCGCTGGTCGACAAGGCCATGACCCATTTCGGCAAGGTCGATGTTCTGATCAACAACGCCGGAGTGGGCTACGCGCTGCCGGCGCTCAAGGAACACCCCGACGTGTTCCGCCACATCATGGATGTCAATCTCCATGGCGCCTACTGGATGGCCCAAGCCTGCGCCAGGGTTATGCAGCCCGGCTCGAGCATCGTCAACGTCTCGAGCGTGCTCGGACTGGTCAAGACATTCGCGCCCCAGGCTGCCTATGCCGCCAGCAAGGCCGGTCTCATCGGCCTTACCCGCGACCTTTCGCAGCAATGGGCCGGGCGGCGGGGAATCCGGGTCAATGCCGTGGCCCCCGGCTACTTCGCCACCGAGATGACGGCTGACATTCCCGAGAACATGTTGACGAATATCCTCCGGTCCAGCCCGTTGGGCAGAGTTGGAGAGCAGCGTGAGCTGGACGCCGCGATCATCTTTCTCGCAAGCCCGGCGTCGAGTTACATCACCGGCAGCACACTGGCCGTAGACGGCGGCATGTCCGGGCACTGATCCGATCCGTCCCGGCGACGCGTCCCGCGGTCGCTGTACGGAGGGCGGTACCGGTCTAGCCGTGCGTAACTGGTGGTAACACGTCGTCTACCGACGACGCACCGGCGACCTGGTGCACCGCGACGACGGCGCTGAGCGGCAAAGGCGCATACACGTGGGGGTAAAGGCCACCGTGTGAGGCTTGTTCCCAGCGCACGGACTTCCCGAGTATTTGTGTGTCGAGGGCGATGACCACCAGCGCCGGCTCCTGCTCGAACACCCGCATGGCCGTACCGCCCACCTGTTCACGGGAGGAGCAGTGGATAAAACCGCTGCTGCGGTCGAATGGCGAACCGTCGAAGCGTCCGGTGGCCTCGAACTCGGCCCACTGGGTGGGCAAGAGGATCTTGTAGATCAGCACCGCACTACGGTTGCAGGCGCGCCACTGAGCCGTCCAGGCAGCGGGGAGCTCGTCAGCGACGCCATCGGAAGGTTACCTGCCGGACTATGCTGAAAGATCACCGGAAGCGTGCGCCCGCTGGTGTGATCCCGGCGGCGAGGGACGGTGCAGGTGCTGGTGCTGCTGTTGGCCGTTGAGCTGTGGCTGTTTGTGACGCCGCGCCGGCGGCGTGAGCACGTCGAGGTGCCTTACGACGGCCGGGCATCGCTGGGGCACGTGATCCAGGCGCTGGGTGTTCCGTTGCCTGAGGTCGGTGCCCTGCTGGTTAACCGCAGTCTGGTGGATACGGCCTGTCGCCCGCGGTCTGGAGCCACGGTCGAGGTCCATCCAGTGTCGCGGCCACAACGGGTGCAGGGCGCGACTGGCTTCTTGCTCGATGTTGGCTTGGGGACGCTGGCCCGGCGGTTGCGCGTGCTCGGTATCGACACTGCCTACTCCAACGACGCCGATGACGATGCACTGGTTGACCAAGCCGCGCAGCAGCAGCGGGTCTTGCTCACCCAAGATCGCGGATTGCTCATGCGCCGCGCGTTGTGGGCCGGGGCGTACGTCCGCGGCAGGCAACCAGACGATCAGCTGGCCGACGTTCTGGACCGGTTCGCCCTCGCGCTGAACCCGTGGACGCGATGCACCAGCTGCAATGGAGAGTTGGCGC
The DNA here is from genome assembly GCA_019241525.1 of Pseudonocardiales bacterium. Taxonomy (GTDB): domain Bacteria; phylum Actinomycetota; class Actinomycetes; order Mycobacteriales; family Pseudonocardiaceae. The sequence continues at coordinate 47,240 of JAFAWY010000034.1, forward strand.
GCGTGCCCAAGAATCAGGTCGCCGACCAGCTCGAACCGGGCACCCGGCAGTGCTACGACGACTTCGCCCGGTGCCAGGCGTGCGCTCGGGTCTACTGGCACGGCGCACACAGCCGCCGTCTCGATGCGATCGTCAAGGCCGCCACTGTTGCGCGTCAGTCGTCAAGCCCCGTCATCGGCTAGGTTGGCGTAGGTCATGCCGAGGGTGTTGTGGACCTCGGCCAGGGTGTGTTCGGCGATGCACCGTGCTCTTTGGTTTCCGGTGGTCAGTACCTGGTTGAGGTAGGCAGGATCGTCGGTGATGTCGGTGCGCCGGTTGCGCAGTGGTCGTAGTAGCTCATTGATCGCTTCGGTCAGCGTTCGTTTGAGATGGCCCGCGCCCCGGGACCCGATATCGTCGGCAAGGCGCTGGGGGTCGTCACCGGTTGCGGCGGCGAGTAGCTCGAGCAGGTTCGCGATCGCAGGTCGGCCGGTGGGGTCGTAGGTGATGTGCCGGTCGCTGTCGGTGGGCGCGCGCCGGATCACAGCCGCGGTCTGGTCCTCGGACGCTCGAAGCGGGATCCCGTTGCCTCGGGTCTTGCTCATCTTGTGACCATCAAGGCCCATGAGCAGCGGAGTCTTGGTGAGCAGGGCCTCCGGCTCGGGAAACAAAGGTTGGTCGGCGTAGCGGTCGTTGAACCGGCGGGCGATCAGCCGGGTGATCTCCAAGTGCGGGAGCTGGTCGAGGCCAACGGGCACCAGGTTGGCCCGGCAGAACAGGATGTCGGCAGCCTGGTGGACGGGGTAGATCAGCATGAGGCCGGTCGGCGGTTTGCCGGTGGCGTCGGTCTCGGCTTTGACAGTGGGATTGCGGTGTAGCTCGGCGTCACTGACGAGGCTGAGAAACGGCACAACGAGCTCGTTGAGAGCCGCGACGGCGCTGTGTGTGAAGATCGTCGACCGAGCGGGATCGATGCCGGCGGCGAGGTAATCGGCGACGATGCCGCGGACGGTGGCCGGTAGCTGGTGGCCTGCCACTTGGTCGGTCATGACCTGGTAGTCGGCGATCAGCACAATGACTTCGACGCCGAGGTTTTGCAGCCGGATGCGATTGGTGAGGCTGCCGAAGTAGTGCCCGATGTGCAATGGCCCGGTAGGTCGGTCGCCGGTGAGGACGCGGAACTTCTGCGGGTCTTCCTGAACCTGCTGCTCGAGTTCGGCGCTGCGGGCCAATGCCGCTTGCTGAGATGCCGTGTGCTCAGACATGGGGATGGTCTCCTCGGGGTGCGGAGGCCGACCCGTCGGGCTGCCGGTCCTGCGTTGTTCTGCGGTGGCTGCCACGACAGGCAGCCCAGGGACATGGTCGGTCAGGGTCGCCGGTCAGGCACCCACCACCAGCTCACCAAAGCGCAGGACATGCCGCGATCGTGCACGACGTAGGCGTCAGACGCCAAACCAAATATGGACGTCTGGACGCCGCGAACCGGCGTGGAGGCGCACTGCGGCGTAGCTATGCCGGTACCAGGTCAACGGGCGGGATCTAGCTTGCGAGGACCTGAGGTGAGAGGACCTTGAGCATCGCGTTAGCCCATCGCATTTGGCGCAGCGACTGCGGGTGACAGCGCTTGGTCAGCGCAAGCAGCTCAGCGTCCTTGACGGCCTGGGCGCCTTGGGCGAGTAATTCCCAGTCCAGCGAAACTCCTGCGGCGGCGCGATACAGATGGCGTAGGTCGGCCAGTAACAGCAGACCCGGTTCCGGGCGGTGGCCGACGAGTTCACTGGCCTTGTTGCGCGCGGTGGCCAGCAGCCCAGAGTTCTGTTCGGAATCATCTTTCAGGTGCAGGCCATAACGCGGACCGATCTCGGCAAGCTCATGCACGTGCTGCTGGGACCAGCGAGCCAGGTCACGGGCCACGTGATAGATCTCGTGATCGACCTTATGCCAGTCGGCTACCTTCAATAGGTCTGCGGCCAAGGAGTTCTCTGCGCGATGCAGTTCGCGCAGCGCAAGGTCGAGCTTCACTGCGCCCCTCCGGTGAAATGTTCATCTGCGTTGGCGGTGGGTCCACCACGTGTGGCTGGGACACCGGCGATGACGGGATGTGATGCGGTGTTCGTCGGAGCCGGTGCGGGGTTGCCGTCTCCGGTACTTACCCAGTTGACCGCCGCAGCGGCCGTCTTGTAGATCGGCTGCTTGGATGCTGGGTCCCAGGAGGTGATGGTGAGCTCGTTGGCGGCGCGGTGGTGATCGGCGCTTTCACCATCAGAAATATCCCAGTAGCCATAGTGAAACGGCACGAACACAACCCCGTCGCGGATACCGCTGATCCGCACTCGAGCGCGGATCATGCCACGCGGAGTCTTGACGTTGACCACATCACCCTCGCTGATACTCTGCTCGGCCGCGTCTTTAAGTGACATCTCCACCCACACGTCTGGCGCGGCCGCCTGCAACTGTGGTGCCCGCCCGGTTTTGGTCCTGGTGTGAAAGTGGAACAGGGTCCGACCGGTAATCAGAGAAAAAGGAAAGTCGGGATTGGGCGACTCGTGCGGCGGTAGGTACTCGGCCGCTTTGATCACCGCTTTTCCGGAGGGGTTGAGTGCACGGTATTCGGTCGGTTCCAGGGGGGCGCCGGTGATTAAGTCCTTGCCGTAGCTTTCGCAGTAGTCCGGTGTGCTCCAAAATTGACCGTCGGCATAGAGCCGTTCGGTGCCCTCAGGGCGCTCCGCGGTGCAGGGCCATTGAATACCGCTGCCGCCGCGCAGCTTCGCATACGTTATCCCGGTGTAGTCGCATGGACGGCCGGCGCTGCACCGTTTCCATGCCTCGAACGCCGATTCGGCGTCATGCCAGGCAGGCAGCGGTGCCCCGGTGGAGTCGCGGAAGTTCATCCGCCGCGCATAGTCGAGGAAGATGTCGAGATCGGGACGCGCCTGGCCAGGCGGCTCGACGGCTTTGTCCGACAGGTGCACGGTGCGATCGGCGTTGGTGAAGGTGCCCGTCTTTTCTCCCCACGTGGCCGCGGGCAGCACCACGTCGGCGAACTCGGTGGTTTCGGTGTGGAAGAGATCTTGCACGACCAGGAACAGCTGTTGCCGGGACAGGATCGAGCGGATTCGGTGTAGCTCGGGTAAGGACACCGCCGGATTGGTGCCACTGATCCACAAAAACCGGATGGTGCCCTGCTCTGCGTACCGCATCATCTGCATGAGGTGGGTAGGCGGCGCATAGTGCGGGATCTGCGTCTGCTCGATGTTCCAGATGCGGGCCAGTTCGGCGACATGGGAGTCGTTCGCCCAGTTCCGGAAGCCAGGCAGGTCACCGTCAGCACCGCACTCCCGGGTGTTCTCCGCGGTGGGTTGGCCGTTCATCTGCAGCACGCCCGCGCCTGGCCTGCCGAGCATACCGCGAATGATATGAATGTTATTGACCTGCACCGCTGCGGCAGTGGCCTGATGGGATTGGTAAAAGCCCTGCAACACCGTGGAGAGCAACCGCTTGGCGGTCCCCAAGATACGGGCCGCGGCACGGATTTGCTCCGGCGGCACCTGGCAGATTTGCGCCACCCGGTCAGGTGGGTAGTTCTCGACCTGCTGGGCCAGTTCCTCGTAGCCGACTGCATGCGCGGCGACGTAGTCGTGGTCTACCCAATCGTTGCGGATGATCTCGTGCAGCAGCCCATTCATCAGGGCGACGTTGGTGCCTGGAACCGGTGCCACATGGATTGTCGCCGCCCGAGCCACCGGTGTCTCCCGAGGATCCACGCAGATCAATTTGGGCGGGTTCGGTCCGGCCAGCCGGTCCAGCATGCGCATCCACAACACGGTCTGCGTCTCGGCTACGTTGTGGCCGTACAGCGCGATGACATCGGCGTGGTCGACGTCGCTGTAGCTACCGGGTTGGCCGTCGCAGGCAAACGATTCCTTCAGCGCTTCGGCGGCAGTCGCGGTGCACAGCCGGGTGTTGCCGTCGACATGGTTGGTCCCGATTGCCCCGTGTGCGATTACTGCCAGCGTGTAGTACTCCTCCAGGAACAGCTGTCCGGTGGTGTAGAAGCCGAGCGCGCTCGGACCCTGCTCTTCGAGTAATTCATTGCTGCGTTGCACTATCCGACCCATCGCGGTTTGCCAGTCAGTCTCCACCAGCCGATTGCCGTCCCGGATCAGCGGAATGGTGAGCCGGTCTGCGGCGGTATTGGCCTGCCATCCGAACAGGTCCTTGGTATCGAGACGACCACGGTTGACCCGGTCGATTCCGCGACCACGGACCCCGACGATCCGATCGCCGGACACCGCGACGTCCATCGCGTCTCCGTTGGAATGCAGAACAGAAGCAGTTTGGATCCATTGGTCGACTTGATCGGCGCTGACGCCATCGGCGAGATATCTATCGATTCGCGTTGGCCAGGTGTCACCGGCACCATAGGGTGTGCGGGTTCCCCATGGCTTGGCAATCCGATCGCACAATGACATTGATATCTCCCCATGTACGCTACGGTGGCGGCATACCCCGATGAACGTCGGGTAAACGAGGTTCACGGGAAAATGAGAGCGGCAAGGACTCTCCGTGTCGCGGTCGATCGGTGGTAGGCCGACGTCGTAGATGAGAAATGTGCCTACCCGGGCACCGTGTTCATGAAAGGACCTCCGGTGCCGTGGCGAGCCGGGCGGAGGTTTCCAACATCAGGGCGTGCACGAAGGCCTGGGGCAGGTTGCCGCGCAGCTGGCGTTGCCTGACGTCGTATTCCTCGGAGAACAATCCTGGGGGGCCGCAGGCGGCCCGGTTGCGTTCGTACCAGCGGGCCGCCGCTATGGCATCTCGCTGCTGGTGTGCGGCCAGCGCCATCAGGAAGCCGCATAGCAGGAAGGCTCCTTCGGCCTCCCGGAGTGATCGGGGATCTTGGCGGAACCGGTAGACGTAGCCCTCGTCGCTGAGCTGTTCGTGCACGGCGTGATAGGTGGCCACGGTGCGCGGATCGCTGCCGGGCAGCGCGCCGCGCAGAGCCGGAAGCAGCAGTGCCGCGTCGATTCGGGGATCGCCTGGGGCCCGCTGCCAGCGGCCCGTCGGGTGCAGGCAGTCGGCGGCGGTGTCGGCGATGATGGAGTCGGCTAGTGCGTTCCAGGTAGCCGCGTCGGCGATGGAGGCGCCGCTGGCGCCCATGGCGCGCAGGCCGGCGGCGCAGATCAGTCGGGAATGCGCCCAGCGTTGGTTGTCAAGTTCCCAGATCCCGGCGTCGGGTTGTTGCCAGCGGGTCTGGATCGCGGCGACGGCGGCCCGGACGGCTGGGTAGTGCTCGGAGCCGAGGTGATCGTGGCGGGCGGCGGTGGCGAACAGCAGGAGGGCTTCGCCGAACGTGTCGAGCTGGAATTGGGCGTTGACGTGGTTGCCGATGATGTCGGTGCCGCCGGGATAGCCGGGCAGCATCAGTGGTCGCTGGTCGGGGACGGCTTGCCCGGTGGTGGTGTAGGCCGGCATGAGCTGACAGCCGTCCTCAAGCAGGCGTTCGGCGACGAAGCGCACCGCATTGTCGAGCAGTGGGTGCGGGCCGTCGGCGGCTACTGCCACACCGGCGTAGCACTGGTCACGGATCCACACGTAGCGGTAGTCGTAGTTGCGGCCCTGTGCGGCCCGTTCCGGCAGGCTCGTCGTGGCAGCTGCGACCATGCCGCCTCCGGCGCTGGTCAGCCCGCGCAGCACCGCGTAGGCATGCCGGGCGTCGTGCGGTGCGATGGTGTTCCCGAGGCGGGGCACGGCCTCGCGCCACGCGGTCTCGGTGGCCTGCCAGGCCCAGTCAGGATCGGGTGCGCGGTCGGTGTGTGGCGTCTCGGATAGCTCGAGGATCAGGTCGTGGTGATCACCTTCGGGAACGGTCAGTGTGGTGCTGAGCTGATGCCTTGCGCCATCCAGCTGTGCTGATCCGGCACCGGTCCAGCGAAGGAGGAGATCACCGACCCGGCCATGCCAAGCCCCGCCGTCGTCGCAGCGCAGCTCGCGCAGCTGCGCGCGGCCGAAGCCGGCGGAGGGCTCCAGTAGTACATGGACCCGGGCGTCGCCTTGCACGGCGATGATCCGGCGGAGGATGACTGCCCGATGCGGGTCACCGGGGAAAGCCAGCGCTTCGCGGCATTCGATGATTGCTGAGGTCGTGGTCCACCGGGAGCGCCAGATCAGGCTGCCATTTTCGTAGTAGCCACCCCACACATGTCGCTTGGTGGGGGTCACCGCATAGACGCCTTGACCGCCGATCAATGACGAGAACACCGCGTCGGAGTCCCACCGGGGGACGCACATCCAGGCGAATTCCCCTTGCGGCCCGACGAGGACTCCGCGCTCGCCGTCGGCCAGCAGCGCGTACTCCCGCAGCACATGCGGCACGAATGCGCAGGCGGACTGCAGGCTTGTGGCGGTCATGGCCGGCTTGCCGTCATCGCGCGGATGCGGCCCACCCGAGCCGCGGGGTCGCTTTCCATGGCGGCGCCGCTGGCCATCCGTTGGGCGAGTCGGGAGGCCAGCGCCATGATGGTCAGCGCGGGATTGGCGGCGCCCTGGGTGGGGCAGACCGAGCCGTCGGCGATGAACAGGTTGGGCACCTCCCAGACGCGCTGGTTGGCGTCCACCACCGAGGTCTGCGGGCTGCTGCCCATCCGCGCGCCACCGATCAGGTGGGCGAAACGCTGGATGGTGAGCACGTCCTGGGCCTCGGCGGCGTGCAGGATGTTGGTGAGCACCTGGGTGGAGTAGGCCATGTTGGCCTTGTCGTTGTCGGAAAGCGTGTAGTCCATCCGCGCCACGGGCTGGCCGTACCTGTCGGTCTCATCAGCCAGGCTGACCCGGTTGTCGGGATGCGGAAGTAGCTCGTTGAGCACACCGATGGTGGCCCAGTGGTTGTAGTCGCGCATGTATTCGCGCAGCGCCCGGCCCCAGTGCCCGTCGGCCAGCACATGCTCGGCCCAGCCGATGGGCAGCGGGGACACGGTCTGGATAGAAAATCCCCGGGCGAAACCGCGGCGAGGGTCGGTTTCGTAGAACTGCTCGGAGGAGATCTCCGGGGGCGGCGCCTTGTACATGCGGACTTCTTCGGGCCAGCGGCCAGCGCTTTGCGCGGCGCCTTGCACCATGATGTAGCGACCGACCTGGTCTTCATTGTTGCCCAGCCCGTGCGGGTGCCGCCGGCTGGTCGAGGCCAGCAGCAGCCGCGGGGTCTCGATGGAGTAGCCGGCGACGGCGACGAAGGCGGCCCGCTGGAAACGGTTGACCTGTTCGCCTTCGGCGCGATAGGAGACCCCGCGGGCCCGTCCGGTGGCGTCATCGATTTCGACGTGCAGGGCCATGCAGTTGGCGCGGATTTCCACGCCGTGCGCGAGCGCGTCCGGTAGGTGGGTGACGTAGGGGCTGGCCTTGGCGTTGACCTTGCAGCCTTGCAGGCAGTAGCCACGGTAGATGCAGTGCGGCCGGTTGCCGAAGGTGCCGTTGACGATCCCGACTGGGCCGATCCGCATCTCGATGCCGCAGCGCAGCGCGCCCTCGCGCAGCTTCGCTGCGGCGCCGGAGACCGGGTGTGGGGAAAAGGGGTACCGGTGCGGGTATCCCCAGGGCCAGTTCTGCCCCGCCACCGGTAACTCGGCTTCCACACGCTCGTAGTGCGGGCGAAGGTCCTCGTAACTGATCGGCCAGTCCGCGCCCACCCCGTCGTCGGTGTAGGTCGACAGGTCACTGGGATGAAAACGTGGGGTGTAGCCGGCGTAGTGCACCATCGAGCCGCCCACGCCGCGCCCGGAATTGTTCTTACCCAGCTCGATGGGGTCGGCGCCGCCGATGATCCGCTTCTGGGTCCAGTACAACGGGTGGCTGCCTGCTTCGTCGGAGACCCAGTCATCATCCGGATGCCAGAACGGCCCGGCCTCCAGGATCACCACCCGCCAGCCGTGCCGGGCCAGCCGCTGGGCCAGCACTGAGCCACCCGCACCGGCTCCCACGATCACCAGGTCGACCTGGTCGGACTCGGCGTAGCGGCGCATGGTCTTTTCCCCGGGCAGATCCCGGGAATGCACGTCGAGCAAGTACCGGGAGTCGTTGTCCCGCGGACCGACCGCACCCTTGAGCAACCCGCGCCAGAAGGTGCCCATCAGCTTCGCTCCCAGCGCTTGACGAGTTGCACCGGGTCCTCGTGGGTGGCACCGGGTTTCTCGAACGGCTCCCGCACCCCGACGGCACCACCGGGTCCACCCAGGCGCATGAACCCGCGCGGGTAGGCCGGCCCCCCGAACCCGATTTCGTTCCACGCCCAGGGGTGGGAGTAGAACGCCGCCAGCGCGGCCCGCATCACCACCGTCCAGGCCCGAGAAACGTTCAACTCGTCCCACGCCCCACCCACCAGGCGGCCCTGCGCGAACTCCGAGACGATCGCCTCTCGCTGGGCCTCGGTGCAGCTGGCGAAGTCGTGTTGGTAGCCCTGCGTGGCGGTGTGGTCGAGCCCGCGCAGCACCAGCCGCCAGGTGTCCCGGTCATCGGGCATGTCGGCGTACTGGTAGCCATCCAGGCGCCCGTCGGCGAGCTTGGCGTCCACCATCTCGGCGACCGGGATCCGCGGCGCACCATCTTGGGCGAGCACCGTGTCGCAGAACGCCCGCAGCGCCGGCTCCTCCTGCGCGGTGAAAAACCGCAGCGGCCCGGGGGCTTTCAGCCGGGCCAGCACCACCTTCCTGGTTGCCTCGTCCCAGGTGTCAACAGCGTCGAGCACGTCATAGTCGGGGTAGCGCCCGATCATCTGCGGAGTGGTGCCGCGTCGCTGCCGGGGCAGCCAGGACGGGTGCGGCGGTTGCCTGCCGGCCCGGCGGTTGGGGAGATGGTCGGGGCGAGAAACGTCGGGCACGCCTGCTCACTTCTCCCTGCGCAGGATGGCGGCGAGCAGGCCCATTCCGCCGACCATCGCCATCAATCCGGGTGCGGAGATCGGCGGACCCATCGGCAGGTTGTAGGAATACAACCGCCAACCACCGGGCTTGCGGGCCACGCCACGGGCGTGGAAGTACTCCCCCAGCAACCCGTTCGCCGCGTAGGCCGCCGCGGTTATCGGCAGCATCGTCTTTGCCCAGCGCTTGGAGAACACTCCCCCGATTCCCGCCACCACCAGGGGTGGGGTCAGCACAACCGGGCTCCACATCCACTTGTTGCCAAAGCTGGCCTTGTAATGCTCCAAGTACACCTCCGCGCCCGTGACCAGCGCGGACAGTGCCGTTAATCCGGACAGGGAGCGTTCGAACCGGCCGTGGGAGATGTTGGAGACCATCCGGTCAAGCAGATGCTCCCCGCCGGTCACCGCGTCATGGACCTTGCCTGCCCCGCTCACGCCGGGCACCTCCTCACCTCGGGTTGCGTTCACGGCACACGGTTGAGCCGACCTGGTATCGGGAGGCGACGTCGCGCCGCAGGCATAGCCCATGGCCGGGTGCCGTGGGATGAGGGCGCAGGACGCCCCCTTGGGGGTTCAGCGCGCCGTCAAAGAACATGTGCTCGATCCGCACGTGATCGTGGAACCACTCCAGATGCCGTACGTTGGGCGTGGCCATGGCCGGGTGCGCGTGCAAGTGCGGGGCACAGTGCCCGGAGATCTCCAGGTGATGCGCGGCCGCGAGGGCAGCGACCCGCAGCCATTCGGTGATGCCACCGCAGCGGGAAACATCGGCCTGCAGGCAGTCGACCGCACCGGCAGCGCACATCCGGTGGAAGTAGGTCAGGTCACAGCCGTACTCACCGGCCGCGACGTCCGGCGTGACGGTGTTCCGGATCTCGCGCAGGCCCTCCAGATCGTCCGACGTGACGGGTTCCTCGAACCACTTGATGTCCAGGTCGGCGGCGGCCCGGATGACCCGGATGGCCTGCTTGCGGTGGTAACCGCCGTTGGCATCGATGAACAACTCGGCTTTTGCCCCGACCGTGTCGCGCGCTTGGGACATCCGCTCCAGGTCCCGACCGACGTCACTACCCCAGCATTCGCCAACCTTGATCTTCACTCGGGGGATGTGCTGGCCGTACACCCAGCCCGCGAGCTGCTCGCGCAGCTGGTCCTCGTCGTAGGAGGTGAACCCACCGCTGCCATACACCGGCACCTCCTGGCGGACTGCGCCGAGCAGCCGGTACAGCGGTAGCCCGAGCAACCGGGCCTTGAGATCCCACAGCGCGATGTCCACTGCTGAGATCGCATAGCTCACCGCTCCCGGCCGCCCCGCGTTGCGCACCGCTTTGACCATCCCGTCGAACGCTGCGCCGACGTCGAGAGCATCGTGACCCAACACCACATCGGCCAGCTGATCGGTGATCACCCGAGCGCACGCGGGTGGGCCATAGGTCCACCCGGTTCCGCAGACCTCGCCGCTACGGACCTCGACGAGCACCATGGTGGTGGAGTCCCACATCAGGGTGCCGTCAGCCTCCGGGGCATCGGTCGGGATGGTGTATGCCGCCACCTCGACCGCGTCGATCCTCGCCGCCAGCGCCGTGCGCGACACCGCTCAGCTCCGCCGGTGCGGCAGGAATTCCTGGAGTTTGGTCTTGACGCCCTGTTTGATCACTCCCCAGCGGTCCTCGTCGCCAGCCCACAAAGCCTTCGCAGCATCGGTCATCTGCTCGAAGGTGGCGTGCGGCGGAATCGGCGGCACGTTGGGGTCACAACGCACGTCCAGCAGCGTCGGCCGATCACCGCTCAGCGCGTTGTCCCAGGCCGACGCGATATCACCAGGCTTGTCGACCGCGATCGCCTGCAACCCGAGGCTGGCGGCGAATCCGGCGTAGTCCACATCGGGCAGGCGCTGCGATTCGACGAACTTCGGGGCACCGGCCATCGCGCGCATCTCCCAGGTCACCTGGTTCAGGTCGTCGTTATGCAGCACGGCGATGATCAGTCTCGGGTCCGACCACTGCTCCCAGTACCGCTTGACAGTGATCAATTCCGCAAGACCGTTCATCTGCATCGCGCCGTCCCCGGCAAACACGATCACCGGCCGGTGCGGGCAGCCGAACTTCGCACCGATCCCGTACGGCACTCCGGGACCCATAGTGGCCAGAGTCCCTGACAGCGAACCGCGCATGGCACCACGGAAACGCAGCTGCCGGGCATACCAGTTCGCCGCAGAGCCCGAGTCGGCGGTGATGATCGCGTCATCGGGCAGCCGCGGACTCAGCTCGGCGAACAGGCGCATCGGGTTGATCGGGTCCGCGTCGACAGCGGCCTGCATCGCCATGGTGTCCCACCAGCCGGCCACGTCTGCTTCGATGCCCTCCCGCCAGGACCGGTCCGGCTTGCGGACCAGCAGCGGCAGCAACGCGCGCAAGGTGCTCGCCGCGTCGCCGACCAGGTTCACCTCGTACGGGTACCGCATGCCGATCATGACTGGGTCGATGTCGATCTGCACCGCTCGCGCCTGGTCGAGCGGGGGCATGAACTGGGTGTAGGGAAAGTTCGAGCCCACCGTGAGCAAGGTGTCCGCCGCGCGCATCATCTCGTAGCTCGGCCGCGTCCCCAGCAGTCCGATCGACCCGGTCACGTACGGCAAGTCATCTGACAGGACGTCCTTGCCGAGCAACGCCTTGGCCACTCCCGCGCCGAGTACGTCCGCCACCTGCTCCAGCTCGGCGGTGGCGCCGCGAGCCCCGGTACCGGCCAGGATCGCGACCTTGCTGCCCGCATTGAGGATCTCCGCCGCGGCGCGCAGCGCGTCAGGGTCAGCAGTGAGCTGAGGCCAGCTGATGCCCAGGCTGGAGGGCACCATTTTGAACTCGTGGGTTGGTGGTGAGTAGTCGAGTTCCTGCACATCGGCCGGCAGGATGATCGTGGTCGGAGCCCGCCGAGCCAGCGCTGTGCGGATCGCCCGGTCCAGTACGTTGGGCAGTTGCTCGGGCACGGTGACCATCTGCAGGTAATCGCTGGCGACGTCCTTGAACAGGCTGAGCAGGTCAACTTCTTGCTGGTAGGAGCCGCCCATGGCGCTGCGATTGGTCTGCCCCACAATCGCCAGCACCGGCACGTGATCGAGCTTGGCGTCATACAGACCGTTGAGCAGGTGGATCGCACCAGGTCCCGACGTTGCGGCACATACGCCCAACCGCCCGGTGAACTTCGCGTATCCCACTGCCTCGAAGGCCGCCATCTCCTCATGGCGGGCCTGCACGAACTGCGGCCGGTTGTCGGCCCGACCCCACGCCGCGAGCAACCCGTTGATCCCGTCACCGGGATAGCCGAAAACCGTCTCTACTTCCCACTGCCGCAAGCGGTTCAGCAGGTAGTCACCAACAGACGATGTAGACATCATCTCTCCTTTGAACCGGCGGTTCGTGGCCCCGCGGGCCGCTGCACTGCGGCGTTCCCCACAACCATCGACTTATGTGAAGAAGTGGCCGTCATCACAGTCAGCCTCGATGCGGTGTCCAGCGTCGCTGTGACGCTCGTGCCCGACTTGATCCGCGCATAAACAATCATTGCGATAATGCAATATTTGCGTTATCGTCACAGAGGTGCGCAGTGTTTTGGCCAGCGAGAGGCTCGAGGATTACCCGAACGCCGGGATACCCGGTCGTTGCCCAGTCTTTCCCGCCGACACCACCAAAGACCCCACCTCCTTGGAGTCTTGTGTTGAGACCGACCAAGATGAATACGGGCATCTGGTGCCGGTACACCGCCGTTATGCCGAGTTGGCTGTCGACGATCCTCAGCGTCAACGACTCCGTGATCAGCTCATCAACGGCTACCTTCCGGTGGCCGAGCACCTCGCCAACCGGTTTGCAGGTCGGGGTGAGCCATTGGCGGACCTGATCCAGGTTGCCACGGTAGGACTGATCAACGCGGTGGATCGGTTCGAACCGCGCCGCGGCTCGCACTTCCTGGCCTTTGCCGTACCTACGATCAGCGGCGAGATCCGTCGGTACTTCCGCGACCATGGTTGGTCTACCCGCGTGCCACGCCGACTCAAAGACGTCAACCTGGCTGTCCGGAAAGCAATGGCCGAGCTGTCCCAACAGCTGGGCCACTCGCCCCGACCCAGCGAGATCGCCCAGCGGCTGGGCGTATCGACCTCAACGGTGATCGATGCATTGCACGCCGGCGAAGCCTATCGAAGCTCGTCGTTGGATGAGCTGCTGGGTAGTGACCAGACCGCAGTGGCTCGTCACACGTTCCTTGGTGAACTGGATCCGCAGATGTGCCTCATCGACGACCGGGAAACGCTGCGCCCCTTGTTAGCTCAGCTCACGCCCCGGCAGCGCACCATCGTGTCCCTGCGGTTTTTCCACGAGCTCACACAAGACCAAATCGCCAAACGGATCGGCCTGTCCCAAATGCAGGTATCACGACTGCTTCGCCAAATACTGGAATTTCTGCACCAGCGCATGACCGAGTCAAGGTAATCGCTCCGCCTACCCCAGGCCATCAATTGCCACGACACGGCAGCATCAATTCGGCTGGTTCTCGCACCGGGCGTAACCGTGGATGTCTTGTCGAGTTGGTGGTTGACGTGCCGTTTGGGGCTGCGTGTGCGCGGGAATGAGGTGTGGGGCGCCAGTGGCGGTTCACCGTTGCTGTCACCATCTTGACTGCGTGTCGGGAGAAGCTGGGGGGCGAGAGTCCGTGGAGGCAGCGCATCATGGAGGACACCCTCATCCAACGCCGCCGGATGTTGGGTTCTGACCACCCGGACACGTTGCATCTGGCATTTAGCTTCGCCGCCGACCTGCGTGCGCTGGGTGAGTATGACCAGGCCCGTCACCTCGATGAGGACACTCTGACGCGACGCCGCCGGGTACTCGGTGAGGATCATGTGGACACGCTGCACTCGGCGCACAGCCTCGCCGCCGACCTGCGTGCGCTGGGTGAGTATGACCAGGCCCGTCACCTCGATGAGGACACTTTGATGCGCCGGCGACGGGTGCTGGGTGACGATCATGTCGACACGCTGCGCTCGGCGCACAGCCTCGCCGTCGACCTGCGCGCGTTAGGGGAGCATAAGCGCGCTCGGGATTTACATGAAGACACCCTGACCCGACGCCGCCGGATCCTGGGGCACGACCATCCCGATACCTTGGTGTCGGCCAATAACCTTGCGAACAATCTCAGCGCGCTAGGTCAGCATGAACAGGCGCGGGAGTTGCATGCCGACACCCTGATTCAGCGGCGCCGGGTACTGGGTGATGACCATCCCTCGACCCTGCGCTCAGCGCATAATCTCGCCGCTGACCTCCATGAGATTGGTCGCTACGCTCAAGCCTGTCAGCTCGATGAGGACACCCTGGCCCGCTCCCGCAGAGTGTTCGGCGATGATCATCCCTTCACCCGGCTCTCGGCGATGAACCTCACCGAGGACCTACGTGCCTTGGGCGAGCATGACCGGCTGTCTGAATTGGAGCAGTGGATCCAAGCTCGTCACCCGCAGACCGGACCCATTGCCCGCTCTGATCCTGACGGCTGATCGGCGCTATGGCTGAGCAGCAGCGCCACGGCCTTTCGACCGATCTGGGCCCGCTGGTCCGCGGCGCTCGAACTCATGCTCAATTGGTGTTGCCCGACGCGGATCATATCACCATGGCGATTCAAGAATCCGGGACCTATTACGAGCGCGATCTCCTAGACGCCATCCGCGGTCGCCACCTTCAAGGTACATTTGTAGACGTCGGTGCGCATTATGGCAATCACACCGTGTACTTCGCCCTTGAGTGTGGAGCCCAGCGCCTCATAGGGCAATACTGCTGGACGCCGACATGGCTGGGGATGCCCGCCGAGGTGACCGGTCAGCATGCCCCTTCATGAACAGATATGATTAACGACAAATACTGTCCCGATTATCGCGATCCTGGCCCGCTTGGCGATGGGCGCGCGTTCAGCTGTGTTGCCAAGCCCGGCACAACCTCGCACCGAGGATGCAGCCCGAGGTCACCAGTACCGGTTTGGTTGCTGATCTCACTCGCCGGCTAGGCGGCCTGCGAGCTCGGAGACAGCTGCCTCCACCGCCCGCGCATGCTCCCCGACCGCGGCGATCCACTCAGCAAGCAGATCATCGTTCCTGATGAAGTGACCCACACAACGACCCGTCGCCTCATTCAGGGCAGCGGTCGTAGCGCGAAGATCATGCAGGGGGTCGCCGGTCACGCTTGGCTCATCGCTCACCGTTGCACCCTAACGACCACGGCGCGAGTCAAGGATCGTCACCCGCCGCTGATCGACGCGGCCCACCGCCCCGGCGGGCCTGCCGCCGAAGCGCCCAGAGCACCAGCCGTGCCACTGTTGAGGGCGTCATGTTGTGACACCGGCTGGCCAGGAGTCGATCCCGCGCCCTTCCTGCCCGTTCAACCGGTGCGGGTGAGCCGATCACTTGATGCGACTGTGCCGAGGTCGGTGCACGGATGGCGGCTCAGGTGCGGGCCAGCGAGTTGCCCTCCAGGAAGCCGCCGGACTGGTGGGCCCAGAACGAGGCGTAGACGCCGCCGGGGTTGTCCAGCAGCTCGCTGTGCGTACCCATCTCCACGATGCGGCCCTCGTCGAGGACGATGATGCGGTCCATCCGCTGGATGGTGCTCAACCGGTGCGCGATGACGATCGTCGTGCGGCCCTGCATGAGCGTCCAGAGCGCGTCTTGGATGAGCACCTCACTGCCGCTGTCCAGGGCCGAGGTCGCCTCGTCGAGCAGCAGGATCGGCGCGTCTTTCAGCATTGCCCTGGCGATGGCGATGCGCTGGCGCTGGCCACCGGACAGCTTGATGCCCCGCTCGCCGACCAACGTGTCGAACCCGTGGGGAAGCGTGCTGACGAACTCGGTCACGTTGGCCCGGGTGGCGGCCAGCTCGATGTCAGCCTGGTCGGCGTCGAGCCGGCCGTAGGCGATGTTGTCGCTGATCGACCGGTGGAACAGCAGCGGCTCCTGGGGCACGTAGGCGATGGCGGCGCGCAGGTCGGCCTGGGTGATCCGGGAGATGTCCTGCCCGTCGAGCAGGATCCGCCCGCCGTCGAGATCGGAGAACCGCAGCAGCAGCCGGGTGAAGCTGGTCTTGCCCGCGCCAGAGTGGCCGACGAGGCCGACCCGCTCGCCTGGCTGGATGCGCAGGTTCAGCCCGTCGAACAGAGTGTGGGGCGAACCCGCATGTCGGAACGTGACGTCTTCGAACCTGACCTCGCCGGCCCCGATACGTGAGCGTTGCGGCTCGGCGTGGTCGCGCACGTCGGACTCACGCTCCAGGATCTCGATCATGTCAGCGGCGTCACCACAGGCCCGGTTGTAGTTGCGCATGCCGGAGCTGCTGAACTCGAACAGCTGGCGCACCGCCGAGATCGTGTAGTTCACGATCAGAAACATCGTGCCGACCTCGGCAGTGCCGGACACCACACCGTCAGTGGCCACTGCGAACGCCCCGATCGAGATCACGCTGGTCAGCCCGCCGAACCAAGCCATCTGCCGCATATGCGCGCGAGACAGCCGCAGCAACGAGTCCCGGGTGCGCTCGGTGCCCTCGGCGAAGCGCTGCTGCTCGTAGCGTTCGCGGGCGAAGCTCTTGACCGCCATCACGTTGGCAATGGCGTCGGCCAGGTTGCCGGTCTGGGTGCTCTCGGTGGCGGCGTGCTCAGCGCCGATGCGCCGCACCGGGTGCGAGACCAACGCCGCGATGACGATGTAGATCACTGAGAACAGCGCGAGCAGGACCGCGAACAGCGGGGCCTTGGCGGCCATGATCGCCACGATCGAACCCAGCACGCACACCAGCGGCAGCGACTGGAGCACGGTGGTGTCAGCGATCCGGACGTAGCTGCCCATCAGCTTGGTCGTCTGGGACACCAGGGCGCCACCGAAAGTGTTGGCGTGGAAATCGGCCGACTGCCCGATCAAGTGGCCAAAGCAGCGCTGCGCGAGGTCGCGCTGCACCCGGCCTTCCAGCCGCCACAGGAAGTATTCGACGATGCGCCAGGTGACGATCCTGCCCACGAAGACCACCACGGCGTAGGCGATCAGGTCGGTGGAGAAGCTGGTCCAGAGCTGATTCCGCAGGTAGTCACCGGTGCTGAGGCGGTTCAGCACGTCGGAGACGATCAACGGCGGAAGGATCGTGTCGACCAGCACCGTCAGTGGTGCGGCCAGCAGACAGCCCACGACCAGCCCGGGATATCGCCAGGCCGCGCGCCAGTGAAACCGCAGGGTCCGGGCGATCGGTATCGCCCGGCGTGGTGAGGACGGCATGAACAAGCCCCCTTTGGGCATGGTGAGACCAAGGGTTGTCGCGGTGGGTGTTCACTCAGGCTAGGGCCGGGGCACGCGACGCTCCACCGAGTTTCACCGGCCGCATCACCCCGGGTGTCACAAGACCCGAGCGCGTTGAGCATTTCCAGCTCTTCGCGACAGACCACCTGTCGGCTACCGCCCCGGGAACCGGGCCTGGCGTTTCTCGTAATAGGCCGCCACGCCGTCGGCCAAATCGTCGGTAGCGGCTACCTCACTCTGCAGGCGTGCCTCGACGTGAGGTGCCAGGATGCCATGGGCGGGGGTGTTAGCCGAGCATCCTTCGATCTTCAGCAGTGTGACAGCCACACCATCAGTGCCGTGCTAGTGGGAGGTCGACGGCTTCGCAGACAGTGATCACTGGCACGGTCGGCAGGCCAGAGTGGGCACGATATGGTGGGAAGAACCCGTCGTGCAGCGCATCGTCGCCGGGAAGTTGATAGCGGCGGTAAATGTAGCCACCCGGGGCGTCGGAGAAGTACGTCGCCGCCGGCAGGACATGAGCAGCCAGAGAATGTCGCCAGGTTCCGGCACGGCGACCTGCCCCAGCCCCGTGCCACACGTTCCCATCGTGAAAGACGACCGACCCTGCTGGCAGCTCCAAAGCGACGACGCGTGGGTCCGCAATGCCCACAACCTCAGCCGAAGCCCGCATGCGTGCCCGATGATCGTCACCCGGCGCGTGAAAGTCCCGGGGTAGTGGAACGGTCGGCCAACTGTGCGATCCGGGGACATACTCGATTGTTGCGGCATCGGCGTAGGTGTCGTCGAAGGTCATCCAGCAGGTGGCAAGTGTCGCCGGGACCAGATAGTCGATGAAAGAGTTGTCCTGGTGCAACGCGGAAGCCCGCGCCAGTGGCGGTTTGATCCAAATGGTGTCCTGGCCGAGCCGGCTGCCGTCCCAGCCCAGCAGGTGGTCCACCCAGTGTCCAATCCAGTCGGCTTGGACCACCGAAGCGATGGCCGGGTCGCTCTTCCAGGCATTGGCCATGTGTCGGGTCGCATCGGGAAGGCTGATTCCCGCCCGCCAGTACCACTCGTCGGGGTAAATACCAGTCGGGAAAGCGCCGGTGAACAGCCTGCCGAGGCGTTCGCGAAGCCACTCGCACTGCTCGGTGGTGAAGACCGGTTCCATCACCACAAACCCATCGCGGTGAAAGTGCTCACGGGCCGTGTCCGGGGCGCTCCAATTGATGACCGGATGCATGCCCAGAGAGTAGATCCTGCTCCGGTTGACAGTCGAGATGATCCGGAATTTCCCCAAAATACGATCGTGCTGGTAGCGGCCAGCACAGATGTCCGCTTTATGTTCCTTCGACGCCTGGCTCACAACGCGGCCTAGTCAGCGGGCTTGGTCCATCGTCAGCCCGGAGTATCACAATGGCTGATTGCGTCTCTTCCCTATATGGGTGGTTGACCAGGCCGGCCATGATTGGTGGCCGGGCGTCCTTGACGCCTAATCAGCTCAACGATGGTTCGAATCCCGGAGGTGGCTAACTAATGTCATCCGCACATCTGTACACAAAAGGGATGCACTTCAAACTGACGCAAACTTCGTTCTTAATGTGCTAACGGGCTCATGATCGATCGACCTGCCGTTACAGTACTAAGCGGGATGGCTGGGTGCCGAGGCCTGGTTCGCTACCGGTATCAGCGCTTTGACCCCGGCACATTACCTCAGCGGGTGGGGAAGATGACGCCGGCTGCGCTGCCACCGCGCCGGGTCGGTTCTCCGGCGGCGAGCACGGTGCCATCGGGGAAAAATTCCAGGCCGGATGCGATGCCGATTTCTGGGCTGACCTTGATCGTGGGGTCCAGGGGGGAGGTGTCGTTGATGGTGAACTTGTGCCCGAGTGCTTGCAGGTCATGCGTCGTGGACTCGGCAAGGAACGCCGGCTCGGCCTGGGTGGTGGGGGTGTTGCGTTGCGAGGCACGGGGCGCGGCGATGGCGTCGGGCAGGGTCATGCCGAAATCGACCCGGTTGACCAAGATCTGCAATACGGTGGTGATGATCGTGGTCCCACCGGGCGAGCCGACCGCGAGGAACGGCTGGCCGTTTTTGAGCACGATGGTCGGTGACATGCTTGAGCGTGGCCGCTTGCCGGCCGCGGGCAGGTTGGGATCGGGCGCGCTGTCTTGGGTGGGCGTGAAGTTGAAGTCGGTGAGCTCGTTGTTGAGCAAAAACCCCCGGCCGGGTACCACGATGCCGCTGCCGCCCCACTCCTCGAGAGTGTTGGTGTAGGACACGACGTTGCCGGCACCGTCGGTGACCACGAAATGGTTGGTGTGGTGTTCGTGGTCGGGCACTGTGACTGCTGCGCCGGAGGGCGTGCAGGGGCGTGATCCGGTGACCAGCTCGCCCGGTGCTACCGGGCTGGTGCCGGCTTTGACCGGGTCGATGAGGCAGGCGCGTTGGCGGGCGAAGGACGGCGAGAGCAGTTGCTGTTGGGGTACGTCGAGATAGTGGGAATCGCCGAGGTAGCGGTTACGGTCGGCGAAGGCAAGGCGGGTGGCCTCCAGATAGTGGTGCAGTGCCTGCCCCCGGCTCATCGCCGGCAACTCGAAGTTGCCCAGGATGTTGAGCGCCTCGCCGTCGGTGATGCCGCCGCTGGACGACAGTGCCATGCCGTACACGTCCAGGCCGCGGTAATTCACGTGCGTGGGGTCGACGTCAAGCGCCTGGTAGGCACGCAGATCAGACAAGGCCATCGGGCCGGGTCGCGCTACCAGTGTGGCCCGGGGAGTCAGCGGCGGGTGCTGCACGGCGTTGACCACGTCAACGCCGATCGAGCCGCCGTAGAGCGCGCCGATGCCGCGCTCGCCGATCTCGCGGTAGGTCTTGGCGAGATCGGGATTGCGCAGCGTCGAGCCCACCGCGGGCAGCACGCCGCCAGGCAAAAACAGCTTCGCCGTGGAGTCGAACTGGGCGAAGCGCTTGGCGTTTTGCCGGGTTTGCTCCCGAAATGTCGCGTCGACAACGAAGCCGCGTTCGGCGACCTGCTCGGCGGGCCGCAGGTCCTCGGCCAGCCCGTAGCGGCCCCACCGCTGCAACGCGCGCTGCCAGGTGGCCAGCGTGCCAGGCACGCCGACGGACAGCCCGCTGGTGACCGCGGCCGGATACGACAGTGGTTGTCCGGTCGCCGGGTCGAGAAACATCCCCGCCCCGTCCGCGCCCGGAGCGGTCTCGCGCCCGTCGATCGTTGATACCTGGTGGGTGAGTGCGTCGTAGTAGACCAGGTAGCCGCCGCCGCCAATGCCCGCGACGTAGGGGTCGGTCACCCCCAGCGTCGAGGCCACCGCGACCGCGGCGTCGGCGGCAGTTCCGCCGCTGCGCAACACGTCTAAACCAGCCTGCGTCGACTCCGCGGTGTCTGACACCACTGCGCCGCCATGGCCCCGCGCCACCGATGTCTTGGTTACGGGGTGCTTTTGCGGCGGGGTCTGCGCACAGGCTGCGGCTCCGGTCACCAAACCCGCTGCCAGTAGCACCGCGGCAAGCGCGTTGACGAATCTGCGTGAACGCACTCCCGACCTCCGGCGATCGACATTCCGGTGTGGGCTCCACTGGCAGAGTGGATCCCGCACCTCCAGCATCCGACCACACCGCGCCGAAGCGCCAGCAGCTCTTTGGCGCGCGTTTGGCCACCGGGGTAGCGGGTGTGCAGAACTTTGCAATGATGTTCATTTCCAGGTAGCGTGACGGATGCCATGCCTGATCGGGTGCTATGTCTCCTTCGTGGTTGGAAAGATCCCGATGTGTATACGGAGCTCACGCCGGATTGAGGCATCTCAAGTCCAGCATGTGCCCGATTCGGCACCGCTCACTGACGCAACGTCATCCACTCGCGCCACAGGGGGTGGCTGGAGGCGCCTGGTTGGTATCTCTGTTGCCGGACTATCGGTGGTTCTGGGCCTGACCGGCTGTGCCACCACGCCTTCCCCCGAGACGTCCGGCCGCCCCCCGGCTCCGGCAATGGCAAGGTGATCACGGCAGCGGCCAGCATCAACGCCTGGGGTTCTCTCCTCAGCCAGCTCGGTGGCACGCATGTCCACGCCAGCTCGATCATCTCCAACCCGGCTACCGACCCTCACGACTACGAGCCCACCCCCGCCGATGGCAGGACCATCGCCGATTCGGCACTGTTCGTAGAAAACGGAACTGGCTATGACCCGTGGGCGGCCAAGGCGCTCGCGGCGAACCCGAACTCACAGCGCGTCGTCATTGATGTCGGTCACGTGGTTGGTGTGCCCGAGGGGGGCAATCCGCACCGGTGGTATTCCCCCAGTGATGTCGAAAAGGTCGCCGATGCGATCACCGCTGGCCTGAAAAAGGCTGACCCTGGTGATGCCGCCTACTTCGACACCCAGCGGCAAAGCTTCGACAATCCTGGCCTGGTGAAATACCACCAGTTGATCGACGGCATCAAGGCGAAGTATGCGGGCACCCCGGTGGGCACCAGTGAGAGCATCTTCGCGCCGATGGCCGATGCGCTCGGCCTGAAGCTCATGACACCGCCGAGCTTCCTCAAGGCGATCAGCGAGGGCACCGACCCTACCGCAGCGGACAAGGCGACCGTCGACTCGCAGATCACCGGCGAGCAGATCAAGGTCTACGTATTTAACAGCCAGAACTCCACGCCAGATGTGTCCCGCCAGGTTGAGGAGGCCAAAAAGGCCGGAATCCCGGTGATCGCCGTGACCGAGACGTTGTCCCCGGCCGAGGCCAGTTTCCAGGACTGGCAGACCACGCAACTGCAAGCCGTGCAGACGGCGCTGGCTCAGGCGCGGGGCACATGAACCGCCACGCCGGCGAGATTGCCCTCGACGCCACGGCCAGCCGGAACCTTGACGGCGTGGTCGCAGGCCGGGAGGTGGTCTGGCTGTCGGGGGCCGCAGCGCAGATGGGCGGGCAAACCATCTGGTCCGACGTGAGCTTGACCGTGCGAGCCGGAGAGTTCATCGCGATCTTGGGCCCTAATGGAGTAGGCAAGTCCACGCTGCTCAAAGCAATCCTCGGACTGGTGCCCCTCGCCGCAGGGCAGGCTCGCGTCCTCGGCGCCCGACCGAAAACCGGCAACGCTGCGACCGGTTACCTGCCGCAGCGGCGCGCGTTCGACCCAGGTGTCCGGGTCCGCGGCGTCGACATCGTCCGCCTGGGCTGGGACGGCGACCGGTGGGGCGTCCCGCTGCCGGCCCTACCCTGGGCGCACCGCTCTCGCATAGCGCGCCAGCGGGTGCGGGAGGTCATCGACCTCGTCGGGGCGCAGTCCTACGCCAACCGTCCCATAGGACAGAGCTCCGGCGGTGAACAGCAGCGCCTGCTCATCGCGCAGGCCCTGGTCCGCCGCCCCGAGCTGTTGCTGCTCGATGAACCCCTCGACAGCCTCGACGTCACCAGCCAAGCCTCGATCAGTGCCCTCATCCAATCGGTATGCCGCAGCGAAGGAGTTGCGGTGATGCTGGTGGCCCACGACGTCAACCCGATCCTGCCCTATCTCGATCAGGTCATCTATCTGTCGCGGCGCGGGGTGGTGATGGGCCCACCGGAGGAAGTCATCACCGCAGACACCCTGAGCATGCTCTACGGCACCCCGATCGACGTGCTGCGCGACCATGCCGGGCGGCTGGTCGTCGTCGGCCAGCAAGATCTTCCTCTCCACCGGCTCCCCCGGCTGCGACACTCGCCATGACCACTGAGCTGAACTGGAACCTCGTCGACGACATCCGGCAACTACTGAGTTTCCACTTCATGCTCAATGCACTGCGCGCCGGAACGATCGTCGCCGGCGTCGCCGGCGCGGTGGGCTACCTGATGGTGCTGCGCCGGCAAACCTTCGCCGGCCACACCCTGGCCCTCATCGGGTTCCCCGGTGCCGCTGGGGCCACCTGGCTCGGGCTCAATACCGCAGTCGGGTACTTCGGTTTCTGTGTGGCCGGCGCCCTGATCATCTCCGCCCTACCCCGCCGGGGGGCACCCAACGCGGGGCTGGGCGGGTTCAGCGAGGAATCCGCTGCCATCGGCACCGTCCAGGCCTTCGCGCTGGCCTGCGGGTTTCTCTTCGTCAGCCTCTACAGCGGTTTCCTCAACGGTCTGAACAGCCTGCTGTTCGGGACCATCATCGGCATCACCGACCAGCAGATCCTCGTATTGCTGATCGCCGGTGCCGGCTGCCTGCTTGTGCTGATCCTCCTGGGCCGCCCGTTACTGTTCTCCACGATCGACCCCGAAGTCGCCCGCGCCAAGGGCGTCCCGACCCGGCTGGTCGGCACGGCGTTTCTGGTGCTGCTTGGCGTCGCGGCGGGCGGCACCAGCCAAATCACCGGCAGCCTGCTTGTCTTCGCCCTGCTGGTTGCTCCCGCCGCAGCCGCGACCCGGCTGACCGCGCAGCCAGCTGCTGGAGTTGCCCTGTCGATCATGCTGGCCCTGCTGATCACCTGGATGGGAGAGGCATTCGCGTTCTTCTCCCCCTATCCGATCGGGTTCTGGGTGACCACCCTCGGCTTCGCCGCCTTCCTGCTTGCGACGGCTTACCGCGGCATCGCCGACCGCATCGCCCGGCATCCCCCCATCCCTTACCCGCCACGACGGGTCCTGTCCGGAAGCGCCGGCCGATGACACCGCAGCCTGTGGTCACAGCCGGCCCGGAACCGGTCACCCGGCGGTGACCATGTTGTCGCTGCCCTTTATCCAGCACGCGCTGCTGGCCGGCACCGCCATCGCGCTGCTGTCTGGACTGGCCGGCCATTTCGTGGTGCTACGCGGGCAAGTCTTCGCCGGCGACATGCTGTCGCACGTCGCCTACGCCGGAGCGCTGGCCGCCCTCGCCGCCGGCCTCGACCCCCGGGTAGGCCTGTTCGCCAGCACCATTGCCGTCGCTGTCGGGATCGCGTTACTCGCCGGCAAAGCCACCGCCGACGACGTGATCATCGGTAATGCGATGGCCTGGGTCCTGGGCTTAGGAGTGTTCTTCCTGGCGTTCTACACCACGTACCGCGCCACCGGAAACTCGACGGCAAACGTCACCGTGCTGTTCGGTTCGATCTTCGGTATCTCCGGCAGGGATGCTGCACTCGCGGCAGCGATCGCCGCCGGCCTCATCGTCGTCCTCCTGCTGATCGCCCGCCCGCTGCTGTTTGCCAGCCTTGACCCCGAGGTCGCCGCCGCGCGAGGTGTCCCCGTTCGGCTACTCGGACCGCTGTTCCTGGCCATCGTCGGCGCCACCGCCGCTGAGGCCAGCCAAGCCGTCGGCGCGCTGGTGCTCACCGGGTTGCTGGCCGCGCCCGCCGCGGCGGCGTACCACCTCACCAACCGCCCGTGGGTCGCCCTGGCTCTCGCCGGTGCACTCGCCGTGGCCGCGATGTGGCTGGGCATCACGCTGGCCTACGCCGTTCCGGCCTTGCCCCCCACTTTCACCATCATGACCATTGCCGCCGCCGAATACGCCGTGGCCGCTCTCATTGCCTACCGCCGTCGCCAACGACACGCACCCACCCGCAACACCACCACAGAACCGACCAGCGTCACCTCCTAAGCGCAACACCAATGCGCCTACACGTCGATTTGTGCACCCATGATGATCGTGCGGTCGCGCGGGAGGGCGAACTGCTCGGCGGCGTCGGCGGCGATGTAGGAGGTGGCGATGAACAGCCGCTTGCGCCAGGGCGCCATTGTCGGCTCGTTCCCGCACCGAAGCTCGACCTTCGACAGGAAGTAGGACGCCTGGTCCAGCTGGAGCCGCCCCTCAGTCGCTGCCGGGTCGAGCAGTGCCAGCGCGCCAGGCGCGTCCAGCCTCTCCATATAACCGAACCGGGCACTGACGTGGGTGATCCCGTCGTCGGTATAGCCGAGGTCGTCGACGACGATCCGCTGGTTGGCCGGCACCCGGGGCACCGGCTCAGTCTCGATCGACATGATCACGACGTGCTCATGCCGCACGTGGTTGTGCTCGACATTAGCCCTCATGGCCAGCGGCGCGGTCTGCTTTCCACGGTTGAGGAAAATGACTGTGCCCTGGACCTCTAGGGTCGACAACTTTCCGTCGCGAAGTTGGTCGACGAACTCGCGCAACGATCCCTCGCGCCGCGCGCGCTCGGCGGTGACGATCCCTTGACCTCGATACCAGGTGGTCATCACGGTGAACGCGGTCAGCCCGATCAGCAGCGGCAACCACGCACCGTGGATCAGCTTGGTCAGGTTGGCCGCGACGAACAGCAGGTCCACCAGCAGCAGCACGGTCGCCCCGATACCGACCAGCCACAGCGGCGCGCCCCACCTCCACCGAGCAACGCAGAAGAACAGCAGGGTGGTGATGGTGATGGTTCCGATCACCGCCATGCCGTAGGTGAAGGCCAGCGCCGTCGAGTTTCGGAAGGCAAAGACCAGGGTGAGCACCGAGACCATCAGCAGCCAGTTGACCCAAGGGACGTAGATCTGGCCGACCTGCGACTCTGACGTGTGTGCGATGCGGAGCCTGGGCAGGTAGCCCAGCTGGGCAGCCTGGGACGCGACCGAGTACGCGCCGGTGATCACCGCCTGGGATGCGATCACTGTGGCCACGGTCGCCAGCACGACCATCGGCAGCCGCCCCCACCCGGGAACGAGCAGGAAGAATGGGCCACTGACGTTGGCCCGTTCTTCCAGGATCAGCGCACCCTGGCCGAAGTAGCTCAGCACGCACGCAGGGAACACCAGCAGCAGCCACGCCCAGGTGATCGACCGGCGACCGAAGTGCCCCATGTCTGCGAAGAGCGCCTCTGCGCCGGTGACCGCAAGCACGACCGCGGCCAGGGCGAAAAACGCGATATCGAAATGGCTGATCATGAAATCGAGCGCGTAGGTCGGCGACAACGCCTCGAGTATCTCCGGGTGGTTGACGATGCCCATCACGCCGCACGCGCCGATGGCGATGAACCAGGCGATCATCACCGGGCCGAATATCCGGCCAACCGCAGCGGTTCCCCGGCGCTGCACCATGAACAGCACCACGATGATCACCGCGGTAATCGGGACAACCAGCTCTTGCAGCGACGGCTCGACAACCTTGAGTCCCTCGACGGCGGACAGCACCGAGATCGCCGGAGTGATCATGCTGTCCCCGAAGAACAGCGCGGCGCCGAAGATGCCCAGTGTTGCCAGCACCATGGCTGGTCGCCGGCCCCGCTGTGCGCCCCACCGCCGCAACAGGGTGATCAGTGCCATGATGCCGCCCTCGCCGTCGTTGTCGGCGCGCATCACCAGCAGCACGTAGGTGATCGTGACGATGATGGTTACCGACCAGAACACGAGCGATACCACCCCGAGCACGTTGTCCGTGCTGATCGGAACGGGATGCGGGTCGCTCGGGTTGAACACCGTCTGGAGGGTGTAGATCGGGCTGGTCCCGATGTCGCCGAACACCACACCCAGCGCACCAACCACCAACCCGAGCCGCAGCATGTCATTCGGGCCCGCACCATGAGACGCCGCCGACCCGGATACGGACCCGGTATCCGGCGTCGTTGCTTGCTGCCGATTGATCACGGCGATCCCCTCGAGCGGGCGGCCGCGGGCAAGGCGCCCGGCGCCCTGTGCCGAACAATACTGGCCCGGTGGCGCGGCCGTCGGCACGTTGCAACCTCATGCGACTCGCCAAGATTGACGCGGTGCGCCTTCTCCCCGAGCGACAGATTTGTGCGCCTAAGCGGCAGGAAAGCCGAACGGCTCGCACTGCTCTGTGCTGGGCACCAAACATTTGGCCGGTTAGCTGCTCACGGTCACCTTGATGGTCCCGCCGGCGATCAAGCCAAGCAATGCTCCTGTCCTCCGGGAAACTCGTGCCGTCCAAAGCAGCCTGGCCCGGTCCGCCGTCGGGGTGGCGGCGTCCTGCCCGAGCCGGCTACGAACGATCCTGAATCGGCGGGGTGTGACTCTGACTTGGCCGCGGAGGAGGATGGAATCGTGACCGTGGTGTTCGTACACGGCGTCCCGGAAACCGACGCGGTGTGGCGGCCGCTGCTCGGCGCGCTGGGGCGCGACGACGTGGTTTGCCTGTCTCCGCCGGGCTTTGGCGCCCCGGTCCCGCCTGGGTTCGGCGCCACCTACGCGGAATACCGCGGCTGGCTGATCAGTGAGCTACAGCGACTAGAAGGGCCGGTTGATCTCGTCGGGCACGACTGGGGCGGCGCGCACGTGATCCACGTCGCGATGAGCCGCCCGGACCTGTTGCGCAGCTGGGTCACCGATGTGATCGGCGTCTACGACCCCGACTACGTCTGGCACGACCTCGCCCAGACCTGGCAACAACCAGGCGCCGGCGAGGAACGGGTGGACGCCATGATGAACGCGCCGCTCGAGCAACGGGCCGAGCGGCTGGTCAGGCAAGGCGTAACCCCCGAGGTGGCCAGGGACATCTCCGCCGGGCAGGATGAGGTGATGGGCCGGTGCATCCTCGCGCTGTACCGGTCGGCGGCCCAGCCCGTGCTGCGCCAGCTGGGCGATGACCTGCCCACCGCTGCCCAGCGCCCCGGACTGGCCGTGCTCGCCACCGAGGACCACTACGTCGGTACCGTCGAGATGCGCCGCCGGGCGGCCGCCCGGGCCGGTGCCCAGCTGGCGGGGCTCGAAGGCCTGGGTCACTGGTGGATGGTGCAGGACCCGCCAACGGCCGCCAAGCACCTCACCGACTTCTGGGCAACCCTCACCTGAGGTGTCGCTTGGCGCGGCTGCTCCTCGCTAGCGAAGATCACATCGCCTGGAGGCTCAACGACCCGTGAGACCCGGTGAGCGTGTTCATGAGGACACGAACTGCTGCCCACCGTCGATGTCGTACGTCGCGCCGGTGAGCGCCGTGTTGGTCATGATGTGGACGGCGAGCGCGGCGACATCGGTGGGGCCGACGACGCGGCCGATCGGCAGCGTGGCCCGCAGCTCATTGCGGCGCTGTTCGAGTTGATCTCCGAGCAGTGATGCTGACAACGGGGTGTCGACGAAGCCGGCGGCGATGAGGTTGACGCGAACCGGCGCGAGCTCCAGCGCAAGCGCCGCGGTGAACGCAGGCAGCGCGGCGGTGGCGGCCGAGGCGATCCCGAGGCCGTGACCGACGCGCCGGGCGCCGGTACCGCCCATGAGCACCAGCGTGCCCCCAGGTCGTATCTTGCCGGCGGCGTTGCGCGCGACCTCGAGCGCCAGCACCACGTGCCCGCTGAGCGCTTCGCGCACCTGGGCTGCGTCCATCTCGAGCAGGGGCCCGTAGCGCGGGCCGCCGGCCGTGATCATCACATGGTTGATCGGTGCTGGCAGTTCCTGGAAGAACCTCGCCAGGGAAGCCGTGTCGTTGGCATCGAAGGCCGCGGTGCGTTGCACGCCGAGGTCCAGCGCCGCTTGCTTGAGCCGGTCGGGATTGCGGCCAGTGAGGACGACCTCGGCACCCTCAGCCAGGGCACGC
The DNA here is from genome assembly GCA_019241525.1 of Pseudonocardiales bacterium. Classification (GTDB taxonomy): domain Bacteria; phylum Actinomycetota; class Actinomycetes; order Mycobacteriales; family Pseudonocardiaceae. The sequence continues at coordinate 75,891 of JAFAWY010000034.1, forward strand.
CGGGCTGTCTCGAGCCCGATGCCTGCGCTGCCGCCGATCACGACAACGGTCTGACCGGCCAGTTCCGGCTCGCGCCGGAGGGAAGCAACACTGGATGAGCTGGGCATGATTCCTCCGGTGGGTGGTCCCGGCGACCGATCACCGGGTGGGTCTGGCGATGATCTCGCGGTGCGAGGTTCAGCCCTGCCGCCGGTCGTCGGCGTGGCAAGCCATGCCTTCTCGGCTTGCCGTCTGTCCGGCGGTCTGACTGCATCGGGCGCGCCGTGAGCAGTTCACCACTGCCGTGCGCCTGATATCGAAGCGGTGCTCGGTTCGGACAGAGTCCAAACTTCTGCTGCCATCGGCGACTATCAATCTGGGGGTGCGGTGGGATCATTGCCGAAAGCAGCTGCGCTCCGCGGGGAGGCCCGCGAAATTCGACAGCTGATGAGGTCGTCAAAGCACAGGCGCATCCTCACTACCTTCCCGGCATGGATACGTTTCGGCGATAGTCGGGAAAACCCGTTATGTCTTCATGTCAGATTGCTCGGGTTACCAAGCCACCCGCCGGGAGGTACCGCACTGGTCATGGTGCCGCGCCAATACGGTGCTGATAGCCGTCCGCGCTATCGAGACCGGCCTGAACTAGCGGCGGCTCAGAGGCCTGGTTGTCTCGCTCAGGCACTACGGTAAGACCCCCTTTGGCTTCGTAAAGGACATAGCGCAGCGGGGCGACGTCGAATATGCCGCGTTGGCGCAGCTGGGCGTAGAGGTCATTGTCCGTGAGCCCGCAGATGCGCAGCTGACGGCGACGCAGCTCACCGTGGTCGACCAAGACCCGGACCCGGTGGTCGAATAGCTTGCCGGCCACGGGGTGAAACCGCAGGAGGCTGGCCAGTCGGTGGAGGGCGATCAGGGTGAGCAGCGCGGCGGCGCCAACGGCGTAGGACTGGGTATCAGCGATGGCGGTGCGTCCAACGATCGCGCCGATCGCTACCGCGGTGACGAAATCGATGATGGTCCATTGGGCAAGAGTGCGCCGTTCGCCGAGACGCAGCCCGACGACCGCGGTGGCGTACATGAGGACTGCCTTGCCGGCGACTGGGCCGAGGTGGTCCCAATGATTGACGATCCAGGACATGCGGGCTCCGTTCCGCCAGTGGCTCCTCGGGTCAAGTGCCGCAAAGACCGCGCAGGCTCGGTGCTGGCCGTGGATCGGATTGATGGCGGCTCAGCCTGCGCCGGAACGCGCCGGTGTCGCGTCCGCATGCACCAACGCATCTCGGCACTGTTGACGTGAACCGGCGTCAAGCGCCCTCAAGCCTTCGCAGCTTGCCGTGCCTGGTGACCCGGCTGGCAGTTTAGTTTTACGTCGACGAGCGGTCGCTTGATCGTGTCGGCAGCCTGGCGTGCTGGGAGATGCTTGGAGAGTCGGTCATCTGCTGGTGTAAGAAGTCGAGTATCTGGCGGAGCAGTCGAGTAACCTGCGTGTGAGCTTCATGCCGACGTTCTTGATGCTCACGATCCCGCTGGCGTCGTCGCTGCGGACATCCGTGGTGTTCATTGCGGCCTCCGTGGCTGGTCAGGGGATGACCGCCGTGCTTGCACCGCTGCGTCGCAAGGGAGTCACCCTGGCGGCCCCGTGGTCTGCGTCTTCTGCAGGTCACGATCGCAGATATGCACGTCCTGCTGATACCGGCTGTTGGGTCGTTACCCCGCCAGCAACCTGTCCGTGGAAGGACCGCCACGACCGACCCTCTACACGGAATCGCCGAGATCTATCCAACCGGGCTGAGGGCGGTCGGCACGGCAGCGGCCACCCTCGAGCGCACCTGAGGAGCACGGAGATACCCACTGGAGTCATGGTTGTCGGGGGCCGGGTTATCGACCCGGGTGTCGACGATTTTGGGTTCCCCACCGAAGTCGTCAGCAAGGCTGGTATCGAGTGCGATGATGTCCAGTGGGTCTGCGAAGTTTGCCCACAGCGCGACCGGTGCCGGGATACGAAGCGGATGGGCGATCACGTCCTGGATCTCGGTGTAGCCAAGCGGTGCGCCCAGGGTGACCAGCAGCGGCACCGCCCGGGTCGCGAAGCGCGGATCGCTCAACACGTCGTAGGCGATGATCGTGCCGAGGCTGTGGCTGACCACGACCACCGGCCCGGCTACGGCATCCAGGGCTTGCCGGAGCCTGTCTTGGATGGCGTTGCGCTTGTCGGTGAAAATGTAGCTGTCGGCGTCGGGATGAGCCGTTGCAAAAGCTGGCGCAACAGCAAGCGCCGTACTGGTGCTGGCAGGGCCAAGATCCCCGTGTCGTTCTCCTCCAAGGTCAGCTGCTGGCTGGCCGCCCGGGTCGCCATGTGGATGGACAGGCTCAGCGCCAGTAGATCCACTGGCTCGACGAGCAGGTGCTGGCTGCGTGCGAGCGTGGCAGCAGCCAGTTCGTCGCCCTGGGCGGACAGCGCGGCCACGGCGTACAAGGCTTTCTGTGTCTTTTCCGATTCGGGCAGTGGAGCCCCGTGAATACCGTCGCGCAGGGTACGCATCCCGGTTTCAGCCGAAACCGACTGTGCCTCAAACCGCGGGCCAGATGGTGTCGCTGCTTACACAATACTTTCAAGGATCGATACTGGCTGCTTCATCGCTAGTTCATCACTTTCGCTAGAGCTCTCGCGTAACGCAGCACTTGGCTTGGATACCATAGCGTATCTGCACTAATGCTTGCTGCGACCATTGCGAAGTAATTGGATGGTCCTAGCCAGCGGATCTGTTTAATCAGCGCGCCGCGTTTCATCTCTTTGATGGCATCGTTGTGGCCCGTTCCGAGAGCTCTGGCAACTACGGTCGAACAGTTGTGATCAAGCGAATGAAATTGCCGCCGTTCTCCATTTTTTACTTTGAGCCAGAAGTGTTCCATCGATTTCTCGTTGAGATTATTGATCGCAACGGTGTGATCGGGTCGGCCGAGCTTTCGGATGTCGACATCGATGGACAGGCTGAACCTGTGGGGGCGCCATTGAAGTATCTTTACCCTCTTCCATAGGGGGCTCAATGATTCAGATTTGCTCGGCCAGTAGCTGATATAAAGACCCGAGTCGAGTGACAGCGCGGAGTGACCCGTCCATGAGGTCGCCTCTGGTCGGCGCCATGCGCCCAGCCACACATGAACCCACGTAGTCACAGTTTCACCCCTACCAAGTTAACTCATCGCCACCATTCTGAGGAATCACGATATGCCCACACGTAGCGATCCGATTGTCTGGTACTAGATGGCCGGAGTCGGGCGTGGTTGTTCATCCATGCTGTGGATGAGAGCTAGCGGCTGACTTCGGTATGCCGACGATCCACACCATCCCCGACGCTTCTATTTATGTCAAGATCACTTGAAATGCTTCCTCCTGTCGCGTGGGGCCGGTGCGACGGGTTCATGCACTGGCTGCACTGATTGGGTTCGTTGCGCCGGTCGCGACGAACTGTCCCAGATACTGTGTGGGTTGGCCGGGCGGACATCGTCAAGTCGTTTCAGTGCCTCCTCGGTCGGTATCGCACTTCGACGAGCGGCATGCTGCTGCTGGGGCGTCCTGTCAGTGGATGCTTATAAAAATCTCGCGTGTGGTTGTTGCGGAGCAAGCCGCGTGCGTGATCTTCACTTTCTCTTACCTTTAGATTTCCCGATCGGTCACGATCGTGCGCGAGAGCTATCACGTTCTCAGGCACCTGCGCGATCGGAGCGATGATCGTGATCACGGCACCAGCGCCACCGGCCACGTCGGCGTGGGACTGCTTGCGTCACTGCCGACTCCGGCCACGAGACCTAGGGCCATGACCCGGCGACTTGAGGGATGCACTTAGCCGCTGCCAATCACCGCGACGTTGCGCGTCGCATCGATGGAGTCGATCTGCCGCAGCGCGGTGTTATGGGTTCGTCACCAGGGCAAAGACTTGTCCTGGATGGCAGGACAGCCTGGTTGTGGCTGTCAACGGGTAAAGCGCCGGCTAACAAGCAGGAAGGTACAGACACATATCGATGCAATTCATCGGCGGATATGTTTAAAACCGATTTTTTCCGCACGAAGTGCCACGGGTGGCGAAGAATACATTAACGATGAACGTATGCTCTTCGAAATGACGCAGGACGGGTTGAAGGCTGACCCAAAGAGGGGTCACTCTAAGCTCGAAGCAATCAGCCCAGGAATGAAGGAGTTCGCAAGCTTGCTCCATGCCGGTTTCGATCGTCGGAGCTAGCCGTGGATTGTGCTCATGGCGACCCGGATATAGCCACAGCGTGATTATTGTCCACGCTAGTGCGCTGGAGCGTCGACGACGATCTCCCGGCAGAAGGGAGCTCGCGCCGGAAACACTGTGATTGCGAACTGGACGTCTCTGGTCTGCGCCGACGACCTTGACCGAAGCAAAGGAACGGAGAACGATGCGGAAAGTAATTGCCTCAGCGGTGGGTGCTGCCGCCCTCGCGGTCGTCCCCTTGTCCCTAACTACAACTACAGCTTTTGCTGAGCCTGAAGTGAACCAACTTTGCACTGAAAACAACGACCTCGGGCTCAGTCACGGTTCGTGCGTCAGCCTGCTTAAAAATATTGAGGCGGGCCACGCGAACAACGGTGTCGTCTTCGTGAATGCCTGCAAACTACTGCAGCAACGGTTCCCCACAATTTTTGACAGTAACTTCAAAAACCTTGGTGAGTGTGTCGCCACGCTGAACCACTCCCCCACCCCCACTCCGTCGCCGACCATGTCACCATCACCGACTGCCAATCCCACGCCATCCCCCACCGTCTCGCCCTCACCGTCCCCGACTCCCGCACCCACGCCGTCACCCACGCCTCAGGTCTGACGACCAGGGTTAGCTGTCTTCACCAACCTGCCCGAACGACGTCCACGGTCAACGGTGGATCCAGCTAGCGAAGCTCATCGAGCTGCCCTCGTGGCCTGGGTCACCGACGCCACGGCATCGATCAAGACCACGAGGGATTCATCAGCTAGCTGCACGCCGACCAGATATGGCGGCTATATCGGATGGTTTGACGGGATTAAACGGAAGTTGCTTTGATCGCTGCCCAGGGCATGAGATCGACTACGATGCCGGCTTGAACCGATGCCCCTTGCCGGCGGCCACCGGCTGCCCATCGGGCTTGTTGGCGTATCAGGGAATCGGTAACAGCGCTTTCAATATGAGCGATGTTAGTCCTAGCGATCACGACCGGCGAGAAACGAGAGACCATGACTCAGACCACTGCCGCCGGAGTCGAAGCTCTGCGGGCCGCTATGACCGGGCCGGTGTTCGTTCCGACGGATGAGGGCTACGACGATGCCCGGAGAGTGTGGAACGCGGACATCGACCGTCATCCGGCAGTGGTGGCCCGATGCCGCTCGACTCAGGACGTGGTCTCAGCGATCGCCTTCGCCCGCGAGCAGGGATGTGAAGTCTCCGTTCGGGGTGGTGCGCACAACGCCGCGGGAACGGCCATCTGTGATGACGGACTGATGATCGACCTTAGTGAGATGCGGGATGTGACGGTCGATCCAGAAGCTCGGCGCGTGCGGGTCGGCGGTGGCGCACTTCTTTCGGACGTGGACGCCGCCACCCAGGCTCACGGGCTGGCAATCCCAGCTGGGTTGGTTGGTCATACGGGGGTGGGAGGGCTCACGCTGGGGGGCGGCATGGGCTGGTTGACCCGACGGTTTGGGCTCAGCATCGACAGCTTGGATTCGGCAGAAGTCGTGGTCGCTGACGGGCGGGTGCTGCGCGCTGCCGACGACGAGCATCCAGACCTGTTTTGGGCGTTGCGCGGGGGCGGCGGCAACTTCGGGGTCGTGACCTCGTTCGAATTCCGGCTGCACGAGGTGGACCCGATGGTCCGGTTCGGCTTGTTCTTTTGGCCTCTGGACCAGGGCGTCCCGGCGCTGCGGTTGGCTCGCGACATCATTGCGGAGATGTCCCTGGGCATCAACGCCGTCGCCGGCGCTGTGAACGCCCCGCCGGCCCCGTTTGTGCCCGGCGAGTATCACTTCCGACCTGGCTATGCTTTCCTGCTGGCCGGCTTCGGTACTGATGACGAGCACGATTTGCTCGTGCAGCGCATCCGCGAGACGGTGCCCCCGCTGTTTGACATGGTGGCGCCTATGCCATATGTGGAACTCCAGAAGATGCTCGATGAAGCCAACGCGTGGGGGCTTTACTGTTATGAAAAGGGCATCTACGTCGAGGACCTCTCCGACGAGTTGATCGATGTCGTCACCGAGCATGTGCCACGCAAGCACTCACCGTTGTCCGTGCTGTTGTTTTACCGGCTCGACGGTGCCTATAGCCAGGTGGGCGACAACGACACGGCCCTCGCCGGTGGGCGCTCACCCCGATTTGGCGCCTTCATCGTCGGCCTTGCACCGGATGCTGACCTGCTTGCTGCCGAGCGGGGCTGGGTGCGCGCGTTTGGGCAGGCGCTGCTGCCGCATGCGATAGGCAGCGGCGAGGTCTATATCAACACCATGGCCGAACTTGGCGAGGACCGCGTGCGGTCAGCTTACGGCTCGGCGAAATACGATCGGCTGGCCCGCATCAAGGGGGAATACGATCCCGAGAACATCTTCCACCTCAACGCCAACATCAAGCCTGCCTTCTAAGAAGCCAACTTTGACGGCGAAGGGAATGCTTGAGAGTTTCAAGGTGGTCGGCTCGGGCGAACTTTTCCAGTTAATCAATCCCTCATCGTCGACTTAACCGGTGTGGAATACCGCAGAGCGGGCTTTGGCTTAAGCGCTCTCGGCTGTGGGGGTGTGCGGTTTGTAGGGGACCTCGCAGATCACTTGGGTGGATTTCACGACGGCCACGGCCAATGAGCCGGGCTGCAAGCCGAGTTCTTGGGCGGCCTCGGTACTCATTAACGACACCACGCGATGCGAACCGCATTGGAGCTCAATTTGGGTCATCACGGTGTCGGCGATCACGTTGGTGACTAGCCCGACGAATCGATTCCGAGCTGAGCTGCCGATTCGTGAGATGGGATCGGAAGGGACGCGGGCATGATGGCCTTGCGCGAAAGCGGCCAACGCGACCCCATCGACGACCATCCAACGCGACTTGTCACGTTCGACCGGCAGCTTTCCGGCATCAATCCATCGGCGCACGGTATCGTCGCTGACTCCAAGTAGCTCGGCTACCTCCGCGATTCGAAACTTCGCCACGGCGTAGAGGGTAAACCGCTCCCACAGAACTGGCCGCCGCTGGCGGGTAAACACTCGGCCAACTACGTGGTAATAGTTAAGCGCACCTTCTTCTGGCATGGGTGACAATCCGGTTCCATAATAACCTGTTCAGGCCTGCCCCGGCAGTGTGAATGGCAGCATCGGCTTGGCGGCACCGAGTTTCCATCCGTACAACCGCCGCCAAGCCTGAGCGCTTCTGGCCTGATTAGGGAACAACGTTTACGGCACAATGACCTCGAATGGAACCACTAACGACATCAACGCCGTGCCGTTCGTGCCTCTATCGAGGGCACTGCCGTTGGCGGTGCCGTGCCGCGCGAGCAGTTCTGCGGCCGTGAACCGGACAAAGACTGCCCGGCCCCCAGCGCTGGATAGCTTCGGCGTCGACCGCAGCGCCAGCGTGGTGTCTATTCGCAGCGGTGGTCAGACCTATGGCCCTCGTCCACCGGGCGGTCCGCACCCGCTGACCATCCGTGAGTTCGACGAACGTGCCGTCGATGCGGACGGCGCGAGCTTCGCCGGCCAACCGGTCCAGCTCACCGGCTTTGTCGCCCGACCACAGGACGGGACTGGATTCCGGCTGGCCCTTGCCAGGTCTCATGCTGGGCAGAACTGCCGCGCCCTCGACCCGATATCGTCGAGTGACACCGGGGGCCCGTGCCAGCACGCCAGTCGGCTGCAGGTTCACCTGACCCGGGCCCCGCGCCGGCCGTGTGTTAACCGGTCGGGGATCGGGTTAGCTCGTCGCTGGTGTGTCGGCGGAGCTTTCCGGAGAGCTGCCGGACTTGGGCGGCTCGATGGTCCTCGTAGAGGTCGTGGTCTCCTCCGTCGAAGTTCTGTTTTCCTTTGTGGCGACGCTGGCCGACGTTGGCCGGCTTGGCGGCTGCGGTTGGGAGCGTCCCATCAGGGCGGTCCCGGCGCCGATCGCCAGCGCGACGGGCCACTCGAGAACTTCGAATGCGGCCAGTGCGGCGAGGCCACCGAAGTATGCCGCCTGTCTCGGCGAGGGCAGATAGGACTGGACAGCCTGCGCCGCGGAGAGCGCCTGTTGCCGGTTCGGGACCCGGATTTGCGGCAGGTGGATGTCGGGCCTGCGGAAGGTCGCTGTGACAAACGGCAGGTTTACGGTGGCCGTCCGGGCGCTGGGTTGCTGAGCTGCCCCGCTGGGCGTTGCGCTGCCCTTGGTGGCCTCGGAGGTCTGGTTGCCCGTCCTGCCCGTGCCCGGGGTGTGCGTATGGTTGGTCATGGGAGCCTTTCGACGACATTTCACCTAAACAAAAGGTAACTCGAAGGTGAACGATCGGCAAATCGCTACCTGCGCAAACGCCGGCGCTCACCCACTCCCCGAGATGAACCTTCGTGTGCCACCCAGTTCAAGACCTGCCTGCAAGGGCAGCGGTGCGCCGGGTGGTGATTGCGGGGTTCGGCGGCCAAGCGGTTGTCAACGCGAGTTTCTTCGGAGACCGTGTGTGCCTGCTTAGCGGGGGAATGTTGTCTTTGTGGTGGCAAGCCAGTCGGCAAAGGAGTGCGAAGTCCGCGAGGGAGGTCGAAAAAGGGATGGCAGCTGAACAGCCGAAGGGTGCGGTGGTCGTCACTGGCGCCAGCCGGGGAATCGGCGCCGCGATCGCCGAAAAATTGGCCCAGGACGGGTACGGCGTGCTGGTGAACTACGCGAAAGACGCCGACGGGGCTGAATCGGTGGTCTCCGCCATTTGTGCCCGCGGCGGCCGCGCCGTGGCCGTCCGAGCCGACGTCGCCGCACCAGGCGATGTCGCCGACATGTTCCAGCAAGCCAAACAGGACCTCGGGCCGCTGGCGGCGCTGGTCAACAACGCCGGAATTGCGGGCGCGGCGGCACGCATCGACGCCCAAGACGCCGACGAGCTGACCCATCTCATGCAAGTCAACCTCGTGGGCCCGATGTTATGCGCTAAGCACGCCATACAGGCGATGTCGACCGCTCACGGCGGCACCGGCGGATCCATCGTCAATGTCGCCTCGGTCGCCGCTCGCACCGGCGGTCTGCCCGGATTAGTGCCCTATGCGGCCACGAAAGGGGCCATGGTGACGTTCACCCGTGGCCTGGCCACCGAGGTCGCCTCCGAAGGGATCCGCGTCAACAGTGTGTCTCCCGGCATCATCGCCACGGACATGATCGTCACCGTCCGGGACGTGCAGCAGGCCGCCGCAGCCAGCCCGCTTGGTCGCTTGGGACGGCCCGACGAGGTCGCGGCCACGGTGTCGTGGCTGATCTCGCCGGCGGCATCATTTATCACCGGCAGTGATATCACTGTCTCCGGCGGCCGTTGACTCGCCAGCACCGCGGGCGTACCAGCGTGCGAGGAGCGCCTGCACGCGGGGCTGGGCGGGGTCGGTGCCGGCCTCCATCTCGACGCGCACCGCCAAGACCAGCTCGGGCCACGTTCCCAGGGCGTCCTGCCAGGCCTGTTCGCCGATCTGGGCGCGCCGCTGGGTGAGCCATTCCCGCTGGGCGGGGCTGAGGTGCTGGTCGAACATCGTCATCTTCTCGATCACCTTCATCAATGGGTCGACGCCGGCTTCGCCGTCGACGTCATCGCGGGCCAGGGCATGGAGAACTTCGGCCAGTCGGTCACGCAACGCCTGCCGAACGCCTGCCCACCTGCGGTTCGCCCCGGCGAGACCAGTCCGATCTCGTCCCAATGCCGCAGCACCCGCACCGACAGCCCGCTGCGGTGAGCCAGTTGCCCCACGCTCCACCGGGCCGGCTGCCTGCTGCTCTGTGGTGCCATGAGCGAACGCTAGAACCTCACATCGTGTGAGGTGCAAGCTCGACGCGGCCCCAATCCCGGGAGCCAGGCGGCGCCGGAGGAATTCGGGCTGCTCGGCCGTGGTAGACAACCGTATGGCGACGATTCACGTCTTTGCCGAGCGGATGGTGGATGCTCCCGCCGCGACCGTCTATGGCTACCTCGCGAACATGCGTGACCACCATCCCCGGTTCCTGCCTCCAGCGTTTTCTGAGTTCACGGTGGAATCCGGAGGCATCGGCCAGGGCACGATCACCCGCTTCAAAATCATCGCTGGTGGGCGCACCCGCGAGTACCGGATGGCGGTTGCCGAGCCCGAGCCGGGGCGGGTCCTGACCGAATCAGACACGAACTCAAGCCTCGTGACCACCTTCACCGTCACCCCACAGGACGGCGCTTCGCGCGTCCGGATCTCCACTACCTGGGATGGCGCCGGAGGGATCGGAGGCGTTTTCGAGCGGCTGTTCGCCCCGCGGGTCATGCGCGGCATCTACGCCGACGAGCTCGATCGCTTGAACGCCTACGCGCGCCAGCGCGCGGCCGTCGGTGGTGCCATCTGACCGGCCGTGGGTCACCCGTCGTGCCCAACTCCGTAGGCATTTCACCCGAGGGGCGAGTAGGCGTGCGCGAAGGACCGCTCGGCGACCCACGCTTCCAGGGTGGGTCCCAGGTAGCCGTGAAGGTCGGCGGAAGTTATCTCGGCGACCTTGCCGATGCGGCGCAGGAGCACCGCACAGTTCTGGTTGTGTGCTAGGGCCGCGTCCGGATCGGCGTACTCTTCAATGACCACGAATTCCGTCGGATCATCCGAGGTGTACCAGTCGTAGCGCAGCGTTCCGGCTTCCTTTGCGGCGGCATCTGTCAGGGCCGTGGCCGCTTTCAGAAACTCCTCGCGCGTACCGGGAGCGATGCGAAGCTCGGCTCGAACGACAATCGCCATATCCCTCTCCAGGTGGACTTCAGCGTCCGCCGCTGTCAGCGAGTGGTGCCGTGCCCTCGACGTCCATGCCCGCGATGAACCCGTTGCGAAGCTGGTAGACGTGCAGGACGCGCCCTTCGCTGATCACCTCACCGTTGAGGTTGCGCACCACTTGGTGGGCGTCCACCGCGATACGTCCGTCCGCCCGTGTTGTGATCGTCACCGGCTCGACCCGGGGATCCAGCTCGGCCCACTGACGGGTCCAGTACGACCGAACCGCTTCGCGGCCACGGATTCGTCCGCCCTCCCACGCGTTGGGCCAGTCCACGTCCTCAGCCATGGCGGCAAGCACAGCGTCGATCTCGCGCGCATTGAAGCTGTCATACAGGTTTCGCAAGCGCTGCTCGTTGGTCACGCCCCGACCGTACGGCGGCAGAGCACGCCACGGAGAGCCGTCACTCTTGGTGCAGCACCCATCTCGGAGCTACCGCGATCGACGGCCTGGCTAACGTCCCGCGCCGTCTATCCGGATAGAGGTGAGAGTTCGTCCATGCCGGCCTGTCGCAGCGGCCGCGTGTGCTGACCGCTGGGGCAGCGCGACACTCGGCGGACGCAGGAAGGGAGACGGCGCGGTGACGACCACCGGCTACGCCCCTGTCAACGGGGTTGACCTGTACTACGAGGTGCACGGCGACGGGCCGCCGCTGGTGCTGCTGCACGGGGCGTACATGACGGTCGACATGCTGGGGCCACTGCTGCCCGGCCTTGCCGCGACCCGACGGGTCATCGCCCCGGAACTGCAAGGGCACGGACATACGGCCGACATCGATCGCCCTTTGACCTACGAGCACATGGCCGACGACATCGCGGCGTTACTTGGCCACCTCGGGATTGAGGCGGCCAACGTCGTCGGCTACAGCATGGGCGGTGGCGTCGGGTTGCAGCTGGCCATCCGCCACCCTGCGGTAGTGCGCAAGCTGGTCGTCGTGTCGGCGTCGTACGCCCTCGACGGGATGCACGCCAGTGCGTTGGAGATGTTCCCAACCATCACGCCCGAGCTGTTTGCCGGCTCGCCGATGGCGGAGGCGTACCACCGCGTCGCGCCGAACCCGGACCACTTCCCCGTGCTGGTCGAAAAGCTCACGCGGCTCAACACCACGCCGTTTGCCTGGCCAGCCGCCGACATCCGGGGTATCGCCGCACCAACGATGATCGTACTCGGTGACTCAGACGGCATCCGCCTCGAACACGCCGTGGAGCTGTTCCAGCTCCTCGGCGGCGGGGTGATGGGCGATCTGGAGGGCATGCCGCGACCCCAGCTGGCCGTGCTACCGGGCACGTCTCACTTCGTCCCGCCCGGCTCCGGCGTGCTCGACCGGAGCGACTGGCTGCTGGCGATGATCCCGCCATTCCTCGATGCGCCCACACCGGACGCAGCCGGCGCAGCGAGCTGATGCGCCGCCGGCGTGGCGGCGTGTCCCGAAAGCCTGCTCGCGGACGCAGACACCTGACCAATACCGCAGAAACTCAAGAGAGGACTGTCAGGAGCTGCTCGCCGCATTAACCGTACGGCTCCAGCCGGTTAAGCGACACAGATGCCCGGTACTGCGACTTTCTGGAACAGGTGCGGGGCAGCAACGGCCGAGGACGGATAGACCGAGAGTTTCGCCAGGAACTCTGGATGCGTGAACGCAGCCCGGAAGTCAGTGGTCGATTCCCACACGGCGTAGTTGAGGTAAGTCGGGCTTTCCCGATCGCGCGGTGAAGCTGGGTCCAGATGAAGCCGGGCTGGCGCTTCATGAAGTTGGCATCGTCTTGCCAGGCGTCGAGAAAGGTCTGCTCGTCGGCTTTGTCGAGGGCGAAGACATTGACGAGCACGACGGGGGAGGCATCGACAGCTAGCTGACGGTCGATCGGAAAGGCAGGGTCCAGCGGGCGTAAGACCGACATGGCAACCCCGTTCGTGTGACCATAAAGTACCAGTCACCTCCAGCGCGCAGTCCTACGACGTGGCCACCCAACAGCGCCTATGGGCCATCTCCGAGGAGCTCACCGGGGTGACCTTCCGCAACGTGAGTTCATCAGGCCCGGCACTGTGACAATCCACCTCTCGCAGATCTTGGCCAAACCCGGCACTCCCTTCCGTGCCTATCTCGCCACCGAAGCAAGCGCACGAAGACGCTCTGCACCGATCGATGCGCATCGCTGGCCGCAATGTAGTGATCTGCCGCGATCGTCACCACATCACCGCGACTTTGGCGGACTGCTACCGAGATCAGCCATCTTCTTGAGGAGTCTGTCTATGCGCTCTTGCGTCGTTTGGTGCGCTGGGTCGGGTGGGAATACGGTGTCGTGGCCGGCGCATTTCCTGAAGAACGGGTGGCTTGGCCGGTGGCCCACCAACGCTGGCACACTTTCACGTTCCTGCACTGGGCCTACGACCCGGCGGATGTGCAGCGCTTACTACCCGCCGATTTTGTGGTTCATACCCATGACGGCCTGGCCTGGGTAGGGCTGACCCCGTTTGTGCTTGCCGACTTTCATCCACCTGGGCTTCCCGCCATTCCCGGGTTGTCCACCTTCCCCGAGACCAACCTGCGAACCTACGTCTTGAATAGGAACGGGGTAGACGGCCTGTGGTTTTTCTCCCTCGAGGCCGACGAACTGGCTACCGTCCTGGGGGCTCGGACGCTATTGCAGGTGCCCTACCAGTGGGCGGCCATGACCGTGGAAGCTAATTCCAGGATCACCTACCGGTCACGTCGGCGGTGGTCGCCAGCGGCTGGCCACGACATTGTGGTGATACCCGGCGCGCCGCTCACGGGCGAGGAGCTAATCGAGCGGGACCATTTCCTCACCGGGCGGTGGCGAGCATTTACTAAGATCGCCGGCTGTGTGGTGACCGTGCCGGTGGAACACCAGCCCTGGCCGCTGTGGAGCGCACGGGTCGACCAGATTGACCAGGACCTGCTGATCGCCGCAGGTCTCCCGGAGCCGCAGGGCGACCCCCTTGCGCACTACTCACCAGGTGTCGATGCCCGTTTGGGCTTGCCCCGATGGTCGGGGGTAAACACGCGACGATGATCTGGTCGGGAGCTTGCTCGGCACGTGTGGCGTCCGGCAAGGGCGGCCCAGTGCGTGCGGATGCGGGGACTTCCCTACTCCGGTTGTCCGACGTCCCAGGGGTTGTGCGCGATCGGACACGCCTGCGCGGTCAGCGGTGGCTACCGGGCCCGCGCTGAGCACGCTGCGGGAGTCTGTCGGTTTCGGCGAATCTCGGACACGGTGGGCTGATGCGTCCGGGGGATGCGTTCACCCTTCTCGTTGAGATCATCATCATGGTGATTGTCGTTTTGGTGGTGCTGTCCATCGCGGGTGTCATTCACTGATGAACTGCTGTTACCACTGCCGGTCGCTATTGAGATCGCCGATCACCGTCTGTGTGAGGGGTTCACGGATTTCGATGATGAGATCGGCGAGACCCTTATTGTGTTGATGAAGAGAGGATGGACAGAGGCCGGTGTGACACCGTGATCAGATGGCCGGCGCAAGTTCGGTGAAGCACCGACCAGACCCTGTGCGGGCTGCCACGGAGTCGATCCCGGCTGAAATCGCTACCCCACGTTGAGTGGGATGACATCCGCCCCGCGTCCGGCCGGTACGCCGGCGCGGTCCGACGCGTGTGCCCGCGCTGCATGGCCGGGCCGCCCTCGCCGGGACACCCAGCAGCGACGCGACCGAAGCGCTGGACGGCCATGTCGGCCTGAGCGCTAACTGCCCAAGACCAAGTTGGGCTATTTTCCACGGAACTCCCCGCTGAGGTGTATCAGCAGCCATTCCAGGGCACATCTATGACCTGGGTGTTTGACGATGGGTCAAGAACTGACGGAAGAGGCCAGGCGTCCATGGTCACGGTTGATGATGCCCGCTGGCTTGCCGATCATCTGCGCAGACTTGTATCGTTGCGGCCTGCCGCCTGGGCGCGCAGCGAGTTGACCCTGGCCCAACTGATCGCGCTGCACTTCATCAGCGCACGGGCCCCGATCACCTTGATCGCACTGTCCGAGTCCTTGGGTATCCGACCGCCGGCCACCTCCGCGATGGTTGATCGACTCGCGCGGGCCGGACTGGTCTGCCGCATGCCGGACCCGCAAGACCGCCGACGAGTCCTGCTGGCTGTAACAAGCAATGCGGTCACAATGATCGGCAAGATCGACCTGCAGACGGCACGACGCGTGCAGGTGGTACTTAACAGCATGGGTACGGCCGCCCAGCGCTGCCTCACCGAGGTCGTCAAGGACACAGCGCGTCGCCTCACCTGCTAACCATTCGCGCCGTACGAACGATCTCCACACTGCAGCTTGGCCGTTTGCTGCCGGACGTGCTGTGGGCTGAGTCACTGTCCGGCGCTCGCTTGTTCAGTTTGATTGCTTACGGGAACTACGGTGAGAACGGATTGCCTCTGGCATCGGCCACCGGTGAGTGTGGTGTCGGTTCAGGAGATCACATGGAGACTGGTCATCAGTGCTCGCAACCCACAGCTGACCCCAGCTACGTTTCCCTAGACCGACCCAATGCTTTCTCCCGCACTAGTGAAACGGTGGCGGCCTCCGACGCAGCCGTGGTCACCACGGAAGATGTCGATTGGCTCGTGAGGCGACTACAAGCGATGGCCATGGCCAGCCCGACTGTCTGGGCGGGCCGCGGTATGACGTTGCTCCAGCTCATCGCGCTGCACTTCATTCATGCGCTAGCGCCGGCCACCGTCACCGATGTGGCGCAGGCCCTGAACACCAAGCTACCGGCTACCTCCGCCATGGTCGATCGACTGGTTCAGATCGGGTTGGTGTCGCGTACGCCCGACCCGCGAGATCGGCGACGTGTCCAGCTGACGACCACCGCCGCCGCCCAACCAATAGTCGAAGACACCGACGTCAACACCGCCAGACGCCTTATGGCCGTGCTCCACAGCATGAGCACACAGACCCGGCGGCCACTCATCGACATCCTGATCGACACCGTACGGCGCTTTTAGCGACTCGCCCCCCGCGTTCGTCCAGAGGAGCCCAGCATCATCACCACGGTGATCGATAGGGCCAGCACGGGGATCGAAGCGATAGTGCAGAGACTTTTCGCATACCGAAATTGTCACTGCCAGTCACGGCGGTTTCTGGATTGATCAATCGAATGTCGGGTCGGCGATGGTCGATTGAGCGCCTCCCCTCTTTGTTCTTGAGCATGGCAGCAAACGCTCGGCCAACTCGTTCTGGCACTGGTGTGTTGTTAGAGCGTCAACGGGAGGTGTTGCCGGATTCCTGGAAGCCCGGCTCGGATGAAGGGTCGATCTCGAACGGACGCATGTTCCCGGTCACGGTGTTGTCGATTACTGCGCAGTCGGTGGATCCTTCGGTGAGCATGACCGCGCGATCACCGGGCCCAGAGAAGTGGTTGCTGCGTACGACGACGCCAGGAAAGTTCCGTAACAAGACGGCTTGGGCACCGTTGACCGCGCAGGTGTTGCCATCAAAGACGATCGCCGGCTGTCCGGCTGGCGCACCCCGGGCACCATGGCCGTCCGTGGTAGCAATCAGGCAC
Organism: Pseudonocardiales bacterium; assembly: GCA_019241525.1. Lineage (GTDB taxonomy): Bacteria > Actinomycetota > Actinomycetes > Mycobacteriales > Pseudonocardiaceae. The sequence goes on from JAFAWY010000034.1 coordinate 92,393, forward strand.
TGAACGTCAACATTGGTGCAGATGTTGTCGGCGATGACGACGTCGTAGGTTGGCGGAGCATCACCGGTGTCATAGGTCTGAAAGCAGTCGGTGTGCGGACCCCCGTGGGGATAGCCGGCCGCCTTGATGTCCTTGATCGTGTTTCCGGTCAACCGGTGACCCCACCCAAAAAATCGGATCCCGTCGGCGTCACCCTGAGTGCGCAGCACCGAGTCGCTGACTGTGTTGTTCCGCAGGGTGATCCGTTGACCAGAAATCCAGATTCCAGTCCCATCGGCACGCTGGACGATGTTCGACTCGATGATCGTGTCCACGCAGTCCCGGCATGCCACGCCATCTTCGGTGGCGTTATAGACCACATTGTTGCGGGCGACGAGTCCGCGACCGGTCATGGTCAGACCATCCCCATCTTCTAGCGCCAGGCCCTGGATGACGACGTAGTCAGCCTGGACGTTTATGCTGCGCATCCTCGCGCCATCAGAGACAATCTTGATCGGTTGCTGAGATGTTCCCGAAGTCCTCACCTCGAGTTCGGCGTCGGTGAGACCGTCGCCGCTCAGGCACACGATTCCGCCGGGTTGGACTTGTTGCAGTGCTGCGCTGGCTTGCTGGGGTTCGGTGACCCGGTTGACGCACTCCGCGGGAAGTGGACCCGACGGAGGTGAAGGGGGCGGACCGCCGGCCGGGGGAGGGCCAGGGGCCTGCGCACAACCACTGATGATCAGCATCAGACCGATCATCGTGGTGAACAGGCCAATGATGGGTCGGGAGCTCACTGCCTTCCTCCGTTCCGCGTGCCAAAAGGCCGCCCCTCTTGCTCGGCTACTGCCATGGTCACGGCGTTGACGGATCGTTGCAGCCGCTGGCTCGGTCAAGTGCGCTGACGCTCTTAGCGCACAGCGGACCGATGCTGGCGAGGACAGCCATTGGGCGCACAGTGTGGGAGTGTTTGAGTTATGAGGCTTTGTCCCTTCGTCGCGTCGTGGTGGCCCAGAAGACGATGGCGTAAACACCAAGCGCCACGCTGGCACCCAGCGTTAAGGTGACGAAGCTGCCGAGCTGGTTACGGCTGACGAGGTGATCCAGCCACCACACTGCAGCAGCTACCGGCACCATCGCGGCCGTGGCTGCTACTGCCCCGGCGAGGGTTCTGACCTCGATGGGTTGCTCCTGCGGGACGACCTGGCGCAATCGAAACAGCACCAGTCCCCCAGCGGCGAGTTCACTGGCCAGGATTGCCACCACGAGCAAAACTAGGCGAGCGCCATTGGCGGGCAGGAGCAGGCTGGCGGCAGCGATCAGCAATGTTATGCCGAATGCGACTTCGCTGGCCCGCCGCGGAACGCGGTCGTCAAGGAGCGCGAATAGCGCCTGTCGACCGATATCGTGCACTCCTCCGACCAATTGGGCCACCGCCACCACAATCAGGCAGGTGGCGAGTGGACCGATCAGGGACCCATGACGCAATTCGCCGTGGGCAAGAATGTCGGCAGTGGGCCTGGAAAACACTGCGAGCAACACCAGCAGCGGCAGGCTGGCGATGACGGCGTAAGACAACCCTTGGCGCCATGCCACGTTGAATTGGGTGCGATCCTCGTGATGGGCAGCGCGGGCGAGTCCGGGCAACGCGGCCATCGATACGGCGCGAGCGCTGATGTAGGACAGGGCGTAGAACACTGAGTAGGACAGTTGTATGACGAACACGCCGCCAGGGACCGAGCTGGCCAGTGCGAGCAATAGGTACATTGCTGCTGCCGGCCAGGCGGCTACGCCTACGGAGCGCATCATTCTGCGGATCACTGCGACTGCTTCGGAATCATGCCGCCAGCGTGTTGACGGGCGTGTCAGTAAACCCACGCGTGCCGCGCCGAACAATTGCAGTGCTGCGTGCAATGCCACAGCCGCAGTGCTGCCCAGCCCCAGTGCAACCACCAAATCGACGGGCACATGGGAGATGTCGAGTCCAGTGCCGTAGTACCAGCCAGCCAGCGTCACAGTCAGGATCAGGATGATATTCTCCACGGCCGGTGCGCCTGCTGCCATCGCGAAGCGCCCGCGCGCCTGCTGGGCCGCCATGCCGAGGTATATCAGACAATATAGCAAAATTTGCGGTGCGACAATTAAGATGAGCAGTGTTGTGAATTGCAACCCTTGCGCCCGCTGCGCCGGGTTAGGAATCCCAAAGGTTAACGTCCAGGCCACCGCTGGAGCGGCGATCATTAATAATGCGACAACGGCGGACGAGACTGCAAGCAACCACCCGGTTACTCGGCCGAGCATTTGCTGGGCCCTGGCCAGGTCTCCGGCGCTGACGGCGCCGACCACGCCTGGCACCAGCACCATTGTCAGTACGGGTCCGGCGAGCAACGTGAAGACGATGTTCGGCACGATGTAGCCCGCCTGGAAGGAGTTGCCGAAATAGGTGGGCCCGAGTACTGCGCCGATGACGACCACTCGGAGCAGTCCGGTGGCTCGGCTGACCAGCGTCCAGCCGGCAACGGTCGCGGAGTTCCGTGCTGTGGCGGCAGAGGTTGCGTCTTCCAGCACGGTCACCGGCCCATCCCTTCAAACCGGTAGCGCATATGAGGCGGTGCTGCGTCTGCGTAGCCACCGTAGCCGTACTGGGCCAAGGCGCAAGGAAGTCCGGCCACATGCCCATATCAGGTAGTTGGCAGGCGTGCGTGGGCCCACAGCTGCTGAGTGGCCAGAACGGTTTATATCGTCGCTGTCCATACGGCGGCGTTCCTCGCGCTCGGTTGTCTTATGTGGCCACGCCGGCCGGCAGGGCAGCAAGTAATCCACGCGGTGCGCATTGCTGCTTAATTCATTTGCACCTGTGTGGTGTAGAAGAGTCACTCGCTTGGCCTCCACGTCCATCCGCTGCTTACCGATGGCCACTCTGGAGAAGCTTCTCCCGTTGATGCCCGCGCAAGCCCCTCTTTGCCATGCCTAACGATCGACGCAGGTTCCGCAGTATGGTGATCTGGGTAGCCAAGTGGAGTGGATAACGCCAGAGGGGAGAATGCCCTCGACGTTTCCATAGCGAGTACGAAAATTGGGTGATGTTCTGGTTGATGTGGTGTGGGACATCCTCGAACCACTTGGCGCTGTTCAACGCCTCGCGTTGCATGGCAAGCAGCGCGGCGCGTCGATTGTTCTGATATCCAGCAAGTGTCATCGTGAGGTTTTTGTGTTCCTCCAGCTTCTCGGCGAGAGCGATCGCGTCCCCCATCGCCAGTGTGGTGCCTGAGCCAATCGTAAAATGTGTCGTATGCGCAGCGTCGCCCATAAGAGCCACGTTATTATAGTACCAATTATTGTTGTTAACGCGTTTGAAGTTGAGCCACCGCGCCTTACCTATGCCCCCCCGAGACTCGTTGATCAATGAATGGTTACCTAGATGGCGCTCGAAAATTTTTTCCAAAAGTTTGACCGCCTGGTCCGATTCGAGTGAGTTAAAGCCGAGTCCGACCCAGGTCTCTGGTGGGCACTCGACAATCAGAGTGCTAGTGTGCGCGTCAAAGCGGTAAGCGTGGAACCATATCCAGCCGGCAGCCGTCTCTTCGAATGCAAAAGTAAAAGAATCGAAGATCCGTTGTGTGCCCAACCAGATATACTTATTACGTCCGATCTCGATGTCAGTTTCAAGGTGGTCTGAATGCAATTGCCGCATCAGGCTATTGATACCGTCGCATGCGACGACCAAGTCTGCATTCGCGAAGTCCGAGACATCCTGGACCGCGCGTTCGAACTGGACATCGATATCGAGCCCCTTCGCCCGCTCTACCAAAACGTCGAGCAGGCGTTGACGATCGAGACTGTAACCATATCCACCAAGATAGGCCGTATGCTCACCATGAACGTGCACTTCTTGGCCACCCCACGTGACGGAAGAGTCGCGTATCTGCCGAGCGCTGACGGGGTCGTTGCGGTAAAGCTCATCAAGTAAATCGTCCCAGAACACGACACCCCAGCCATACGTCACTCCGGCCGGATTGCGTTCGACAACGGTGACATTATGATTTTTACTGCGCAACTTCGCCGAGATGGCGAAGTACAGACCAGCAGGTCCACCCCCCACGCACACGACTTTCATGTCATCACACGCCCGTCTATTGCTCCCGATTCAGACAGATCACCTCACGCGCGGAGTAGGTATAGCGACGGCATGCCGCAGCGCTGGATTGAGGTACCAAGGGTCGCCAGCATGACCTCAACAGTGAGGCAGTCCACGTCGCAGTGCATGGCCAGGCCTCGACGGGCAAGTTCGGTGGCCAGCTGTTGTTGATGATTATCGACCTGTTCGCCATACGCGCTATCCCGGGGAGTCAGGACCGGATACCGTCCGGCCTCCAAAGCGGCCAATGCTGACCCGGTGCCTGCATGGCTAATGACGATATCTGCCCGCGCCAGCTCAGCGGACAGCTCGGCGGCGGGCAGCAACGGCGTCGGCTGGATCGGTAGATCCGCAACGTGTGTTTCACCTGTCTGCCACAACACCTGCACCGGCAGCCCGGTGGTCTGCGCCAGCACACCGTCGGGCGCCAGCAGCGGCGCCAGATGCCCAAACAAGCGACGAAACGGATACTGCGTGGCGCATCCTGACATGACCACCACCCGAAGCACCGTCCCAGGCGCCCGGGCCACGGCAACCGGTTCATACCCGTCGAACACGCTTCCTGCGTAGCCCCACCGCCGACTCGACCAACCCAAGTATTGGGTATAGGTCCGCACACCAGGCACCCACTGCAGGATCTGCCCGGTCAGCGATGGGGCGTGCACTCGGGCCGCGCTCTCGATGTAGTGGCACATCACCCCCCGGAAAGCCAGATACGGCAGGTACCCCAGTGCGATCCCCGCCCCTGTCGATACCGCTCTGGTCAGCTTCCGTTGCTTCATCAACCGATGTGCATGGGGTACACACCGAAGCACATCCGGGAGGCTGCGCACACCCACGTAGGGCACGAACTCCACGTCTCGACCCGCCAACATCGACCGGCTTTGCTGATCCGCGTGGGTCACCCACACCGAATCACCGTCGTGTGGGATCCGATCGGCAAGGCGGTCCAACTCGGCAAGATGGCCACCCGTGGCGGCAAGGAAAAGCGTGGTCATGTGGCCTTCCCCCTCCACGAACCTGTGCCGTAGCGGGTTGGTCGCCGACCTGGCGGCTTGTTCAGCAAAGTACTTGGCAAACGTCGTTCGATCACGCCTAAGCCATCCTGTCACCACTAAGGGTGACAGCAACCGCCCCGCACCGAATTCATCGCAAGGGACGCTCATGATCAAATTAACGGCCACTGACCGGGCGTCCATGATGGCGTCCGCAGACCGCGATGGTGACGCATCGTCACCAGACTCGGCAGTGAGAACTCTTTAAAAGACTCGAGTCGCCTAGCGCGTCGCATCTAACTTCGCGGAAGCGACGGATAACTCCAAGCTTGTACAGCCGCTAATCGATATTCTTATGGCGGCTCAGTGCAGCCACCGCTTAATTAGGCCGCTTTGATTCGCCCACTCAAAGGCCCCAACCAAAAGCCGAATCATTTATGGACCTGCCGGAGTCCGGCGCACGACTGATTTTAAGGGCAAAGTGTTCGCGAGGCCGTTGTGATATGCGCCCCGGCTATCTAGTATCAGAAATGGACGAATTTGTCCGATCGTCTCCACTTGGATGCATTGGCTCGTGCCCGTCCTTCTGTCGCGCCGGGCTGCGGCCGAGCCATCGACGAACGTGGATCCCTCTCCAAGAGTGGTCAGCCGTCGGCCCAATCTAACCAGGGCTTGGTATCGAGGTAGTGGCGGACTTGGTAGACGTAGTGCTCGGATTCAGGGTCTTTCCAGTCCCCGGAAAAATGCCAGCCCACGCAACCCCAGATATCGCCGGGGTTATATGTATTATCCAGGTAGCTGATCCACCCCTCATAGCAGCTACGAATTAGTGCCCCGTAATAGTCAACGTTGAACGAGGTGCTCTGCTGCGACAGTGGATAGGAACCGGGTTTGGTTAGATGCTTGAGTTGCATGATTCCGAAGCTCGTCGGGCACGGAGGGATGTCGCCGCCGACACAGTCAGCCGGATTGCCGGATTCGTCAGAAACAGTGCTCTGTCGCCAGTCGCTCTCCTGGATGGCCACTGCCCGTAACAGATCGGCATCCAAACCCCACTTGCAGGCTCCCCAGGCTAAAATCGCGTCCGTAGTGCCGGTAAACTTGCCGTCGATGCGAGGAACAAACTGCTGATTGGCCTGCTCGGCAAAATCGTCCCAAGCGGGCAGCGCCACCCCGTCAGGGACGAAGTGATTCGCTTGGGTGTTCTCCGGTCGCGGCTCCCATTGATCCCCCCGGACTCGCGCGGCACATTCAGTACCTGAGGGAAGCGTTGCGCCTACCGGAAGCGCGAGACCGTTCTGTTCGCCGCCTTCTCTCGAAGTGATCGGCGTACACGCGCTCATGGTGAACAACAAAATAAACGCAATGGTGATGCTGCGCCGTGGCGAGGAAGGTCTGACCTCCGCCCGCTTGGACCGGCTCAACGCGTGCCTCCCCGACCATCTCCGTCGCAGGACGAACCTACCAGGCGGCCTAGTAATGTGCGCATAAACTTAAAATGAGCGATAGCGCTAACTGCATGATTATCGCTCAACATCAACGTCGCGGACGGGGAGGCGGCGCACTGACCAGCACATCCTAGGGTGTTGGCCTGCTCGCGTATCCCAAAGACGGCACAGTGCGCCCACATTCGTAGTGACTGTCACGCAGTTCGTCGCTCTCCTTGTTGTGGCGTGCCTGAAAAGGACCGCCGGAGTGCGTCGCTAACCGGGCGGTCCGGTAGCAGTCCTACCATGCTCAGGCCCGTTAACAGGTCGAGCTTCTCGATAGAGCTACTCCCTCTGACCTGCAAGAAGCGACAAGCGGCACACGCCAGCATTCGACTTGGGCACGTATTGGGCACACCTCCTCCGCACGTCTACCGACAGGACAAGCTTGGCCCCGCACTTGTCCACTCCAGTTCTTGCGCCGGCGGGCGGCGCAGCTGGCGTCCTTGCGCCCTTCGACAGTCAGCCGGGCTTGCGTGTTGGTCAATCTCTCTCGTCGTTGTGATCACGTACCCTCGGGCAGATGGACGCTGCGGTCGTGCAGACCTGTGCGGGGAAGGTTCGTGGCCTGGCTCTGGGCGGCGTCGTCAGCTTCCGGGGGATTCCTTTTGCCGCCGCACCGGAGGGGCTGCTGCGCTTCCAGCTCCCCGTTCCTGTGGATGCCTGGGACGGGATCAGGGATGCCACTGCATTCGGTGCCGCGCCGCCGCAGTTGCCCCCAGCACCTGGGATGCCCGCGATCTGGCGGCCCCGCGATGGTCTGGACTGCCTGACGGTCAACGTCTGGACCCCCGAGCCCGGTGCCACCGGGCTACCGGTCATGGTCTGGATTTACGGCGGTGCATGGAAGACCGGTTCGTCCAGCAACCCCAGTTATGACGCCACAAAGCTGGCCCGCTACGGCGTGGTGGTCGTCACCTTCAACTACCGTGTCGGTTTTGAGGGGTTCGGACAACTGCCTGGGATGCCGGCCAACCGCGGGCTGCATGACCAGATCGCGGCGCTGGACTGGGTGCAGCACAACATCACCGCCTTCGGCGGCGATCCCAGCGCCGTCACCATTTTCGGTGAGTCTGCAGGCGCGGGCTCGGTTGCCCTGCTCGTCGCCGCGCCGAGCACCCGAGGCCTGTTTCGGCGGGCGATCGCCCAAAGCATCCCCGCTGGCTTACTCACCCCCGGCGAGGCCGAGCGCGTCACCGCAGTACTGGCCACGCAGGCACAAGTACCTCCCACCTCGGAGGGTTTCGCTGCGCTGGCACCTGAAGCCATCTTGCCGATCCAGGATGCGCCGCTGCGGGAGACCGAGGCACGCATCAGCGCCTTCGGTCCGGTCATCGACGGAGAACTAGTCACCAGCCCGCCCTGGAAGGCAATCAATAAAGATACCGGCCGAGATATCGAGCTGATCTGCGGCTTCACCCATGACGAATGCCGGCTGTTCACTGAAAACCGTGATTTGTCGGCTATCGATCTGGCGGCAGCGGCGACCTCATTGCACCTGGGACACGACGCGGTCGCGGCTTACCACGCCGCCTATCCGGACAACACCGACGCCGAGCTATTCACGGTCATGCTCTCTGACGCGCTGTTCCGAATGCCCAGCACCTGGATGGCCGAAGCACACGCGCACGCCGGCGGCCGTACCTGGCTTTATGACTTCACCTGGCCAAGCCCCCTACTCGGCGCCTGCCACGCCCTCGACGTGCCCTTTACCTTCGGCAATGCCAACACCCCGTTGGCGGCCAGGCTGGTGGGCTGCCCACCACCCCCCGATTTCATCGCCCTGGCCGAGCGCATCCAGCAAGCCTGGACCACCTTCGCCTGCACCGGTGACCCAGGCTGGCCACGCTTTGCCCTCCCACACCGCCACACCCGGATCTGGAATATTCCGCCTTCCACCACTGCCTATCCGCTCACTGCCTCCCGCCGCATCTGGGAAAAACAAATGCCGCACCTTGTCTGGTAACGCGGTGTGACAAACCTCCGTCTGGGCATCGCGGCGCAGCATCAGCACACCGCGATGAATCGGTGGCTACCTGACTGGCGGTTCCGACTCGCAGGAGGCAGCGAGATCGTGAGCGTCCGCGGCCTCCGCCTGAGGCTGCAGGGGATGACGGATGCAGCAGCGGGCTTCTGAGCGCGTTGCACCGGGCGTGCGGGCACTCGAAGCAGGAGAGACGTGATGAGCTCCACGGATGTGTTGATCGTGGGAGCCGGACCGGTGGGACTCACCACGGCGATCGAGCTGCGCCGCCGCGGCGTGGAGTGCCGCGTAGTTGACCGGCTCACCACTCCGATGCCCTACGCCAAGGCGGTGGGGGTGCAGCCGCGCACTCTCGAGCTCTGGGAGTCGGCCGGCGTGCTGCGGCGTGCTCTCGACGGCGCTGTCCCGATGCGTGGGCAGATCGTCTACGTCGACGGTCAGCAGGTCTCGCGCATAGAGCTGGCGTTGCCGCCCGAAGTCCCTTACGGCTTCATCGCGCTGCCCCAGTATGAGACGGAACGGGTGCTGACCGAACGGCTCGCAGAGCTCGGCGGGCGGGTGGAACGGGGTGTAGAACTGGTCGGCTTCGACCAGGACGCTGAGGGCGTCACCGCGGTGCTGCGCGGGCCGGACGGGCAGTTCCGGGTGTGCGCCGGGTACCTGGTCGGCTGCGACGGCGCGCACAGCGCCGTCCGTAAGGGTCTGGGAGTGGCTTTCGCCGGCGATGCGTTCCCCGAGCAGTACATGCTCGGAGATGTCGAGGTCGACTGGCGCCAGCCCCCGGGCTACGGCGTTCGGTGCACGCGCCGGGTCGAGAGTGGCCCCGACGACCTCCTGGTCGCGATCCCGCTGCCCGGCCGGCACCGCTACCGCATGTCCATGCTGGTGCCCGACGAGCTGGCGTCCGCGCCGTCAACTGGAACGATGGAGCACGGTTTCGAATCGGGTCACAGCCCCCAACTGCAGCACGTGCAGGCCGTGCTCGACCGGCTTGCTCCCGAGCCGACCTGCGCGTCGAACCTGCGCTGGTCATCGGTCTTCCGGATCAGCCACCGAATCGTCGACTCCTACGGCCGGGGCCGGGTGTTCCTGGCCGGCGACGCCGCGCATATCCACCCACCGACCGGCGCGCAAGGCATGAACACCGGCATCCAGGACGCGGTTGCACTTGCCTGGCGCCTCGCACTCGCGGTACCAGGCCTGGCGGCCGAAGGACTGCTCGGCAGCTTCGACGCCGAGCGGCGGCCGGTGGGAGAAGAAGCGGTCAGCCGAACCGTCCGGCACGCCCGGGCAGGCTTCGAGGCCGACGAACCGGCGACGATGCTGCTGCGCGAGGCCCAGCTTCTCGTGGGCTACCCGGATAGTCCGTTGATCGGCGAGGGCAGCAACGTCGAGGCACTCAAGGGCGGCCCCCGGCCCGGTGAACGGGCGCCGGATTGCGCACCGCTGCGCCGCGCCGGTGCCGCATTCCCACTACGGCTGCACGAGCTGCTCGACGGACGCCGCTTCGCGCTGCTGCTCTACGCCGACCACGCCGACCAGATCTCCGACCTTGCCTCTGCCTCGGCCGTCGCCCGCGAACGGGCCCACAGTCAGCTCGACGTGGTGTTCGTGCTCGCGGTCACCGCCGCTGTTCCCGACGAGGTCGCCGACCGGCCGCTCGGTGACGCGCCAGCCGCGGTCGTGTGGGACCTAGCCGGCGAGTTCCAGGCCGCCTACGGCGCGATAGGCGGATGCTGCCACCTGGTGCGCCCCGACCAGCACGTGTCGTTCCGGGCCGGACAAGCCCGCGCCGACGAGCTGGCGTGCCACCTGGCTCTGGTCTTCAGGCCGCCTTCTTAACCGATGTACACCTTCCACGACGACCGCCAAGCGTCGCTGATGCCCACCACAGCTCCACTATTACTTCCGTGTGGCGGACCGAGCGTCGAGTGACCTCTTCGAACTTTGGCCAGGCGCTGTCGGACGGTACTGGGATGAACCATGAGTTCTGGGCGGTGATGTCCACGGTGCGGTCGTTGATCATTGCCGCCATCGACGACTACACCACGGATTGGCGCAAAGTTCGCGAGCTCCAGGGCGTCGGTGCTTGCGGGTGTGCTGACCTGCTGGAGCAGGGCCAGGCCGTCGCGCTGTTCAAGCGTAAGTTCGCACGAACGCGCATCCTTCCGACCGGGATCATGCACGTCGTGCGGCCTATCGAGATGCACTTTGTCGACTATGACTACAACGTTGTCACCGCCCAAGGCCAGCAGTCGCAAGCCCCAGAGGTCACCAGTCGGACCTTCACCATGGGCGCCGCCGAGGCGGCCGTGCATGCAGCGGTGTCGACCAGCCTTGACCGCAGCACGTTCGCGGCCGGTGAGGTTATCTTTCGTCCCGGTGATCCGCCCGGGCAGTACTACGTCGTCGTGGAAGGCGAAGTCGAAGCCCGCGGCGAGGGCTATGGGGCAGATCAGACCGTGACCCGGGTGGGACCGGGCGAGCTGTTCGGTGACCAGGCCGCTTTTAAGGTAGGAGGCACGACCATTCATCGCCGCCCGGCACCGCCCAGGCTTGTTCGATTCGAGTGCCGGCTGATTTGACAACCGATCCACTGCCTCAGCCGTGGACGACTCGCCGTGGAGTGCAAGTGGTCTGTTGAGTGGCCTGTCGCGGCGGCGCTGTCGCTGGTTTACCCAGCGAACCGCGAGCCTTCGCACGGTGCTCGTTTTCCCACTGTGCGACCACGGTGGCGTGAACATAGAAATGTTGCACAAAATGGTCCTCAATTATTTCCCGGTGCGCGTAATGGCGTACCCGCAGGCGCATTGTCCCGTCGCCGTGTGACCACGATATCGACTCACCTTGAGACGGACTCAATGGTGTCCCATCATTACTACGGTAGATCGGGTGGCGGGTGCCAAGACGGGCTACTGTCTGGCCGGCAAGCGGGCCACCGACATAAGTCGCAGCCCCAGAGTTATAACCAGTTGCCTGACCGATCATGGTGGGAGCTCCTCAGGTGGTGAAAACATGCAATACGAACGTGGGTGACGGTGTGGACAGGCGGCCGGTTTCAACCCAGGATGACGGACCGGCACCGGCGGCAGGTACCGGACCGAGCCCGCCACAGGGAGACCCCACCGCGCAGTCGGGAGCACCGCGAACCTGACACTTCCGGGACTCCCGTTCCCCTCAGGGTGGCGATAGCGAAACAGACGACGGACGTAAGGACAGTATGGTAATCAACCCGCCGCATCCGAGCGTTAGCCTCTGACCGTAAACACCAGTCAGCTAGATGTCCTAGTTCATCTCAAACAGGCCGATTAAGCTCATCAAACCCCATAGAGACAATTCGGGCATCGCGCTGGCCGGTCGTCGACGGTGGGTCCGTTGCGTTAACACGACAAGCCACGAATGACTCCGTACCCACGCTGTTGAGATGGTGCGCATGGTCACCACCGCTCGTGCTAGTACGAGCCGCAGTGCGCGAACTGACGGGAATTACCGTTTTAATCCGATCCGTGACGCGACAACTCGTCCCTATGAACGGTGATCATGAGAGAAAAGCCTTCCATGATCTGATGAGGCGCTTAGGGGGTGGTGAGGAATACCGGGTTGGTGAGTGCCACCATGGCGTCCGGGGTGGTGGCCGTCGGGACGGGCCGGCGCACTTCGGCGCGCACCCAGCGGGAGCAGCGGGACCAGTCGGATACGTCCGGCCGTAGGGTGCCGGTAACCGTCCGGGTCTGCTCACCAGATGGCTCAGTGCCCGTGCCCGGCCGCTCGGTGAAAGCAACCCCCGGCAGCAACGTTCCAGCGGCCAGCGCACCCGACGCAGCCGGCAGCGACCGACGGCTAAGCCGGTCCCGGCAGGGTTGCTCGCCCATACCCGTCAACCTAGCCCTGAGTGCGCCGTTGGATACCACGCACCGCTAAACACCATTTCCGTCGGACGCGGCAGGTCGTCGTCAATCTATCGTTGAGCTCAATGGTGGATGACGTCGAACCGTTTCTTGTCTCATGAAAGTTTTGAAGGGCCGCGAAGCGGCGTCACTTCGGGTAGCTCATTACCATAATTCCTTTATTGGGTTCCGGCATCCATGCCACGGTCGAAGAGGTGCAGGAATCGATTTGAACTGCGCTGGTGTCGTCTGTTATCTGTGTTTGATGGAGACGCCTCCCGAACGCATCGAGACGGCGCGGTTGTTATTACGCCGGTGGACCGTGGACGACGCCAAGGTGCTCGTCGACGCAGCCAACGCGAGTCTTGACCATCTTCGACCGTGGATGGCGTGGGCGACCCACGTGCGGACGCCAGCCGAGCAGCGCGAATGGCTCGAGCACGTGACGGCAAAGGCGCGCGAGGGGTCGGACTTCGCTTACGGAGTGTTCCGGGCAAGCGATCCGACGAGCGTGATCGGCGGGTGTGGCCTGCACCGGCGCATTGGCACCGGTGGCATCGAGATCGGGTATTGGATCCACGTCGACGCCATCGGCCATGGCTACGCTACCGAGCTTGCAGGGGCGCTCACGCGCGTCGCGTTGCAGCTGACCGACATCGATCGGGTCGAGATCCACTGTGACGAAGCAAATGTTCGTAGCGCTGCTGTCCCGCGCAAGCTCGGCTACGTGCTCGATCGCATCGAAAACAACACCGTCGAGGCACCCGGAGAGGCCGGGCGGAGCATGATCTGGGTGATGCGCGCTGCCAACGCGGCGCAGACATCAGACCGGCTGGTCGCACACCGCTGTGTAGAAGACCGTCAACGGACGCCACTGACTGGTTCGGTCACGGGTAGCCCGCCGGCATCGATCAGCGACGGCAACCGCGATGGCAAGCGCCGCGAGCGCAGCGGTGACGACGCGCCCGCCGACCGCATCACGAGGTGAGCGCGTCGCGCAACGCCGTACTCGGCAACGCCTAACCTCAACCTGGAGACGGTCGGAATCACATGCTCGTTCGCACGTCGACACCATCGGCGCCTTCTCCGGCAGGTGTCGATGCCGTGTTCGCCTTCACATGTTTGCCGTGGTCACGCGCTCCCTCTGATCCCTCCCCGATTCCACAGTCGAATTGCTATGCCGAGCGATTAATCCCGAGTGTCCGCTCCGAGTGCCTCGACCGGCTCCTGATCTACCACCGAACGGCACGCCCAACCGTCCTTGGCCGCTACGAGGGCATTTCACCCACCACCGGCCTCGCCAAAGGTCACGCGGCCACGACGGCAACCGTTTTAACCTGCTTACGGTCCTGTTGGAACCACCGTCGATCACGGTTCATCGAGTACCGGTAATATCCCGACCCAGGTCACCACTGATACGTGGCGGCCGCACCAGTGGGGAAGCTCAATGACCGTTGCGAGCGTTGAGACTTCCGTCGAGGGCGCAACGATGCACATCACCGTCAGTGGTGAGATTGATCTGGGCAACGCCGTAGCCGTCGAACGTGAATTCCGTGCGGCGATTTCTCATCAGCCACGCTCGGTTTTCGTCGACTTGACCGATCTGACCTACCTGGACAGCTCGGGAATAAGGATCCTTTTCGTGCTTGCATCGTTGCTCAAGCCGCTGCGCATTATGATGAAACTCACCGTGCCGCTTGACTCGCCTATCCGCCGGCTTATCGAGCTGTCAGGACTGGAAACACTTTCTTACCTTCGCCCCGAGCGTCACTGACAGTGTGGCGGGCACGGAGAGCAAAGCAGATCATCCACGGGGGAGCACCTTCCTGGCGACGCTCCCGGCGCTGGGCTACCGACCACTGCTCAACAGCGGAGAGCACCACGCCCAGCCAGGACAGCCTCACGACCGCCGGCACTGACAACACGATCCATCCCGCCCGTATCCATCCCTGGACTGGCGTGTCACCCAGTATCTGACCACAGCGAGTATCGGTGCGATCCACCTCGCCGCCATGCAGTGATCAACGACGAAGTTCACAGCTGACGAGCATCCCCTTATCGGCCCTGGTGAGGAGGTTGGCAGAGGCCAATACTAAACACATCGGGCGAATAGGACAGCCCGCTTTCGCAAGAGGTCGTGATGACCACCCACCTTCCCCCCACTACGGCGGCTGGGCCCGCCGCTGATCTCCACGCCGCCCGTTTGACGGCGCTGGCCGACAACGCCGTGGCCTTGTCGAACACTGCCGGGCTTACCCGGCGTGATTTGCTGTTGGCTCGGGCGCTGCTATGGGAGCAACTGGCCAGTTGTGCCACACCGCCCTGCGCTGCGGCGTACCGCGCGGTTGCGGGGGTGTGCCGCCAAGAAGCCCATCTGCTCAATCACCGGTAGGGCCAGCATCACCCATCACGTGGTCGGCACGCGCGCCGTGCCGGAAAGCCACGGGCAGCGAGCTCAACATATCGGCAGGGTTGGGCCCCTCGCTGTCAGCGGCCAAGGGAGTGCCCTTGCCGTGGGGTGAAGGGGTTTGCCGGGGTCTGACCTGTCGGGTTACGCTCAGAATTCGGCAACATCGCAACCCTGGCGGGAGTCGCTGCTGGCCGTGGGCTTCGCGCTCGTCTAGGCGCAGGTCTTCCAGCCACAATCGCCGCGGGCGGCACTAAGCCGATCGTGGGGTCGGTCTTGGCCTTGATAGAGCCGGTGAGCTGGACCAGCGGGGAGGCCATGTGAGCGCTCGCGTCGAGTCCGGCGACCGGGAAGCGGGGTGCAGGCACCAGCCTGCCCTGCTGAACGCTGTCGCCGCTGCCAACGTTCCGTAAGCGGCGTGGTACCGGTCCGATGGCCGCGAGTTCCCGGCTCCGAGGACGTGCGACAGGGTTAACGGACCGGCTCCGGGAACGCGATGAACTCGACAGGCTCCTCGAGGCTGTCCGTGCCGGTGAAAGCCGCGCCCTGGTGATGCGCGGTGACCCGGGCGTGGGCAAGACCGTGCTGCTGGATTACCTGGCCGAGCGGGCGCGCGGCTGCCGGGTGGCGCGCGCGGTGGGTGTGCAGTCGGAGATGGAGCTTGCCTTTGCCGGCCTGCATCAGCTGTGCGCGCCGGTATTGGATCGCCTCCATCGGCTGCCGGTCCCGCAGCACGATGCACTGCGGACCGCATTCGGTATCAGCGCCGGACCGCCGCCGGACCGGTTTCTGGTCGGGCTGGCTGTGCTTAGCCTGCTGTCGGAGGTGGCCGGGGAGCAGCCGCTGATCTGCCTGATCGATGACGAGCAATGGCTCGATCAGGCTTCGGCGCAGGCGCTGGGATTCGTGGCGCGCCGGCTGGCTGCCGATCCGGTCGGCCTGGTGTTCGCGGCCCGGGTGCCCGGTGCGGAACTGGCCGGGTTGCCAGAACTCCGAGTCGAGGGGCTGCGGGAGGACTACGCGCGGGCGCTACTGAATTCCGCACTGGCCGGGCCGCTGGATACGCGGGTCCGTGATTTGATCATCGCCGAGACGCAGGGTAACCCACTGGCACTGCTCGAGTTGCCGAGGGCGTTAACCCCGACCGAGTTGGCAGGGGGATTCGGCCTACCCGGCGCGGAACCGCTGTCGGGCCGGATCGAGGACAGCTTCCGGCGGCAGCTGGATACCCTGCTGCCCCAGGCCCGACGGCTGCTGCAGCTGGCGGCGGCCGATCCGTCCGGAGATCCGGTGCTGTTGCGGCGGGCAGCTGGCCGGCTGGGCCTCCCGGTGCAGGCGGCGGCACCGGCGGTGGAGGCGGGTTTGGTGGAGTTCGGCGTCCAGGTGC
This sequence comes from Pseudonocardiales bacterium, assembly GCA_019241525.1. Classification (GTDB taxonomy): domain Bacteria; phylum Actinomycetota; class Actinomycetes; order Mycobacteriales; family Pseudonocardiaceae. Next base: position 108,657 of record JAFAWY010000034.1, read on the forward strand.
GGTTCCGGCATCCGCTGGTCCGATCGGCGGCCTACCGGTCGGCGTCGGCTCAGGACAGGCAAGAGCTACACGGTGCGCTGGCGGAGGTCACAGATCCGGCGGTTGATCCTGATCGACGAGCCTGGCACCGGGCTCAAGCCGCAACCGGGCCCGATGAGGACGTCGCGGCCGAGCTTGAGCGGTCGGCCGGCCGGGCGCAGGCCCGCGGGGGGCTGGCCGCGGCCGCGGCGTTCCTCGAGCGCGCTGTTTTGCTGACGGTCGATCCAGCCCACCACGCGGAACGCGCACTGGCCGCGGCACAGATCAACCTGCAGGCCGGCGCGTTCGGCAAGGCTCTGGAGCTGCTCGTCAGGGCGGAGACCGGGCCGCTGGATGACCTCCAGAGCGCCCGGGTGGACCTGCTGCGCGGGCAGATCGTGTTCGCCTCCGGTCTGGGCAGTGATGCTCCCCCGATGCTGCTCAAAGCGGCCAAGCGGCTCGAGTCGCTCAACCTCGACCTGGCGCGTGAGACGTACCTGAGTGCGTGGATGGCGGCACTGTTCGCCGGGCGTCTGGCGGGCGCCAGCGATCTGCTGGAGGTCTCCCGCGCAGCGAGGGCCCTTCCCCCGCTGGCGCACCCGCGTCCGGTCGACCTGGTGCTGGACGGCCTTGCGCTGCTGGTCACGGACGGACCGGCCGCCGCAGCACCGACGTTGCGGCACGCAGCAAGCGCCTTTGCCGGCCCGGACATCGCCATGGAAGAAGGACTTCGGTGGGGCTGGATGGCTCAAGCAGCCGCCAGCGCTGTGTGGGACGACGACACCTGGCGCGCGCTGCTCGTGCGGCAAGTCCGGCTCGCCCGTGACGCCGGTGCGCTAGACCAGCTTCCGGTCGATCTGGGCGCGCTGGGGACCAACGCCGCGTGGAGTGGTGATTTCACGGCGGCAGCGGCTCTGATCGCGGAGGCTGATGCGGTCTGCGAAGCGACTGGGAGTCGCGCCGCCCCGTACGCCGCGATGATGCTCGCGTCTCTTCGCGGCGACGAAGCCGAGGCCGCCGCGCTGATCGAGGCCACCATCGCCGAGGCCACAGCCGAGGGACAGGGAATCGCGGTGACCTACGCGCACTGGGTCACCGGAATCCTCTACAACGGCCTCGGCCGTTACGAAGAGGCACTGGCGGCAGCCAAGCAAGCCAGCGAGGACACACCGGGCCTCTATGTCTCGATGTGGGCGCTGCCCGAGCTGATCGAAGCCGCCGCACGCACCGGCAGTACGCACATTGCCGGCGATGCACTTGCACGGCTCGCGGACATCACCCGGGCCGGTGGGACCGACTTCGGGTTGGGAATCGAGGCGCGCTGCCGCGCGCTGCTGAGCGAGCGCAAGATTGCCGAGGGCTGCTACCGCGAGGGGATCGACCGGCTGGGCCGCACCCAGCTCCGCCCGGAGCTGGCCCGCACCCACCTGCTCTACGGCGAATGGCTGCGCCGCGAGAACCGCCGGGTGGACGCTCGCGTACAGCTGCGGGCCGCTCACGAGATGCTGGGCTCGATCGGCATGGAGGCCTTCGCCGAGCGCGCCCGGCGCGAACTGCTGGCCACCGGCGAGACGGTGCGTAAGCGCACGGTCGAGACCCCCGGTGCACTCACCGCGCAGGAGATCTCCATCGTCCGGCTCGCAATCGACGGGCAGACCAACGCAGAGATCGGCTCCCAGCTGTTCCTCAGCGCACGCACCGTCGAATGGCACCTACGCAAGGTGTTCACCAAACTCGGCATCAGCTCCCGCCGGGAGCTGCGCCGGGCACTGGTCGCCCTCGGGTAACTCCAGCCACCGGCCTTGATGGTCCTGCCGGCGCGCCTGGCAGCCTGCCGGTTACGTGCTCCAACACGTGTGGCCGAGGATGATGCCGGCGCGCGGGGATGACTGCCTCTCGCCTGGCTTCGCGGATCTGGCCTCAGACGGAGACTCAGCTGAAACTGACGTCGGTGACCTCGATGGCGACCGAGACCGACTCCCGGACCGGCGAGCCGTCGGGATCGCGGACGTAGACCCGGCGGCGGGTCGGAACCATGATCCCGTCGAAGTTGCGGTACCGCGACGCGTAGTGCACCGCGGGACCGCCTCCGAGAATGTCAATGACGTAGTCCAGGCGCCGCAGCAGCCCGGCGTCGTCGAAGTAGTAGGTCTGCTGCCGGGTGTGCGCTACGACGGTGTCCGGGTAGGTGACCAGCAGGGTGCGCAACATCTGCCCATCTTCACGCCAGGGCCAGGTCTCCTCGGTGACGAAGTCGCCGCGGGTGAACAGGAACGGTGCGGTGAAGTAGTTCCAGTTGGCCTCGCCGGCGAAGTAGGCCACCTGGAACTCGTCCCAGGGCGACTGGCGGGTCGTTCCGAGGAAGGTGGTCGCGGGATCATGGCGCTCGGCAAGCAGGACACCCTCGGCCGTCTGGATGGTCTGGCGGTCGGGCTGCCACGTGGTGGAGCGACCTGGATGGGGGAACGGGGTGATCGTCAGGCGCTGAGCACGGGTGTCACCCTCCAGCACGACACCGTCCAGCAGACCTGGTTTGCCCTTCAGTGCCCAGATCGCACCGGAGATCGAGACAGCCGCACGGAACCGCGAGATCTGCGCCCAGCGCTGCAGGCCGCCATGACCCTCGACGGCCAGCTTCAGCAGATCGTTCACCGAGGTCACTCTTGCGATCCGGAGACCAGCTGCGGGCCGCCGTCGATATCGTAGATCACACTGGTGAGGGCCGTGTTGTTCATGAGGTGCCCGACGAGCGCGGCGACGTCAGCCGGTTCCGCGACACCTCTGATGGGCAGCGGCGCGCGACTGGCTGCGGCACGCTTCCAGTTGATCGCCGGCAGCGACGCGGACAAGGGCGTGTCGACGAAGCCCGGCGCGATGAGGTTCACGGCAGTGACCTGGCTGTAGTCCACGACCTCGCTCCTTTCGTGCGCCTGTCGGACCGTGTCGAGGTCACAGTGACTGCTCCTGGCCTCCACGATCGCGCCTCAAGGCTGCGGCCCGAGCCTGTGAAACACCCTGGCCGGGACCCTGGCCTGGGCCTGTCCGGCTCAGTGCGGTGTTGAATGAACCATGTGCAGGAAGTTCGCGTGTGGTGATGCTGTGATTAAATGGTCTAGTTCGCAACCCGCACGCGCCGTCAGGTCCTGACACGCTTCTGGTTCAGTTACTTCCCCACCGATCACCCTTGCAGACCGACCTGTTAGGCCGCTGCTCCGTTATTTGCGCAGTGGTCTGAAGCTGGCGCGAATTCTTCGGGTTGGCCAGTACCGTCGCCGTCAAGCATGAACGCCGCGAGATCGACGGGTGAGTCCGCCAGTCCGTACAAACGTTTGCGGGCGCGTCGCCATAATCTGGACATAGGCCACATGCTTGGCATAGAAGTTGCTCAATTGCTCATAGGCGCGTGTCTCCTCGGCTGAGAGATCGGATGGCGGTGGTCACCGCGCTGGAATCCCTTCGCCAGATCGGCGGGGGCAGTACCAGCCATGTTGGAGTGACTGCCGAGCAACTCGGGAGCTGCTTGTTCTCGACGTCGACGACAGCTTCGGCAAATGCATGCGGAATCTCTTGGGGCACGTTGTGACCAATGCCCCGGTCTATTGGTGTGAATCAACGACGGCCTGGGCAGCCTTGGCGATGAGGTCAGTCACCGCCTGTGGTTGAGGCCTGACCAGCAGCACGGGACCGTCGATCTGGTTGACCACGCTGGCGAGGTAGGCGGAATCGACGGCCAGGCCGCGCAGCGGATTTGCTGACGCCACGACGGCGTAGTCCTGGTGCTGTAGCCGCTCGATGACGCCGTTCTAGCTCGACGCGTCGGCGAAGGCGCCGTGCACGAGCACGATCGTCGGTGTGACGTCGGCTGGTTCTGGCATGAGGCTTCCCTTCCGGTTTTGACCTGCCCGTTCGTCACGGCAGCAGAGTCGCACGCTCGGCGACGCGTCACCCCCGTCAAAGTCACGGGTCAGGACCCTGGTCTGTGACTGGCTCGAGTCAACTGCGGTTGAGCGATCAAAAGCTTGGACAGGAAGGCCAGTGCGCCGAAGTCAAATCCAGGTGCCACTACCCAGGTCCGATCTTGCGCGTTATCCGGTTTATACCGGAGGCCATCCTGGTGGCAGTCCAGTGCTGCCTGCGTACAGGCTTTTCCAAATCGACACATGCAAAACGTCATGACGGCAACGTATTCGGAATCTCCGAACAAGCTGGCCGGCGCCGCTAACGATATGATTACGCGTATTGCGATACGGTGAACGTCCGGTTCCGCTGGTCCTGTTGCAGTATTTCCGCGGAGATCCGGATAACTGGGGATCCCGCGCTGATTGACGCGCTGGCATCAGCCCGACGCGTCGCCACGTTCGACAACACCGGCGTGGGAAGCTCGAGTGGAACAACGCCGCCTGCTGTGGCGCAGATGACCCACGATGCATCGCCTTCCTCGATGCGGTGAACTTCATGCAGGCAGACATCCTCGGGTTTCTCGCCGGGCAGCTTCGTTGCCCAGGCAATCGCCCCGATTTGGCCAGCGCTGCCACGTCTGCAGCCCGGAACCGCGGAGCCGGCCCGGGCCAGGATCTCCGGGTGATTGACCAGGGTTGTGCACGGGTTCGGTGCGGCGCCTTGAGGCCCGATCGTGACGTCGGTAGCAGCTACTGAAGCAGTGGGAGGTTGAGACGTGGACGGCGTGACTGTGTCTGTAGCGGTCGTTGGCAGCCGCATAGAGGCGGAACTGATCGCCGGCTTGCTGCGCAGTCACGGCTTGTGGGCAGCCGTGGCGGCAGACGATGCCGGAGGACAGGAGCCGCAGCTGCAATTGCAGGGTGTTCGCGTGCTGGTTGACTCCTCCGATGAAGCCCCCGCCCGTCGGCTCCTAGCGGCTGCAGAGGGCCCTGCCGGACCCGGGTCAGCAAGCGACTGCTGACGCCCGGCGGGCGGTTGGGCTGTCGCGTTAGCGGAGGCAAGTGGCGCGTCCACTCGCGGACCGTCTCGTGCCGGCGCACGAGCTGGTACGGGCATAGTTGCATTAGCGGATTGACGTACTGAACGGCGTAGACGCCTCTTCAGATAGCAAGGGAGGCATTGATGCGTTGGTTGCGTAATGGGCAGGGTTCCAGACCAGGGCACCGACCAGGCACTTGCCCGGGCGCGACACATGACCGACTGCGCGACCGTGATGCCACAACGCAACCTACGGAAGTCGACATGAGCACCACCGAAGGAACCAGCGAAATCACGCCGCCGATCTCGAACAACCCGACCGAGAACCTTACCTACGACGTCTTCGTCAACGATCTGCCGCCACAGGACAACGGTTTTCTTCCGAAGGGAGAGCCGAAGCTGTTCTCTCCCCAGGCCAGCACGCGGATCTACGGGAGCGAGGATGGGGTGCTCACGGCTCCCGGGATGATGGCAGATCAGGTGCGTGCGCTCGGCGATCGGGTCGCGAATCCAGAGGTACCCGAGCCATCTCGGTCGGACGGTCCGCTGGGTCGGTGGCAGCGCACTCTACAGGGTCCGCGATCACCCTGGGGCCCTGAACCCAGCACCGTGCCAAGGCTTGTCACCAGTATGTAGTGGCCTGGTGTTTCGTCGACGAAATGGCGGAGAAGGACAGTGATGAGCGAGTCGGATTCGAGGGCCACGTGGGCGGCGTCGGCGAGTTTGGCAGGTGGGATATCGACTGAGGTCGAACGGGGCCGTGACGAGTTGGCTGCCCTCTTGGCGATCACGCTCAACGTGAACGGCCGTCTGTGGCATCTCGAGGTGGATACGCGTACATCGCTGCTGGATGCCCTGCGCGAGCATCTGCGCCTGACCGGGACGAAGAAGGGATGCGACCACGGGCAGTGCGGCGCCTGCACGGTGCTGGTCAATGGGCGGCGCATCAACTCCTGTCTGGCGCTTGCCGTGATGCACGAGGACGACGAGATCGTGACGATCGAAGGTCTGGGTGAGCCCGGCGACCTTCACCCCGTGCAGGCCGCCTTCGTCGAGTGCGACGGCTTCCAGTGCGGCTACTGCACCCCCGGTCAAATCTGCTCCGCGGTCGGCATGCTCACGGAAGTGGCGGCTGGATGGCCCAGCCACGTCACAGCGGACGTGTCGTCCCGGCAGATCACGTTGAGCGGCGAGGAGATCCGCGAGCGGATGAGCGGCAACATTTGCCGGTGCGCCGCGTATCCGAACATCGTCGCGGCCATCCGCGTCATCGCGCAGGGAGCCCCGGAGTGAGGTCTTTCACCTACGAGCGAGCCACGGACGCACAGGCTGCCGTCGCTGCGGTGTCGAGACCCGGCGCGAAATTCATCAGCGGCGGCACCAATCTGCTGGATCTGATGAAGCTCGACATCGAGCAGCCCGGCCATCTGGTCGACATCAGCCGGCTGCCTTTGCGGGACATCGAGGAACTGCCGGACGGCGGACTGCGCATCGGCGCCCAGGCGACGAATTCCGACGTGGCCGCTGATCCCCGAGTGCGCACCCGCTATCCGGTGCTGTCGCAGGCGCTGGTGTCCGGCGCTTCGGGCCAGTTGCGTAACAAGGCGTCCACCGGCGGAAACCTGTTGCAGCGAACTCGCTGCCCTTACTTTTACGACACGGCCGCAGGCTGCAACAAGCGCAATCCCGGCTCCGGATGCTCGGCGATCGGTGGGTTCAACCGGATACACGCGATCCTCGGCGCCAGCGACTCCTGCATCGCCACCCACCCCTCGGACATGGCCGTCGCAATGACCGCGCTCCAGGCGCGGATCGAGCTGCTCGACGCCGACCAGTCGGTACGCCGCGTCGTCATCACGGACTTCTACCGGCTGCCCGGTGAAACGCCGCACATCGAGACTGTGCTGCGGCCGGGTGAGATGATCACGAGCGTGGTCCTGCCGCCGCCCCCGCCGGGCCGGCAGCTCTACCGCAAGGTGCGTGACCGGGCGTCCTACGAGTTCGCGCTGGTCTCCGTGGCCGCGATCGTCTCGGCTGGTCAGGAAACGATCGATGAGGCACGGGTGGCGTTCGGCGGTGTGGCGCACCAGCCCTGGCGGTCGGTCGAGGCGGAGGCCGCGTTGACCGGCCGTCCCGCCACGATGGCCACCTATCGGGCTGCCGCCGAGGCGGCAATGCGTGACGCCGTGGGGCAGGGTCACAACGACTTCAAGATCGAGCTGGCCAAGCGCACGCTGTGCCGCACGCTGGCCCAACTGGCCTGGGGAGCTGAGGAGGCGAGATGATCGGGCAAGCTCTCAACCGCGTTGACGGCCCGTTGAAGGTCGCCGGCCGGGCCACCTATGCCTACGAGCATTGGGAGGCCGGTCAACCGCTCTACGGGTTCATCGTCGGGGCGACCATCGGCAAAGGTCGCATCACTCGGATCGACACCGCCCGCGCCGAACGCTCGCCCGGGTGCACATGGTGATGACCCATCTCAATGCCCCGGCGCAGGGCAGCCCCGACCTGTCCATGCGCATTGAATATTGGCGCGCCTACCCGGCACTGAGCAGCCCCGACGTTCGCCATTACGGTCAGCCTGTGGCGCTCGTCGTCGCCACGACTTTCGAACAGGCACGGGCGGCGGCCAATCTGGTCGATGTCGAGTACGCCGGCGCGCCGGGCTGCTACGACTTCGCCGCCTGTCAGGATCAGACCTACGCGCCGGACGCGCTGATTTACGGCGCGATCCCGCCTGATACCTCGGTGGGTGATTTCGATGCCGGATTCGACTCCGCACCGGTCAGGATCGATGTGCGCTACTCGACGCCGTACGAGCTCTCCCAGCCGATGGAACCGCATGCCTGTCTGGTGGTACCGCACGGCGAGGACCTGATCGTCCACGTCAGCACGCAGATAGTCGACGCGGCGCGGTCCTCGATCGTGCGCACGCTGCTGATCGACCCGGAGCGGATCCACATCATCACCCCGTACGTCGGCGGGGGATTCGGCTCCAAGCTGCGAATCCACGCCGAGACCATCCTGGCGGCGTTGGCCGCCCGTGCGTTGCGCCGGCCGGTCAAGGTCGCGCTGACCCGGCAGCAGATGTTCCATCTCACCGGCCTACGCCCCACATCGAGCCAGCGGGTGCGATTGGGCGCGCAGCGGGACGGGCGGCTGGTCGCGATCGCGCACGAGGTCACCATGCACACCAACCCCCGCTCGGATTTCATCGAGCCCACGGCCGCCACCACGCGCAGCCTGTACGCCGCGCCGAACCGGTTGACGAGCCACCGGCTGACGCCGCTGGACCTGCCGCGCGGGGAAGACGTCCGCGCTCCGGGTGAGGCGCCGGGCATGCTGGTGGTGGAGTCGGCGATGGACGAGCTGGCCGATGCGTTGGGGATGGATCCGGTCGAGCTGCGGATCCGCAATGAACCCACCGTCGATCCCGAGCAAGGCCTGCCGTTCAGCGACCGGCAGTTGGTCGACTGCCTGCGCGAAGGCGCGCGCCGGTTTGGCTGGGAACGTCGCCCCGCCACGCCGGCGAGCGTGCGCGAGGGGCAGTGGTTGGTCGGCTACGGCATGGCCGCGGGCATCCGCGGACATATTCAAGTACCGACAACGGCGCAGGTGCGGTTGGCGGCGGACGGCACTGCCGTCGTCCAGACGGACATGACCGACATCGGCACGGGCACCTACACGGTCCTGACCCAGGTTGCGGCCGACGGGCTCGGGCTGCCGCCCGATCAGGTGCGAGTCGAGCTCGGGCGTTCGGAGTATCCGGTCAGCATGGGGTCCGGTGGCTCGTGGGGCGCCGCGAATTCGAGCACCGCGGTGCATCGTGCGTGCCAGGCCCTGCGGGAGAAGCTGGTGGCCGCGGCGCGCAACGACGTGCGCTCCGCACTGCACGGTCTGGATCCAGCCGGTGCAAAGTTCTCAGATGGCATCGTCAGCATCGACGGCGTGTCCGAGGCGCTGAGCGAGATCGTCGCGCGCAATTATCCCGATGGTGTGGCGGCGGACGGCCAGACTCCCGCCATGCGCGATGACCCCAACTATGCGGACTACTCGATCCACACCTACGGGGCACATTTCGCTGAGGTGGGCGTCGACGCCGACACTGCGGAGATCCGTCTACGGCGAATGCTGGGCGTGTTCTCGGTCGGTCGCGTGCTCAACGCCAAGACGGCACGCTCGCAGCTGATCGGCGGCATGATCTGGGGCGCCGGCGCGGCCCTCGAGGAAGATGCTGTTGTCGACCTGCGATCCGGCGCCTTCGTCACCCGGGATCTCGCGCAATACCTGGTGCCGGTCCACGCCGACATCCCGGAGGTCGACGCCGTCGTACTCGACGGGTACGACGGCAAGGCCAACGTTCTGGGCGCGAAGGGCCTCGGTGAGCTGGGCATCTGCGGGGCCGGCGCGGCGGTGGCCAACGCGGTGTTCAACGCCACCGGCGTGCGCGTGCGTGACTTCCCGATCACGCTCGAGAAGGTGCTGCCCGGACTGCCGCCATTGGATGACTGAGCCTGCCACGCCGCGCCGCTAACGCGGCTCAGCAGCATCCACTACCACCAACCTCAACCTCCGGCCGAGGGGAAGGCGGCGTCCTTGCGAGACCTGGGCGCCAAGGTGCTCGACGGCACCGTCACGCTGAAATCCGGCCAGGCTGACGGTCCAATCCGACGACGAGGTGATCGCCCGTTCGACATTGCCCCATTCAGAACCTGGACCTCCTCATTGCACGTTGGCAGACCGGGGCGGCATGCCGGTCTCGATTCGCTCGCCGTCGACGACGACCTCGACACCCTCGCCGTGGAAAGCCAGATGCCCGCGCAGCCGGGACATCTCCTCGGTCGGTTCGGGGTAGTACCACGCACCGTCGGGCACGCCTGCGACGGTGTAATAGGACGCGCGTCCCTTGTACGGGCAGTGCGTGTGGGTCGGGGAGACCTCCAGCAGCTCGGCCGGAACGTCGCGCAGCGGCACGTAGTAGCGGTTGGGCAGCCCGGTCTCCGAGACCAGCAGCGCGCGGCGGGTTTGGGCGATCGGCTCGCCGTGCGCGCTCACCTGCACGTGGCGGGAGGTGCGGCGGACGTCGACGCGATGGTACGGGTCACGCAGGTGGCCGTAGGTCTCCTCGTCCTCGTCGAACCAGGTATCCATCGCCTTCCAGTAGATGGCGACGTACCCGCGCAACCAGGACGCTTCGGCGATCGGCTCCTGGTGACCCCAGACGGCGTTCTCCGCTGTGCGCTCGCCGGCCGTCACCGTCCAGTACGACGCATCACCCTTGAACGGGCAGTGCGTGGTGTGATCGGTCAGCGTGAGCTTGGCGCACACGTCATCCTCGGGCACGTAGAGCTGCATCATCATGTTGCTCTCGTGCAGCAGCATGCCACGGCGGGTGTCGAGCACCAGCTCACCGCCGAGATACGCCCGGACGCGGCGCGGAAACGGGTCGAACAGCAAGCGGTGCTTCGGACCGTTGATGCGGTAGTTGACCATCTTGGGACCGATGCTGCCGAGGGGTCGGGAACCGATGGTGAGTGTCATACCCTCTGTTCTACGCGTAACGCGGAAGCGCAGCAGGAGCGCAAACGCGCAGCGGCGTGTGGCGTCATTTTCTCGGCCTGCCCGCCCAGATCCAGCACACACCGCAGGGTTTGAGGCTGCAGTGGTCGGCGACTTCCGCACCGCCACCGGCCGCTGCCTACAGGTGGCCACGGCAACGGGCAAGACCTCTCAATCACGCCGCCTCCAGCGCCGGCAGGATCGGCCGCAGGAGAGGGCAGGGCAGGCCCCGGGGCGTCCACTCCCGCGGATAACCCAGCGACACCTCCTCAAACCGCACCCCATCGTGCACCGCAGACCGGCGGATATGCAGGTGGCCGTACACCACCGCCGCGACGTTGAACCGGCGGTGCCAATCGGCGGTGAGCTGCGTTCCGCACCACTGGGCGAACTCCGGATACCGCAACTTCCGAGTCGGCTCACGAATCAGCGGCCAATGATTGACCAACACCAATGGCATGCCCTGATCGCAGGTGACCAGCCGTCGCTCGGTTTCGGCCACCCTCGCCTGGCACCACGCTTCTCGGCTCGGATACGGATCCGCGTGCAACAAAACCTCGTCGGTGCACACGACCCCGGTTTGATGCGCATAGGCCAGCGACTGCTCCTTGGTGTGCGTGCCATCAACCCGGAATGTGTAGTCATAAAGCAGAAACAATGGGGCGATCCGGGCTGGGCCACCCGGCCCCTGCCAGATCGGGTAGGGATCTTCAGGGGTGATCACACCCAATTCGCGGCAGAGGCCGACCAGGTGATGGTAACGCGCCTGGCCGCGCAGCGGGACGGAATCCTGTGGGGGTGTCCAAAGCTCGTGATTTCCCGGCACCCAAATGACTGTGTGAAACCGATCACGCAGTACCCGCAGTCCCCATTCGATTTCGTCAATGAGCTCTGCTACATCCCCAGCGACGATCAGCCAGTCATTGTCCGACTCGGCTCGCAGGCCCTCAACGACCTCACGATTCTCGGGATTACCCACGTGCACATCGCTGATCCCGAGCAACTTCCCATCCGGTGCCACACCATTGGAGATCACCTGGCCGACTCTACCGATGCACCACCCCGACAGGCCTAGACCCGAAAAACGAGCACCCCGGCACGCTTCGTGAGTCTCTGCCATAGATGATCGTGCGGCCGCACATTGACCGTCGAGACAGAACATGATCACTTGCCGGGTGCGTGCACCGACAGCGGCACCCCTCAACAAGCTGCCGCCGCAGCGTAGCTGGCAAGGTCAGTGCTAGCCCCTGGTGTTGCCGCACCGGCAGATGCAGGCACATCGTCCACCACGCGCAGCCAGGGGACGCCGCGATCCAACGAGGATGTGGGCGTGGACCGCCAACTTCAGAGAGGACAAACCGGGCGCGACGAACTCCGCTTCCGGGCCGGGGTGGCGCGCCACACTGAAGTAAGCAAACCCCAACGATGATGACCAAGGTGTGGGAGGTCGTTTCGTCAACCGTATGCCGACACCCTTACGGGCGACGCACGGCAACAGCATATAGCGCTGGCCAACGACAAGTGTCGTTGGCCAGCGCCGACCGTAAGGTCTATTTCAAGGCATCCTTGATTTTCTCTCCGGCCTGCTTGAGGTTTGCCTTGATCTGCTCCGTTTTACCCTCAGCCTTGAGGCCTTCGTCGCCGGTTGCCTCACCCGCGCTCTCTTTAGCCTTCCCCATGAACTCCTCGGCCTTGTCCTTGGCCTTGTCCACGAAACTCATATCGCTCTCCTTGTCCGACACCCACTCGGGTTGGTGAGTGCATCGGTCGAATCTGGCAGCAGCTGAATATCAACTTTGCGCGAAGTTCCGTCCCCGCCGAAGTGACCGGTTGTTCGGTGCAACCAGCTGTATACCCGCCATGTAAGATCACTAAGCATTATCTACGTCACCGGACTGGCCGTTCTGCCGGCCCGTTATGTCCCTGTTGCGGGCAATTGACCCAAAGCGCCGGTCACCGTCCTACCCGACCGACACGGTTGCCGTGGACGTGCCCGATTAGGGCGGCTGTTGGTCCTGTGGCTAAAAGTCCGGACCGAACCGTCGACTACCGATTTTCAGGATGCTGATCACTGTTGGGTCATGGTGACTGTTCACTTCTCCGTGTGGCTTCCGGAGGGGGCGGAAGGTGCAGTACCTGGAAACAGGTTCGGAGCACGTCGGGGTCGCCTTGGAGCCGAACTACGCCGGTAGTGAGTGCTTCGTCGACAGTGAGGACCCCGCTACCGAGAGAGAGAAAAGTGTCGGTATCGCAAGTGGCTACCGCGGCCGCACTGGTGGGTGACGGTCCCTCGATGAGGGTGACAGTTCCGTCATCCATTTCCACGACAATGCGCTCGTCATCGATGCGGAGTTCGCAGCGAGCGTGCAGTGCTCGGCAGGCATCCGGATCGCCCGCAGCCCGCATTGCCAGTGCTGCCCATACCGGGTTGGCGGTGCGCTGTGAAGCATCGGTGTCCGGCAAGCGCAGGCCCCACAACAGCAGTGCATCCAGGGCTGGACGCAAGTCCCTTCCTCGTGGTGTCAAGCTGTAGCGGCGCGCTTCGCTGGTGACCACTCCATCGGATTCCAGCTGACGCAGCCGGTCGGCGAGCAAGTTGCGACCCATCGCGGGCAGTCGCTGGGCCAGGTCGGTGAACCGTTTCGGTCCGAGTTCCAGCTCCCGCACGATCAGCATCGTCCACCGCTCGCCCAGGATTTCCAGCGCGGACGCCAGCCCGCACTGCTGGTGGTAGCTCCGACGTGTCATCAGTTCGAAATCTCAACTGTCTGGTTGAAAATCATATACTACCGAGGTAGCGTCCATCGATATGCCCGCCCAGTCCGTAGTATTCCTTCACGGAAGCCCTGGCTCGTCCCGCATGTGGGACGCCCTGATTGGTCCGGCCATCAATGCCGTGGGACACGCCTACGCCCCGACCATGCCTGGTTGCGGCAACGTGCCGGTGCCCACCGGCTTCGGATGCTTTGTGTCTCCATCATTTCTGCCTACCATCGACAACTACGCTCGCTGGCTGGGTGAACGGCTCGACCAGCAGCGCATCGACCGCGCGCATCTGGTCATGCACGGTTTCGGCGGCCCCGTCGGACTGACCTGGGGCGCAGCGCACCCCACTCGCATCGCTAGCCTGACCTGCATCAACACTGGCGTACTCACCAACTACCACTGGCACGCCCTGGCACGGATCTGGCGGAAGCGCGGGATTGGCGAGGCGCTCAACGTTGTGATCACGCAGCAGAGCTTCGAGCTGCTAACGCGCTACAGTCAACCCCGCCCATTACCCCGCTCAACTGTCGATCAACTATTTCAGGACTTTCCGCTCGCAGCTCGGCGAAACGCTCTAGCGCTCTACCGCGCCACCAACGAGGATCTCCTCGCCCGCTTCGCCGACATCTACTGCAAGGTGGATCCCCCTACGCTGGTGCTCTGGGGGGCACACGACCCCTACTTCCCGCCCCGCCAAGCCCACTGGCAAAACCGGGCATTCCCCAGTGCGCAGATCATCGTACTCGACAATAGCGGACACTGGCCACACCTCGACGATTCCCACACCGTTCAACAACACCTCGTCCCCTTCCTGAAAAAAGCCACCAGCAATGCGCAACAAATCCAATAAAACCCATCTACCCACATCCTGAAACGCCACAACAGTCACCGCCATGCTCGCCGCACGCATACGGCGATCTGCGCAAGTGCTAGACGCCGACAACGACTCCGGCCCAGACGGCAACATCGCTGACATCGTAAACGATAAGGAAAAACCCGCCCAATGGCCCATCTGGCGAGGACGACAATCTGAATACCGTTAACGTCCGCATGCGAATATTTATGGCGGTGGTAGCTTGTTGAAGACTGCGGCGGCTGTGGCTATATACTATCGCGGCGAACCGTAAGAACGGTATCCAGAACTTGTTCACTGTGTCCACCAATCCATAGGTCGTCACCAACGAATCGACCGGCTGGATAGGTGCTCAGAGCCGAGTGGTAATAGGTGCGCGAGGCATCGTGTAATATCGTGATTGCCTGAGGACCAAGCAGGTCTCGGGCGACGAGGAGGCACCGGCGCCGCTTACGCCCATCGACGAGGAATGCGTTAAATTGGTCGGTCGTGGACCGGGGATAGGCGACGTATGCGTCGAGGTTGACTAGCCGGTCTGAAACAAATTCGTCGCCGAAGAAAGGTTGCAGTCGACCACGATTCCAGCAGACGATCTCGAGCCTGGCTGTACCCTCTCCTGCATTATTGATACCAGTGCCATCATCGACCATGCGAATTATCGTGTCCGGACGATCGCTAAGCTGTGGCACGACCTTTGCATTTAAAAACGAAGGGTCGTATTCCAGGGCGGTCCAATGGAAGGGGGCGCCCGCGCCGGCAAGGATTTTGGTGTAGGACAACGTGCTTAGTCCGCAACCCCATTCCAGTATGCATAGTGGTCTTTTACGTTCAAGCACGGCCAGATTCAGTAGAACAGTTTTGACGAGCTCCCCATCGAGGACGCTCATGAGGGCGTAGGGGCTTAGTTCCCTGCTGGTCTCATCGGTCATCTTTGGTCCGATCACGTGTTCCAGGGCCAGCAGCGCGGAGGTAACCACCGATGCTGGCCGGTGTCGTCGGATTTGCCCAGCTAACTCTGGTTGCCGCCGTGCTGCAGCACGCACCTCCAGGGATCGTTGGTAACGATCTGGCGCGCCTGGATTGTCTCGGGTGAGCCGCCATCGCGGCCGTTTCGGCGCGGGTCGGAAGCCCGACGGCGATGCGGGTCTCATGCGCGTGCCAGGTCGGCATGGAGTCGCTGGACGCGCTGCGCTAGTACCGGCCAGCTGCAACCGCGCGGGAGATCCCGGCGCAGCTTGCCCTGCTGGCCCTAGGTTTCCTCGGCCCCGAACATGGCGGTTGCCTGCCGACCTGGGTGTGCAGCTCGGTCGGTGCGGCGACGTTGCCCGCGACGAAAATTGAGGGACCAGCCAGGGACGGTGTCTTCGTGGCCGGCGACATGGGCCGCGGACAGTCGCTGGTCGCGTGGGCGATCACTGAGGGCCACGCTGCCGCCGGACGGGGTCGATGCCCACCTGATCGGGCGCGATCTGCTGCCCCGCCCGATCCAGCCGATCGACGGCCCATCGCCTGAACAAAGCCTGTCTCGCGATCGCATACTCCCGCTCCCCCCGTTCTGAGATAAGCCGTGATCTAAACGGGACGGGGTACAGTCCCCCCGACACAAGGGGCTGTATCTGCGGCAATAAAGCCGCTGATTTGAAATGATTGCGGCAGCGGCAGGCGGTAACCCTCCGCAATCTTTTCTTTGCCTGCTAGGGATCCCGGGCCGGTCAGCTGCGGTTGGAATGAGCGCCGCGAACCCTTCATCTGGGCCATGCCCACGGACCAACTGCTTGTCATTGCGACCCGATACGAGGACTCATTTACGCGGCATTGGCTAGTTGACGGTTGTGGTTAGATCAGTCTATGGGTGACGGGGGCCATAAGCGCACCCGGTTGGCTGCACGATACGACACCAGTAGCCATACCGCGGCGATAGTGTCCGAGGAGAAGGTCGCCTGGTTTGTTGGCCACCTGCAAGCGGTAGCCGCCGCCAGTCCTGTCGCCTGGGCCAGCATGCAGCGCGACCTCGACCGCCGAAGGTCTGCAAACGGTGGTCAACGGTATGAGTCCCCGCAGGCCGGCCGCCACCTTATCGACGTACTCACCGACGCCATACGACATTCCGCCGGGCAGCCAAGCGAACGCTTCCTTGGCCCGTCACTTCCTTGCTGTTAACGGCATTCACAGAGAGGTTAACAGAAATGGCCAACGATGTAGATATTGTCGAGTACGAGGTGATGATTGAAGGAGAAGCCCATCCATGGGCCAAGGACACCATCTCGGTGACCGAGATTCGCGAACTCGGCAAGCTGCCGGCGGACGCACCCGTCATTGAACAAGATCTACGCGACGGCAGCGAACGGACATTAACCGAAGACGATGTCCTACGTCCCGGTAAGCTCAGAGAAGGCGCACGACTTACCAAAAAACGGGTCAACTTTAGGAAGGGCTGATCAGTCGCAACGCGTTCGGTCGGTAGCTTCTAAACTCTTGGGTCCATATCGAATCTGACCCATACGTAACCAGTATGATGGTCATTACCGTCATCGTGGGCATCCCTGTGGCCAGCGACGGCATAATGCTCAGTGTCGCAACGCTCTCCGGACCGGCCGGTTGCCATTTCCTCCAGCACCTCGGACAGCATGAGCGGGCACACCAGCGAGGCGAGGACACCTTGGTGCGCATGCGCCAAGCCTTGGGCAATGACCACCCTTACACGGTTCGCTCAGCGGCCGCCGTCCTGACGCATCCGGGTTAGCATGACTAGGTTGACCCTCGACTCGCGCAGGGCGGTGCGGCGGCTACCGGAAATCGTCATACCCTGCCACTGCTTGACGAGCTTCTCCCCCGCCCCTCCAGCACACCATGGCCAAGCGTGCCGGGGCCACCGTGTCGGAGATCGTCGGCAGTCACGCGATCTACGCGTCGCCGCCGAGAGCGGTGGCCGATCTGATCAAGCAGGCCGCGGCAGAGTCCTGATCCGTGGCGATCCGTGCAACGACCGGTACCGCTGGTGGACAACTTCTACCGCAAGCGGTACCGGCCGGCCCGCGATGCAGAAAGAAGCCGCCATGGGCCCAGGTGAAAACGATCCGGGGACCGGTCGACGAGGGGGACCTTGGGACGGTCACCCTGGACATAGGCGTGAAGCAAAATTCGGGTGGTCAGATCTGCCTCAGTTGCTGAGATCCGATGCGCTAATAGCGATGCGTCAGACTTGGTTGTCGATAGATCTCCTCGCGCGCCATGAGGGGTCTGCTCCTTCGCTTTGCCCAGTCAACCCTGTAAATCCCTTTTCGGGGATGCGGTAGGCGCTCTCCGGCCGCTTCGTGGTCACCGGCCGAGCCGCAAAATGTCGCGTCTTTCCCTGGGTGAAACGGGCAACCCTGTGAGGTTGCACATCTACCCAGACCTGGGCCACTCACCCACGGTCAATAGCTCCCTGGCGGATTCGATACCGTTCGCGCGCAAAGCCTTCGCCGACCAGCTGACCAGCCGATCACCGGGAACTGTCATCGATAAGCCGATCGCCCCGCGGTCGAATCGCTCGCCACCAGAGTGGCAGTGGTGGCCGCCTCGCACTTCTCGCACCGCCACCGGCGACTGCCGGACGCCCTGCTCACCCAGAAGCCAAGCCCGCGACCACAGCAGCAAGCGGCTGGATTTCCCCGCATCAAGTGGGCACCCAGGTCGCAGGGCTAGCAAGTTGAGATGCCTCCGCCCTTTAACGGCGACCGAGGTGGCGGGATGTGAATCCATGGCCTCTTCATCCCGTATCTGGATCAGTTCTGCTAGTAACACTGAGTTCATCCCCGCCAAACCCGGCGATTCGGCTCATCATCGGATTCTCAGCAGGTAAGAGTGCGCAACTTTTTCGCCGGACTGCCCTGGCCACTGCCAACGTCATGCGGTATCGGCGGCCGCATGTTCCTTTGTGGATGGTTGCCGACTCCGCCACCACGCCGCCCATAGCCGCACACCACCGACATGGCCGCCCTTTCGTGGCCCGACCGGCGGGATCCGTTGGTGACGTTGCCCGGATGAGTTCGTGAACCGGTCGCTTTAGGTGTCCTTTGTGGGGTTCGTCGCCATCCCCTGGTCGGCTTCGGGACTTCTGCTGGCCATCTCGGCGACCCATCGTTTCGCCCACGCGAGATCCCTCAATGCCGGGAGGTGCGACGATTCTCGTCTGCGGCGTGCGGGCGGTGTTTTGCGCCGGTCATCGTCGGCGTGGGCGCCGCAGGTTCGCCCAGTTCCTGCCCTGCACCGCGGTGCGGGATCGGGTCAGCGTTCAACCTGCCGCGCGCCGATTCCGGGGAGTTGCTGGTGCGTATGTGTACCCGGCACCTCCCTGGCCCTGTCGATGTGGCTTTGCTGGGTGTGGTGCTCAGCCTCAGCACCGCCACAGCCCTGCTTTGGCCGCTACTGCACCGCCCGCGTTCACGCTGACCGGCTCAACCACCCTGGTGTGCCCCTCCACCGTCGTTGGGTTCGGCGCCGTCACCCTGCCGGGCGTAGTCAGCTTTTTCGACGTCGCCGTAGGCGCTCCGGGCGCGACTTACGTCATTTCGCCAACTCTTGAGCCCATGAGAAGGAACTGAGACATGCCCGACGCTGCCGCTGGATTACCGCCCGATCGGTCAGGTTCTTCGGCGTCCAAACTCAAGGCGAAAACCAGCACCTTGATGACCATTGTGCTGGCGGCAGTGCTGCTATTGGCCCTGGCTCCCGCCGCGCAAGCCGCCGCCACCTCCAACCGTGCCGGGGCCAGCGCAACCGAACTCGAGCCCACTCTTGCCTCGATCGCCGTCACTCCTGCCAATCCCTCCATCTCCGAGGGAACCACCCAGCAGTTCACGGCCACAGGCACCTTCACCGACGGCTCGACCCAGAATCTGACCGACAGCGTCACCTGGAGCTCTTCGAATACCACCAAGGCCACCATCAGCTCTACCGGCCTGGCCACTGCTGTGGCCACCGGGACCACCACTATCAGGGCGGCCAGCGGTGAGGTTGCGGGCAGTACCACGCTCACGGTGACCCCATCCCCCACGCCGACGCCAACCCCCACGCCGACGCCAGCACCCACGCCTACGCCGGTACCCACGCCGACGCCGGTGCCGGGGATGAGGGTGACGATCACGTCGCTGAGCGTGTTTAGGCAGCCGTTGCCGTTGGGGTTGGGCGGTATCGTGATCCCTACCGCGACGGTGGTGCCACTGAATGCGGCGGGGACGGTTCAGTTCATGGACGGGACAGTCGATCTCGGTGGCCCGGTGTGGGTGATAGCGGGTCAGGCTCTGGGGCCGGTCAGCTTCCTGAGCGGGGGTCCGCATTCGCTGACCGCGGTGTTCACTCCAACCAACCCGGCTGCGTTCACACCGTCGACGTCGAACACCGTGACATTCACCTTCTAGCCAGCTGGGGTGGTCCTGTGGGGTTCCAGAAGTGTGACGACCCCACCGGTCGTAGTGTTTGCCATATGCCACAGCGTGGTGAGGAACCTCGGCAGAAACCAAGCCTAAAGCCTGTCCCGTAATGATTAACTGGGCTGGTCTGGTTGGTGAGCGTGGGTTATTCGGTTAGCAGGAATTGTCAGTAGGTCATCGCGAGGTTGCGCATCTGAGCCACGCCGCGGGTGGCGTACCAGACGCCGTCGCGTTTGCGTCGGCAGTTTCGTAGGACATTCCAGGTCTTCATGTGCGCCAGGGCGTGTTCGACGCGAGCACGCACGCGT
>JAFAWY010000041.1 GCA_019241525.1 Pseudonocardiales bacterium
GGCAGGCCGTAGACCTCGGGCTCGTCGAGCAGCAGGAAGAACGCCCCATTACCGCCGACGCCATCGTCGGGGTCTGCACCGTACAGCCGAGCTTCAGTAACGCCGCGTTCGTGGAGCTCCTCGACCCGCCGCGCCGCGCGTTCGCGCAGCTCGTCGAGCGGTCCGAACTGGATGGACTCGGTGGGGCAGGCCTTCGCGCACGCCGGCTCCAGCCCGCCACGGAGGCGGTCATAGCACAGCGTGCACTTCTGCGCGCGGCCGTCACCGGGGCGCCGGTCGATGACGCCGTAGGGGCATCCGGACACGCAGTAGCCGCAACCATTGCAGATGTCCTGTTGCACCACCACGGTGCCGAACTCGGTGCGGAACAACGCACCGGTCGGGCAGACATCCAGGCAGCCGGCATGGGTGCAGTGCTTGCACACGTCGGACATCATCAACCAGCGGAAATCGGTGCGTCGCTGGGTTTCGGCATCGGCCCCGGGACGCTGGAACGAGGGCATGCCCAGATCCCGCGAACCAGGGCTGACCTGCAGCGGGCTGGTGCCGAGTTCGGCGCCGCCACGCGGGGCCTGGCGCATCGCAGTGGCGACCACGTCGGCTGCCTGCTCGGTGGCCGACGGGCCGGTAGGCAACTCGGCTACACCGGCCTCCTGCTGCCCGAGCGGCTTTTCCTGCTCGATGAAGGCCACGTGCCGCCAGGTGTTGGCGCCGAGCATGCCGGTGTTGTCCATCGACATCCCCAGCAGGTCAAACCCGTCGTCCGGCACGAGGTTCCACTCCTTGCAGGCCACCTCGCATGCCTTGCAACCGATACACACGGAGGTGTCGGTGAAAAAGCCCATGCGAGGAGGATGATCAAGGTAGCCGGCAGCAGCAGTCACGTCGGCCTCGGGCCCGGACAAAAGTCCGGACGAGTTCCCCGACAAGTTATGGTCGGCGCTCATCGTCCATCCTCCCTGCCCAGTGCACCGGCGTGTGGCCGCGCCGGTCCGGCCGGAGTGATCCCCGCGCGGCTGCGGTAGCCGGCCACGTACTCCAGTAGTTGCGGTCCCCGCGGGCGACGGCCGGGCTGGATATCGCAGGTAAGGACCTTGCTCTCCTGAATGAAGACGTTGGGGTCCTCCACCACACCGATCAGGTCGTTGACCGCGTCACCGACCACCTTGCCCACCGAACCCCAGTGGTAGGGCATCCACACCTGGTGCACCACCCTGTCCTGGATCCGCAGCGGCTTCATCCGGTCGGTCACCACCACCCGGGCTTCGATCGCGGTGCGGCTGCTGATGACATGCGCCCAGCCGAGATGCGCCAGCCCGCGTTCTGCGGCCAGCTCGGGGGAGACCTCGACGAACAGCTCCGGCTGCAGCTCCGATAAATAGGCCAGCTGGCGGCTCATCCCCCCCGCGGTGTGATGCTCGGTGAGTCGGGCGGCGGTGAACACGTACGGAAAAACGTCGCTGTGCTGCTCGGGAGGTGACGGGTTGGCCGGGTTGTCGGGGCGGCGGTAGACCATGCGGGTCGGGTTGGTCTGCTGACCATAAAGCGGGTTGCGGACCGGCGATTCGTTCGGCTCGTAATGCGTGGGCAAAGGCCCGTCCATCAGCCCATTCGGCGCGAACAGCCAGCCCTTCCCGTCGGCCTGCATGATGAACGGGTCATCGCCACGCAGCGCGTCGGGCCCGACCGCGCCAGGGGCCGGTTCATATGTGGGTGGCTTGGTCTTGTCGAAGTCCGGCACGTCGTAACCGGTCCACTCGCTGCGCTGGTCATCCCACCAGACCAGGGCCTTGCGCTTGCTCCACGGCCGCCCTTGCGGATCGGCCGAAGCGCGGTTGTACAGGACCCGCCGGTTGGCCGGCCAGACCCAGCCCCAATCCAGGGCCACTTCATCCTGGTCTAAACGGGACTTGCGGCGCGCTGCCTGGTTGACCCCATCGGCGTAGACACCGCTGTAGATCCAGCAACCACACGAGGTGCTGCCGTCCGCCTTCAGCTGCGGGTAGCCATTGAGCAGGCGGCCGGTTGTCAGGTCATAGCCGTTGATGTGGCGTAGTACGTCCTGCGCGGACGGTTCGTCGCCGTCCACCTCGTAATCCCACGCCAAGTCCTGTACGGGGCGGTCCCGCGGGTCAGTGGAATTAGCCAGCCGCTGCTTGAGCCGCCGGCCCAGGTGGTAGAAGAACCACAGCTCGCTGCGTTGGTCGTCCGCCGGTTCGACTGCCTTGTCCCGCCACTGCAGCATCCGCTGGGTTTGGGTGAAGGTGCCCTCCTTTTCCACATGCGCGGCGGCCGGGAAGAAAAACACCTCGGTGCGGCATTCCTGCGGCACGATCTCCCCGGTCTCGATCTCCGGCGCATCCTTCCAGAATGAGGCGCTTTCGATCATCGTGAGATCCCGGACGACCAGCCAGTCGAGCTTGGCCATCCCTAGCCGCTGCAGCTTGCCATGGGCGGACCCCACCGCAGGATTTTGACCGAGCAGAAAATAGCCGTAGACCTTTCCGTCGACCATATCCATCACGGTCCGGTAGGTGCCGTGGTCACCGCTGACCCGGGGCAAGTAATCGAAGCAGAAGTCATTGTCCGGGGTGGCCGCCTCGCCCCAATATTCCTTCAGCAGGGACACCATATAAGCATCCGCGTTGTACCAGAAACCCTTCTGATTCTTGCTGCGGATGCTGCTCAGATATTGAGATAAATCCTTGTGCGCGGGGGTGGGCATCACCAGGTAACCCGGCAGCAGGTTGAACAACGTAGGGATGTCCGTGGAGCCCTGGATACTGGCGTGCCCGCGCAGGGCGAAAACGCCGCCGCCGGGCCGGCCGATGTTGCCCAGCAACAGCTGGATGATCGAACCTGCGCGGATGTACTGCGCACCCGTGGTGTGCTGGGTCCAGCCCACGCTGTAGACCAGCCCGGCGGTGCGTTCCCGGTCGGAGTTCGACGTCCAGGCCCGGCACACCTTCAGGAACAGCTCCTTCGGGGTGCCGCAGGTCGCTTCGACCATCTCGGGGGTGTAGCGGGCGAAGTGCCGCTTGAGAATCTGGTAGACGCAGCGAGGGTGCTGCAAGGTGGGGTCCGAGGCGATACCGTCGGCTGCCCCCTCGATAACGGGTCCGCCGGAGCCGTGCTGGTGGGGCGCCGAGAACTCCTTGGCTCCAGCGGGATCCCCTCTCCCGGTGGAGTTCACCGGGGCGGTGCCCTCGTAATGCCAGCTGCTGGGGTCGTAGCTGGCCGTGGCTGGGTCGTAGCCGCTGAACAGGCCGTCGAGATCTTCGGTATCCCGGTAGCGCTCGTCCACCAGGAACGGCGCGTTGGTGAAGGCGAGGACGTACTCGCGAAAGTCCAGCTCGTGGGCGAGAATGTAATTGATCACGCCGCCAAGGAACGCGTTGTCAGTCCCTGCGCGCAACGGCACATGCATGTCAGCCACGGCGCTGGTGCGGGTAAACCGCGGGTCGATGTGGATGACGGTGGCACCGCGGGCTTTGCCTTCCATCACCCACTGGAAGCCCACAGGGTGGGCTTCGGCCATGTTCGAACCCATGATGACGATGCAGTCGGAGTTCGCGAGGTCTTGCTGGTAGTCGGTGGCGCCGCCACGGCCGAAGGACGTTCCCAGACCGGGAACAGTGGCGGAGTGTCAAATGCGCGCCTGGTTCTCGATCTGCACCGCACCTAGGGCGGTGAACAGTTTTTTGATCAGATAGTTCTCTTCATTGTCCAGCGTTGCCCCGCCCAGGCTGGCGATACCCAGGGTCCGGTGCAGCGGGTTGCCGTGCTCGTCGGTTTCCTGCCAACCCTTACGCCGGGCGTCCAGCATGCGGTCAGCGACCATGTCCATCGCCGCGTCGAGGTCGAGTTCCTGCCACTCGGTACCGAACGGTGGCCGGTACAGCACTTTCCGTGCCCGATGGTCCCCGGTGACCAGCTGCTTGCTCGCCGAACCCTTGGGGCACAGCCGCCCCCGGGAAATCGGGCTGTCCGGGTTGCCTTCAATCTGAACGACCCGCTCGTCTTTGACGTAGACGTTCTGCGCGCAGCCCACGGCGCAATACGGGCACACCGAATGCACAACCCGGTCGGCGGTCGCTGTGCGCGGCGCGAAAGTTGCGTACTCAGGTGATACGACGGCCTTGCCTCGGCCCCATGGATCGAGGCCGGTCAATTGCCGGTAGACCGGCCAGGCCCGCAGCCAGTTCCGAACAGCCACACTGCCCCCTTGCCGTACATCCTTGGCATGAAGCCCCAATGCGCCGATCGTTGCGTTGTCTGCCACGGCGAGCGCGCTCTGGTTTGTCACACCTAGCGTGCCAGCTTGCCGAAATGCATGCTGCTGGAGGACGGCGACGGACCAGGCGCTGCTGCACGACGACGCGAAGCTGCTCATGGCGCGCTGCTCGCAGTGCGACAACTTGGCCGAGCTGCTGGCCCAGATTTGAGCTTGTTCGGACAGGTGTACCAGTGATCGGCTGCACCACGGCTGGCAAGGTCGCGACGACGGGGCCGTCGAGCGCCACCGTCGAATTTGTCACCTGACGGTAATCACCTGCCGCCTCTGGTGGTCTCAAAGCATGCCCACAATTACTGCTGCCTGCTGGCCGGTACTGAAGTTCGGCGCTGGCCGTGAAGACGTAGACGCGCTTGAGGCGCGATGGCGGAGCAGAAGAGTGGGGAGTTATCGGGCACCGTGTGGGAGGAGGCCTAGCAATGAGTCTGCTGGTCGTGGGGATGTCTTACCGCAGCGCACCGGTGGACGTACTGGAGCGAGTAGCGGTGTCCTGCACGGACGCCAGCAAGGTTTTGCATCAGCTGCTCGAGCGTGAGCACGTCGCAGAGGCGCTGCTGCTGTCGACCTGTAACCGGGTCGAGGTCTACGCGGTGGCGACCACTTTCCATGACGGGCTCGGCGACATCACCGGCGTACTGACCGACCGGTGCGCGATGACGCTCGACGAGCTGTCTGCACACCTCTACGTGCATTACGCAGCGGCCGGTGTGCAGCACCTGTTCTCGGTGGCCGCCGGGCTGGATTCGATGGTCGTTGGCGAGGCACAGATTCTTGGTCAACTGCGCACGGCATATGGCGGTGCCGAGCAGGCCGGCACCGTCGGCGGCACGTTGCATGACGCCGTCCAGCAGGCGCTGCGAGTGGGCAAACGGATCCACACCGAAACAGCCGTCGGTGCCGCTGGGGCCTCAGTGGTGTCTGAAGTCCTTGCCGCGGCGGCCACCGCGCTCGGTGGTCCAGACAAGGCTGGCCTGGCTGGTCGGCGCGTGCTGGTGCTCGGCGCTGGCTCGCTTGCCGGACTGGCCACGGCACAGTTGCGCAGGGCCGGGGTCGCCGAGATAGCCGTCGCCAACCGCACGCCAGGCAGCGCACAGCGGATAGCCGCGCTGTGCGAAGCCGAGGGCACGCCCGCCCGGGTTGTCGGTCTGGACAGCGTCGCCACCACTCTGCCCACAGTGGACCTGGTGCTCTGTTGCACGGGCGCCACTGGCGCGGTGCTCGGCGTCGACGATCTCGGCGACGCGACGAGCAACCGGCGGCACCCGCTCGTGGTCTGTGACCTGGGTTTACCCCGCAACGTCGAGCCTGCGGTGGGTGAGGTAGCTGGCGTGATCTTGCTCGATCTCGTCACCGTGGCGCGCCGGGTGGAGCAGTTCGGCAGGGCGTCGGGCGCGGTGGAGATCGCCCATCAGCTCGTCGAACAGGAACTGCACAGCTACCTGGTGACCCAGCGAACCGCAGGGGTCATCCCCACTGTGGCTGCGCTGCGCCAGCGGGCCGCTGAGGTGGCGGACATGGAGCTACGGCGGCTGGACAGCCGGCTACCGGGACTTGATGCCGCGG
This sequence comes from Pseudonocardiales bacterium, assembly GCA_019241525.1. Lineage (GTDB taxonomy): Bacteria > Actinomycetota > Actinomycetes > Mycobacteriales > Pseudonocardiaceae. Next base: position 5,858 of record JAFAWY010000041.1, read on the forward strand.
TGCGCGCCGAGCTCACCCGCACCGTGCACCGCGTGGTCGACAAGCTGTTGCACGCCCCCACGGTGAAAGTCAAACAACATGCCAAAGCCGGCAGGGGCGAGGCCTACGCCGACGCACTGCGGCAGCTATTCCAACTCGATCCGCAAGCGGCTGCGGCCATCACCGCCACCGCACAACGGCATGATGCTTAGCGATTGATCGGCGTCATGTCCGGGTAGCGGTCACCCACAGGTGGCTCGATTGCGGCGAGCCGGGCCAGTTGCTCAGCGGTCAACTCGAGGTTCACCGCGGCAGCGTTTTCCTCCAGGCGGGACACTCGCTTGGTACCCGGGATCGGCACGATGTCGTCACCTTGGGCCAGCAGCCAGGCCAGCGCGACCTGGGCTGGCGTGGCGCCGGCCTCCGCCGCGATGGCCTCGACGGCTTCGACGATCCGGAGGTTGCGTTCAAGGTTGCCGTCCGCGAAGCGGGGATTTGTCCGGCGGAAGTCACTGGCGTCGAGCTGCTCGGTGGAACGCAGTTGGCCCGTCAGGAATCCCCGACCCAGCGGCGAGTAGGCCACAAAGCCGATGCCCAGCTCACGCACCAGCGGCAGGATCTCCGCCTCAGGATCGCGTGTCCACAGGGAGTACTCGGTTTGCAGCGCGGTGATCGGATGCACGGCATGTGCTTTTCGCAGCGTGGCGGGCCCAGCTTCGGACAAGCCGATGTGACCGACCTTCCCCTCCTCGACCAGCTGGCTCAGCGCGCCCACAGTGTCCTCGATCGGTGTCTGCGGGTCGACCCGATGCTGGTAATACAGATCGATGTGATCGGTACCCAGGCGCTTGAGCGATCCCTCGACCGCAGTCCGGACATTCTGCGGGGAGCTGTCGATTTCCCGGCTGCCACCATGGCGATGGGAGACCAATCCGAACTTGGTGGCGAGGACGACTTGTTCGCGGTGGCCGGCGATGGCCCGTCCCACGAGCTCTTCGTTTGTGTACGGACCGTAGATCTCTGCCGTGTCGATGAAGGTGATACCCAGCTCCAGGGCACGGCGGATGGTGCGGATGGACTCTGCGTCGTCGGTCCCCGCCCCGGTATAGAAGGCGGACATACCCATAGTCCCCAGGCCCAGCCGGGACACGTCCAGTCCCCCTAGTGAGACGTGCTTCATCACTCGCTCCTCCGTTGTCGCAGACGCACTTGCCACATGCCATTGGTCGCGTTACCACCAAACAGTAGGTGAACCACCAGCCGAGCTAGCGTGAAGCGAGTTGCGCTCGGGCACCGTTGGGCCCGGTACCTGGGGCACCGGGCCTTCGTGATCAGACGGACGTGGTCAGGACTGGCCCGCGCGGATGTCTTGCTCGACCCGGTCGCCCAGGTCCTTGTCGACGTTGGGTTCACTGACCTTGTTGAGGAGGTGGCCGACGATGTTGTTGACCCGCTGGGTGCGGGCGGCGGCGTCGAGCAACTCGCGGACCATGGCGCCGGCCTGGCCCCAGTCGTCGTTCTGGGCGTGCAGGGTGTAGGCGGCGGCGCCATGTCCCCGTCGGTGCGCCACCCGGCCGGCTCGCCGTAGCGGTCGATACCGGCTTGCGTCCGCCCTTGGAGTTGGGCGCCAGTTACCTCGCGGCCGGATCAAGGCTCGAGTCGGCGAGGGTGAATCCGCGGGCATGCGTGCACCCTGCGCCCTTCCATGCCGGGCCGTATGCAACGAGGTAAAGCGGAGATCTCCCGGGGAATTTTCAGCCTTTTCCCAGGCAAGCGGGGGAACGTTGACCCTGACCAGACCGCAGATAACGGGGAGTGTAAGTGGGGCTTGAAAGGGCACACGGGCTGATCCACCGGGCTAAAGTGACTCTCCTCACAGGAGCAGCTGGCCGGCGGTCGCCGGGATGGGCTCCAACGTGGCTGTCGCGCAAGCATTCAGCAGCGGCCGTATCCCAATCTATTTCAGCGGTCCGGAGTCGAGTACCACTCCGGTACCGCAGGGCCCGGTGGGCACGGCGTTGCATTTCCGGGAACCGAGCGTGATGGATAATTAGCCGAGGGAGCAGCATGATCGAGCTCGAAAGTGTCACCAAGGTGTACCAGATGGGTAAGACCGAAATGCCGGTGCTGCACGGCATCGACCTGACCATCGATGAAGGTGAAATGGTTGCAATCATGGGGCCTTCAGGATCAGGGAAAAGCACGCTCATGAATATTCTCGGCTGTTTGGATCTTCCTTCGAGTGGGCGTTATCTGATTGATGGAACCGACGTTAGCCGGTTGTCCGGCAATCGGTTGGCCAAGATCCGCAGCCGCAAGATCGGGTTCGTGTTCCAATCATTCAACCTCGTGTCACGGACCAGCGCGATCCGCAATGTCGAGCTTCCTTTAATTTACGCCGGAGTATCGGATCGGCGCTCCCGCGCTCGGCGCGCGCTGGCCGAGGTAGGGCTGGGCGAGCGTGAAAATCACCTGCCCAACGAGTTGTCAGGCGGTCAGCAGCAACGGGTCGCCATCGCTCGTGCGCTGATCAATGATCCCGCGATCCTGCTGGCCGACGAGCCCACCGGCAACCTCGACACCGCATCCAGTCTCGAAATCATGCAGATGCTCATCAGGCTCAACGAAGCCGGCCGCACCATCGTGGTGATCACTCACGAACAAGAGATTGCCGACTTCGCCAAGCGAGTCATCCGGCTGCGCGATGGGCGCATTGTCAGCGACCAGACACAGTCAAGGCGCCTCACGGTGACGGCGCCTGAACGGGATGGGAATGCTGAACATAACGATCACATCGCCGATGACTTGTTCCATGAGGCGCGAGCCGCAGACAGGTAAGGCGTCCTTACCCGCGCGGACAAATCGAAGGATCCACGCTTCCCACAATGATCTCAAAGTATCTGCCCGGGCAGCTCACTTATCGCTGGTGAGCACGCTGCGCTGCTTACTGACTCCCATCCGCTACCTTTGACATGCACAGCGTTGGTGGCCATCTACAGCTTGTGACCACGCCGGGGGATTCGCTGAATACCTTGCGCGAAACGCCGATGATCGGCTATCCCTATAGAAGTGTTCTGATGGGCGGTATAGGTGCGGCGGACCGGGGAAGGTCACACCATGAGCCGGCGGGGAACTTTACAGAGCGCCTTGCGCGGGTTACGTGGTCACCCGCTGCGTTCCGCGCTAACCATGTTCAGCCTCGTCATCGGGGTCTCGGCGGTCATTTTGCTTATCGCCTGTGGCTATGGGGTGAAAAATGCGGTCAATGACCGCGTCGAAACGGTGGCCAACATCATCGCCATCGTGCCGGCGAGCGCCGACATTCCCGGCGCGCCACCGGCGCGGAATCTCACCGACGCTGACGCCGACGCGCTACAGGATGCACCGGCCGTCGCCAACGTCACCCCATCAATTGCCAGCTCAGGAATAGTGATCACGGCTGGAGCGGTCAAATTTCTTTCCGGGAACACCATCGGCACCACGGACAACTGGCCGGCAACCAACAATCGGATCCTGACGGCGGGGACGTTTTTCGACCAGGTTCAAGCCCGCGAGGCCGCCCGGGTGGCCATCCTCGGTCCTACCATTGGGAACGCCTTGTTCGGGGAACCCGCTGCAGCATTGAATCAGACCGTGCAGATCAACCATGTCCCATTCCGGGTGATCGGGGTGCTGGCCAGTTACGGTCAGCAGCAGGACAACACCGCAGTCGTGCCCCTGGACACCGCTCGCCGCTACATCGTCGGCTACGGCCAAGGTAGCGGTAACTCATTGAACCTGATCACTGTGCAAGCCCCCCGGCAGACCGACGTTCCCGCTGCCATGGCTCAAGTAGCCCACATTCTGGATGAACGTCACCGCATCACCGACCCCCAGATGAGGGACTATCAAATTCAATCTCTGGGACACCGGCTGCAAACCTTCGACCAGATCGTCCACCTCCTCGTCCTGTTCATTCCAGCCATTGCGGTGATCTTGCTGATTGTCGGCGGCCTTGGAGTGCTGAATATCATGCTGGCCTCGGTCACCGAACGAACCCTAGAAACGGACATCGAGCAAGCGACCGGTACCGGGCGCCGGGAAATCCTGAAACAAGTCCTGATCGAATCCATCGTGCTGGCCGGTCTCGGCGGGCTCCTCGGCATCGGAGTCGGGGTTGCGATGACTTTCATCATTCGCGCATTCGCACCGACCTTCGACCGTTCCGGAGCACTGGCTGGGTTCACCCCGGTCTTGTCTATCGAGCCGGTCGTGGTGGCATTCGTGATCAGCTTGATCATCGGGCTGGTGGCCGGCAGCTACCCGGCCTACCGTGCCACCCGACCCCGCATCTGACTCAACCCCGCCCGCAGTCTGGATGCAGACTGCTGTTTCGGAGGCCTCAAAAACAGCAGTCTGCATCCAGAGTGCGGGCAAGGGCGGGGTTGGCTACTGGTAGCGGAGGGCTTGGATGGGGCGTAGCCGGGCTGCGCGGTAGGCCGGGTAACCGCCGGCGATCAGCCCGATCCCAAGGCTGATGCTAAATGCCACCAGCACGGGAGTGGCGGAGATGATGGGGGTGAAGTCGGCCAGCGCGCCAGTAGCTGGCGTGATGGCCGGTGTCACGGCGCGGATGAGAAGGGACAGTCCGATTCCGAACCCGACGCCGAGCAGCCCGCCGAGGCCGGCCAGCACGGTGGATTCCAGAAGGAACTGTTCCAGGATCGCGCGGCTGGTGGCACCGATGGCTTTGCGGATGCCGATCTCGCGGGTTCGTTCGGTCACCGAG
>JAFAWY010000046.1 GCA_019241525.1 Pseudonocardiales bacterium
AGCGCAGCCACGTCAACACCGTGGCCCTCCCCATCCCAAGCGACGAAGAACTGCGGACCAGCCTCAACCGCTACCGCGAATTCCTTAAGATGGAATACCCCCGCTACTACTGGAATCCCAACTATGAGCCGTGGCTGCCGGCCGACGTGCAGTTGCCCGGCCCCGGCGAGCACTTCCAAAGGGCACTTGCAAAGGCCGTATACGGCTCGGAGTACTACCAAAATCGTGAGATCACCCGCGCGCTCGATACCTTTGCCGAACACGTGCTCTCCAGCGAAACCACTCCACTGGTCGTCGTGGTCTTCAGCCTAGCCGGCGGAGTGGGCAGTGGCATCGTCGTGGAAATCGCCCGACACCTGTCGAACATGAAGCTGGGACGCCGACCATGGGTTGTAGGAATCGGCGTGTTGCCGTGTGAGGGTGACCCACCGGAAACCTTCGACGGATCGCTCTTTCCGGTCATCAATGAGCTCGACTGCATGATCGATACCGAGAAGAACAAGGGCGTCATGGCGGTATGGGGGGACCTGTACAAAAATCCATTTACCGGTGGCTTTTTCGCCGTGCCCCAAGACGATGTGTTCGCCCTGACCGGAAACCTTGCTGAGACCCACGCGGCCGTGGACCGGGGAATCGTCAACTTCATTGCTCGTAACGACTCGGTACATCTTTACGAGACCCTCAAGGCGCTCAACTGGCTGTCGGTGCCTGCGAATGCATGGCATCCGGCGATCCGCGGCGAGCCCAATGCCCGCTGGATAAACGTGTTAACCACCCGCGAGGCGGCGAACGTCAGCAAGCTGGACGCCTGCGGGCTGGTCAAGGGATTTGACACCGAATATGCCGAGGCGCGCATGCTCGGGCCAAAGGAGGCCTTCTCCGACCAAGTCGTGTCGCAGTTGAAAGAGCAGATCGCGCAAGCGGCGAGCACTGCGGTGGAGCCAGTCGCGCTACAGCTAGAAGATCGCGGCGATCCCCTGATCACGGTGGTGATACCTCGTGTCAGCAAGTTAGACCTTGAGATCTTCTTCACCGCCCGCGACACCTATGACACCTTGAGTTGGGACGAAAAGCTGCTCAAGCACTCCTGGCTGCTTGATCTGGGAGTGATGCTGTGCGAACCATCCATCCGCTTTGATGGCATGGGCGGTGAATGCATCTGGGGCTGCGCCTGCTGGGTCGTCGTACCCTATGCCGCCATCCGTGGCGAGAAGCTGCCGGCTACGGCGCCCGCGGTGGCCGCTACCGGCTAAGTCCGAACGCCGAATGCACCTAATCTGCCCGCGAGGAGGACCGTGATGGCGTTGGACTGGGATATGGTCATCAAGCGTTACAAAGACGGTGCGCAAATAGCGCCGATCCCCGGATCGTCCACATTATCGGTAACCGGTGCCGATGAAGAAAAGGTTTATGTGAAACACCGGCTGTGGAAGGACAGCCTTTCACGAGCCAATTTGGAGAAGGCGGTGGCACTCCTCGAGGAAGGAAAAATGACACGGAAATCCGGTGATTTCGTTGACCAATATCGCACATTCGTTGCCGACGAGCGCCCAACAACTGCCGCCACCGTACTGAAGGACCTGGGCTTCCTCGAATGACGTGACGATCCGGCGGCTTGCCGCCGGATCGCGCCCAGGCAAGTCAAGTTATATCGAATATCGAGGTGTACGAGGAGAGGAACTCAGGGTCATGGGACTGTCTATGTACCACAGTGCGACGGGAAACCAGTCGCCTCACTGCATTCACGCACTCGGCATCGGCAAAACCGGCGCCTACATGGTTGAGGCACTCCTGCGTACCGGCGAGATCGAAGATTTGCTCGAAGACCACCGAGCCCGGTTCACCGGACTGGCGATCGACATCGGTGAACAGGATATGCACGAACTGCGTGAGTACGCTAACGGCTTCAACGCCAGACTCGACGAGCGAGGAATCCCCCGGGAGCGCGCCCAGGTGCGCACCGTGGGCCTCGATGTCCCCAACCGCGAGGATCTTCAAACCAGCCTCAACCGGTGGCGTGAATTCCTCAAGATGGAATACCCCCGTTATTATTGGAACCCCAACTACGAGCCGTGGCTACCGGCCGACCTAGAATTGCCCAAAGCCGGCGACTCCTTTCCGCGCGCGGTAGCTAAGGCCATCTATGGTCATTACTACTACAGCGAACCGAAAAGCTTGGAAAAGGAGCTTGATGCGTTCGTGCAAAGCATCAACGACACCAAGCTTCCGTCGATCGTGCTCGTCTTCTTCTCACTCGCCGGTGGCACTGGCAGCGGCATGGTGGTCGACCTCGCCAGACACCTGTCCAATGTGAAGCTCGGCCGCCGGATCCCAGTAGTCGGTGTGGCCACCATGCCATTCTCGGGCGACGAGGACCACGCCGGAGGCAAGGCTGCCCTGTTCCCGACCATCAACGAGCTCGACTGCATGCTCGACGACAACAAAAACCAAGGCGTCATGGCAGTCTGGGGCGATCTCTACAAAAACCCGTTCACCGGCGGATTCTTCGCGCTGCCGCAGGAACACTCCTGGCAGCGGCTCGGCACCTACACCAAGACCGGCCAGCCAGCCATCCGAGATGCACTGCGCAAGGGCGTCACACGCAAATTTATCGACGATTCGTTCGCCCGGTTCATCGTCCAGGACTACGGACGGCTGCTGTTCAAACTGCTTCGGCCCGCAGGTTTCACCGGCGCACCACACGAGCGAAACACCTCCGGAGACCGCGCCTGGACACTTTTTGACGTCGCCAAGTTCACCCACCCCGGAGTTGAGGTGCTCCCCGGCGAACCGCGCAGCAAGTGGCGCGAAGTTGTCAGCAAGTGGATCGGATACATCCCCCAGTGGTCCGGCCTCAAAGAGGGTTTCAAAACAGACTACATTGAGGCCCATACAGTCGCTCCGCGCGAACTATGGAACGACACCCTGCAAAAGAAGTTGGAAGAGACACTCCAGGTCTACCTCTTGCCGGGAGAGGACGGCACCCTGTACACAACGCAAGGAGAGTTCTTTGATGAACTCACTGCGTATTCAAGTATCATCATTCCGGGCGTTGCTAAGACCGACTTCCCGCTCTTCTACGAAGCCAGAGACGCCTACGACCAGACCGAGTCGTGGGACGATAAGCTTCTTATGCACTCCTGGATTCTTGACCTCGGTGTCATGATGAGCGAGCAGTCGATCCGATTTGAGGGTATGGCTGGTGAGTGCATTTGGGGTTGCGCTTGCTGGGTCGTTGTTCCGCATGCGGCGATCAGGGGAGATGCCCCGGCATCGAAAGACCTTACGGAGGTGCAAGGCGCCCACATCGCACCCATGGTCCAAACCGTGGTGACGACTCCCTAACTGACTTCAGCCGCTCCTAGCCAGAACGCGGCAAAGAATCGGAGCTGGCGGGCGTCGGGACCGCCCGCCAGCTCCGATCCTAGTTGAGCATTTTGTTGATCACATAGTCTGCTCTGCACACGGTGCTTGCCGACTCTAAGGCAGACCTGCGCAGAAATTGTACCGAAAGACCCGATTGCGCGTGGGTGGCAAATGAGCACACCAACCTCCCTACTACCGGAGTACGACGCCTGGATAAAACGCGTCTGCGCCACTTATGACGCAATCACCTATACTTGCCATCACCGGCTGGGCAACCGCCGGCTCGCCGAGCAGGTCAGCGTCCAAGTGGTGGCAGGTCTGCTGGCCAAGCCCAAGGTCTTTCGATACTTTGGACTGCCCTACTCGGGGCGTATCGCCCGGCTAGCCGAAGCCCGGCTCGCCGAGGCCCAAGAAGGCCGCCTGGCCGACGTAGGAAGCTGGCCGCATCTACTCCGGGAACTAATCACGTTGCCACCGGAGCATCAGGAAGTTCTCGTATTCACCTGCGTGCAAGGCGACGACGACGAGCACCTAGCTTCGAATTTGGGCTGCGACACGCAGACGGCAAAGATTCGCCGGCACAGCACCATGGAACTCATGCACGGGCTGGCGGCGTGCGCGCTGCCGCCCACAATCCTGCACGAAGTCAACGATCACTCCATCGAAGATTAACAGTCATTGTCTACTATCTAAAGGAATCCAACATGCCGTTGGACTGGTCGGAAGTGCAACGCAGGTATGGCCATGGAGCGAGGATTCCCACCGTGGCCGGCGGCAAGACCCTCGAAATAACGTCGGTGGATGACGACAACGTTTACATCCGGCACCCCTTGTGGACCGATGCTCTGTCCCGAGAACACTTGGAAAAGGCCGCAAGGCTGATTGAGGAGGGCAGGATCACCCGGCACGCAGGTCTGTTTGCTGAGGAATACCGCGCCGAAGTCGCCGACGTTCGTGCAACCTCCGCGGCCCACGTGCTCAAAAACCTAGGCTTTCTCGAGTGATACGGATAAACGTTATTGAGCAATGATGCGTTATGAGCTGAGCGCTATCATCTCGACACAGTCAGTGCTTGGACTTATCTGCGCGCAGCATCAGAGCGCGCGTCTTGTTGCCCTGCCCGTTGCGGACATTGTGCTGGTTCCAGTTACCCAAGATCTGGTGCTGGAGTTAGATGAGACAGGTACGCGCGTCTCCGTAGAAACCGGCTTCTGGCAGCTTTCAGTAGGTGTTGAGGGGCTGGTGGTTGCTGGATCTGTCCGCGGGCGAATTGCTTACTTGGAAGCCGACTACGTCGGTCGAGAGGGTCGCCAGACGGCGGCCGTCTGGCAATCCGGCGAGACAATCTACGGTCCAATGATTCTCGGCAGAAATGAACCGTTCCCGGCGGAAGGTAACAGTCCGATCTGCGGCGCCCTACGCCACCTCGGAGTGATTTCAGCTGGGCACCGCGACGAGTTCGTCGTCGCTGGACTTGGTCGCTTCCGACGCACAGTTGATTGGTGTTGACAAAAGTACAACTGATACCACCGTACCTCACTTCACCTCACCGGTGCGCATCGACGTAGAGATCGGAATAGCATTTCTTTCTGTCGTTCGATCGATACCTGTACGTCTCCGCGCTTAACCCGCAGAAGCGTGCGCTTGCGTGCGAAAGGCATTAGGAAGTCGCATGCACGAGATACTGGCATCCCACCCCACGCCACCGCCGCTGCTTTCGCAGTCAAGGTCAGCACCCGAATCCGTCTACCACCTTCCACGCCCTCGACACCGTCACGGTACGCAGCCCACAGCAAGACAACCGATCAGCCGGAAAGCGGCAGCCGACGACACCCCAGCCCGCGCCACGCCGAATAGGCAGCCGCAGCCCCTCCTGAACACCTCTATGCGCCCCCGACCCGGAGCCGCACCTGCTCCGCCGCCCTCGTCCGCACAGCAGGAGAATCACCGTGGATCGATGGCCCGCCTCTGTTCTGTCGGGACCGCGCGACCACCTCGGCTCATCGGGCTTGACCTGATGGTCCACTGTCTATGTACGGTGAGGTGCTTGACCGCGCCAGCGGCACCACGCCATGCTCAATGAATTCGAGGCGGCATCAGTGAGTTCGACGCGGCGTCGCTCCCCGACCTCGCCGGGAACAAGCAGCTGTTGGGTTTCCGCTGCCGGCTCGGCTCGCTTGACCTTATTGATTTGGCGTCCATGCACAAGAAATTCCACGCACGGCAGGAACGCCTCGACGTCGCGCACGGTGAGCGGCTACTAACGCCCTGTGCTGATCACGGCCGGTTACCGGTGCCTGGCGGGCAGGCACCGGTAACCGTTGAGGCAGCGCGGCCCCACCGCAGCACTTAGCCTGGATGGTCGGCTCCGATTGGTCGAGTGGTGGCTTTGGCTAGCAGCGTCCGGCTGGCTACCTCCGCGACCAGTGTTGGTCGTTGACCCCGGTCTCACGAGTTTGAATGTCGCAGCGTATCGCTCGAAACCAGTGATGTGTGGACCTATCCGTACCGGTCAGGCCGCTTACCGGTCAGTGACCAGATCGGGGCTTTGGTTCGACATCTTCACAAACAGTCTCGCGGTAAATAGTAAGCATCGCGCCTGCCTTAAGACGCTCGCGGAACAGATGTGAACGAGAGCTTCGCCAAGACCCGCTGCACATCGGCGAGGTCCCATAGTTACCTCTGATTCAAACCAGTTACGCGAGCGAAGCGAGCGCCGAGAGCCAACGTACTGCAGATTTCAACATACGGTCTAAGCAACCCTGCTCGGCGATCCGTTAAAATGGTACACAACGATTTTAGTAGAGGCGAGGAGGACTGCAAGTGTCAAAGTTCCTCTCTCCAGAGTGGTTTGATCAATGCCGCAGGCTTGCAGCTGACTTTCCCGAGCGTCCGGGGGCGGGCGCCCGCATCCAATACGTTCTTCAACGCTCCGATGGTGAGATTCACTACTCTTTGGTGTTGGAGGACGGAAGGCTGGTGTCGGCTTCCCTCGGCGATATTGCTGACCCCGACGTCACTCTCACTCTGCCTTATGCGGACAGTGTCGCTATACACAAGGGCGAGCTTGACCCAAATCAGGCGTTTAGGGAGGGACGGATGAAGTCCACCGGCATGATGCAGAAGCTGATGTCAGTTATGCCGATTCTCTGGCCTCCACCGGCGCGCCGTCCGGCATCTACTGCGCGCCGGTATCGCACCTTCCATGAGCAGCTTAAAGAAGTAACGGAGTTTTAACGCAAGCCCACAGGATCAACCAATTCACGGCCCTCGACGTCAAGAAACGGCCTCGCAGGTGCCACCAATGCGGAGATCCCAAATCGCCAAATAGAAACCAGATAGGAGAAATCGTCATGATCAGCCAGGGTGTGATCTTGTCACAGCTGTTGAATACACCTGCGCCTATCCGGCTCAGCTGGTCGCTGAACAAGGAGTCCGTGGCCGGACCGGTGGCGGCGGCGATCGGCGACCCAGACACGGCACCGGCATTCCCGCCGCTGCTCAGCCAGATCCGGATCAAGAGAACTATGCCGACCGAACTAATCTAGATCGCCCTGGGAAAGGACACGATGAACGCGACGAGCGAGCTTGCCGAACTACTTACTGAGTACCGACGTGCGCGTGCTTACACCGATCTGCTGTGGCGCGATTTGAGCGCTGAGGAGGTCCACTGGCGGCCCCACGAACAGTCCAGTGCCATCGGATGGCACCTCGGCCATCAAGCTGCGGTGGCCCACTTCATGATCCGCAACCTCACCTCCGCCGAACCCAGTCCCGACCCGCGACTCGACTCGCTCATGGACTCAGCCACCCCCGAACAGCACCGGGGACAGCTTCCCACCATCAAGCGGCTCCTGGCTTATCGCGAGGCCGTCGCTGACCGACTCCACCGCCGGATCGGCGACATCACCGCCCCTCGCGTCAGCGCACCTCGACACATGCACGCGATCGCCAAAACTCTCCTTGTCGCCGTGATCAACCATGAATATCAACACGACCAATGGATCGCTGAAGTACGCGCACAATCCCTCGGCCACGACTTACCACCGCGCCCCGAATCCGACCGACTTGTCATCCTCGATGGCTACCTGACGGTCAGCGACTCAGCAACATGGTGTGACAGCTAACTCGGATCGCCAGCATGCAATATTGTGATCTTCTTGTTCGTGCTGATAATCCGCACCACAGCATGCTGCAGTTAAACCGGCTGTGGTCAACGCTCGCGGTGCCATTGTTGACCCCATCACCCACGTCGGCACGACGCTGGTACCGACTCGCCAATCAGGTGGGCGAGCAGACCACAGGAGACCACATGTCCATCTCGGCTGCCACATCGCGGGTGGACAAGGGAAGCAGATCCCGGCCGGGCGGTGTCGGTGCCTCAACCCAGGTTGGCAGAGAGGGATTGCCCGCCAGCCCATTACGGACCGGGGTGGGGCGATGCTGTTAGCCGGCACCTTGTACAGATGGGAAGGGAACAGACGATGATCACGTGATACACAGCTCAAAAGGTCTGACAAACGAGGCTTAGCACGCAGCCCCCTCACTGTGGAGCGGCTACGGATTCATGGATAGTTTAATAGACCAAAGATCCATTTAGAGCAGCAGGCTTGATCTTAAAGCAAGTATCACTGCTGCTCAGAAGGGCTACAGATGATGCGCGCCCGAAGGGATTCGAACCCCTAACCTTCTGATCCGTAGGAAGTTCACCGAATAGGTGTAGCACTACCTGGCATTTTGCTTGCTGTAGTTGCGCTGCGGAAGTAGGAGCGGTACTGGCAGGACTGGAGTTAATGGACAGTCCGATGGACAAGGTCCGCCGCGTGCCATAGGTAGCCTTCTTGCGGAATGACGAGATGCGCGCACGGTCCGAGACAAGAGTTGAGACGGCCGATGGAAACCCTAGCAACTACCCGATCACGGTAGTACCGAATCGAGCCTAGAGCCAAACTGAGATCACCGAACTAAGGCCTAGCCCACGAGCGGCCGCCGCGGCCATGGCGTCGACTGGCGGTCACCGCTCCAGAGCGTTCGCTTCTGCCGAATAGCGGGTGTTGCTGTCGGAAACATCCGAGTGTCGGATGCAAGGCTCGTCGAGGGGCGCTGGGTTGGACTGGGTTTGCGGCGCGGTCACCGGCCGGCAGTCCCCGAACCGCTGGCGTTATGCGGGGTAGTCCTGGTGAGCTGGGTAAGGAACTCGGTGTTGGTGGGAGTCTTGCGGAGGCCGGTCATCCGCGTGGTCAGCCGAGCGCCCCCTGCTCGGCGCTGAACGTGGGTCGCTGGCCCTCGTCCCTAGTCTGGGCGTTGTGGCTGACACGGTGCTTTATGAGCTGGATGAACACGTCGCGACGATCACCTATCACCGACCGGACAAACTCAACGTCATTGATCAGCAGATGCGTGCGGAACTCAACGCCGCGTTCGCCGCGTTCCGCGACGACGAGGGCGCCTGGGTGGCGATCGTCACCGGGGCGGGCCGGGCGTTTTGCGCTGGGGCGGATATCCGGTCCTCGGGCAATCCTGCCGGCGAGTTCCCTGGCACGTTCTGGGAGAAGCCAACCGTCAACTCCTTTGAAAGCGGCTGGGAGATCTATAAGCCGGTGATTGCCGCAGTGAACGGGTACTGCCTGGGCTACGGGCTGACCCTGGTCACCTGGTGTGACTTCGTCATCGCCAGCGAACAGGCGGTCTTTGGCTACCCGGAGGTACGGATCGGCACTCCCACGATCGTCGGAGCTATCCGGCTGCCGCAGCGGATCGGCTGGCAATACGCCATGGAGCTGCTCCTTACCGGCGAGCAGATCAACGCCCAGCGGGCCAAGGAAATCGGCCTCGCCGGCTGGATCGTGCCGCACTCATCGCTGCTCTCCACCGCTCGGGAGTTGGCCGACCGGCTGCTTGCCGCCGCCCCGCTGGCCGCCCGGGCCACCAAGGAGGTGGCCCGCCGCGCGCCCGACATGTCCGCTGTGGATGCGATCCGCTTCGGTGAGACGATGCGGCTGGTGACCAATGCCACACAGGACGCCGCGGAAGGTCGGGCCGCCGCGCTGGAGCGCCGGCCACCGGTATGGCGTGGCCGGTGACAGCGTCCTTGCCAGCCAACACGCAGACGCAGCGCGGGTCATGTCCCTCCGGTCGCCGAAACTGACGGATCGCGCCGGCCTTGGCCGGCTCGGTGATCACCAGGCTTGCGCCCAGGTATGAGATCGGCGTCAGGGTCAGCTCGGTCATCCATGGGGGTCTGTTCCTCCGCTGTCGGGCAGGTGTCGCACCGGACTCCTTCGGAACCTATGTTCGCGACAGCGAGACTCCTCGGGCACGATGACATGGTGAGCGGTTTCATGCTGACCTCGACGAGCACATGATGCGGGTGAACCAGGCTAACTGGAATGCGCGTACCCCGATCCAGGTAAGCAGTGCGTTCTACGGTCTGGACGGCCGCGTGAACTGCGCGGACTGGTTCGCCGACTTCGAGTGGACAGATCTGGGCGAGCTGCCCGGGCGTGACGTGGTGCACCTGCAGCGCCACCTGGGCACGGAAACCGTCGTGTTCGCCGAGCGCGGTGCCCGCACAGTCGGCCTGGACATCTCCGGCGAGTCGATCAAGCAGGCCAGGCGTATCGCGGTGGAACAGGACGCTGACGTGGAGTACATCCAGTCCAATGTGTACGACGCGGTTGCGGCGCTCGGTGGGCGGACGTTCGACGTGGTTTACACGGGCAAGGGCCCTGGACCGTTGGGCAGGTGTAGTGGCCGGACTGTTGCGTGCCGGTGGGGTGATCTACGTCGTTGAGTTTCATCCGCTGCTCTACGCGCTCAGCGTGGTGCCGCCGCCGGAGGGCAGCGAAGAGTTGTTGCTGCGCCACGACTTCCTGGGCGGCCGGGGGGCGGCCGAGCGGGACTCCACCTCACCTACACCGGTGGGCGGCGCTGTCGGAGGCACGGGTCTCCTATGAGTGGATGCACGGCGTTGGGGAGGTGATCAACGCGTTGACTGGTGCGGACCTGCGCATCGAGCGGCTGCGCGAGAGCGAACGGCTGCCGTGGCGGCGGTGGAGGTCGATGACTCCGGCCGAGGGCGGCTGGTTCCGACTGCCGGCCAGCGCACCGCGCATTCCATTGATGTATGCGCTGCTGGCCCGCAAGCATTGAGGCCGATCGCCGGGCCGACGAGTGCGGTGCGCCGCAGGCATCGACCGCAACGCTGAGGACAATAGCGGTTCGCCCAGAATCCGCCCTGCGGAATTACCGATCCGTTCGTCCATGAGCCGTGAAGGCTTAACCCTCACGCGCTTTTGAGGTCCATTTCCAGCCGTTCGCAACCATCCCCTCGTTCGCTCTCCTGCGGGTAGAGCGACGACTAGCACCGGGATGGTGGGTCGCACCGGGGTGAACCTAGACGGAAACCGAGACGGACGGCAAGCGCGCGCTGACCTGGCCTAGCGCACGGAGCTTAGGTCTTAACCCAACCTGTCCTGATCACGTAGCTGTCTGCAGTAGGGCTGTCAGCCGTCCCCTGTTCGCCTACTGGACGCCTATCGTTTACTCCTGGCAGCAAGTGTCTTCTTTATGAAATCGGCGGTTGTATGCAATGACATGGCGACCGCTCACCTCGTAATACTTCCGGCTCATCATGCGCCGCTGCTCGCGCAGGAGCAGGGTGGGCGCACCGTTACCGGATCAGTGGCGAAGTCGCGATCATTCTATCTTCGCTGCCATGGGGTGCCGTTCGGAGACGGCGTCAAGGCTGATATTGTAACTGACAGGGTAGCGATAATCACGATCACCAGGTTGTTGAGCCTGACGAACTGTAGCCTCCTTGAGAACGGCGCCTAAGTCGCCAGCAAAGACGAGCCGAGGACGGTGGCCGCCTCGAGCGGGACAATTGCACATATTACTATTGCAGCCCGCTTAAGGCTCGCCCGGACGGGGTGAGCGACCGCACTAATACCTGGCGCCGAAGGGATGCAGCGATGAGACCAACTGCTGATGTGGGCGATGTTCTTGATGGCTTTGACTATGTCGTCGTGCTGATGCTCGAAAACCGCTCCTTTGACAACCTGCTCGGTTACCTCTACCCGAACGGCGTCCCGGACAACGCACCAGCGGGCAAGACCTTCGAGGGCGTGGCCGGCAAGAACCTGGCTAATCCGATCCCCGCCACCGCGACCGGCCAGTCCGCGCCGCCCCCCGGTGTGACGTCGATCCCGGTCTCCCCGGTGCCCGACCCGACCGACTATCACCAGCCATATCCCGATCCGGGCGAGCAGTACTACCACATCAACACGCAGCTGTTCAATGTGATCAACGGCAACGACAAGGCGCCCTACAACCTGCCGAGCCCGGTACCGGCAACACCGGGCATGCAGGGATTCGTCAATGACTACATCGAGAGCTTCCCGCTTGGCGACACCGACGGTGGCCTCGGTCCGAAATATGACCAATATCGGCCGATCATGCAGTGTTTCCTGCCAAAGCAGGTGCCGGTGCTCACCACGCTCGCCGAGCAGTTCGCGGTTTTCGATCACTGGTTTTGCTCGGTGCCCAGCCATACCTGTTGCAACCGCGCCTTCTGGCATGCCGGCACGTCCTGGGGACACGTCATCAACTTTGGCGACCCCACTTACTCCGATGACAACACCTACACCTGGGCGAAGAACAGTATCGGTGAAACGCTGTTCAACAAGATCTCGACCAGCGGGCCGAGCTCCCCGTTGGATTGGCGGATCTACAGCAGCAACGAGGCCTCGCTGACCGGCATCATCCACGCCCTCGCCCTTCTTCCGTACCACGGGCCGCGCCACTTCCCGTGCTTGGAGCAGTTTTTCGACGACTGCGCGGCCGGCACATTAGCGAAGTACTCGTTTCTCGAGCCGGTTTTCTGGACGCCGCACAACGATCAGCATCCCTCTACCTGGAACGACAAGCATTACGGCCCCGACGCTGTGGGCAGCGTCCTGCTAGGTGAGGAGCTCATCTGGCAGGTGTACAACGCGATCAAGAACTCGACGGGCGGCACCGGGGGCAAGGGCAACAGCTGGCGTAACACACTGCTGATCATCACCCATGACGAGCACGGCGGCTGCTACGACCACGTCGCTCCGCCCACCGGAGTCACCCCGCCCGACCTGTCCGGTTACACCAAGTGGGACGATTTCGACTTCACCCGCCTCGGCCTGCGGGTGCCGATGGTGATGGTCTCCGCGCACATCGCGCCGAACACGGTCATCAACACCACTCACGACCACACCTCGTTCCTCAAAACAATGTTCGAAAAATGGAGCCGCTACATCACCGGACCACTGACCGCACGCGACGCTGCCGCACCAGACTTCCGCGAGGTGTTCACCGCACCAGCCCTGCGCGATGTCTCAACCTGGCCCGATATCCCGAAACCCCAAATCCCTGCCGGCCTCTGGAACATCGACTTCAGCACGGCACCGCTCAACGATTTGCAACGCGCGATAGTGGCTGGTGCCGCCGCGGTCGCCGGCGTTCCCGCGCCGCAGCCGCAGACACAAGGCGAGGCGATCACGGCCCTGCGCGAGCTGGGCCGGCGCAAGAGCCTGCCTGGCCAGAACCCGCGCCCAAGAGGCAACCCTTACCGGTGATACAAGAAGGCTTGTTTGACGATGGCCCAGCCATCCAGCAACAGCACAAACGCCCACCGTGATCATTTGATGTCGGAAACAATAGCCGGTTGCAAGGTCGCGTCGCCCGGCTCAGCCAGTTGCGACCAACGCACCGGTGGTTGCCGCCAGCACGACGACCGCGGTGACAAAGCCAGTTGCCGCGAAGGTGCGCCAGCAGATCTGTACGCCGGCTGCACGGCAGCGCTCGTACCACAGCAGCGTCGCGAGCGACGCCCACGGTGTCACGATAGGGCCGACGTTCGTCCCGACCAGCAGTCCAAGCAGCTGGTTGTGGTTGGCGACCGGGATCACCGCCTCGATCGTGGCATACGCCGGCAGATTGTTGATCACGTTGGACATTCCCGCGCCGATGCCGGCGGCGCGGAAGATCCCGGTCGGCCCCGGGTCGGTGCCGGCCACCGCGGCGGCGACGCCGGCTAATCCGTGCAAGCTCACGGTGTCGATCACCAGGAAAAGGCCGACAACGAAGACCAGCAGACGCCATGGGAACAGTCGCAGGTTCAGCTCGGCGCGGGCCCGCACTGCGAACGCGACCAGCACAGCCGCCGCACACGCCGCCGACGCGAACTCGATTTCCACATTGGCGAACAGGCAGCCCACGAACGTCAGGCAAGCCAGACCGGCCACCCAGAACAGCACGCGATCCCGCGGGGTGTGCCGAGCCGGTGGCGTGTAACACCGCGCCCCGCGCCGGCCGCGCCGCCAGTAGAGCACCCACAAGCACACCATCGTGGCGGCCACCGAGGCCAGCTGGGGGCCGATCATCCTGGCGGCAAAGGCCACCGGTGCCAGCCGGACGCGGTCGGCGGCCAGCAGGTTGGTCAGGTTCGACACCGGTAGCAGCAGGCTCGCGGTGTTCGCCAGCCAGACCGTCGCCATCGCCAGCGGCATCGCCGAGATACCGGCGCGCACCGCCGTGGCCAGCATCACCGGTGTGAGCAGCACCGCGGTGGTGTCCAGGTTGAGGAACGCGGTGGTACCGGCGGCGAAGAGCACACACAGCCCGAAAAGCAGCCAGTAACGACCCCGCCCGGCGATGGCTACCCGAGCCGCGATCACGTCGAACACCTCCGCCTTGGCGGTGAGCTCGGCGAGGATCACCACGGTGGCCAGGAACAGCAGCAGCGGCAGCAGCCGGCGGACTGTTGCCTCCGCCTGGCCGGCCGGCAGCAGGCCAGTGGCCAGTGCGGCGAGTCCGGCCGCGAGCAGGATCACGGCGATCCAGTCCAGCCCGCTGAACCGCGCACCCTGCTGCTCAACCGATTGCTCGGTCACCCATCAGCCCCCGCGTTGTCGGGCCCGCGTCGTTGAGCCGCCGGGCGGCCGCCAGGGCACTGTGGCCACGACCCTAGCAATTGCCTCGGAGATGCCGTTCCCGCATGCCACGATGGCTGCAGACGACGCCGGCCACCGCTGGGAGCTGGAATGGCGCGGGAGATCGAGACCGAGGCGCAGGGGCCGGTCTGGGCGTTGGCCACCGTGCCGACCGGTGATGGTGAGCTGCTGGTGCGCGGCGGCGCCGACGGGATGGTGCGGCTGATCGACGCCGGCAG
Organism: Pseudonocardiales bacterium; assembly: GCA_019241525.1. Taxonomy (GTDB): domain Bacteria; phylum Actinomycetota; class Actinomycetes; order Mycobacteriales; family Pseudonocardiaceae. Next base: position 14,573 of record JAFAWY010000046.1, read on the forward strand.
CGGCGAGACCGTGCGATCGCTGTCCGGCCATGCTGGACCGGTGCGCTCGCTGGCGGTGATCCCTGCCAATGGCGGACCCGGCGTGCTCGCCAGTGGTGGAGTTGATGGCACTGTGCGGATCTGGTCGCTAGGCGACTACGAGCTGCGTCACGAGGTGCGATTCCTGGACGGTGAGGTGTGGGCGCTGGTGCCGCTGCGCTGGGACGAGCGGATGTGCCTGGCCGGGACCGGATCCGGTTCGCTGATCCAGCTGTGGGACCCGGCCTCAGGCCAGCAGCTACGCACCCTCGGCGAGACCGGCGGGCGAATCTGGGCCTTGACCCAGGTCGCAGTGAACGGCCGCGACTTGCTGGTCAGTGGTGCGGCAGACGGCACGATCCGGTTCTGGGATCCGCGCAGCGGCCAGGCAGTGCAGAAGACCAAGGCGCATGAGTCGACGGTGTGGGCCCTGGCCGCGGTCCCCAGCTCAGGCGGTGAACTGCTGGCGAGCGGTGGCGCGGACGGCGTCGTGCGACTCTGGCGTCCCGGCTCGGCGCGCCCCGTCCGAACCTTCGCCGGGCACGCCAGTACGGTCCGGACGCTGGCGGTGGTCCCCACCGGTGACGGCGAGGTGCTGGCCAGCGGGAGCGCCGACTCCACAGTGCGGCTGTGGCGGCTCGACGGGTCCGACTCCGCCCCCGCGCACACCTTCAGCGGCCACTTCGGCGAGGTCTGGGCGCTTGCGCCGGTGCGGGTGACCGGCAAGATGCTCCTGGCCAGCGGCGGGGTCGACGGCACCATCCAGCTGGTCGACCCGACGACCTACCGGACCGAGAGCCTGTTGCTGGCCGGAGCCAGCACCGTGTGGGCACTGTCCTCGGTAACGCTGCCTGATCGGACACTTCTGGCCAGCGGCGGTGTGGACGGCACTATGCAGCTGACCAACCTGGACACCCGCATCGTCGAGCGGAACCTGCACGGGCACACCTCGACCATCCGCGCGCTGACCACGGTGCCGGCCGCCACCGGGTCCAGCTCCGCGGAATCGCCATTGGTGGCCAGCGGCGGCGCCGACGGCACCATCAGGGTGTGGCCGGTGGATGGCGACGACGCGAAGCGGGTGTTCACCGGCCACCGCGGCGAGGTGTGGGCGCTGGCGTCGACCGTGGTGGGCGACGGCCGCTGGCTGGTCAGCGGCGGCGCCGACGGTACCGTCCGGCTCTGGCCGGTGGACTCCGACGGCGTAGGCGTCGTGCTTGGCCACCACGAGGGGGAAGTGGGCGCGCTGGTCACGTTGGCCGGGCGCCATGTCGTGGCCAGCGGTGGCACGGACGGCAGGGTGCTGCTGTGGGAAACCGCCGTGCCGACGACCGGGGACAGCGGGCGGCTGGCGCAGCTGGAGCACACCGGCCGCGGCGGCGTCACCGCGCTCGCGGCCGTACCGTTCCCCACCGGGGTCCGGCTGGCGTGCGCACTGTCCAGCGGTGGTGTGACGCTGTGGGATCCGGATCGCGGGGAGCTGCTGGGTGAGCTGGCCGGCTCTCGCCGCCAGCAGGCACGGGCGCTGACCGCGATCCGCGTCGGCAAGCAGGTGCTGGTGGCCGCCGGCGCCCAGGACGGCGTGGTCCGGCTGTGGGATCCGCTCAGCCGGGAGTGCGTCGGCGAGCTGCGCGGCCACCAGGGCACGGTGCGCGCGCTCGCCTGGGCTGAGCTGACCGGCCGGCCGGTGCTGACCAGCGCGAGCGACGACGGAGAGGTCCGGCTGTGGGATCTGTCGACCCGCAGCTACATCTCGACGGTGTCCAGCGGTGCGCGGCCGAGCACCCATATCGTCTCCGACCGGCCGAGCACCGCCGACACGCTCGGCAGGCGCGCGATGGTCGATGCGCTGCAGGACTTCCTCACCGACCCCGACACCGCGCCGCCGATCGTCGTCGGCGTGCACGGGCCGTGGGGCTACGGCAAGACCAGCGTGCTCACCCAGCTCCGGGCCCGGCTGGACCCCGACCAGCCCGACGTCGGCTGGACGGAGCCGCGACGGCCGACCCACGAACTGGTCTGGGACGACCCCAAAGACCGCGGCCGGCTCACGGCACGGGAAGCCTGGCGGCGCTTCGAGCGACGCAAGGCGCCGATGACCGACAGGCTGGGCTGCCGGCTCAAGGAGCTCGACCTCGACCGGCCACGCGAGCGCACCCGCATCTCGGTCTGGTTCAGCCCGTGGATGTATCCCACCAGAGAGGAGCTGTGGGCCGGGTTGGCCCGGGAACTGCTCACCAGCATCACCCACCGGCTGCCGCCGGAGGACCGCGAGAAGCTCTGGTTTGACCTCAACCTGCGGCGTACCGACCCGGAGGTGATGCGCCGGCGGATTTTGAAGTCGTACATCCCGCGGTCACCGGCGGGGATCGCGGTGGCAGTGCTGGCCCTAGCGGTCGTCGTCGCCGCGCTGGTCGGGGAGGCGTATCTGCTGTGGAGCCAAGCCCTGCAACCGGTGCTCGCCGGGCTGCTGGTCGGCTTCCCGCTGATTGGCCTGCTCGCCAAGGTGGCGTGGACGGCGTTACGCGGCACGGTCAAGCACGTGCTACCTCCCGAGGTGCTCAGCGGCCCGGCCGGGGCGCCCTCGCACGACCGCAAACGTTCCTCCGAGGCTCGCGATCCGCTGTACGAAAGCGAGGCCGGCTACCTCTATCTGATCCAGCACGACGTCCGGCACATCGTGCGGCTGGCCACCGCGGAAGAACCGATCGTGGTGTTCATCGACGACCTGGATCGCTGCTCCTCGGAGATCGTCAGCTCGACCATCGAAGCGATCAACCTGTTCATGAACAATGCGTTCGGGGAGTGCATCTTCGTCGTCGCCCTCGACCCGGCCACTATCGCGGCACACCTGGAGGTCAGCCACGATGCCATCCGTCGCCGGATCGAGGAGCGACCGGTCACCTACGCTCACCTCGGCGACATCGGCTGGCGGTTTATGGAGAAGATCGTTGATCTGCCGATCCGGCTGCCGCGACTTCCCGACGAGGCCGTGAGCGCGTACGCCGCCGCGCTGGTCACCCCGGCCCCTGCACCCCGGCGCAACGGCACACCGACCACCGCAGCGCAACCGGCGGTGCCGTCGCCGGCTCGGGAGCGGGCCACCGCGGCGCAGCCACCGAACGTGTCGCCGCCGCCCGGTGCGGCGGCGCTGCCGGAGCCGTCCCCGTCCCCCACCGGCAGCACTGCGGCCAGCACGGTGACGGCGGCGTGGCCGCCGTCACCGGTCGAGGCGATCACCATTGCAACTACGGCCGCCGTGGCGGACACCGTCGAGCGGATCGAGACGATCAGGGACGTGTCCGACGCACTGCGCGACGCCATGCTGGAGCTCCCCCGGCGCAACCCACGGGAGATGAAGCGCTTCCTGAACCTGTGGCGGTTTTACCTGGGCGTGGAAAGCCGCGCTGACCAGCTACCGTCCGACGTCGAGGGCATGGTGGTACACGGCAAGTCGGTCGCCCGATTGGTGCAGATCATGCTGCGCTGGCCGAAGTACCTGGACCGGCTGGGTGAGCTGCACGCCGGCCGGACCGTACTGGCTGATCTGCTGGCCGCTGCCGACGACCCCGAATCGTGGCGCGTGGCACTCCATCAGGCAGGCATGGCCTCGGCTGAGGCCGAGCTGACCTCCCTGCGGGAGCTACTCGCCGGCAGCGACCCAGAGCTGGCGGAGCTGTCCAAGCGCTACCTGTAGGCCGCGGCGATGGCCGCTGTCTATAACGGTCAGTGCAGGCCCACGAGGGGAATGCGCGATAGGCCAGCTCGCCCTAGGTATGCGGGATTTACTGATCTGCAGGCGTAGGCCGGTGATTACGCGGTATCCAGCGCCGCAGCAACAGCAGTGCCAGCACGACAAGCACGATCGCTGCCGCGGGAGCGGGCCGTTGCCGTACTACCTGCGTCAGCTGGCCAACACGCCCTGCGACTGGTTCAGGGACCTGTGCCCGGGCCTGTTCGGTCAGCTCCCTCGCCTGCCGCGTCAGCCCGCTGGCGCTGTCCTGCACGGCTTCCGTACCGTCGTGCAGCTGCCGCGTCATGTGTCCAATCTTGTCTTGCACGGTGTCCTTGGTGCCTGACCACGCATCCTTGACGGCGGCGGGCACCTTCGCTTTGTGCGCAACCGCCTCCACCTTGCCGGCGAGCCGCTCACGACCATGGGCAATACCTTCACGGATTCCCCGCGACGCGTTGCTCAGAGACGTTCCGACGGCAGCTGAACGGGTGACCTCAGGCGACGAAGTAGACATGGTGAACTCCCCTCCTTGAATCGCGGTCATCATGCTGTTAACACTCAGTTACCCGTCTTCACCGTCCGTAAAACACAGATCCGACAAACTTCTGTGCGGGCCGAGGACAGAGCGACTGGACACACCTACGGCTGCCGGCAAGCGCGCCGTTAAGGCCACGGACCTGCACACAGCGGTGACGGCCGGACGCGGGGGAGGTCGGCCCGGCCGTCACGCTAGCGGTGATGAAACGCGACTCGTCACCTTTGGGCGGCCCGTGTTGGCTACGGTGATCGCCGCAGCGCGTCTGGTGGAGTGGATGACGCACCGAGGACGCATTCGCTAGAACCATATGATGGGGCAATTCCAGCCCACCTGGACCGTCGCTGCGCCGATCGGTCCCACTTGACCGGCAAGCGGCACGAACTGATCAGCCGCGCCGATACCCCTTGCCGAGGTGCGCTTTATTGACGACACGCGCGGGCCTATGCTTCTGGCGGCGAGATGGCTAAACCTGATGGCCCAAGTCACGCTCTCGGACCGGTTGATTAAACAACAACTCCATATGAGCCTGCGGCGCAGCGATTTAATTTTCTCGCTGCGCCATTTTCCCGCAATGCAAACCTACGTTCACTCACATGGCTGCGTGCTCATGGACAACCCAATCAATACTCCGATTGAACAGGCAGCGGCGGCGCTGGCCAACGCGGCAACCCTGCCGATGACGGTGACGGACGAAGAGACGTTGACGCTGGTCCGTGACCTCGCTCGGATCGCCCGCCACCTCGGCGAGCTCACCGCGGCTGCCCGCGACCGTTGGGCAGACTGGGGAACAGTAACTCCGCACCTGCAGCAGGCCGAAGCACTCGCAGCCGACACCACTCGATGTTTGAGCCACGCCGCGGGTACTTACGCCTTCCACATCGTCCGGCTAGCCCCCACGTGACGGCCTGGTTTCGGTAACTACTCCCGCGGCATACATTCGGTACAGGCCCACAGCCGAACCGCGAGGAAACCAACAACCACAATCATCAACCGCGGGCCGATGCCTTTTTCGACTTCATCGCTCATTCCGCAACCTGCACAGCTCGGGTGCTCGGGCGCCACGAGTAGGTAGGTACATTCCTCGCACACCACCAAGTCCGGTAGCCACAAAGCCATGTGCACTGGCGCTGGTCGCTCTGCGGTGGGGTTGTGTGGGCAGGTACGCGCGTGGCCATCCAGCCAGCGAGCGGCAGCCATCATGATCCCGAGTCGCAGCCAGCCAGGCTGCTCAGCAAACCCTAGGTTCCGATGATCGACCCCCGGTGCCTGCAGCAGTCCACCGATCAGATCGTCCCGCGCCGCATCGAGTTGGTCTTCCCGCCCGACCGGAATGTCGAGATCGGCCAGCAATTCGGCTTCCCGGCCCTCGGTGATGGCCTCATCGATCCGGAGTATCAGATCGGTCAAGTTTGGTTCGGGTGAGTCCATGATCGTTTCTCCTGGACTGGGATCTCGTCCTCGTATAGACCCGCCGGCTGTTCGTATGTCGGTGAAGTACCCCCTGATGCTTACACCTGATCGTCAGGTGCCGTGCCACCGGTAACACCGCACTGGCTGTGGGCAACATGCTGATTGGGCTTACGCAAGCGCTGCGCTGCGGCAATCAGTAAGGGCAGATACAGTGTCAGCCCGGTGATCATGTCGAATATCTGTTCAGCTCATCGTCGACCATGTCTGCGTTCGCCGTCGGTGACCTGGCCGTTGGCCACGGGTCGTGGAGCCCGCAGGCGGCCGGCGCGGGAACCTAAGTGAAGGACAGCGGCCCGCTGAGACGTGCCGAGCTCTGTTCCGAGCGCGACGCAGTGCGATGGTCCGGCCGTCCGGAGAAGTGCTGGCCTATTACATGCAGGGTGTGCGGTGGAGGGAGAAGAACTGTGGGATTAACCAAAATCTGGATAAGGACGCTCAGCGACGGCTTGATCCGGGCTGACCACATCGTCGGGATCGACGCCCACCCCACTCCACCGCTGGCAGGCAAGCACGCTCACTGGCTGCTCGACGCCATCCTGCCGACTCCGGTAGGAAGCGGCCGCGGTCCCACATGGGATCTGTCCGCGCTGCACCGGACCCTGCTGCAGACTTCTGAGGAACCAATGGACGGACCGGTGTCCTTGGCCCGCCTGCTCGCCCAACTCGACAGTGCGGACGCCGCCGGCGTGATCATCCCCAGCATGGCTCCAGCTCCGGGGGACCCGTCGAGGAATTTTCCGCAGTTCTCGTTCGTGCCGTTTGCGACGGCCAGCGACCCAAGCCCTTAGCCGTCCGGAAGGGAAAACCGCGGTTTATTCGCGGTTATCCAGCGGGCTGTGATCTTGGGGCCAGCGGAGCCGAAGATCCGCTGGCCCCGCAACGGCGACGATCGCGAAATGAGAGATCACGCGGTGATCTGCTTGTCCAGGTGCTCGGCCCATCACCCTGCTGAGTCACTTCCTCCAACGCTCGCTATAGATTGTCTATTCCAGCTACCACCAATTCATTGTGGACCACGGGCGCGCAGGGGGGCCGGAAGAGTGTTGAGTAGAAGCTACCCACGGGGTAAACGACCTCGCGCGCAGCGGGCCACCGAGCGAGACGGCTGTTTACCTTGGGCCTGACCCGGATCCCCAAGGAGGCGCTCCTCGGGCGATGCTGTGACTGCAGCGGCATACTCACTGCGCTTGAGACTTGACACAAGCTCACTCTGAAGCTATAAGAAGGCACTAACTCGCGAGCTGTTCGGATAGGCACCTACTCGGGATCCAGACTCGACCCGAGACGATGAGCTACCGGGAGTGATCGAGGATGGCGGACATGACGCCCCCGACATCGGCGGCGCCGGAGTTCGTGGACCTGATTTGCGCCGACCAGGCTTTGCTCCATGCCGAGTTCGAGGCGATTGTGGCTGCGAACTTCACGCCCTCTCCACCAGGTGACCGCTTGCCAGGTGGCGAGTCCAATGCGTTCAATAATGTCCCGATCGGCTTCGGCTGGTCCCGGGCGAGTAACCGTGCCCCCAGCATTTCCAGGCACGCGCTCAGCACTTTGTATCGGCAACGCTCTCCTCCGGCACCGGCGTTACCAGTGGAATTTAATTCGGATTGGACCCGACAGACAAAAGGCAGGTGATGTACCGATCACCCGACATGGAGACATATCGGGTCGATAGGTGGCTATAAATCCCGGATATGTCTCCATGTCGGGCGTAGAACCAGCGGAATCAGGACTGGGTGAGGAAGGCGGTGGCGGTGCTGCGAGCCATGAGGCTGCTGGACTGGGTGGAGTGGCCTGCTCCGGGAATGATCACGAGGCGGCCACGGGGCGCATGCGCGGTTTCTTGCTGAGCCCATGGCAGCGGCGTCGACAGGTCGTGGTCGCCAGCCAGCAGCAGCACCGGAACCGCGGGTAGGTCACGGCCCGCAGGGAAGGCGACCACCGGCGTCGACGGCCACTGCTCGCACGTCACCGCGATGCCATTGCTGGCGGCAGTGGTGCGATCATACGGAAAGAATGCTGCATCCGGCAATGCGGCGACCGCGCGTTGGGTGGCGGCCTCCCGGCTGGGCACCGGCGTGGCCGCGTCACCCCACGGCCCGCGCAGGTCTTCGCACAACGTGCTGGCATGCAGCCCCTGGCTGAGTTCGTCAGCCGTGGCAGCCTGGTCCCGGTGCTCGGCGGCCACGATGGCGTCCAACGGCGAGTGATCACCGCGCACCGCGGCGTGCAACGCAGCGGGGACATCGGCCAAGTTTGGCGTGCCGATGGTCAGCGCGGTGAGCGTGTCGAGCAGCTCCGGGCCATCATGGCGGGCCTGGACCACGGTAGACAGCTCTTGCGCCGGATCCGTCGGGCACCCGTTCTCCTGGCACACCATCCGTAGCACTTCCGCGGTGCGGCTGAGACTGGCCAGCTCCAACGGGTCGAGGTTGTCGTGCGGTACCACCGAGTCCAGCACCAAGCGCGACACCCGGTCCGGGTGAATGACCGCGTAGCGTGCGGCGACGAACGTGCCGTAGGACACGCCGTCGATGGTCAGCTTCTCCACGCCCAGAGCCTGGCGTAGCGCGTCCAGGTCGGCGACCGTGTCCTCGGTGGTGAAGAACTGCCGGTCCGGGCCGATGGCCTGGGCGCATGCCCCCACCACGCCGGCCGGTGGCACGGTCAGGTCGGAACTGCCCATCACCTCTTGCAGTTGCGGGCATTGCAGTGCCCCCGCGCCGGTGCCGCGCTGGTCGATAAAGATCAGGCGGTAGTCACGCACCACGGGAGGCTCGAACATCAGGTTGGCCACACTCGATGCGAAAGGCAGCCCAGGCTGCCCGGGGCCGCCGGTGAGGAACACCAGCACTCCGCGCGGAGCCGCCGCGTTATCGGTCATCGCCACCTGCAACGCCAGCTGACCATCACGGTGCGGACCCGGATGCAGCCCGGCATGATCTAGCGGCACGGTCAACGTCGCGCAGCTGAACGTGACAGAACCGGCGTCAGGCGCAGTGGTGCCAGATGCGGGCGAGATGCAAGGGTGAGCACTGCTCAGCACCGCAGGCGGGTCCGCTTCTGGTACCGGAGGTTGGTCGGCCGCTGGTCGCGACGGCCGACTCGCACATCCGACGAGACCGATGCACAAACAGACCGCAAGCACAAGCACAACCCTTGCCATTACCCCGACACGGAGACGTATCGGGGTGAGACAGCGATGTGAAATCCCCGTATGTCTCCATGTCGGAGTATGGGAACTGGGGAGATCCGGCGGCGCTATTGAGGTCGGCATCACACGGATGCTAGGACATCGTCCCTGGTGAGTTGGCCCCTGCACGAGAGACTATGGACGTAGCCGAGGGATTGGGAGGGGATCATGAAGGTCGAGGAGATCCTGAAGTCAAAGGGCCGATCAGTCGAAACCATCGAGGCTGACGCGACCATCGCTGAGGCAATAGGCCGGCTCAATGGACCCCCACAAATCGGGTCGCTCATCGTTCCCGACGAGATGGGGCAACACCCGTTCGCCGGCCTGCTTACCGAGCGCGACATCATCCGGAGCCTCGGCAAGTACAGTTCCAAGTTGTTGACCATGCGCGTCGGCGACGTGATGTCACGCAACGTTCCCACCTGCTCCCCGCAGGACAACATCGCTCGGCTGATGCAGCAGATGACCGCCTCCCGCTACCGCCACCTGCCGGTGGTCGAACGGGGACAGCTTGTCGGCCTGGTCAGCATCGGCGACGTGGTGAAGGGCCGCATCCAGGAGATGGAGCTGGAGACGAACCTGCTGCGAGACCTCTACATCGCGCGCAGCTGATGCCCTTTTGAGGAACATGCTTTTAGCCAGCGCCGGTAAAGGTGAACGCAAGGATGGCGCCCGGATTGGCGAGCTTCTCCGTCGGTGGACCGAATTTCGGACCGGACAGGCCGTTGGCATCGGTGGCGATGTAGACAGTTCGATAATCCGGGCTCAGCGCCAGGTCCCGGTAGCGGTTGGTGGTCTTGAATAATTGGGTGATGTCGCCCTGGACCGAACCGCCGTCCTGGGTCAGCCGCAAGCAGTACAGCGCCCCGTTTTTCAGGCTGGTCACCAGCAGGGAGTTGCGCCAGCCATCGAAGATGCCCTCGTTGGCTGGCACGTAGTCGATGCTGGAGGGCGCGATCGAGGGCCAGCAGATGTATGCCTGGTCACCGCACGCCGGATCCTGAAAGTTGTATCCGTTGGGCACGGGGTACAGCGTCTTTAAGGGCTCCACATAGTCGGGGCTGTTCCACGCCGTCTCCGGTTGCTGGGGGACCGACGGGGGGATCACAAAATTGTTGTAGTGCAGGCTGGAACACGGCGGGTTGGTCGATGCGGACCAATTCGCATAGACATACGACTCACCGTCCCGGAAACCAGACACGTAGGGCCAACCGTAGTTCTTACCGGGCTGGATGAGGTTGATCTCATCGTCGGCCTTGGGGCCGTGTTCGGAGGAGTACAACCGCCCTTCCGGCCCAAAGACCAGACCCTGCAGGTTGCGGTGTCCGTAGGAGTAGATGTGGCTGCGCACTCCATTGATCACCGGATTGTCCGGCGGCACGCTGCCGTCAAGGTTCAAGCGCAGCGTCTTGCCGACATAGGTCGCCCAGTTGCGCGTACGAACATCGTCAGCAGTAGGTATGTCTTGCGCCCGTATCGGGTTGCAGAAACGCTGGAACTGGTTATTTCCCTGATCCCCGATCGAATAGTAGAGCTTCTGATCAGGACCGACCAGCAGGCGCCCGGAGTTGTGGTCGGTGCTCGCCGGTAGACCCGTGATCAAATCCGTTGGTTTGTTCAGGGTGCGCGCTGCCGGATCGAAGGTGAACCGGACTATCTTGGCCCTCCGATCGACCCCCGGATCGGGGACGGCGTTATACGTGTAGGCAAGGTAGACGTCATTGCTGCCATGCAGGAAATTCGCCGGAAACGCCATGCCGAGTAAGCCGTCCTGGCTTTCGGTGGAATACACGTCGGAGATCGTGGCCACGGTGCTCTTCGACCCGTCCGACGGGTTTACCCGGGTCACGCGCTTGCCCGTCTTTTCGGTGACCCAGAGAAAACCGTCGGCTCCCCAGGTCAACTCGTAAGGATCGGCCAAGCCGGTGGCCAGCACGCGGAAGCTGAACGGTTCACCCGCCGGCACCGATCCTGACGGCTGCGCCGGGGACGCGGTACATCCGGTTACCGACAACGCGGACAGGGCTGCGACGGCCAAGGATCGTTGCACGCGCACCGGCTCATCGTGCCTGATGCAGTAGCCAGTCCATTACTCAGGGTCGCCGGCTGGTAGCAGCCGAGTCGGCTCCTGAATCGGTAGGGGCTAATAGGGGTAGGGCGTGACCCGCTCGCGCCGACCTTCGCTGCCGCGGATGACCAAGGCCACCACGACCCCGGTCAGAAAGCCCAGCACGTGGGCCAGGTAAGCGACCGACCCTGCCTGGGAGACCGCGTAGCCGGAGGTGTAGACCCACTGCAACAAAAACCACAGGCCAAGCACGAACCAGGCTGGCAGTCGCAGCGGTATGAAGAGCAAAAACGGCACCAGGCTCCACACCCGCGCCCGTGGATACAGGATCAGGTACGCGCCCAGCACGCCCGCGATGGCGCCGGAAGCACCGATGAGCGCATCGGTCGATCCCGGGTTGGCAATCGCGAAGCCGTAGGTGGCCAGCATCCCGCACCCCAGGTAGAACAGCAGGTACCGCAGGCGCCCGAACCGGTCCTCGACGTTATTGCCGAAGATCCACAAGAACAACATGTTCCCGAGGATGTGCAGCCAGCCGCCGTGCAGGAACATCGAGGTCAGCGCCGAGACTAACGGGCTTTTGTGGTAGCTCGGCGGGGTCAGGATGCAGGCGGGTCCGCGCGGGCCGTCCCCGACCTCGCCGTCGGCCACCACGGGCAGCTGCTGGTTGTGGACCAACTCAGCGGGAATCGCCGCGTACTGGTCGAAGAAGGCCTCCTGCTGGCAGGTCTGCGCCAAGCTGTCCGCACCAGTCACCGTGATCGACGCAGCGGGGGTGAGCAGGAAGACCACGAAGTTGACCGCGATCAGCGTGTAGGTGACCCACGGGGTGCGCTGCACCGGGTTGACGTCACGGACCGGGATGACCACCTCACTAGCTTGCCCGTCACCGACCGCGAACGTGATGACTGCGGCCCGAGAGTTTCTGGATTGGATCCGAGGCGGCCTTCGCCTCGGCGATCACTCGGGCTGGGTGGCGACGACCCACCACCACCATCGTGACGACGGGAACAAAGAGCAGGCGGTGAGCTTGCGACACTGTTGATCACTTTAGTGGGGGGCAAGCTACTATTTCCCCACTGTTCTGGGAGACGCGGTGGGCTATAGCCTCGGGGTAGACCTCGGCACGACTTTCGTCGCGGCCGCGGTCAGTGCCGCCAACCGCGTCAAGATGATCATCTTGGGTGACTATGCGGTGGTCGTGCCGGCCGCCGTCTACCTCCGTGACGACGGCGTCCTGATCGCCGGAGACGCTGCTGGCGCGCGTGCTGTCAACAGTCCAGAACGCGTCGCCCGCGATATCAAACGCCGGCTGGGCAACCCGACACCAGTGATTCTCGGCGGCCAGCACTACGGCGTGACCGAATTGCTCGGCGTGCTGCTGCACCATGCCGTCGAGAAAGTAGTCGAGGTCCAGGGTGAACGACCCGAACGAGTTTTGTTGACACATCCGGCCAACTGGGGTCCGTTCCGGCGGGTGCTGTTTGAGGAAGTGCCCCAGCATGCGGGCCTGGACCACCCGTCGCTGGTGACCGAGTCGGAAGCAGCCGCAGCGAACTACGCCGCCTCCCGGAAACTGGCCGAAGGCCAGGTCGTGGCGGTCTATGACCTCGGCGGGGGCACCTTCGACGCCACCATCTTGCGCAAGCAAGGCGGCGGGGTGGAGATCCTGGGCACTCCCGAGGGCATCGAGCGCATGGGCGGGGTGGACTTCGATGATGCAATCCGGTCCTATGTGGATTACGCCGCGAACGGGGTGCTGAGCGAACTGGATTTGGCCGACCCGCAGACTTCGGTGGCGCTGGCCCGGCTACACCAAGACTGCGTGGCGGCCAAAGAGGCGCTGTCGGTGAGCGGCGAGACGGTGGTCCCGGTCTTTTTACCCGACCGCCATCTCGAGGTGCGCATCACCCGCGCCGAGTTCGAAGACCTGATTCGCGCGTCGATCGAGTCCACTATCAGCGCTCTATCCCGGACACTGGCATCAGCGCAGGTCGACCCGGTTCAGCTCAGCGCCGTGCTGCTGGTGGGCGGATCGTCGCGTATCCCACTGGTCGCGCGGATGGTGTCTGCGGCACTGGGATGCCGCACGGTCGTCGACGCTCACCCGACACACGCGGTAGCCCTCGGCGCCGCCACGCTGGCCGCGCAGGCTCCAATGCCGGCGACGGGCACCATCTTCAGCACCCGAGTTCAGCGCAGGGCGGTCGGCACGCGCGCACCGGCCGGCACCCTGCCCGAGATCGTCATGCCGCCTCCTCCACCAACTCCGCAGGCCGCTCCCAAGCCCAAGCCACCACCAGGCCGCCCCACGTCGTCCCCACCCACCGGCTCGGCATCACCTGCCGCCCACCGGCCACGCCGACCATGGCTGGTATTGGGCACCATCGCCGCTCTTGTCGCCGCGACCGCCGCCGCGGCTTTCGTCTTACTGAAGCCGGCGTCCCCGGTGCCGCAGCTCACGCTGTCCACCTGCCAGGTCAGGATCGGCGAAACATACGTAGCCACCGCCTCGGGATTCTCCCCTGGCGAGAACGTGCGGTTTTCCTGGACCGGACCGACCAATGGAGTGATGGGTGCATTCCCCGCCGACCAGACCGGCACCAGGGTGCACGGCGGAATCCTGGAAAAGGACCCACCCGGCACGTACGCCATCTTCGCCACCGGCATGACGTCCGGGCATACCAGCACTGCAGGGCTGGTAGTGACAGACACCGGCACCGCGCGGCTCGCGCTGTCGAGCTGCCAGGTCCCGACCGGCCAGACGTACTCAGTCAGCGCATCGGGTTTCGCACCCGGAGAAAACGTGCGGATTACCTGGACTGGTGCCAGGGACGGACTGATCGGCACCTTTCCCGCCGATGCGGCAGGAGCCTGCTCGCACCAAAGGATTCCCCAGAACGACCCTCCGGGGACTTATACCGTGACCGCAACCGGGCTGGCGTCGGGCCGCACCACCTCGGCTGGGCTACAAGTGCTCCCCACCAGCGGCAGGTAGGCCGCGCGAGCTCGGAGCTCTGAATCCGGGGCTCAACCAATTTGTCGGGCATGGGCCCGGAAAACTTCCGCCGTCGCATCCGATGACCGCAACCGCCGCCTTCGCGACCATGGTCGAGACCGTGCCAGATATGGGCTCGATGGTGACCTTCAATGGCGAACAAGGAGGTGGACCCATTGAAGATGCTGCCGTTCGCAGACCTGGATCTGCCACCCGGACGCGTCATCGAGTGGATGGTAAGACCTTCTTCAAAACACCATCCGACAATGACCGTGCTGGAGCACACCAAACGCCCGTCCTTTAGCCAGGAACTTTATTATCATCTGATCGATTGGCAATCTCGTTTGCATCCCGGCCGGCTTGCCGTCTGGATCGCAGCAACGTTCGAAATCCCCGGAAGGGTCGATCTGGACGGCCTGAGGGATGCGTTTCGCCAGCTTCTTGTGCGCCATGAAGTGCTGCGGACGGAGTTTCGGATGCAGCCTGACGCCGAGGATACCCACGGAATTTTTGGACTTCTTCAGTGCGATGTGCTGGATCCCGATGGCGTGGTCCTGGAAGAGAGCGAGGTCGGGATATTCAACCGGGTCGAGTCGCTGCGCGAGGCGTTGATCGAACGGATCGACAAGACGATCGACACCAACAACGGTCCGGTGATCTTGATGGGGGTCGTGTTCGGCGCGCAACGGTCGGTCGGGTACATCGTGTGTGATCACCTCGTGACCGATGGGTTCTCGTGCGCCATCAAGGCTCATGAACTTGCCGTGATCTACGAGGCCACGGTGACCGGCGCGCCGGTGGAATTACCAGAGGTCGGCAGCTACCTGGACTACGGACGGCAGGAATACGTCGAGACCGAAACTGTCCAGCCAAACGATCCGCGCATCGAACTGTGGCGCGGGTTCGTGGCCCGCAACGGCCATGTGTTCACCGAGTTTCCGATCGAATTGAACACGAAGAAGGGTGAATGGCACCCGGCAACGGTCGACGTCGTGCAACTGTTGAACGCTTCCCAGGCTGAGGAGTTCGAGCGGCTGTGTTGCGCGCGCAACGCCCGTGTGGTGTCCGGGCTGCTGGCGGTCAACAGCATCGCGCTGCACGAGATTGGGGGACGCGGCGTGCTGCGCACCGTGATGCCGGTCGCGCAGCGCCGAGCGCCGCAGTGGCGCAACGCCGTTGGCTGGTTCGTAAGTCTCGTCCCGCTAGAAGTGCCTATGGCCGGTATCGACAAGTTTGCCGATGTGCTGGCCAGCGCCCATGCATCGTTTCGCAGCGCACTGGCGGCGGCCGACTTACCGCTCGCCGCGCTGTTCCTGCACCTGGGCACGCAATACCTGCCAATCAACGGATTCTTCGATCTCAAGCCGCAGGCCCACTTTTCGTATATCGACTACCGGAAGCTCCCCGGCGCCCAGGACGAGAAAAAACGACAGACCACCGCCCTTCGCGTCACGAATACCTGCGATGCCCGCACCTGGTATTTCCGCACCCATGAGGGGATCTTCATGTTCAACAATTTCATCGACACCCCCCGCGCCCGCGAAGTAGTCGTTGCATACGAGGCCAGCGTCGAGCGTGTGCTGACTGAACTGCTGAGCTCCAACCCGGCGCGGTGCGCGCCGGAAGCGCCGGGTGCCACGTTCCATGCGGCGTGAGGCGGTCCGCCAAACGGCCGATCCACCTGTCTAGTGATCAGGTACCGTAGCGCTGCTACAGAACGTTAATTCTGTACGGTAATCACTCTCCAGCGTCAAGCACTCGGGGTACTGACGCCCGTGCCCCGAGGGATGTGCGATGACCGTAACCGTTGTCAAGCTCGACGGTTCCCCGCAATCACTGCCCGACGCCGCGGTCGATGACCTGCGGCCCAGTTGCGCGGGCAGCTCGCGGTGTCAGCGGCCTCAGATGAGGCCCACACCGATCCGCGACCAGTATGGAATCCGATGCATGCCGACCGCCCGGCCATCACGGTTCGATGCGCCGGCACGGCCGACGTGGTGGACGCGATGAATTTCGCCCGCGACCACGGGCTGCTGGTGGCGGTGCGCGGCGGCGGCCATTCTGTGGCCGGCCTGTCAACCGTCCGCGACGGCATGCTCATCGATCTGTCCGCCATGCGCGGCGTGCGCGTCGATCCAGGGCGGCGGCTGGCCCGGGTGCAGGGTGGCGCGGTACTGGGTGACGTGGACCGGGAGACGCAGGTTTTCGGGCTTGCCACCCCATTGGGCCGAGTGTCCGATACCGGGGTCGCTGGCCCTGCCCCTCGGAGGCGGGTACGGGCACCTGGGTGGCAAGTACGGGCTGTCGTGCGACAACGTGGTCGAGGCCGAGGTGGTCTGCGCAGACGGACAGGTGCGCACGGCATCGGCTGATAGTCACCCGGATCTGTACTAGGCGATCCGCGGTGGCGGCGGGAATTTCGGCGTCGTGACGTCGTTCACGTTCCGCCTACACCCAGTCGGTCCGATCGTGGGCTTTGCCGGGGTGTTCTCCCCGCTGGATCTTTCTCAACTTCACTGGACTCGCCGACGAGTCGCTGCTGTCCCACGTGGACAAAGCCTTCGGGCGCAATTTGCGTCGGCTCGGCCAGATCAAAGCAACCTACGACCCCGGCAACCTGTTCCGGATCAACAACAACATCATTCCCGCGCCTTGACCGGCTAGCTCTAGCTCATCCGGTGCGCGGAGAGGGCTACGCCGTCATTCAGCGGGCTTGGCGAAACCCGCTGCGGCAGACCAGTCGAGCGCTACGCAAGCCTCGTCACCGACAATCCACGCGTCGTGACCGGGCGAGATGACGAACGCGTCGCCAGGTCCGAGATCGCCCTCAGTACCATCGTCCATCGTGACGTGCATCCGGCCGGAAATGATGTAACCGGTGTGGGACGCCTCGCAGGACTCAGTGCCAGCGATCGGCTTAATATCGTTGGACCACCGCCAGCCCGGCTGGAAGACAACTCTACCCACAATCGTTCCGGCCAACGTCACTACACCCAATTCACCGTTTGTGAACTTGCGCATTTCATCCGGCTTGTCGAGATTCCGGGACGCGAAAGCCATGGTTCCTCCTCACGGTAACACCAGCCACAGCGAGCCCGACCCCGGTATGCGCCGTCAGGCACCCAGGCTGCCCACAAGGCTGATGAGCAGACACAGACGTGTGAAGATTACGTTTGCTGGGGAGGAATACGACAGGGCCATCTGAGTGGCCAGCCACCCGAACGTGGTGCTCCTGCCCGAAGACGTCGCTCAGCACTCACAACTTGTGAGCAACGTTCGCAGAATTCTCCCGCACTGCTGAAATGGAGACCTATCGGGACCCGCGACCGCATCATGACGACTGGCAGCCGAGGATCAGCGGGAAGGATGATCGCCTCAAGGAAGGCTGCACGCCGAGCGGTAGCGGGTGATCGAGACATAAAAATGGGCCGTGTTCCCTGGTGAACAGAGAACACGGCCCATCGTCGCCCTTTCCTGCCTCAACGGCAGCGGACTATTCGGACGCGCCCCCGCTGAGCAGGCCGCCACCGATGAACAGGCCCGTAATCGCGAGTATGAGGTGCAGAATGTTGTTCCCATTAATCCCGGCCGAGATGGAGAGCAAACCCCAGTAGCCCAAAAATCCCAGCACGGCAAGGAGCAGCAACACGCCAGCGAGTGCGATGTTCAACCCCTGATTGCCGGCGGGTGTGAGCGTGAACGCCCCGAGCAGCCACATCAACCCTGCGAGGATGTACACGGTGTTATGGAAGCCGTTGGTCTGCAGAAGCCCGAGAATGTAATGATCCGTCATCTCGGTGTAGTTGGTGAACCCGGTCTGGATGAATCCGATAATGCCCAACACTATCGCGATGATGCCGACAAGCAGGGAGTACTTCTGGTCAGCCGACCGCGCTCCCGGATTTCGGTACCTGATCCCAAACTTCTCTTCTGGTGTAAGAGTCGCCACCTTTCTCCCCTTCCACTTGACGTTGCTGTATCCAGCGCCCACCGACGCCGGTGGAACACATCCGAGCTGAATGCCCAGCTGAGTAACCGCTCATGCCGACCCTGCCTCGCTCATCGGGACGGCGGGCATGTCACGCAGCGCGAGCAATCGCCCCAAACCACTGCGGTCGCGACCGTGTTGCAGGGCGTGCACGGCGCGGGCGCGGCCCTCCAGGGTCAGCCGGTAGTAGCGCCGTGGTGGCCGACCTGCGGTATGCGCCGGCCCGGGGTCTTCCCATCGGTCGCGAACCCAGCCCACAGCGCGGAGTCGTTGCAGGATCGGGTAGATCGTGCCCGGCTCCAGCCCACTGGCACGCACGATTTCCAACCCATACAACTCGGTGTCGGGTCGATGAAGCAGTGCTCCCAGCACCGCCAGAACACCGACCGTCATCCGCAAACCCGCCATAGCTACTAACTCTACATAGCTCGAATAAGGGTGTCGAGTTCACCAGCCCGCAGTCTGGATGCAGACTGCTGTTGTGAGGCGGGCTTTTTCAGCAGTCTGCATCCAGACTGCGCGGTGAGCGGAATCCAGGCTCAGACGGGCCACAGCGGGGGTCGGGGCAGGGGGCGGCTGCGCAGCACGACAGTAGTTCCGTCGGCGGTGTGATCGATGATGACCTCGTCGGCGCACGCCCGCATGAGCGTCATGCCATGGCCACGTTTGTCACCGAGCACGGTTGGTGGCGTCCAGCGACCGTAATCCCGGATCGTAAACTCGGCCCGCCGGACGCCGTCACGGTTAGTAATGACCTGCCCGTAGAGCTCGATGGTGTCCGACGGCGTAGCCAAGGCTGCGCTGATGGCGTTGCCGGCGCAGACGCCGTAGCCGTGTTCGACACTGTTGCTGACCGCTTCACTGATAGCCAGAACCAGATCCTGCCGGTGGGCCGGAGACCACCGGTGCGCGGTCAACCACAGCCGTACCCGGTCGCGGGCGATCGAAGGAGCCACCCAGTCAGCAGGGAGAACAGCTTCCATCGTCGCGGCAGGCAACGTTGCAGGGATATCAGCTGCCGCCGCGTCCGGTCGCCAGGGCCGGTTGTCTTGATTGGAAGGTGGGGCCACGCGTGTATGGTTCCATCCCTCAGCTAGCAATGCAGGTCGTCGCCAGCTAGCGCATCAGCAACGCTGTGGTACAGCGCGAGGATTTGATCCAGCCCGACGATCTCAATCGGCCTGATGGCTGGGCGAGTCTCGTCGACCACGAGGCGCAGCGGTGGCAAACCACGACGGTGCACCGCTTCTTCAGCGCTATCTCGCAAGATACGCAAGCCGGGCGAGCCCAGCAGCGTCACCTGGGTCAGATCAACCACCAGCAACCGGCCGCTGAGCCGGTCAAACGCTTCGGCGATCGCCATGCGTAGCCGTGGCGCTGTCAGTCCGTCGATGTCACCGTGAACCGTAATGATGGTCGCGTCGCCCTGATCGGACCACCGCACCGTCATCAGTTGCTCGCGATCGGGTCGCCCACCGACGTGCCCACCCCCGTGCGGCGTCTGCTCATCATGGGCAGGTTTCACAGCAGCGCACAGTACTGGCACCGAACCCCTCACTATCAGCCTGGTGACCTGCGCTGTCGGTCAAGGTCTCCTCCCTTCGACAATCTCGGGGAAGTCACCAGCCGCTGGAGGCGATCGGTTGACAACGGATCCATTACGCGTCAGCAGACGTGGCCATGTGACTGTTTGCTGCCATGCAGGCCGGGTAACGCTAAGAGATAAATGAGGAGGAGGTGGGCACGGTCGGCAGCGACGAGCGCACCGCGCTAGAGCGGACCCTGGTCCGGGTATGCACGACATTGCGGGCTGCGGGTTTGCCATACGCCCTCACCGGAGGCAGCGGAATCTATGCCCGTGGTGGCCCGCTGTCCGAGCACGATATCGACGTCTTGGTGCGCCCCAGCGATGCCGACGACGCGGTGCGTGCACTGGTGTCCGCGGGCATGCGCGCCACCGACGCGCCTGAGGACTGGCTACGGAAAGTCTATGACGATGCGGTACCGGTGGACCTCATCTACCGGCCCGCCGAGTATCCGGTCACCGACGACACGCTTGCCGCAGCGGAGGAGCTTTCGGTCGCGTCGGTACAGGCGCCGGTGGCTCCTGCGACCGACATCCTGGCCGACAAGCTGCTGTCACTGGGCCCTCAGTATTGCGACTTCGGCTGGGTCCTCCCGGCCGCTCGGGCGCTGCGTGAGCAAGTTGACTGGCAGGCGCTGCGCGCCCGTACCCATCACCATCCCTACGCCGAGGCCTTCCTGCTGCTCGCCGAGCGCCTCGGCATCTCTGGCCCGGACCACCCCGGAGGCACGACGGTGATGACTGCCCAGCCCTCGCAAAACGATGCGCCCCAATACCTGGTAGCCCGGCTCTGCCGGGCACTCACCGAAGACCCACGAACGGCCGAGCAGGGCGTGCGAGTGCGTGTCCACGGCCAGACCGTGCAACTGTCCGGACAGGTCGCTACCGCGCAGCGGCGTGATGCGCTCACCACGGTAGTCGCCGAGCAGGCACCCGGATTGACCATTCGCAACGATGTGCGAGTCGTCGCCACCGGTCGGCCCGACGAGTGGGAGGAGCTGAGGTGACCCTGCGCATCGCCGCCGTGGGCGACGTGCATCTGGGACGTGACGCCAGGGGGTGGCTGCGCCCGGCGCTCGAGAACATCCACGAGCATGCCGACGTACTACTCCTCGCGGGCGACCTCACCCAGCGCGGCACCCCCGATGAGGCACGGGTTGCTGCCGACGAGTTCAGCGACCTTGCCTTGCCCGTCTACGCGGTCCTGGGCAATCACGACTATCATTCCGACGCTCAGGATGAGATCGCCAGGCTGCTCGGCGACCGCGGAATCGGCGTTCTGGAGGGCCGCGGCGAGGTGTTCGACGTGGCCGGATGCCGGCTCGGCATCGCGGGCGCCAAAGGGTTCGGCGGCGGTTTCGCGGGCAAGTGCGGGTCCGCGTTCGGGGAGCGCGAAATGAAAGCGTTCATCGAGCACACCGAGCTGGCGGCCGCCCGACTTGCCGACGCACTGCGCGCCGTCGAACACGCAGATGTGCTGGTGGCCCTGACGCACTACTCGCCGGTGGCAGACACCCTGCGCGGTGAACCACCGGAGATCTATCCCTTCCTGGGTGCCTACCAGCTGGCAGAGGCGATCGACGGCGCGCGCAACGGGATGGGCGCCGATCTCGCAGTGCACGGCCATGCCCACTTCGGTTGTGAGCAGGGTTGTACGCCGGGTGGGGTCCGGGTACGCAACGTCGCGCAGCCGGTGATCCGGGCGGCGTACACCGTCTACCACCTACCCACAGGCGAGTAGCTGCCGGTCAGCCCTCCACATGGTGGTACGAACGCAGTAGCGCCCACAGCGCGTCACGATCGTTGACAAAGGTCCTCGCCGCGGCAGCAGGCGCGTTCGGCGTCCTGCCGCAGATCCTGGAGCTGGTCCGGGTCGAGCCCCGGATCCCCCGGTCCGTCGCCGCGGAGATATTCGAGCAAGTCGCCCCAGTCACACCAGGCCCACACGGCGAGCACATGTTCGACGGCGGAACGGCTGTAGCAGGGTGATGGATCACCGGGCGCAGATTGACCCGCGCCCGCCAGTGCTCCGGATTCCCCTTCGGTAGTAGGGCTTAACCGTGCGAGGAGTTCCCTGTGGCGGTCATGCCCGCGCCAGCCGCGCGTAAAGCCCCTGCACCCGCTGCGCGAGGACCGGCCAGCTGTGGTGGTTTACCGCGTAGCGGCGGGCGGCTGCCGCCAGCTGCACCGCCAGCTCTCTATCGTTGAGCAGCCGCGTCACCCCGGCTGCCAGCGCCCCGAGGTCACCGGCCGGGACGAGCAGGCCGGTAGCCTCATGCTCGACCAGGTGAGGAATACCTCCTACGCGGGTCGCCACCACTGGCAGCCCAGCCGCCATCGCCTCCACGAGCGCCGTTCCGAGCTCCTCGTACGCCGACGGCAGCACGAGCACGTCTGCGTGCGCAAGGAAGGCAGGTATCTGGTGATGGGGCACAAAACCAACCAGGTGAATCCGGTCCCGAGCCGGTGATCGGCTGACCCGGCCCTCCAACGCACCACGTTGGGGACCGTCACCGACGATGACCAGCTGGATCCGCGGCGATAGCTGTTCGGCAATTGCCGGCAGGTCCAGCGGCCGCTTCTGCGCCGCCAGCCGACCAACGAACAGCACCCGGGGCCGCGGCAGGTCCGGCAGCGGATCAACCGGTGACGGGCTGAACTCTGCCGGCAAGAACCCGGAAGGCACCACGTGAACCCTGCGTGGCGAGACACCGTCTGCGGCAAGACATGCCACTGCCTGTGGCGTGAGCACTATGACAGCGGCGGCACGGCGGAGCACGGCACGTTCGATGCGACCGCCAAGTGCCTTGAGCACGACGGTGCGGCGGGTGGTCACCACGCTGTGCCGGGCACTCGAGTGCACGGTGACGACGAGTGGCGCCTGCCACCAGCGCGCGGCGGCGAGTCCGAGTGGCAGCACCGCGAGGTCCTCGCCTTGGTGGGCATGCACGATGTCCACCGCGGACCGCGCAACGGTGGGGACGGCGGCAAGCGCCCATAGCTGGCGTAGCCGGCGCACCGGTGCGCCCGTCCGGACCACGACCGCATGGGTCCCTGCCCGGTCCTGGCTGCGCGGCCCGCCCAGCCGGGACGTGACGACGATCTGCCGTACTCCGGCGGAGTCGAGGCAGCGCGTCAGCTGCGCAGTGGAGTTCTGCATCCCGCCGATGGGGTCGAAGCGAGCCGCGCCCGGTAAGGCCAGGACATGGTCAAGCGGCTCGAAGACCGAGCACAGCCGCAGCACCCGCAGCACGCCGGGTCGGGTGATCCGCTGGGCACCGTGCCCACGTTGCGCGCCCGGATCACCGGCGGATTTGAGCCGACCTACGACCCATGCGATAACCCGGTGACACGCCTGCGTTGTCCGCTGGACCCGCAGGAGCTTCACCGACATCTCGGGCTCACCGCGCACCTGGGTGTTCCCACGCCCGGCTCACCGTCACCAACAGCGTCCACCTGCGTGCCCCAATAACCCCGACACGGAGACATACGGGGATTTTCCCGCGGCATCTACACCGATATGTCTTCCTGATGCCTTCCTGGGCTCACAGTCGGCCTCGGGCTGATCGCCGCAGCCGGTGTCGGCTCAGCGATCAACCCGCCCGCCACACCGCGGCTCAGCACGCTGCCGGCAGTCCACGCGCCGGCCGGTCCGGCGCGCAGCCCGGACTACTCACTGGCACCGGCGCGGTGGCTCCGTGTTGTTACTGATTGGGTTTCGCGGCGCTGATGTCAGCTAATGCTGAGGTCTCTTCCCGCTCAATGGCGAGGTCACCGATGCTGAGGATGCCAACCGGTCGGTTGCCCTCAACGACAGGTAGTCGACGGATTGCCTTACTCCGCATCAGCTGGGCCGCCTCCGTGATGTGACAGTGACCACGTCCCCGTCACTGCACGCTTCCCGTACCGGCGTCTTGAGGTCCTTGTTCTCGGCGACGATGCGGACGACGATGTCCCGATCGGTCACAATGCCTGCCAACCGTCCACCGTCCATGACCAGCACATCCCCGATGTCGTTGGCGCGCATCTGCTGGGCAGCCTCGGTGATCGGGGCATCGATCGGGATGGTGGCCGGAGAATGGGCCATGACGTCCGCGACAGTCGTTGCCATTGAAAAACTCCTTTGATTCCTTCCCGGTTGTACGCAGGGGTTGCACCACCCGTGCTGGGCAGCGGCATGTCAGAGTTGTTGTGACTGTTAGCTGCTGGCTTGCTCGCCGGCCTCAGGCTTGTGATCAGTCTGTTTCGCTGGACCAGCTTCTACCGGAATGCGCTGGCGGGCGCCTGTGGACGCCTTGGGCAGCCGCAACCGCAGCACACCATGTTCCAGGTTGGCGGCGCAGGATTCGCTTTTCACCTCACCGGGCAGGGTGATCCGGTAGTCGAAGCGACCGCTGCGGCGGGTCTGCTGCGTCTCGCTGTCACCCTGGTCGCCTGCTTGCTCGGCCGTACCGTACTCCCCGACGATGCGCAACTCCCTGCCCTGCAGGTCGATCGCGACGTCCTCGGGACGCACCCCGGGCAGGTCGGCCTCGACCACGTACTCGTCGTCGGTCTCCTGGATATCGACCGGCGGTGACCAGGAATTGACGCTGATCTGCGGCACATCGCGAAATGTGCTGGTCAGCATCTGGCTCATCTGATCAAACAAGCTGTCGAACCCGGGGAACACTCCAAATGGATCCCACCGGCCAGGGGTATGGTGCCTGCGCCGGATTGGCAGTGACATCGTGCATCTCCTTTCGTGGTGAACACCACGAAGGGATTTCCCCACCTGGCCCGATCTATTCGAGCTCACCCCGGTTTGCCACCCTTGACCTCAAGCAAACTTGAGGTTTTAGCCTCGAATAATGATGCCGACATTCACCGACGTGGAGCTGGACTACCTGCGAGCACAGCGGCTCGGCCGGCTGGCGACAGTCGACGCGGCGGGCGCCCCGCAAAACAACCCGGTGGGCTTCAGGCTCGAGGTGGACTCGGGGCAGATCATCATCGGCGGCCACGCCATGGGCAAATCCCGGAAGTACCGCAACGTTGCACACAATCCCTATGTGAGCTTCGTTGTCGATGATCTGGCGTCGGTCGATCCGTGGCGGGTACGCGGTGTCGAAGTGCGTGGAGTCGCAGAAGCGCTCGCCGATGTCAATCCACCCATGCCTGGGCTAGGCCGCGAGATATTGCGCATCACTCCCCGGTGGATCGGAAGTTGGGGGCTCGTCGCAGGCCGCGCGGGCTTGGACAGCCGGGGACACCAGGCCACCATGGCTCCGTCGCTGGCAGAGGTTCGCAAGCTTGTCGAGACGTTCTTTTATGGGTACGACGAGCGCCACACGGACGCCGCCTGGTTGGCAGCAATCTTCACCGAGGACGTCACGGTGCATTTCCCTGCGGGTGGGCACACCGGACGCGACGGGCTCGACGAGACCCTACGGAGGATCGGGGCGCTCTGGGGTCCGACACTGCACCAGACGTCCGACTATCGAGGCGATCCGCTCGGCATCCGTACCCGGTTCACAGCGAAGCTGAACGCCAGTCACGTGCACCGTGGAGACGACCCCGGTGCGCATTTGCACATCGGAGCGATCATCTCCGGAATGGCGATCCGGGGTCCCTCGGGGACACGGTTGTCGCGACTCGACATCGATCTGGTTTGGACCCAAGGGGATCCCCCGACGCCACCGCGATAGCGCCGAGGTCGGAAGCGTCAGTGGCCGCCGGTCGATGTTGCGGCGAGGAAGTCGGCACGCGCGAGCACACCGATGTCGGCCTGGTCGGTGAACAGGCCGTCGAGCCCCGCCCGTAGGTAGGTGACCTGTTCGTCGATCGCCCGACCATAGTCGGATGGCATCGTCCCGCGCTGGTAGTCAGCCGGCAGGAAGGTGTTTTCGGCCCGGAAGGTGTAGGGATGCACGACCAGGCCGGCCGCGTGGGCGTCGGCGACGAGCGTGGTGGGTAGCCCCAGCGTGCCATCCGCAGCACGGGGGATGACCTGGAGCTTGTCGGGGCCGATGCCCTGCGCGTAGGCGGCAATACCCCGCAGCCCCGCAGGTGTGGTCAGATCCGCATAGGTGGGGCCCTGACCTGCGGCGACAGTGTCGTATGGCGCGCCGGTGGCCGAGAGTAGCTGCACGGCGGCAGTACGCAGCCCAAGGCTGCGCAGCTGTTTGAGGTTCGTCACCTCAAATGACTGGACGAACACTGGCGCGTCAGGGTTGTTGAGCCCGTTGCGCTGCAAAGAGTCGACAAGCAGGCGCTCGAGTGGCATTCCCAGCTTCTGGAAGTACGTCGGATGCTTCGTTTCGGGATAAACACCGAGTTCCCGGCCGAGTTCGGTCGACAGTCGCTTTCGAAGATCGAGCATCTCCTGAAATGTGGGGATCTGGTATCGCCCGTCAAAAAGGGTGTTGCGCTGGCGCACTTGCGGTAGTCGCTCCACCGCTCGCAGCGTCTTTAATTCCGCCAACGTAAAATCTTCGGTGAACCAACCGGTGACGGCGGCTCCGTCGAGCTGTTTGGTCGTCCTCCGCGCGGCGAATTCCAGATGCTGCGCCACGTCAGTGGTACCACTGATGTCGGGTTCATGCCGGCAGACCAGCACGCCGTCCTTGGTGATGACCAGGTCGGGCTCCAGGTAATCGGCCCCAAGTCGGGCTGCCAATTCGTAGGAACCGAACGTGTGCTCCGGTCGGTAACCGGCAGCGCCGCGGTGGCCGATCACGATCGGGTCGCGCCCGCGTGGACGGTTGCTGTCAGAAGGCGCGACCGCTGCATTGCCGCTAAAGAGGCCAGCCAGCGGCGCGGCGATGATCGCAGTGGTGAGTCCGGTCACGATATGACGTCGAGTAGGCATGTGGGTCTCCTTCGGGCGGTGCGACCACCTTTGCCACGGCATCGCCTGCGATCACAGCAGCGCGCTATGCACGGGAGGAAACACGGCCGGCAAACAGCGGACGATACGTTCGAGAACACCCGATGCACCGTTGCTCTCCATGGCCTGAGTTTCACCGCATCTAATACGTGCCCAGCCATCTCACAGGAAACAGATACCCCTACAGCACGGTTGCCGCCATTCGTCCTTCAACACCGCGCTGTCCCTGCTTTACCACCGGGAAATGCCCTCCTCGCTGCAGCGAGTTTGGCTCGCGATCGTCACATTAACTCATCGAGGGGCCCACGAGAGGGAAATCATGTTCAAAGCCCGACACCGATGGTCCACTGTGGTGGGTACTGCCGCGGTTGTCACGATCGTCACCGCGATGCCCGCCGCGGCGGCCCCCCCACGGCAACCGGCCCGAACACCCCGACGCCTCCATACGTGCTGCCCACCGCACCCGGCGTGACGATCACGTCTTTGCTGACCGTCGATGACCCCGGCAGCGCGAGCAACGGCTATGAGATGGTCGGCATCCCGGATGGTCTGGGCGCCCGCCGTACGGGCAACACGGTAACCGTCAACATGAACCACGAACTGCCCGCAGATCGGGGTATCGTGCGCCGCCACGGCCAGCAGGGCGCCTTCGTCTCCGAGTGGCAGATCGACCCGAACACCAACCAAGTGGTGGCCGGGCAAGATTTCCTCGACCCCGGCATGCGGTACTGGAATTACCTGACCAGCTCTTACAGCTCAACGCCGAACGCCGCCGGAATCCAGCCCGACGGCGATGTGTTCCCCGCCTACGACCCCCGTTTCGGCCGGTTCTGCACCGGCTCCCTGACCGGCCCCGGCCAGCTGTTTAACCCCGCTACTTTCAATGGATACCGTGGCCAGCTGTACTTCGCCAACGAGGAGACCGGTGACGAGGGCCGCAACTTTGCGGTGACCACCGACGGCCAGGCCACCGAACTACCCCGACTCGGGCTGTTCTCCTGGGAGAACACCCTGGCCGCCCGCAACCGCAGCGACACCACTCTGGTGATGGGCGACGAAGACGGTGGCGATGGCCAGCTGCGGGCCTATGTGGGCACCAAGCAGCGCACCGGCAGTCCGGTTGACCAGGCCGGGTTGACGAATGGGCGCAACACGGTCATCGACCTGCTCGACGAGACCATCTCGACCGACGCCCAGTTCCGGACCAGGTTCGGCAAGGGCACGCCGGCCCGATTCGACCTGTCTGAGGTTGGCTGGGACCAGTCGGGGGCCGACCAGAACGCTGAAGCCAAGGTAAAGGGGCTGAGCCTGAACCGGATCGAGGATGGTGCTTTCGATCCCCAGCGACCCAATGACTTTTACTTTGTGACCACTGCCGGTGGTAACGGCCCGGGCGGCGGGTTCTGGCGTCTCCGGTGGGACAACATCGACAACCCAGCTTCAGGCGGCACGTTGACCCTGCTGCTCGACGGCAGCGAGGGTTTGGTCAGCCCGGATAATGTGGACATCGACAACAAGGGCAACATCCTGATTCAGGAAGATCCCGGCAACAATCCGCACGTCTCCCGGATCTTTGCCTACCGAATCAGTGACGGTAAGCTGGCCACACTGGCCACATTCGATCCGGCACTGTTCACGCCGGGCGCTCAGAACTTCATCACCCAAGATGAGGAATCGGGCGGCATCGTGGACGTCAGCAGCACCTTCCGCAACGAATTCGTCTCGTTGTTGGGCCTATCCAACCTCGTCAACATCATCGACATCCTTGAGGCTCTCAAGCCCGACAGCACCTTCCTCTTCGACGCCCAGGTACACACTGCGCCGACTAACAACGTCGCCGGGTACGTCGAACGAGGACAGTTGATGCGGATGCACGTCGACAACTGGGGGGCGGTCTACGGAAGCTGATCCGGTCACCAGCGCGCCGCCAGGCAACAAGCTTGGCGGCGCGCTGGTGTCTGAGCCAAGCCACTCCCGCGGCACTGATCCAAGCGACCCACAGCTCTCCACCGCAGAGAGTTACATTAAGTCATGTAACTTGTGCACGTGACACAGTCGTCTTATGCTCGAACCGTGGTGGAACAGTCCGAAGGTATGACGGTCGACGAGCTGGCCCGTCTGGCGCAGACCACCACGCGCAACATCCGCAACTACCAGACCCTCGGGCTACTTCCGCCGCCGTCGCTGGTGGGGCGGGTTGGGTACTACCACGAGGGCCATCTGGGAAGGTTGCGGCTCATTGCCCGGCTCCAGGAGCAGGGCTTCACCTTGGCCGGGATCCGCGAGCTGATGCAGGCCTGGGAGCAGGGCCGCAGCCTGGGTGATCTGCTCGGTTTCGAGCAGGTCCTGACCAGCCCCTGGAGCGTGGAGGAGCCCGAGTTCCTGACCGCCGAGGAGCTGCTGGAGATGTTCCCGCAGGCAGCTCAGGACCCCTCGCTCGGGTTGCGGGCTACCGAACTGGGCCTTATCCAGCCCGAGGGGGACCGCTTCCGGGTGCCCAGCCCAACCATGCTGCGGGCTGGCGTCGAGCTGGTCGCCGCCGGCATCCCGCTGGCCGCCACCCAAGACGAGTTCGCGGCGTTGCGCGCTGACATGGAGCGCGTCGCGGCACGCTTCGTCGAGCTTTTCGAACGCTACGTGTGGCAACCCTTCGTCGACGCGGGGATGCCGTCCGAACAGCTCCCGCAGGTCACCGAGGCGCTTCGCCGGATGCGCCCGCTGGCCGCCACGTCGGTCCAGGCGATGCTCGCCCGGGCCATGGAACACCAGTCGGCAGCATCCACGGCTGCCCAGGTGAAGTTGATCTCCGAGGGTGGTCCGGCGCCGGAGCAGGAGGTACAGCAATGAAGCATGTGACTCCCGATCAGTGGGCCTACGTGATAGTGCCCTTTCTGGTCTATGGCGGCATCGTCGCGTACCTGGCTGTTTTGGGCTGGGACACTGGTATGCGGGAAAATCTTCACCGCAATCCCCTGGTGATCTTTTTCAAAATGATCTCCGCGGGGCTGGAGCGGGCGACCGGCTACCCGGGCTGGGCCATGGCCGGCGCGCTGAGCGGGCTGTGGTCGCTGGGCACCGCTGCGGTCGGTCTTTACTGGGACGTCGCCTGGCATATCGACCTCGGGCGGGACAAGCAGCTGTTCACCCCGCCGCATACCATGATCGTTATCGGGCTGGCCGGTATCATCTACACCGCGTGCATCGCCGTGGTGTTCGCCACCCTCGACAACGCGCCGGTCAAGCTGCGCATCCAAAACCTGCGTATCCCCTACTCAGCACTACCCATGGCGGCGCTGGGCATCGGCGCAATGGTCGGCTTCCCTCTGGACGCCTTGTGGCATGAGGCCTATGGCCTCGACGTCACCCTGTGGAGCCCCACCCATCTCATGATGGTGGGCGGGGGTGGCCTGGCCACCATCGCCACCTGGCTGATGCTCGTCGAGGGTCGCCCAGCCGGGCGTCCCACGCTCCTCGGCCGGGGCATTCTCGCGCTGTCGTTGGGCGCCATCCTGGTCGGCATATCTTGCTTCGAAGGCGAGTTTGACTTCGGCGTCCCCCAGTTCCAGGTGATCTTCTTGCCGGTACTGATCGGCGCCGCCGCCGGCTTTACCCTCGTCCTGGCCCGGGCCGCGCTCGGACCATGGGGAGCGATCAAGGCGCTCGTGGCGTACCTCATCGTGCGCGGGTCCGTCGCTCTCATCGTCTGGGGTGCGCTATTCCACACCTTCCCCCGCTTCCCGCTGTATCTGGCCAGCGCCGTGGTGGTGGAAGCCGTGGCTGCCTGGCTGGGCACCGACAACCGCTTGCGCTACGCCCTGGTCTCCGGGGTGGCTATCGCCACCGTGGGCGTAGCGGGCGAGCTGGCGTGGGTGAAGCTGTCCGGCTGGGGTGACCTGCCGGCCAATGACCCGCGGATCTTCCTCGTCGTCCCGGCTGCGGCAATCGCCGCCGCCGTGCTCGGTGCCGCACTGAGCAAGCCCATCAGGGCCCAGCGCCCGGTACCGGCGCTGGCCGCCGGCTTGGCCGGCCTGATCCTGGTCGGCACCGTGCTTGCGCTGCTGCCCCGCAACGTGGGCAACGTCAACGCAACGATCCGGCTCATCCCGGTGGGCCAGCAGGCCACTGTTGCGGTCGACCTCCAGCCCGCGGATGCCGCCCGTGACGCGACAGCGTTCGGCGTCGTCTCGTGGCAAGGCGGCGGCCGAGTCAGCGCGAAGCTCAACGAGGTAGCCCCGGGCCGCTACGTATCCGACCGCCCCGTGCCGATCACCGGCGACTGGAAGACCATGGTGGGCCTGCAGCGGCGCGACGAGGTCATGGCTGCCCCGGTGTACCTGCGCGCCGACCCCGAGATCGATGCGCCGGCGATCCCGGCCTTGCCGCAGCGGCAGACGGCATTCGTCCGCAACACCACGATCTTGCTCCGTGAGCAACACCCCGGGCCGGCCTGGCCAGGCGTGCTCGGCTACGGCGGGCTGGCCGGCGTGGCCGCAGTCTGGAGTGCCCTGTTCGCCTTCGCCGCCCACCGGCTGTCCGGTGCCGGCACCGAGCCGCGCGTGCCCCAGCCGGTCACGCCTGGGCAGGCACCGGACAGCGCACCATGGGAGACGCTGCCGCAGCAGCAGGACTCACTGGCCCCTCCCCGAGGCCGACCGAGTCCCTAACGGCTGGATCAACGCCCGCCACCTTCAACACGCCGCGCTTGAAGACCTTCACTTGGGAGATTGACGGCATGCGCTCGCAACCGGTGCCTGCACCTCACCAGGACCACGAATCAACGCACCCTGCGGATTACGTGGACGTGCTCATCGTCGGGGCCGGGCTGTCCGGGATCGGCGCCGCCTGCCACGTGCAGCAGCGCTGCCCGGGCAAGACGTTCGCGCTCCTGGAAGCCCGCGGTGCGATTGGAGGCACGTGGGATCTGTTTCGTTACCCGGGTATCCGCTCGGACTCCGACATGTTCACCCTCGGCTACTCGTTTCGCCCGTGGACAGATCCCCAAGCCATCGCTGACGGCGATGCCATCCGCGACTACATCCGGGAGACCGCGCGCGATTACGGAGTTGACCAGCACATCCGTTTCCATCACCGGGTAGTGCGCGCCGAATGGTCCAGCGAGCAGGCCCGCTGGACCGTCGAGGCGCGGCGGACCGACACCGCCGAGCCGGTGCTGCTGACGTGCGGCTTTCTGTTCGTCTGCTCGGGCTACTACCGCTACGACAAGGGCTACACCCCTCAGTTACCGGGTACGGAGCGCTTCACCGGCCAGATCATCCACCCTCAGCAATGGCCCACCGACCTGGACTACGCCGGCAAGAAGGTGGTCATCATCGGCAGCGGTGCCACCGCGGTGACCTTGGTCCCGGCGATGGCCGAGAAGGCTGCGCACGTGACGATGCTGCAACGCTCACCCAGCTATGTGGCGTCGCTGCCGTCCAGAGACGGGATCGCCGACGCTCTGCGCCGCTGGTTGCCACCCAAGGTGGCCTACTCCCTGGCCCGGTGGAAAAACGCCCTGCTCGCCACGCTCGTCTTCCAGGTCAGCCGACACGCTCCCCAGGTGATGAAGGCCTTGGTGCGTAAGAGCGCCACCGCACAGCTGCCCAAGGGCTACGACGTCGACACGCACTTCGCGCCGCGTTACAACCCGTGGGATCAACGCCTGTGCCTGGCGCCCGATGGTGATCTGTTCAAAGCGATCCGCGACGGCCGCGCGTCCGTGGTCACCGATCACATCGAGACGTTCACCGAGCAGGGAATCCAGCTGGCCTCCGGGACCGAGCTGGAAGCCGACCTTGTGGTCACCGCCACCGGACTGAACGTGCTACCGATCGGCGGCATGGCGTTGCGCGTCGACGGCGCCGAGATCAAGCTCAATGACACCGTGGCCTACAAGGGCATGATGCTTTCCGGTGTGCCGAATTTCGCTTTAACTCTCGGCTACACGAACGCTTCGTGGACGCTGAAGGCTGATCTGGTCAGCCAGTACGTCTGCCGGCTGCTCAATTACATGGATCACAGTGGCTTCCAGATCTGCACGCCGCTAGCGCCGGACACCCTGGAGCGCGAGCCGATCATCGATCTGCGGTCCGGCTACGTGCTGCGCAGCGTCCATGAACTGCCCAGGCAGGGATCGGCCACCCCGTGGCGGCTGCACCAGAACTATGCACGGGACGTGCTGCTCATGCGCCACGGCCGGCTGCAGGACGCCGGTATGCAGTTCAGCCGCGCGCGGACCACGGCACCCGGTCAGAGCCCCTCACCGCCTGACCTCATCGATATCACCACCCGGGAGAGCTTGGCATGCGGAGATACATCTTCGATGGCGGCACCGCCGTCGTCACCGGCGCCGCCAGCGGAATCGGCGAGGCGCTAGCACATGGGCTGGCCCGGCGTGGCAGCCATCTGGTCTTGCTCGACCGGGACGCCGAGCGGCTATCGGGCGTGGCTGCAGCCATCCGGGGCGCCAACCCCGGGGTAGCAGTCCAGACCCACCTGGTGGATCTCGCTGACCGGGAGGCGACCACGCACGTTGCCCGTGCGGTGTTGCGAGAGAATCCGCGGATCCGGTTGCTGGTGAACAACGCCGGTGTGGCGCTGGGCGGACGGTTCGATCAAGTGACCCTGGAGGAGTTTGACTGGGTCATCGACATCAATTTCCGGGCGACGGTGCGGCTGACTCATATCCTGTTGCCCGCGTTGAAGGCCGAACGCGGCTCACACCTGGTCAATGTTTCCAGCCTTTTCGGGCTCGTCGCACCCCCTGGCCAAGCCGCCTACTCGGCCAGCAAGTTCGCTGTTCGCGGGTTCACCGAGGCGCTGCGCCAGGAATTGGCGGACAACCGGATCGGCGTCACGTCAGTCCATCCGGGCGGCGTCCGTACTCGCATCGCCGAGTCAGCGCGTGTTGGCAGCGGCGTGTCACGCCAGGAGTGGGAAGACGGTCGCGCACAATTCGCCACCCTGCTGACCATTGATCCCGCCCATGCGGCCGGCATCGTCCTTGATGGCATCGAGCAGCGCCGGGGGCGCGTGCTTATCGGGTGGTCGGCCAAGATCCCGGACCTGCTGGCGCGGCTGCTGCCGGTCGCCTACGGACGGATCCTCACGGTCGCGATGCGTGCCCGGACAGGAATGTCGGGCGATGCAGCAGAACGCCCGCAACTGGCGACGCGGATGGGACAGCGCGCATGAGCACGAGCACGGCAACGTGTTACCTCACCGTTCGCGGCCGGCAGGTCCGGTACCGAGTGGAGGGAACTGGCACACCGGTGATCCTGCTGCACGGTATCGGCCGCAGCCTTGAAGACTGGACCGAACAGCACGAACTACTGCGGGCCCGGTACCGGGTGTACAGCCTGGACCTAGCCGGCTCCGGCTGGTCCGAACCACTCGACGAGCTCTACACGCTGCAGGCCCTGGCCCGCTTCGTTGCGGGATTCCTTGACGCGGTGGAGGTCGCCGGACCGGTCCACGTCGTGGGTAACTCGCTGGGCGGCGCGGTGGCCATGCAGCTGGCCGTTGACGCTCCCCACCGGGTCGCCAGCCTGGCGCTGGTGAACAGCGCGGGCTTCGGGCGCGAGGTGACCATCGGTCTGCGTCTGCTCGCGATCCGCCCGCTGGGCCGGCTGCTGCTTCGACCCAGCCGCTTCAGTTCGCGGCAGATTGTGCGCAGCTTGTTTCACGATCCCACGTTCGTCACCCCGGCACGCATCGAGCACACCCTCACCCTGGCGCAACAACCACATGCCACGAGGGCTTATCTCGAGACCGCTCGCGCCCTGGGCACGATTCGCGGTGTCCGGCCACAGTGGCGCAAAGCGCTGCTGCGTTCCCTCGCCGAACTGGACATACCGACGCTCATCGTCTGGGGTGATCGTGACCTCATCCTGCCCGCCGTCCACCTCAATGCGGCCCGCACATACCTGCCGCGCGCGCAGACTCACCTGTTTCCCGACACGGGCCATATGCCGCAAGTCGAGTGTGCTGAAGCATTCAGTCAGCTCCTCGAGAAATTTTGGGAAACCGGCAGCAATACAGCGCTGGAACACTCCGAAAGCGATCGGCATTTGTCACGTTAGATGACCAATGATCGACCGCCCTGCATGTGTGGCTGATGGCCTCTGCCCAGACTTCTCCAATCCTGCGTGGCAGCGCGTATGGGTTACACCCGGGCGAGCGGCGTCATGAGTCGACGATCGCGCTCGAAGATCTCTTTAGCCTTGTCATACCCGTCCGTGTAGGTCTTCATCCGCACCACGAAGTAGTTGAAGAAGCCGAGGGGACGGTCCATGGTGATCTCCTCGACCGGGGTGTAGTCACCCTCTTTGCGCTCCCGGTCGGAGTGGTGCAGCGCCGACCGCTCGGAGGTGTACGACGAGTTGAACCACATCTCGGTGGTGAAGTCCTGCACGTCGAAGTAGTTGGCGGGCGCAGCGCCCGCCCATGCAGTGGGCTGGGGCTTGACCACATAGATGCGCTCACAGTTGGTCAGCTCGGACAGGATCACCTGGCGGCGGTAGGCCCCGTCGATGGTCACCTCGCCTTGGTAGGTGTGCTCGAAGCCGTAGAGCACCAGCCACAGTGCGGTCTCGACCGCCTTGGCGTCAATCGGCCGGTACTGGGTCACGAGCTCACTGCCGAGTGCGTAGTGAGCACGCTGGTCGTTCGGCTTGACGCCCAGGAACTCCAGCCCGGCAGGGTTGCTGAACAGCAGCTCACGGCCCTGCGCGATGGCATAGGCGTTGAAGAGGACCGGGATGTCGGTGGCGACAAAGGCGTCGGCCATGGCGGCGAAGTCGGCCGTGGTGCGAGTCGGCTCGTATACCTGAGCAGGCAGGAGCCGGTCCAGGTATTCCTTCACGGAGAACGGGTTCCACGGTGTCATCCACCTCGCCCAGTACTGGCGGGTAGCGGGGGCGAAGATCTTGGGGTAGCCGAAGGCCGCTACCGACAAGGCGTTGACTCCCCGCACCGCGTCAGCCTGTCGCTGTACCTCTGCCGGGATCCCCTCAGGGTCGGTGAGGAACTGGTAGGTCCAGAAGATGGCCCCGCTCGTGCACGAGATGACGTCAGGTTTGACACCCACGTCGTAGGCCGCCTTGAGGACACCCGCGTCGTGAGCGTTGAATCCGCCGATCCCGCCGAGGGCGAGGCCTACCACATGCTGTGCCATGTTGGTCTCCTTTCCGTTACTTGAGGAGAAATTCGCAGATCTCTGATTTCTGCACACTCACGCAGGCTGCGCCCACAAGAACACGGGATTGCCGATGATGTGCGCCCGCGCCTCGCGTGGCTCCACCGGTAGCAGGGTCCCCAGCGACCCTCTCCCACAGCCTACCGACTGAGAAAAGTGATATTGCATTGATCATCAGTTCGAACTTGGCGGCGGGGAATGCGGTGACCGCCACCAGCCCAGGCGTCCCCGGCGGCGGAAGATCTGGCGGAAGCAGTACTGGGCGGGTGATGCTCGCTTATAGTCCCGTCCCGGCCGCTGCGGTGTCACCCGGTCAAGAAGACAGCGCCCGGCGCCGGCTCCGCGCCGGTGGGGCCTTTGCGTCTGTATCTAAATGGGTCATCGCGGCCTCCTCACTGTCGTAAACCAGGACCGAGGCCACAGCAGTCAAAGTCATGGTTGCTGGACCGCCATGTCGGTCGCAGCACCGAATCGGAGGGGCACTTCCGAGGGCGACAACGAACAAGTACTGACACGAAGGGAGGCGCATGTGATGCTGAGAGAGAAATGGCGCAGAAAATTAGACTGGATCTACCAGGGCAGGCGGCGGGCGCGGCTAGCGCAGATCTATCGGGGTGATCCATCCGATCCGGCCGTGCTGGTCCGGGAGATCTTGCCGGGAAAACAATCGCAATTGTCCGAACGCGACCGGCTCGTGACCAGCGACGCCGACGCGACCGCGGTCTAACACCGATCACAAAAGGGCCAGCGGACCCCCCTGTGACGGACCACCGCAAAACAAGCCTTTAACAGCGCGGAGCAGTTAGCGGCAGCATGTGTCAGCGAGCAGATCCCTTTCGTATCGGGGACAGCTGATGGTTGCGTCGGTGTTCCGCAGCCGGGTAAGCACTCCATGGGTGTACGCCCTGGGGTCCACTGGCAGCGATGCTCTTCGGCTATGACAACGATATTGTTGGTGGCTATAAAGCGAGAAGGCCCCCGTGCCAACGGAGGGCCTTCTCATCCCGAATCTCGTCGCACCAACAGACGGCGCATCGGGAGGCTTGCGAGGCCGCCTCGGCCAGCTGAACGATTAACGACAGTCCTCGCTATCTGGCCAGCACGGCCCGCAAGGCGTTGTCCGCTCCAGCAAGGTCTTTGTTGATTTGTCCCACAATCGATCCGATGGGTGCGGTCTTGCCGGGAACCGAGTGCAGGCCGGCGGTGACCGCATGGAGCTTGGCGTCGACGCGCCGGAGAATGAGCGCAACACTGATCAGGTAGACGGCGAGCACCAGCACGGTCAGCGCTGCGCCGATGACCGTAATGACAGCGGCCAGTGGCATAGTATTTCGCTCCTTACAGGATGCGGCCAACTGCATTCACATAGCGGGTGAGACCTGCCGTCACCCGATTTACTGCGTCCCGTGTACCTGCCAGCTCCTTTACATCATCAAGCGCGACAACGATACCCGCGGCTTGGTTGTGAATGGTGTCTACCTGCTTACCGATGTCGGTAACAGCCCTCAAAAGGCGCTGCAGGAGCACCACCACAACCGGTATGACCACAAGAAAGAAGATCGCGTTGCCAACCCACCACAGTGCCATCGTCGCCTCCCTAGTTCCGCCGTATCAGGGGGTCCTGATCCTGACCTATTGCGGGGCGCCAGTCATTAGCCGGTGCTGAGGCCTGCCTCTGCGCCGGCACCTGGACCTGCGCCTGCTGCGAAGGCAGCGACTCAGCCTTCTCCGCGATGGCGGACAGTGCTTGGGCGATCGCGTTCAGCTTCCGGTTCAGGATCGCGGCACCGGCGCCAACCAGACACACGTCCCCTTGGATCGCCCCGATGACGCCCTCGCTGACCTGTCCCAGGGTGTCGGCGATGGAGCGCAGCCGGCGGGTAATCGCAATGAGGAACAGCGCCAGCACGGCCACCAGGGCCACGATTTCGATGACGGTGAGGATCACAAGCCACGTGATCATTTCGCGCTCACCCCCAAGAGCTCAGCGTGACGGCGGGCCTCTTCCGCGACCTCGTCCAGGCTGTCTGCAACAGCGAGCGCCACTTTGATGTTGGCTGTGTCGCTGCGGACACCCTGCGCCGCGTCCTTCAGTTGCTGCACGTTCGTGTCGATGGAGCGGACGAGCGAAAGCAGCAGGCTAAGAAGCGCGATCACGGCAACTATGACGACAGCCCCGATAGCCAGCGTAATCTCCCAGAACGTGATGTCCTGGGGGGCGAGTGCTAAGACCATCGTTATCCTCCCAACGCGTGTCGAGCGGTCCGCGCGTCCCGGAGGATGCGCTGAAGTGTGTCGTTCGTGCGGCGCAGTTCCACGAGCGGCTGCGTGTTCGGCCGGGTCGCCTCGAGCTCGCGAATTGCTGTGCGGACCTGCGCGTTGATCCGGGACGCGAGCACCAGAAGCACGCTGACCACGACCACCACAACGACCACAACCACCAAGCCGATGATCAGGCCCGTCCACCAGCCGACGAGGTGCGGATCCCCAAACTCATTCAATCTTGCCTCCAACCCTGCAAGGAATGTTCTGACACTCGATCAGGTTCGGGACGCACGTGTTTCGCTATTTGGCTCGTAACTAGCTTGGTTTGCCCGGGCCGGCGAAGCCGGCAGAATCAAGATTTACACGGAGTTTACACACATTCGCGGGCTAAGGTAAGGCACAGTTTCTCCAGAATTCAGCGCCGCACGACGTTCGAAATTTGAACCTCTCGTGGCATGGAACGCGTGTTACAAGGTGAGAATTGGTCACATCGGCATCACCAGCCCCACGGGCACCGACCTGGGCCCAGATACCCGAACGCATTGCTTGGGATATTGATGTTGATCGTGGTGTGGTGATTGTGTAGGTGACGGCGCGGGCGTCGCAGGATGCGGAGAGGGTCGGCGTCGAGTTGCTGCGCAGGTCGACCGATCGGGCGATCTTCAGGGTGGTGGGTCACTCGAGGCACTTGGCGAGGTTGTCGATGGGTCCCGGCCCACCACGAGGAGCGGGATCGATCGCTGAGACGCTGAAACCATCGGTGCCACGAGAAATGATGCCACCAAAATAGCTGAGCAAAACAAAAGACCACTCGCAGAAGTGTCGGCCTGCTTCGCAAGAGAACAGCTGTGAGTGCGTGGCGATTGCCCACCGCTCTGCCGAGAACTAGTTGTATTGGCTGGTTCAGCAGGCGTCAGGGTCTTGAGGTGAGGAGATATCTGGACGCCCTGATGGATCTTGCTGCGCTTGCTTTGATCT
The DNA here is from genome assembly GCA_019241525.1 of Pseudonocardiales bacterium. Lineage (GTDB taxonomy): Bacteria > Actinomycetota > Actinomycetes > Mycobacteriales > Pseudonocardiaceae. The sequence continues at coordinate 53,474 of JAFAWY010000046.1, forward strand.
GCTGTGCTCGAGGCTCGCTACCGCTGTGAGGTATTGGCCCAGCGATGCGCGCGCAACCCGGTTGGGCACTAACTGGGGTTAGACGTCGGTGCGCACCAGCCGGTAGGCGCCGCCTGCCAGGGCCAGGATGGTCCAGCCGAGCAAGACCGCAAGTCCGGCGGGAGGCGTCAAAGTGTTGGCGGTGTGGTGCAGCGCGAACATTGATTCTCCCGCGTTGCTCGGCAGGTACGGGCCGATATCGTTCCGCCAGGCACTGGGCAGCAGCAAGATCAGACCTGGGGCCAGCATCAGCGCGCCGACCAGGACCGCGATACCACCTGCCACCGAACGCAGGAGGACACCCAGGGCGGTGCCGATCACGCCGACCAGGCCGAGGTAGAGGCCGGCGCCCAGCAGGCAGCGCAGCACACCTGCGTTCCACAGCGTGAGCGCTGCGGGGGTGCCCGAGACGATCCCGCTGACGCAGAGGAAGGTGATGGCCACGCCGGCGGTGCTCACCACCAGCGTGACCACTCCGAACACTGCCGCCTTCGACCAGAGCACCGGCAGGCGGCGCGGGACCGCGACCAGAGTGGAGCGGATCATGCCGGTGGAGTACTCGCCGGCAGTCACCAGCACGCCCAGCACACCCAGTGCCAGCTGAGCGAAGCTCGTACCGACCAGAGACAGGTTCACCGCCGTGGCCGCGGCGAAGTCAGGGTCGGTGTGCTGGCCGGAGCTGATCGTGGACTTGTATATCGCCGCGGCGATGAGCCCGAATGCCGCCAGGAACAGTAGCGCCAAACCGAGAGTGATCCAGGTGGAGCGCAAAGACCACAGCTTGGCCCACTCGGACTGCAGCACCCGGACCCCGGTCACCCGGTAGCCCGGTCGGGCGGCCTTGACAGGGTCCGCCGCAGCGGCGCTTGCCGAGACGGGGATCGGAATGATGGTGGTCATGCCCTCCTCCCGGCGGTCGCGAGATCAGAGCCGGCGCCGTGGTATTCCACAGAGTCTCGAGTCAGGTCCATGAACGCCTGTTCTAGGGAGACGGTCGTGGCGGTGAGCTCGAATAGCGGGATGCCGTGTTCGGCGGCCGCGAGTCCGATCGAGCGCGGGGACATGCCGGTCACCTGTAGCTCCTCGGAGCCGGCCTGTCCGGAGATCTCCACGCCGGGTGCAGCCAGGACCTCGCGCAGGCGGCCCGGGTCGGCGGTGGCTACCTTCACACTGTCGCCGCCGGCCTGGCGGATCAGGTCCTGCACGGTGGTGTCAGCCAGCAGACGGCCACGTCCGACAATGATGAGGTGGTCGGCGACCAGCGCCATCTCACTCATCAGGTGCGAGGACACAAAGACGGTGCGGCCCTGGGCAGCAAGGCTCCTGAGCAGGTTACGGATCCAGAGCACACCTTCGGGATCCAGCCCGTTGACCGGCTCGTCGAGCATCACGATTGCGGGGTCCGCCAGCAGCGCCGCCGCAATCCCCAGACGCTGGGCCATCCCCAGAGAGAATGCCCCGGCGCGCTTGTTCGCCACGGCCTCCAGGCCCGTCAGCTCGATCACCCTCCTCACCCGGCGGCGGGAGATACCGTGGGTGTACGCCAGCGCCATCAAGTGATCGAAGGCCGAGCGGCCCGGGTGTATTGACTTCGCCTCCAGCAGCGCCCCGACTTCCTGCAACGGGGCCGGGTGCTGGGCGTAGCGGCAGCCGTTGACGCTGACTGAGCCGCTGGTCGGAGCATCCAAGCCGACGATCATCCGCATCGTGGTGGACTTGCCCGCACCGTTGGGCCCCAGAAACCCGGTGACGGCGCCAGGCTGGACGACAAAGTCCAATCGGTCGACCGCCACCTTGTCCCCGTACCGCTTAGTCAGCTGATGTGCCTCGATCATCACTTACCTCGCCCGGGCGGCGGATCGCCCCAGCCGCCTTTGCCCGCAACGCTAAATCCGGCTCCCAGCGCTCGGCGGTACCGCGAAATGAACCGCTCAAGGCAACCGCCCAAAGATGTGTGGTACACGAGGCGTCCGAGCCGCCCCCCGCCAGGAACGCGTCCAAACCCCTCCACCCACACCTGGGTGCCGGCAGTCGAACGAGACGAGGACGCATCAACTCAGCTTGCCCAAGCTGGCGATCAGTCAAGGCAACCGCGCGAAAAGAACACCAGTAACGATGGCCAGCTAACTTTGGGGCAGCCGAACCGCTATTAACAGGTCGCAAAGATGACCATCGTGAAAAACTTTTCACGCCCGAATCCGTACTTATCATTTGGCCTTCCCTTTGCCCACGGTAGGCCCAGCCAAGGAGGAGCCCCGGCCGTGCAGCGATCTACAGTGAAACGCTCCCGGTCCTCAATCTCAGGCCGCGACCCGGTTCCCGACGTGCCCATCGGTCCCTGCACTATAGGGTCACAGTACACGTCTCCGGGCATTCACGTCCGTGAAAATTGCCACGTTGGACAGAGCCCGTATAACACGGCAACTCGCCACATTTCCGCAGTTTACTGCCTGCAACAAAGAGACGACGGCTAACAGCGTGTAGCCCAAAAGTGTTCATGCAATGAACGAGAGACGCACAATGCCACTAGCAATGCGCGAATACAGTGGTCCTGGCTATACTTCGGTGCCCCTCGGCCGATTACCACGTTGTGATGATGTTCGCTCCCACCAGCCACCGTAAGGTGCATGACTGGGATGCCTCGGACGCCATGATGCTCGCGCGGTCCTCGTTCTCTTCGTGGCCCGCGCCCACCCTGGACAGGTCGAGGCGGCATCTTCGCGCCATGGCCACGTCGACAACTACCAGCCTCTGTGGCGCCACGTTGGCCGTCATCAAAAACGACCGGCCCGAGCCCTCACTAGAAGCACAATTCGAGTATGGCTTGGCCAGCGCATCAATTCCATCCGAAACTAAAGACAGCAACCTGTCCCTGCGGTCGCGGAGCGCGGGCCTGCTTCCACCAGGAGAGCAAGCATGGGCGTGTGCCGTGCCTAAACTCGCCACAAGCGTGGTGGCCTGTGGTTTGACGACCCTACGGGATCATGAAAAGGTTCCCGTCGTGTTGTTCCGTCTGCTGTATCTGACCACGATCAGGCTGTTTGGCTGGCTTGGGCCACTCACCCGCAGCGTTGCGGCCCGATCAGAAAACGCCTAGCCGTAGCCTCGAGCGAGTTTTGGCGCCGCCACAGGGTGGAGTATCAGTGCGGGATTGCCTCGGGTCGCCGTCGGAAATGTCGATCTTTTTGTTCTGGAACATGGAGAATCATGAGTGCTGGCCGATTGCCCCTGTTTTGTGACACTGCCCTAGCCGAGCGCATTGAAAAGGCTGAGGCGCAGCTCGTCGCCAGAGGCAGCGAAGCCGCCCACCATCGCGCGGGGGATGGCGGGGGCTTCGTGATGCCCGTTGCTGGTGGTGTGGCCAGCTTCGCGGAACAGGGCTCGCCGCTGAACAAGGTTGCGGGGTGGGGCTTTGGTGGAGTGCCAGCCGCAGCCGTACTGGCGGAGATCGAAGGGGCCTTTGCCGCTCGCGGCGCACCCGTGCAGGTTGAGCTTGGCCATCTGGCCGATCCCGCGATCGGTGCCCTGCTATGCGAGCGGGGCTATCGGCTGACATCGTTTGAAAACGTGCTCGGCCTTGCTCTGACAGGCCAGCCCGAGCCAGTCACGCCACCCGGGGTCGAGGTGCGGCCCAGCGGCGAGGACGAGTTCGAGTCTTGGCTGGAGGTTGTGGCGCAGGGCTTTGCCTGTCCCGACACCCAAGGGGTGCCCGCGCATGAGGAGTTTTCGCGCGAGGTTATTGCGAGGGTGATGCGCGATCTCAGCGCGGCGGCTGGGGTCATGCGCTACGTCGCGCTGCGCGAAGGAGTCCTCGTTGGCGGGGCCAGCGTCCGGATGGCGCAGGGCGTCGCGCAACTCACCGGCGCAGCGACCGCACCCGCGCACCGCCGCCGGGGTGTGCAGACCGCGCTGCTGTCAGCCCGGCTCGTCGATGCCGCCGCGGCCGGCTGTGACATCGCTGTGATCACCACCCAGCCCGGGTCCAAGTCCCAGCAAAACGCACAGCGGCGCGGCTTCGACCTGCTTTACACCCGCGCCATCCTGGTGAAATCCCTAGATTAGAGCACCCTCAGCGACTGTAGGCCATTGCACAATCATGCGGACTGAGTCCCCAGGCGTAGCGTCCTCATTTGCCGCTGACCGGCTGACATGCCGCTGTCTGTGTGAAGGTGCCGGGAAAGCGTCAGCCGAAAACAGGGTAATGGAACGTCAGCGGCGCAAGGTAGTGGCAACTGATGCCCCTGCTGGATGCGTGGCATCCCGGCATGTGCGTCCGAGGCGGATTCTCATGGCCGGCACGTTGAGCGCGGGCAAGTCAACCGTCGGGCGTGGTGTCGCAACGGTGCTCGACATTGCACATATCGAGATCGATGGACTGTTTTCATGGGCCGGCCTGGACGACCCTAGGTCCATTCTGTGCTGGTTGACCTCCGCACAAGATCGCGACCGACATGCATTCGCGAATGCAAATGCAGCCAGGCCTGCAACTGTTGATCAACTCCTGAGCGGGGTGACCGGCGAGTTCCCTGGTCAGTGGCGGTAGCGGTGGGATTTGAACCCACGGAGGGCGTGAACCCTCACGCGCTTTCGAGGTCAGCGACCGGCAGGTCAGCCCAGATCGCACGCGGTGTTCTAGCAGGTCAATTAGCTGTGGTGACCTCTAGCGATCATGGGCGATCGTGGGCGAATGCCACCACAAATGCAACCACTGCGGCCGCGCCAGCCGGGACGCCATCGCCCGTCGGTGCGCAGACCCCACTCTGGAGATAGTGAGTTATGGCGCACGCTTGGTGTGATTCGAGGTGTGCTCGGCGTGTCTGTTAGGGCCGTGGCCAGCGCGGAGGTGATAATTACCGTCCGTGATCGAGTCCAGTGGAAACTCCTGGTGATGGAATAGTCGCATGTTGCGATGCGCGCGGATTAAAAGTTTGATGTTCCGAGTATCGCGTGGTGCCGGATAATTACGACTAGTGCCGGTAAATGCACGTCAGGGGCCATTCTGGCCGGTTTCCGGTGTCGCGTAGCGTCGGGTAATTCCAGGTTCGCACAAAACTGTGGAGCCCGATATGAGCCCGCTGTCGGTTGTTGGTCACTGGCGTATACCACATGAACTCCGCCGTAGACCTTAGCAGCGAGGGTCGCCAGTTATCGTGGTCTGGGTGTCAGACGTTCGGATCTGCAAGAGAAGCAAGTCTCCAACGTTGACCCTACGTTTCCGTCGTTGAGCTGCAGATTTTAACGCCGAGTGTTCGGGGTAATCGTTGTTGGACGCCCCGGCCTGCCACTGGTCGAGATGGCGTCCGCTCATGCCGATGAGCGCACCTTCGAACCCACCCCGGTCGCGGATCGCATCCGTGCCACGCTGGTCGCGGATTCGGTGCATTTCCGTGTGCGGGCGCTGGGGCTGCGTGCCACGGGCACTCCCTGATGGGCTGCGGTTACACCGGTGGCAGCCCGAGCGCCTCGTCGACCCGAGTCAGGATCGCGGCGTCGTCGACTCCGACGCCGCGCATGAGGTCGATAGCCGTTGCCCGCAGCTGACCAACGATCATGACAAGCGGTAACGGTGGCCCAGCGGGAAGCAAGCGGCCGGCCACCTCTAGCGCGTCCAACGCGGCCTCCTCGGCTTGGTTGGTATAGCGTTGTGCCGCCTTGTCCGATGCCACCAGCTCAGCAGCGAGCGCCTCGTTGACGGCGCGTACCGCGGTGGCGAACAAGCGCAGCGCCGCGCCCAACGCCGGCGGCGGCGTTGCCGGCAGCCGGGTCAGCGTGACTCCGGCACGTGCCAGGACACGGACGTTGCGCACGGCATAGTCCACCTGACGAATGGCCGCCTCGACTGCATGGATGCCGCCGAGTCGCTGACGTCGCCATACCTGCAGCCACAGCGTCTCCCCGGCCGCCAACACCGCCGTCTGCAGCCGCTCCACCGCGGCATCCGCGCGGCGCGCCCGGTCCAGGGCCTGCCGCGCCGCCGTCTCGTCTTGTCGGTCGAGCGCGGCGGCGACCTGCTCCAGCACGCTAGCGAGTTCGTCGAAGACCTGCCCTGACTGGCGGACCAGCGGAGCGACCGGGTCACGGCCAGCGGCGAGCTGACTGACCATCAAAGCAACCGCGCCACCCACCAGCGCATCGACGAACCGCAACGGCACCGCTGCCTGCGTCGGCGGCGCAACCACCACGAGGTACAAGGCAGACACCGCTGCCTGGACGAGGAACACCGCGCTGGCACCGATCGCGACCGCGAAGGTCAGCGTCAGCAAGATGACAGTGAAAATGGTCCAGGTGGCGTGTGGACCCAGGGCCTGTGCGACCACATCGGCAACAAGGACGCCGCCGGCAACGCCCAGGAGGACCTCGATGGCTCGCCGGGTCCGCTGACCCCGCACCTGCGCCAGCACGATGAGTGCAGCCGCAGGCGCGAAAAATGGTTGGGAGTGGCCGATGAATCGGGTGTCCACAAGCCACGCCACGGTGGCGGCGGCGGTCGACTCCACCACAAGCAGCCACCCCTGCCGTAGGCGGCCGATCGAGATCCGCAGCCAGCGCACCACACTCACCGCGCTTCCTCCCGCCCAGGTTGGGCTGCGCCGGCACCCGGCACCGTTTCCTCTACAGCCCCTTAGATGATGGTGTCTACAACTCCACCGTCGACCCGCAGGGCCGCACCGGTGGTTGCGGACGCTTGGGGCGAAACGGTGTAGATAACCATGTTGGCAACCTCGTCGGTCGTGGCCGGTCGCCGAATGATCGAGGATGGTCTCATCGACTGAACGAATGCGACGCCGTTGTCATCGATCGTCTCGCGCGTCGGACCGGGGAGCACCGCGTTTACTGTGACCCCACTTCCAGCGGCCAGTTTGGCGAGGCCGCGCGAGACCGACAGTTGCGCGGTCTTGGTCAATCCATAGTGGATCATATCGGGAGGG
>JAFAWY010000136.1 GCA_019241525.1 Pseudonocardiales bacterium
GTCCGCGGGCGGGGTCTCGGGGCTCGCCGTGTCGGGCGGCGCGTCGGGGTTGGACGGCACGGGACGCCGAGGCTAGCCGCGCTGGGCGCGCCGCAAAATGCAGGTCGGGCCGTCCGCGGGGTTCAGAGCGAGGCGATCAGCCGCTCGACGCGCTCGTCGTGCGAGCGCAGCGGGTCCTTCAGGAGCACCGTACGTTGGGCCTGGTCGTTGAGCTTGAGGTGCACCCAGTCGACAGTGAAATCGCGGCCAGCAGCCTGCGCAGCGGCGATGAAATCGCCGCGCAGCTTGGCTCGGGTGGTGGCCGGTGGGGTGTCTTTGGCCGCCTCGATCTCACCATCATCGGTCACCCGATCGACCAACGCCTTGCGTTGCAGCAGGTCGAACAACCCGCGGCCGCGGCGGATGTCGTGATAGGCAAGGTCCAGTTGGGCAATCCGCGGGTTGGACAGCTCCATCCGATGCTTGGCCCGGTAGCGCTCCACCAGCCGATGCTTGATCGCCCAGTCAATTTCCCGATCGATCAGGCCGAGGTCCTGGCGTTCCACAGCGCTGAGTGTGCGGTCCCACAGCTCCATGACCCGGTCGGTCAGCGCGTCGGACCCGCGGCGCGCAATGTGATCCACGGCACGCAAGTAATACTCCCGCTGGATGTCCAACGCCGAGGCCTCGCGCCCGCCAGCCAGCCGCACCCCGCGCCGGCCAGTGAGATCATGACTGATCTCCCGGATCGCCCGGATCGGGTTGTCCAGTGTGAAGTCGCGAAACGCCACGCCCTCCTCGACCATCTCCAGGACCAGGTTGGCGGTACCCACCTTGAGCAGCGTGGTCACCTCGGACATGTTCGAATCACCGACGATGACGTGTAAGCGGCGATACCGTTCAGCGTCGGCGTGTGGCTCGTCCCGGGTGTTGATGATCGGACGGGAGCGGGTGGTCGCCGAGGAGACTCCCTCCCAGATATGTTCAGCCCGCTGCGACAGGCAGTACACCGCACCACGAGGTGTCTGAAGCACCTTGCCGGCGCCGCACACTAGCTGGCGGGTGACCAGGAAAGGCAGCAACACATCGGCGATGCGGGAGAACTCCCCAGCCCGGGCAACAAGATAGTTCTCGTGGCAGCCGTAGGAGTTACCGGCGGAATCAGTGTTGTTTTTGAACAGAAAGATGTCGCCGCCGATACCCTCGTCAGCCAGCCGCCGCTCGGCATCCACCAGGAGATCCTCAAGGATCCGCTCGCCGGCCTTATCGTGGGTCACCAGCTGGGCCAGGTCGTCGCACTCCGCAGTGGCGTATTCCGGGTGCGAACCCACGTCCAGGTAAAGCCGGGAGCCGTTGCGGAGAAAGACGTTAGACGAGCGGCCCCACGAGACCACTCGCCGGAACAGGTAGCGGGCAACCTCGTCCGGCGAAAGGCGGCGCTGGCCGTGGAAGGTGCAGGTAACCCCGAACTCGGTCTCGATGCCGAAGATTCGCCGCTGCATGTCGTCCAGCCTAGGCTGCCGGGACCGTATTGCAGGCCGTCCGTCCGGGCTGACTTAAGCTGTCAACGTGCAGGACTGGTTGCGCACAGTAGCAGCGCGGATCAATCAGATCGACCGTGAGTTGGTTCGCCGGAGCGCACCAATCCCGCACTGGTCTGCTGACATGGCCCTCAAGGGGCTCACCACCGCTGCCAACCACAGCTTACTGTGGTTCGTGGGAGCCGCGCTGCTGGCCACTCGTCAAGGGGCCGCCCGGCGGGCCGCACTACGAGGGATCGCGGCAATCGGCGGGGCCAGCTTCACCATCAACGCCCTTGCCAAGCCGCTGTGGCCACGCCTGCGGCCAGCGTATGAGGACTTGCCGATCGCACGCCGGTCAGCTTTTCGCGATCATCCAAGATCCTCGTCGTTCCCATCCGGACACGCCGCGTCGGCAGCTGCTTTCGCCACAGCGGTGGCGATGGAGTGCCCCGCAGCTGGGCTTGCCGTAGCACCTGTCGCCGCGGCGGTGGCGTACTCCCGGGTGTACACCGGCGTTCACTGGCCCTCGGACGTGGCCGCAGGACTGCTGATGGGAAGCGGGATTGCGCTGGCCACCCGCCGGTGGTGGCCGTTACGGGTCGGCGAACCTGCAGACAGCAGGCATCTGATCCGGGTGCCAGCGCTGCCCGACGGTGCGGGCCTGGTCGTACTGATCAACCCCAGCTCAGGAGAAGAGGCACAGCACCCCGACGTGGAGTTGGCGGCTGCCTGGCCTGCCGCCCGCCAGGTACTGGTCGAGCCCGGTACCAATCTGGTCAAGCAACTCGAGGCAGAGCTGGATGCCACCGAGTCACCGGTGCGTGCGCTCGGGGCCGCCGGTGGCGACGGCACAGTGGCCGCGGTGGCGGCAGTGGCCGCTAATCGGGGACTGCCGCTTGTGGTGATCTCTGCCGGCACGCTCAATCACTTCGCTCGTGACATTGGGATCACGAGCGTCTCCGACGCCATCGCGGCAGTACGAGACGGCAGCGCGGTAGCTGTGGATCTGGGTGGCGTCCGCATCGACAACGCGCCAGCCCACTGGTTCGTCAACACGGCAAGTCTCGGCGGATACCCCGACCTGGTTGAGCTCAGAGAGCGCAAGGAAGCACGTTGGGGAAAGTGGCCAGCAGCCGCCCTGGCCCTAATTCAGGTGCTGCGGGAATCGGATCCATTGATTGCGCGCATCGACGGCGTCCCGCGCAGGGTCTGGCTGGCCTTCGTGGGAAATGGGCTGTACCGCCCCCGTGGCTTCGCTGCCGCGGCCCGAAACCGGCTGGATGCCGGGCTGCTTGACGTCCGCTACGTCCGGGCCGACGTGCAGTTATCCCGAACCCGGTTCGTGATCGGTGCGCTCATCGGAGCGCTGCAGCGAAGCCGAACCTATGTCCAGCAGGAACGTACTGGGGTGAAGTTCGAGGTTTTGGGGCCGCCGGTTGCGCTGGCCACCGACGGCGAGGTCGTCGCCGAAGGCCGCCGGTTCGAGTTCTTCACCCAACCAGCTGCGTTACAGGTCTACCGCCCGGACCAGGACAGGGCAGCACCGTAATCGCGTTGAAGTATGCAGGAGGCTGCGGTTTCAAGCCCGCTATGACCGCAGGCTGCATCCTTCAACGCAGGGAATTATGCGTCGCTGCCGTTCGCGGGCTCTGGCGGCGCAGGATCGGCGGCGGTTTGCTCGGCAGCCGCTGGACTGGCGCTGGGGAGCAGAGCGCTCAGAGCCGCCCCAGTGATCCGGCGGAAGGCGCGCCGCGGACGCGACCGGTCCAAGACCGCCACCTCAAGCTGGCCGACACCCAGGATGCGCTTGCCGGCGCCGTTGACGTTGGTGGAGACCGAACTCAACGCTGCCACCGCAGCGTTGACAGCTTCCGCGGTGTCCATCTCCTTTCGGAAGGACTCCTTGAGCGCCGTAGAGATCACGTCAGCCTGGCCGCCCATCACCACGAACTCCGGCTCGTCACCAATGGAGCCGTCGTAGGTGAGGTGATAGAGCTGGTCAGAGTCCGGGTCGGCGCCCACCTCCGCAACGCACAACTCCACCTCGAAGGGTTTCTGCTGCTCCGAGAAGATCGTTCCCAGGGTCTGCGCGTAAGCGTTGGCCAGGCCGCGGCCCGTAACGTCTCGCCGGTCGTAGGAGTAGCCGCGAAGATCCGCGAGCCGGATCCCGGCCTGGCGAAGGTTCTCGTACTCGTTGTAGCGGCCGACCGCGGCAAAACCGATCCGATCGTAGATTTCGGAAACTTTGTGCAACGCGGTGGACAGGTTCTCGGCGACGAACAGCACCCCACGTGAGTAACTGAGCACCGCGACACCGCGACCCCGAGCGATGCCCTTGCGGGCGAGCTCCGAACGGTCGCGCATGACCTGCTCGACCGAGGCGTAGAACGGCATCGTCACGGCGAGAGCTCCTGGGTTGACATCGGATCAGCGAGAAAAAGACGAGGTTAGCGTCAACCGTTGGGCTTACGCTTGCGGGCTTCCATCACCAGGTTCGCTACCTGACCGGCCTGCTCGTCGGGTATCCGGCCGGCTCCATCCACCGCGGTGATGGTGATCATCGCAGGGTAGATCTGGCGAACAGGATCCGGACCGCCAGTCGCGGTGTCATCGTCGGCGGCGTCGTAGAGCGCCTCCATCGCAACCCGGACGGCGGCTTCGACATCCATCATTGGGTCGTGCAACTTCTTCAACGATGATCGGGCAAACAACGAACCCGAACCTACCGCGTGGTACCCGAGCGTCTCATCGTACCGGCCGCCGACAACGTCGTAGGAGACGATCCGACCCGCTCGATCCGGGTCGGAAGCATCGAGATCAAAGCCGACGAACAGGGGCACCGCCGCCAACCCCCGCATGGCGCCTCCGAGGTTGCCGCGGACCATGCCAGCCAGCTTGTTGGCCTTGCCATCCAAGGTCAGCGACACACCTTCGATTTTTTCGTAGTGCTGCATTTCCACGGTGAACAGCCGGACCATCTCTACCGCGATACCTGCAGTGCCTGCGATACCGATCGCCGAGTAGTCATCGACGACGAACACCTTGTCCATGTCGCGCTGGGCGATGAGATTGCCGGCTGTCGCGCGCCGGTCCCCCGCAATCAGTACGCCACCGCGGAAGGTGGCCGCCACGATCGTTGTGCCGTGCCGGCTCATCACCGGATCGGCGTCGACTGACATGTTCCCCGTGCGATATCCGGGCAGCAGCTCCGGGGAGGTGGCCGCAAGGAAATCGGTAAACGATGAGCTGCCCACCATGAAATGCGACGCTGGCAGGGCTGCGCCCGGGTACCGCCCGACCGAGGACTGATCCATCGGTTGTGATCGTCTCCTAGCTCCCGTTGTCGCAGCCTCTCCCGTGCCGGACCTATATGTACCAGTCTGTCACAACGCCATAACGCTCTGTACCGAGCCTGGCCGGCGACCGTGTTGCCGGCAGGTCACTGCCCGCCCTTCTGCACATAGGCGCGGACGAAGTCCTCGGCGTTCTCCTCAAGCACATCGTCGATCTCGTCGAGAATGGCGTCCACGTCCTCGCCGAGCTTCTCCCGACGTTCCTGACCAGCCGGAGCACCACCAGTCGCCTCGTCGTCTCCGCCGCCGCCTTGGCGTTGCACCTTCTCCTGGGACATTTCGCCTCCCGGACCGAGTTGTCTAGAGCCAAACATTACCCAGCAACACCGACAAGCGCTGCCACGCCAGTCGGGTGATCAGCCTCGAGTGAGCGCTTCTACCAGCTCAGCAGCGGTGTTCGAAGCGTCCAGCAGCGCCCCTACATGCACGCGCGTACCCCGCAACGGTTCCAGGGTAGGGATCCGGACCAAGGACTCACGACCCAAATCGAAGATCACCGAATCCCAGGATGCCGCGGCCACCTCCGTGGGGTAACGCTCCAGGCACCGGCCGCGGAAATAGGCGCGGGTATCCTCTGGCGGCCGGGTTATGGCTGCACGTACCTCCTCTTCAGTGACCAATCGCTTCATCGAGCCACGAGCCACCAAGCGGTTGTAGAGGCCCTTGTGCAGCCGGACATCGGAGTACTGCAGATCCACCAGTTGCAGCCGGGGAGAACCCCATCCCAGACCGTCCCGGGCTCGGTATCCCTCCAGGAGCTGCAACTTGGCCGGCCAGTCCAACCGGTCAGCACACTCCATCGGATCCCGCGCGAGCGCGTCGAGCACCTCGCCCCAGGTAGTCAGCACGTGTTCGGCGATGTCGGTGCCGCTATCCGGACCGTTCTCGAGACCACCGTTGCGCGTCATGAAGGCCGTGACGCGCTCGTGGTACGCGCGCTGCAGATCCAAACCGGTGAAATGCCGACCACCTGATACCTCCACTGTTGCTTTCAGGGAGGGATCCCGACTGATCGTGTGTACGGCGCGTACTGCATCGACTAGCCGCAGGTCGTCGAAGCGTTCACCAGCCTCGATGAGGTTCAGGACCAGTGCCGTCGTACCGAGTTTGAGATACGTCGAGTACTCGGCCAGGTTGGCATCACCGATGATCACGTGCAGCCGGCGGTATTTGTCGGCGTCGGCATGTGGTTCGTCCCTGGTGTTGATGATGCCGCGCTTGAGCGTGGTCTCCAGGCCGACCTCAACCTCGATGTAGTCCGCCCGCTGGGAAAGCTGGAAGCCAGAGTGCTCACCGGCAGGTCCGATGCCCACCCGGCCTGATCCGCAGACCACCTGGCGTGAGACAAAAAACGGTGTCAGGCCGGCGATCACCATGGTGAACGGCGTGGATCGCGCCATTAGGTAGTTCTCGTGGCTGCCGTAGGAAGCGCCCTTACCATCGACATTGTTCTTATACAGCTGGAATAGCGGCTGGTCAGGGACGGTGCGTGCGCGTAACGCAGCCTCTTCCATGATCCGCTCACCGGCTTTGTCCCAGATCACCGCGTCGCGCGGGTTGGTCACCTCGGGGCTGGAGAATTCCGGGTGCGCGTGGTCGACATAGAGCCGGGCGCCGTTGGTGAGGATGACGTTCGCCGCGCCAAGATCGTCGAGTTCGGGGTCGGGCTGCGCGAGTCCTGGGACACCCAGGTCGAATCCGCGGGCATCCCGTAGGGGTGACTCCACCTCGTAGTCCCACCGAGCTCGCTTGGCTCGCGGCACCTCAGCCGCGGCGGCATAGGCCAGCACGACCTGAGTCGAGGTCAGCACGGGATTGGCAGTGCTGTCTCCGGGCACCGAGATGCCGTACTCCACCTCAGTTCCCATGATCCGGCGCATACCCGCAACAGTACGTGCTCGGCCACCGGCAGGCCCGCCTGCCTGGGGACTAATTGGCTATTGCCACAGGCTGGGATGGTTGCTCTCGTTCCCGCAACCACCCCGCATTCTGCGTGACCGAGGTCAGTTGGTCCGCAGCACCTCCCGGCGTTGCCGCAACTCCTCTTCGCTGATTTCGCCGCGGGCATACCGCTCGGCGAGAGTGCGCTCAGCTACGCTGCGCGCCTGCTGCTTCGGTGACCTGCGGTAGATGAGGTAACCGACCACCGACAGCACCAGCGCCCAGAACAAGATCGGGAAAATGAGCCACCAGCCCGGTCCACCGCCCCCGGGGCCGTGGCCCCAGCCCGGGTATGCATCGGTCACATAGGTCGCAAGTTGCGCCACCATAACGATCTCCCTGTGATTGGTCCGGCGTTGAAATGCCTTACCGTGTGCATCCATGCTGCGCGGCAGTATCGGGATCGTCGTCGGCTGCGCAGAGGCAATTGTCCTACGTCGGGCAGCGCAGCGGTCGCCGGTTGTGTACCTCAGCGGTGGTATCGGGACCCTGACAGCCGACGACAGCCGATGAGTGCCCAGCGAGCAACGCGCCAGCTACGCGTTACCGGCTCCGAGCAGACCACCGCCACCGGCTGCTGACCGGTGGCGGTGGTCTCGACAGCACGCGTATGCCGTTTTCGCCGGTCGCACAGGATCGAGCGACCGTACGCGCCTCTTTACAGGTACTGACCGGTGTTGGTTGCGGTGTCGATGGCCCGGCCGGATTCGGCGTTCTTGCCGGTGACCAGCGTCCGGATGTAGACGATGCGTTCGCCCTTCTTGCCCGAAATCCGCGCCCAGTCATCCGGGTTGGTGGTGTTGGGCAGGTCCTCGTTCTCGGCGAACTCGTCGACGATCGAGTCGAGCAGATGGGTCATGCGCAACCCTGGTTGGCCGGTTTCCAACACCGACTTGATGGCCTTCTTCTTCGCCCGGTCGACGATGTTCTGGATCATCGCGCCGGAGTTGAAGTCCCGGAAGTAGAGCACTTCCTTATCGCCGTTCGCGTAGGTGACCTCCAAGAAGCGATTGTCCTCACTCTCGGCGTACATCCGTTCGACGGTCCCCTGGATCATGGCCTGGATGCAGGCCTGGCGATCCTGTCCGAACTCAGCGAGATCGTCAGCGTGCAGCGGCAGGGTGAGGGTCAGGTACTTGGAGAAGACATCCTTGGCTGCCTCTGCGTCGGGACGCTCGATTTTGATTTTCACATCCAGCCGCCCGGGACGCAGGATCGCCGGGTCGATCATGTCCTCACGGTTGGAGGCACCGATCACGATGACGTTTTCCAGACCTTCCACGCCGTCGATCTCACTGAGCAACTGCGGCACGATCGTTGTTTCGACGTCAGAGGACACCCCGGACCCGCGGGTGCGGAAAATCGAATCCATCTCGTCGAAGAACACGATCACCGGAGTGCCCTCCGATGCCTTTTCTCTGGCTCGCTGAAAGATCATCCGGATGTGCCGCTCGGTTTCCCCGACGTACTTGTTGAGCAGCTCAGGTCCCTTGATATTGAGGAAGTAGCTCTTGGCTTCGCTATCCCCGCGGACTTGGGCCACCTTCTTGGCCAACGAGTTGGCCACCGCTTTTGCAATCAGCGTCTTGCCGCATCCTGGGGGACCGTAGAGCAGCACACCCTTGGGCGGGCGCAGCTCGTAGGTACGGAACAGGTCGGCGTGCAGGAACGGCAGCTCCACGGCATCGCGGATCTGCTCGATCTGGTTGGCCAGACCACCGATGTCCTCGTAGCCGACATCAGGGACCTCCTCCAAGACGAGATCCTCGACTTCTGCCTTGGGCACCCGCTCGTAGGCGTACGCGGCCTTGGTGTCCACCACCAGGGAATCACCCGGCTTGAGCGGCACCGCGTCGGGATTGTCCGGTCCGGGAAGCAGCGGGTCGGCCAGCCACACCACCCGCTCCTCGTCGGCGTGGCCCACGACCAGCGCACGCTGGCCGCAGTCCAGCACCTCACGCAACATGCAGACCTCGCCGGTGGATTCAAAGCTGCCGGCCTCCACCACGGTCAGCGCCTCATTGAGCCGCACGCTCTGGCCCCGGCGTAGCAGCGGGATCTCCACCGCGGGCGACACCGCCACGCGCATCCGCCGGCCGGAGGTGAATACGTCAACGGAGCCGTCATCGAAGCAGGAGAGGAAAACGCCATAGCCACTGGGCGGCTGGGCTAGGCGGTCGACCTCTTCACGCAGCGCGAGAAGCTGGCTGCGAGCTTCCCGCAGGGTCTCGACCAGCTTGGCGTTGCGCTCGGTGAGCTGAGCGACCGACGCAGACGCCTCGGCCAGGCGCTCCTCGAGTAGCCGGACGTGCCGGGGAGATTCGGTCAATCGGCGACGCAGCAACGTCACCTCGTCCTCGAGGACCCGGATCTGGGCGGCAAGCGCAGGATCGACGCGGTTTCGACCCTCAGCAGCTCGGTCGCCGTGATATTCGTGCGGCACGAGGCACCTCCTCCCGCATGGTTCTGCCAGACCATCAACGGTACGGGACCGCAGGCGCAAACCGGGAGTGAACCGCAGATCAAATACCCCCGCAACACCGACGCTGGGCCTACAGACGCCGGTTGGAACGGCTGGGTCGCCGCTGCGGGGTAGGCGGGACAACGCCGTCGGCCAACCGACGGGTGGTGAGCAAGAACGCGGTGTGCCCGACCATCCGGTGCTCGGGACGGACCGCCAACCCGACCACGTGCCAGGGACGTTGCAGTGTTTCCCAGGCTTGTGGCTCGGTGTAACAGCCGGCTTCCCGCACCGCCTCGGCACTGCGCGACAGCTGGGTGGTGGTGGCGACGTAGACGGTGAGGACTCCGCCAGGGACCAGCGCGGCCGACACGGCCGGCAGCGCTGTCCAGGGATGGAGCATGTCGAGCACCGCACGGTCGACCGGCTCGGTAGCGGGATGGGTATCCAGATCGGCCACTCGCAACTGCCAGTTGGCCATTGCGCAGCCGAAGTACCGTTCGACATTGGCCGCCGCCTGCTCGGCGTGGTCGGGACGTACTTCGTAGGAGATCACGCTGCCGTGGTTGCCGACTGCTTGCAGCAGCGAGCAGGTCAGCGCGCCTGAGCCGGCACCCGCTTCGAGCACCCGCGCTCCCGGGAAGATATCCCCGAATATCAGGATCTGGGCGGCATCCTTCGGGTAGATCACCTGAGCACCGCGGGGCATGGCCAGCACGTAGTCAGCCAGCAGCGGTCGTAACGCGAGATACTGCGTACCTGCCGAGGAAGTGACCACGCTGCCCTCGGGCAGTCCGATGAGATCGTCATGGGCCAGCGCGCCGCGGTGGGTGTGAAACTGTGCTCCGGGTTCTAAGACGACTGTGTGCCGGCGTCCCTTGGGATCGGTGATCTGCACCCGATCACCCGGTTGGAACGGTCCGCTTGCTCGCGCCACAGGTGGTGATGGTGACAGACCGGTGGCACTTAGCGTTGTCGGCCAGCTGCCCTACCCTGCGGGCCATGACCGAGACTCTGGCCGGCGAGCAGTCGGCCACCAGCACCGTTGCCCGCAGGCGGCCGGCGCTGTCGCCGTCGCGAGCGGCTGACTTCAAGCAGTGCCCGCTGCTGTACCGGTTCCGGGTGGTCGACCGGTTGCCTGAGAAGCCGAGCAGGTCGCAGGTTCGTGGCACGGTGGTGCACGCCGTTCTAGAACGGCTTTTCGCGCTGCCCGCGAACCGGCGCGATCCCGCAACGGGGCGTGCGCTCGTCGCTTCGGCCTGGGACGACGTGCTGGCGGGCAACCCGGAGCTGGCCGAACTATTCGCTGGTCCGGAAGATCCGGAGCACGCGGAATGGCTGGACTCGGCGCGCGCGCTTGTCGACGGGTACTTCACGCTGGAAGATCCGCGATCGGTTCAACCGGAGGCTTGCGAACTGCTGGTCGAAGCGGAGCTGGCCACCGGCGATCTCGACGGCGGTGAAGCGCTGCTGCTCCGGGGATACATCGACCGGCTGGACGTGGCCACCACCGGGGAGATCCGAGTGGTGGACTATAAGACCGGCGCCGCGCCGCGGGAGGTTTTCGAGGCCAAGGCCTTGTTCCAGATGAAGTTCTACGCGCTGGCACTGCTGCGGATTCGCGGGGTGGTACCCCGCCAGTTGCGGCTGCTCTACCTGGCCAATCGGCAAGCCCTGACCTACACCCCGGACGAGGCGGAACTGATCCGCTTCGAACGAACTCTCACAGCGATCTGGTCGGCTATCCGCCGCGCCGCTCGCAGCGGCGATTTCCGTGCCAATCCCAGCCGGATGTGCGACTGGTGCGATCACAAAGCATGCTGCCCAGCGTTTGGTGGCAGCCCACCGCCCTATCCCGGCTGGCCAGATCTCTCCAGCGGCGGCGCCGAGTCAGCCCTCTCCCGACATGGAGACGTATCGGGTTGAAGCCCGGCGCTGGAACCCCGATATGGCCCCCATGTCGGGGTCCGACAGCGACCGGGACGGGCGGTGTCTCAGAACCGGCAGGAGCGGATGTCGGTCGCCAGGATGGCCCTGGCGCCGCGCGCGGACAGCTGATCCATAATCCGGTTGGCATCGTTGCGCGGCACCATCGCCCGAACCGCGACCCAATCCGGATCAGCCAGCGGGGCCAACGTCGGCGATTCCAGCCCGGGAGTGATGGCCACGGCGTCGTCCAGCAGGCTGCGCGGGCAGTCATAGTCGAGCATCACGTACTGCTGGGCGAACACCACGCCCTGCAAGCGCGCGGCGAGTTGCGCCCGTTCCGGGGACGGCTGCGCGCCGGATCGTTCCACGAGCACCGCCTCGGAGGTGCAGATCGGGTCACCGAACGCGACCAGGCCGTGCTGCCGCAGAGTGCGCCCGGACCCCACCACGTCAGCGATCGCGTCGGCGACTCCCAGCTGCACGGAGATTTCCACCGCTCCATCCAGCTGGATGAGGGTGACCTGCACTCCGTGCTGAGCCAAGTCTGCGGCGACCAGCCGTGGGTACGCCGTGGCCACGCGTAACCCGTCCAGGTCACCGACCTTCCACTCTCGGCCCAGCGGTGCTGCGTAACGGAAGGAAGATCCACCGAACCCGAGCGCGAGTCGTTCGGTGACCGGCGCCTGCGAGTCCAGCACCAGATCCCGTCCAGTGATCCCCAGATCTAACTCGCCCGAACCCACATAGACGGAGATGTCGCGAGGCCGGAGGAAGAAAAATTCCACCTCGTTCGCCGTGTCGATGACGGTGAGGTCCTTCGGGTCGTGTCGTTGCCGGTAGCCGGCTTCAACAAGCATCGCCGAGGCGGGTGCCGCCAGAGTGCCCTTGCTCGGTAAGGCGACCCGAAGCATCTTGGAATTCCCGTTCATGGGCACCTCACAGGTAGCGGTAGACGTCGGAGGTGCTGATTCCCCGGCCGAGCATGAGCACCTGCACCCGGTAGAGCAATTGAGAGATCTCCTCCGCCAGTCGTTCGTTGGATTCGTGTTCGGCGGCGATCCAGACCTCGCCGGCCTCCTCGAGCACCTTCTTGCCCTGCGCGTGTACGCCATCGTCGAGCGCAGCAACGGTGCCCGATCCCTCGGGCCGGTTCCGGGCTCGCTCACTAAGCTCAGCGAACAGCTCGTCGAACGTCTTCATCCGCAGTCTGCGACCCCTCAGGCGTTGAAGTACTTCGCTTCCGGGTGGTGCGCGACGATCGCGTCAGTGGACTGCTCCGGGTGCAGCTGGAACTCTTCGGACAGCGTCACGCCGATCCGGTTGGGCCGGAGCAGCGCGACGATCTTCGCGCGATCCTCTAACTCCGGGCAGGCACCATAGCCCAACGAGTAGCGGGCACCCCGGTACCTCAGCTTGAAGAAGCTCTCCGCGTCGGCCGGATCATCCTCGGCTACCGCTGCTCCGGAGGAAAACCTCAACTGCTGCCGGATCCGCTGGTGCCAGTACTCCGCGAGCGCCTCGGTCAGCTGCACGCCGAGGCCGTGCACCTCAAGGTAATCCCGGTAAGCGTCCTTGGCGAACAGCTCAGCGGCGTAGTCGGCGATCGGCTGACCCATCGTGACCAGCTGCAAAGGCAGCACGTCCACCTCGCCGGCGGCCAATGCTGCTGCTCGTGGCCGGTAGAAATCCGCCAGGCACAGCCGGCGGTCGCGGGGCTGGCGAGGAAAGGTGAACCGGTATTGCTCAGCAGCATCCGGCCGGGCTTCGGTCAGCACAATGAGCGAGTCGGAGTCGGCGACCGCGGGGAAGTATCCGTAGACCACCGCGGCGTGTGCCAGCACCCCTTCCGTGGTCAGCCGGTCCAACCAGTAGCGCAGCCGGGGCCGGCCTTCCCTTTCTACGAGCTCTTCGTAGGACGGACCGTTTGGGGCTCCGCGGGATCCGCGCAAGCCCCACTGCCCCAGAAAGGTGGCCCGTTCGTCGAGCAGGGACGTGAAATCGGCCACGGGAATGCCCTTGACCACCCTTGTGCCCCAAAATGGTGGAGTAGGGATAGGCACGTCGGTGGCCACGTCGGAACGGTCCGCCACGGGTCCGTCAGCGGCGGCCTCTGAAGCTCGGCGTGCCTGCGCGATGCGTAGCGATCGTTCCCGGCGGGCCTTGCGCTGCGCGGCTTTGGCCTCTTCCCCGGAATCGGCTTCCACCGTGCCGCCCCGTTTCCTGACCATGATCGAGTCCATCAGCCGCAGGCCCTCGAAGGCGTCCCGGGCGTAGCGGACCTCCCCTTCGTAGAGTTCGGCGAGATCGTTTTCCACATAGGCGCGAGTCAGCGCTGCCCCGCCGAGCAGCACCGGGATGCCGGACTGGCCACGGGAATTCATCTCCTCCAAGTTTTCCTTCATGATCACCGTAGACTTCACGAGCAAGCCCGACATCCCAATCGCGTCGGCATGGTGATCCGCGGCGGCCTGCAGGATGGTGCTGATGGGCTGCTTGATACCGAGGTTGACCACCTCGTAGCCGTTGTTGGACAGGATGATGTCGACCAGGTTCTTGCCGATGTCATGGACATCACCTTTGACCGTGGCCAGTACCAGCCGGCCCTTGCCGTCCCCCGCTTCGGAACGCTCCATGTGAGGTTCCAAGTGCGCCACCGAGGCCTTCATCACCTCGGCGGACTGCAGGACAAAGGGAAGCTGCATCTGCCCCGAGCCGAATAGCTCCCCCACCGTCCGCATGCCCGAAAGCAGCGTATCGTTGATGATCTGCAGTGCGGGCCGCTGTTCCAGGGCGGCGTCAAGGTCATCGAACAACCCCTCGCGTTCCCCGCTGACGATCCGCCGCTCCAGTCGCTCGAACAGCGGCAGCGCAGCGAGCTCGGCCGCCCGGGACTCTCTCGATGACGACGTGGTCACACCCTCGAACAGCGCCATCAACCGCTGCAGCGGGTCGTAGCCGTCGCGGCGCCGGTCATACACCAGATCGAGCGCCACGGCGCGCTGCTCGTCCGGGATCCGGGCCATGGGAATGATCTTCGAAGGGTGCACGATTGCGGTGTCCAGGCCGGCCTGCACGCATTCATGCAGGAAAACCGAATTAAGGACCTGCCGAGCAGCTGGATTGAGCCCGAAGGACACATTGGACACCCCGAGAGTCGTGTGCACCTCCGGGTACCGCCGCCTGACTTCGCGGATCGCCTCGATGGTCTCCAGTGCGTCACGGCGGGTTTCTTCCTGACCGGTGGAGATGGGAAAGGTGAGGCAGTCGACGATGACATCACAGGTACGCAGCCCCCATGTGGCGGTCAGGTCGTCGATCAGCCGCGAGGCCACCCGAACCTTCCACTCCGCACTGCGGGCTTGCCCCTGCTCGTCGATACACAGCGCCACGACAGCGGCACCGTGCTCGCGGACCAACTGCATGACGCGCTGGTAGCGCGAATCCGGCCCATCGCCGTCTTCGTAGTTCACCGAGTTGATCACGCACCGCCCGCCGAACCGTTCCAGCCCGGCGCGCAGCACGGCAGGCTCGGTGGAATCCAGCATGATCGGCAGCGTCGACGCGGTGGCCAGCCGCCCGGCCAGCGCAGCCATGTCGGCGGTGCCATCGCGGCCGACGTAGTCCACGCACAGGTCGATCAGGTGCGCACCGTCACGGGTCTGCGCGCGGGCGATCTGCACGCACTCGTCGAACCGCTCAGCCAGCATGGCCTCGCGGAATGCCTTCGACCCGTTGGCATTGGTCCGTTCGCCGATCATCAACACGCTGGCGTCCTGGCGGAAAGGCACCGCGACATACAGCGACGACACCCCCGGCTCGGGACGCGGGCGCCGGCGTCGAGGGGTCAGCTCAGCTACCGCTTGGGCTACCGCGGCGATGTGCCGGCGGGTTGTGCCGCAACACCCACCGACCAGCCGTACACCGAACTCGGTGACGAAGCCGGCCAGCGCCGCAGCCAGCTCCTCCGGGGTCAGCGGGTATACCGCCCCACCGGTGCCAAGCTCGGGTAGCCCGGCATTGGGCATCACCGACAGCGGGATCCGCGAGTATTTCGCCAGCTGCCGCAAGTGCTCGCTCATCTCAGCGGGACCGGTGGCGCAGTTCAACCCGATCAGGTCAATACCCAGCGGTTCCAGCGCGGTCAACGCGGCGCCGATCTCGGTGCCCAGCAACATCGTGCCGGTGGTCTCCACAGTCACCTGGACGATGATCGGGACGTGCCGACCCTCCGCGACCATCGCGCGCCGCGCCGCAATCACGGCCGCCTTGCACTGCAGGAGATCCTGGCTAGTCTCCACCAGCACCGCGTCGACTCCACCGGCGAGCAGGCCCCGAACCTGCTCGACGTAGGCGTCCCGCAACTCGGGGAAGGCGATGTGCCCCAGGGTGGGCAGTTTGGTGCCAGGTCCTACCGATCCGAGCACGAACCGGGGGTGCTGTGGCTCAGTGAACTCGTCTGCTACCTCGCGGGCCAGCGTGGCACCCACTTCGGCCAGTTCCCAGATCCGGTCCGCTATGCCGTATTCGGCCAGATTTGCCAGATTGGCCCCGAAAGTGTTGGACTCGACCGCGTCGGCACCCGCCTCCAGGTACCCCCGGTGCACTGCACGCACCACGTCCGGGCGGGTGACGTTGAGGATCTCATTGCAGCCCTCCAACCCGGCGAAGTCGTCCAGAGTCAGGTCTGCCGACTGCAACATCGTGCCCATCGCCCCATCGGCGACCACGACACGATGCGCCAGGACGTTGAGCAGCGATGACAAGGCCATACGATCCAGACTAGAGGAGCGATTTTGTGGCTCTGTGGAAATTGCGGCGTATCGCGGCGCGGCCAGCGGGGCTCAGGAGCCGTAGGCTAGCGCGGTGACCTATTCGGACTACCCCAGTAGCGACTCGGCGGCGCGCCGATCGCCGCTGCCCGAACTCACCTCGCCGGTGCTGGTAGCCGCATTCGAGGGCTGGAATGACGCCGGAGACGCTGCAAGCACGGCCATTGAGCATCTGCAGCTGAGCTGGGATGCAAAACCCCTGGCCGAAATTGATCCTGAAGACTACTACGACTTCCAGGTCACCAGGCCCACCACCAAGCTGGTGGACGGGATCACGCGGCGTATTGACTGGCCCACCACCCGCCTCTCGGTATGCCGACCTCCTGGAGCCGACTTCGACGTGGTGCTCGTGCACGGCATCGAGCCCAACATGCGCTGGCGGTCGTTCTGCAACGAACTGCTCGGCTATGTCATGGACCTCGGGATCACCAGCGTGGTCACCTTGGGCGCGCTGCTCGCCGACACCCCGCACACGCGCCCGGTGCCCGTCACCGGCACCTCGTACGATGCGGCCTCGGCTGCCCGGTTCCAGCTGGAACGCTCCAAGTACGAGGGCCCTACCGGGATCGTGGGGGTTTTCCAGGACGCATGTGTGCAGGCCGGAGTGCCTGCCATCTCCTTCTGGGCTGCGGTGCCGCACTACGTCTCCGCCCCGCCGTCCCCGAAGGCCACGTTGGCGTTGCTACACCGGGTGGAGGAAGTGCTCGACCTGGAGGTCCCGCTCGGTGCGCTGCCCGAAGAATCCGAGGAGTGGGAGGCGACCGTCAGCGAGATGGCTGACGAGGATGACGAGGTCGCCAGCTACGTGCGTGCTCTGGAAGAGCGAGGCGACACCGAGATCACGTTGCATGAGGCCAGCGGGGACGCTATCGCCGCGGATTTCGAGCGTTACCTGCGCCGCCGCCGTCCCGGAGGTACCTCAGGACCACGGGGACTGTGAGTGGGACTGCGATACGTCACGCGCCTTCCTACTCACGAGTCGTGGACCAGCGCGGGTATGAGCTGTTCATCAGGGGTCAGCGAACCGTGGTGGCCGATCAATCCGCTCAACTTGGGCGTGGCTTGGGATCGGATCACGGCAAACTCTGTCCGGGCGGCGACGATGATGTTCCCGATGCGGTCGCGGATGTGGTTCTCGACGAGGGGACCGAACCACCCAGCTGCGATGGCTTCGTCACGGGTCAGGATCCAGGCTCGATCTCCAATAACATCGCGCCAGGTGGCAAGCACATCATTCGCGGCGCCCGGCTCGGTGTAGACATACCGAGCACGCGCGTCCCCGCCAAGCAGGCGCACTCCAGCTTGCAGCGCAGGCTCAGTGTCGAAATCAAGCCTGCTTTCCTCGGGCACGGTCACCATGCCGTGGTCGGCGATCACCACAAGCCGGACGCCTCGCGGCAGGCCGTCGGCGATGCTGGCCGCTAGCCGGTCGACGTGGCCGAGCTGCAGCCGCCAGGGCAACGATCCGACGCCGTAAACATGGCCGAGTAAGTCCAGGTCACCGTGGTAGGCGTAGCAGAACGCTCGCGCGCCGCCAGATGCCGCAGACAGCGCGACCAAGACGTTGCCCGCCAGATCGCCCAGTGCGTGGACGCCTTTCATTTCGCCACCACGCAATGCTGCGCGGTTCAAACCCGAACCTCGATGGACCTCCGGAACGGCGAGGATCACCTGAACTCCGGCAGCGGCAGCGCGCTCCAATGCGGTAGGTCGCGGCTGGATCTCCTCGGGCACGAATCGTTCACGAAGATCGACCCGGTGGCCGCCGCCGTGGGTGTGCCAGCTCAACGCGTTGATGAGCCCGCCCTCAGGAACGGCGAAGGAGAAGCCGACGATCCCATGCTGGCCCGCAGGCATACCCGTGCCGATGGTGGCCACCCCGGCGGCCGTCGTCGCGGGAAACCCGGCAGTGATCGGCTCCTGACCCGCGGCTAGAGAACTCAGGAATGGCGCGTCGGCGGAGTGCTCCTGCAGTGCAAGCCACCCGAGGCCGTCCACGAGCAGCAAGCACGCGCCGTGCGTCGGGGTCAGCTGTAACGCATTGGCGAAGCCGGCGACTCCCAGACCGGCGAGCAGCGAAGGCACGACATCAGCAAGCGACGCACGCTGGCCGTGGGGTAGCAGCGGTGTTGCCCTTGCCGATGCTTCGACCCTTCGAGCAGGTCCCATAGTCACAGCGCGATACCGAGCAACGCATCAACAGCGGTTCGCACCAGCGCAGGGCCGTCCACGTCATGGGCGCGGCGGGTCAGCGTCTCAGTGGCCCAAGCGTCGACAGTAGCGAGAGCTCCAACCGTATCGAGATCGTTGGCCAGGTATGCGCGTATGAGTTCGATCGCGTCGTCGGCTGAGGCACCAGCGGGTCGAGCAACGGCTTCCCGCCAGCGCTCCAGCCGGGAGACCGCGGTGTCGAGCATTCCGGTATTCCACGATCGATCGGTGCGGTAGTGGTCGGACAGCAATGCCAGCCGCAGCGCCATCGGGTCGACCTGGTCGGCTCGCAGCCGGGAGACGAAGACCAGGTTGCCCTTCGACTTGGACATCTTCTCCCCGTTGAGACCGATCATCCCGGTATGCACGTAATTCCGTGCCATCGGATACTGGCCGGTGAGCGCTTCGGCATGGGCGGCAGAGAATTCATGGTGCGGGAAGATCAGATCGGAGCCGCCGCCTTGTACGTCGAAACTTGTGCCCAACCGGTTGAGCCCGATCGCGCAGCATTCAACATGCCAGCCGGGACGTCCTGCGCCCAACTCCGAGTCCCACGACGGCTCGCCTTCACGGGCGGTGCGCCACATCAAGGCGTCTAGCGGGTGTCGCTTGCCGGGGCGCTGCGGGTCACCGCCGCGCTCAGCGGCGAGCCGGATCATCGTGTTGGTGTCGTAACCGGACTCGGAGCCGAAGTGCGGTGCAGCACGGTGGTCGAAGTAGACGTCGGGATATCCGGGATCATCGATGCGGTAGGCCGCACCGCAGGCCAGCAACTTGGCGACAACTTCCACGATCTCACCGATGGCTTCAACGGCACCAACGAAGTCCCGTGGCGGCAGCACCCGCAGTGCTTCCATGTCTTCCCGGAACAGCGCGGTCTCCCGCATTCCGAGGACTACCCAGTCATCTTGGTCGCGGATCGCCCGTTCCAGCAGCGGGTCGTCGACATCAGTGACGTTCTGCACGTAGTGCACCTGGTGGCCGGCGTCACGCCAGTACCGGTGCACCAGGTCGAAGGCCAGATACGTGGCGGCATGCCCGAGGTGGGTGGCGTCATAAGGCGTGATACCGCACACGTACATCCGGGCAGTGCGGCCGGGCGCGGTCGGTTGGACCCGCCCAGCGGCAGTGTCGTGCAGCCGTAGTGGCGGGCCCTGACCTGGTAGCTGCGGCAACGCTGTCGAGGTCCAGGGCTGCATGGAATCGACACTACGTCACCGCGGAGGTGCCATCGGTGCTGTTGGGACTGGGCAGGATGTGGGACCGCGGGACGGCACGACACGCGCGACGCCGAGGCGCGACATGCGGGCACGGGGGCGCGACACGCCGGACTAGGAGCGGCGTTTACGGTGGCGGAGATAGTCGCCCACTACTGCTGCGCCCAGACCGTCCACCCCAGGGTCGAGCACCCGGCCCCCGCAACGCCGAGCCAAAGCGTGTACGAATACAGCCAGGCGGGGATCGTCGCCGAGCATCACGATGCTCACCGCGGTGCCATGGCGGGCCAACCCGTCCATCTCGCGCACGGTCAGCGCCAGCGTTTGGGGCTGGGTCGGGTAGCTGAACACCGCCTCACCATCGGGCTCCAGGTGTGCGGTGGGTTCCCCATCGGTCACCACCAACAGCACCGGGGCGGCATCCGGGTGGCGGCGCAGATGCCGGCCGGCTAGCAAGAGCGCATGGTGCAGGTTGGTGCCCTGTTCCCACACCCCACCTAGGCCGGTCAGGTCGGCGATGTCCACGCTCTGGGCATGACGCCCGAAGGTGATCAATTCTAGTGCGTCGGAGCGGAACCGGGTCCGGACCAGGTGATGCAGCGCCAACGCGGTGCGTTTCATGGGCACCCAGTGTCCGTCTTGCACCATTGACCACGAGGTGTCGACGCACAATGCCACCGCAGCCCGTGCCCGCTGCTCGGTGTCTACCAGCTCGACGTCTTCGACGGTCAGCAGCGGTGCTTCGCTGCGGGTGGCTGACCGGCGCAGCACGCTGTTGCGCACGGTACGGGGCACGTCCCACGGCTCTGAGTCACCGAATTGCCAGGGCCGGCTCCCGCCGCTGGGTTCCCCGGCGGCGCCAGCCCGACGCAGCTCCCGCTCACCACGCCTGCTTCGCAGCACGCCCACCACGTCGTTGAGGGCCTGCGCACCGAGTCGGCGCATCGCCTTGGGTGACAGCCGAAGTGACCCGTCGGGGGCGCGCTCGAAGAAGCCGTGCCGTTCTAGCTGACGTTCCAGCTCGGTGAGCCGGCGGGCATCGAGCCGGGCTTCATCACCCAATTGACGGGCTAGCGCATCCAGGTCGATGTCCTCGGCGCGGGCTCCGGCATACGCCTGGGCGAGTTGCTCGGCCAATGCGTCCAATTCGGCGAGGTCGACCATCGCCTGCGCGCCCTCGCCCAGGCCGAGCGGATTCTGGCCACGGAAGCGCTCAGAGCCTTGCCAATCTTCGCCGGGCCGCAATGCCTGAAGGTGCGCATCGAGCGTCGCCAGCTGGGCGGCCAGCCGGGGGTCACCGAAGGCTTGCTGGACGAGCTCGGCGAGTTCGGCCCGTTGCTGCGCGCTCATCGAGTTGAGCATCCGCTGCGCCGCCGCGGCGCGGGCGGCCAGCGCGTCGATCAACTCCTCGACGTTGCGGGGACGTTCAGGGAAGAAATCCCCGTGCTTGCGCATGAACTCCTCGAAGCGCTGGGGAGTGTCCGAGGCACCCCGGGAATGAGCGGCGAGCAGATCGTTGAGGTCTGACAGCATCCGCCGGATGCGCTCGACGTCCTCGGACGAGCTGGATTGCACTGCCCGCTTGATCCCCTCGAAGCGCTGTTCGAGCAATTGCTGGCCGAGCAGGTCGCGGATCTGCTGGTAGGCCTGGGCAGCCTCGGGGCTTCGCCAGTTGTAGTCGGCGAGTTCGGTTACCGCGCGGGCGGTGTCTGGGGGTAGCGCGTCAAGCCGGGCCTCACGAAACCGAGCGTCGTCGTCGGGGTCGGGAAACAGCGCCTGCCGCTCCGCAGTGAGGGCCTTGTTCAGCAGCTCGCGGACCTGCTGGAGAGTGCCGTCGAGCCGGTGGCGGCGGGTGATCTCGGTGCGGCGGCGCCAGATCCGGCGCCCCAGCTCATCCATGCCCGTCGTGCCGGGCAACCCGCGGCGCAGCAGCTCCCGCATCGCCGCTCGTGGTGATGCCCCATCCATGACATCGCGACCGATCTGATCGAGCGCCGCGGACAGGTCGGGCGGGGGCGCCAACGGATCTGGGCCACCGTGCCATGGTCCGTAGCTGTACCGGCTTGGCGAAGTCATTGCCGGGATCCGTACACCGTGCGGCCGTCTTCGACGTCCTTGCCGAGTTTTTGGCTGAGATACAGCGACTCCAGAGCGAGTTCGATCGCGGCGGCGATCGGACCCGGTGGGCCGCCTGGAGAGGCACCGAGCCTGGTGACGACCTCATGGAGCACGGGCAGTTCCGGCAGCGCGGCGAGCACATGGGTAGCTGGTACCTGCTCACCGGTGACCACCCGGTGACCGCCAGAGACCGCCGCAGCGAGCGGCGTGAGGTTCAAGCCGCGTAGCCGGGCCCGGGTGGTGTCGGCCACTGCACGGCGCAACAGGTGAGTGAGCACTTCACCCTGCTCGTCGCGTTGCGCAGAGGCTTGATCATATCCGGATTCGAACTCCAATTTGCCTCGCAGCACCGCCGGCACCGCTTCCAGGTCGACAGGCCGAGCAACCGCATGGTCTTCACCGGTCAGCGCGGCTCGGCGCAGCGCGGCGGCGGCGACGGTCTCCGCACCGGCCACTGCGAACCGTGCCGACACCCCGGAGCGCTGATCGATCGCCGCGCTAGCGCGCAAGTGCCGCGCGAACCGGGCCAGCACTTCGAGTAGAGGCTCGCCGACCTGCGCACCAATACCGGCCAGGTCGGCTTCTTGAGCGACCAGCGCCACCTCGTCGGCCATCTCCCGCGGGTAGTGGGTGCGGATCTCGGCACCAAAACGGTCCTTCAGCGGGGTGATGATCCGGCCACGGTTGGTGTAGTCCTCAGGATTAGCACTGGCGACGAGGAGCACGTCTAGCGGTAACCGCAGGGTGTAGCCGCGGACCTGGATGTCGCGCTCTTCCATCACGTTGAGCAGCGAGACCTGGATCCGCTCGGCCAGGTCGGGCAGCTCGTTGATGGCGACGATGCCGCGGTGTGCACGAGGTACCAACCCGTAATGGATCGTCTCCGGGTCACCCAGCGTCCGACCCTCCGCGACTTTCACCGGGTCGACATCGCCCACCAGATCACCCACCGACGTGTCGGGGGTGGCCAGTTTCTCGGCGTAGCGCAATGACCGGTGCAGCCAGGCCACCGGTAAATCCTCACCGAGCTCAGCTGCGCGTCGGATCGACGCTGGGGTGATCGGCTGGTAGGGGTGCTCAGCGAGTTCGGCGCCCTCGATCACGGGAGTCCACTCGTCCAGCAGGCCAACCAGGGTGCGCAGTAGTCGGGTCTTACCCTGCCCACGCTCGCCTAGCAGCACTACATCGTGTCCGGCCAGCAGCGCGCGCTCCAGCTGCGGCAACACGCTGCCAGAGAAGCCGATGATGCCCGGCCACGGATCCCGACCGCTGCGCAATGCGTCAAGCAGGTTGGTCCGTATTTCACTTTTGATCTCACGCTGCACATGCCCGGAGGCACGCAACGCGCCCACGGTTCGCGGCAGGCCGGTGGGGGGCTGCGGGGATCTGCGCTGCGAGGTGACGGCCACAGCTCCACGCTACGCAACAACCGTCCCGACCAGCATCCCCGACTCGTTGCTGTAGCACCCAGATTCGTCGCACAACCGCTGTGGACAGCCACGCATTCCCTGCATGGCCGGGGAAGAATATCGTCGACCACCGGATCGGCATCGCCGCAAATACCTACGACTGCTCTTCTAAAAACTAAGCGGAAAAAGCTTCGACCTTAATACCCTCGGCCCCACCGCGTTGCGATGGGGCCGACTTCCGATCTATCACGGTCTACGGACAAGTAATGGTAGGACCGTTGGCCCATAAGCCTTGGCCGCCGACGCCGCCGCACAGGCCAGGACCACCTACAATGCCCCCGTTACCACCATTACCTCCGATACCGGTTGGCCCGCCGGGTAGGCCTCCGGCACCGCCGACGACACCGCCATTCCCGCCGTTGCCGCCGTTTCCGTCGAGTCCGGTGCCTTGGCCGGGGCCACCTCTACCCCCCATTCCGCCCATGAAGCCGCCCGCCCCGCCGTTGCCGCCGTTACCACCGGATCCATTGGGACCTCCACCAGCACCCCCTGCGCCACCCGTGCCACCGAAGATTCCGCCGTAACCGCCGACACCCCCGACACCGCCATTACCGGCTAGTCCGCTGACGCCCCCGGGGCCACCGGCAGGTCCAGCATTTCCTCCTGGACCGCCAGCACCACCGGTACCTCCCCTGAATGCACCGATACCTCCAGCGCCACCGGCACCGCCCAAGCCGCCGTTACCGCCATTGCCATTCGGAAATCCTCCGGGGCCGCCGTTAGCACCGGCGCCGCCGGCACCACCGGTGCCGCCAACGGAGTTGGAGAAACCGTTGATGCCCCAGCATTGAATGCAAGGTACTGGGCTACCGGGAGTAGCTTCGGCAGGTAACGCCGAAATTACGAGCACCCCACCAGTTAAACTGGCCATTACAGCGGAAACGACAAGGCGTTTCATATTGGAAGCCTCCCAGAAGAGCTGATTGATTGTCGATGTGCGATCACCCCGACTGTGTGAAATCAGGTGCCATTTGCACCGTTCCCACCTGCACCCCCGGCACCTCCAGCGCCTCCATTACCCCCAGCGCCTCCAACACCCCCCGGTTGGCCCGGTTGACCGGGTTGGCCCGGTTGGCCCGGTTGGCCTGGTTGACCCGCACCCCCGGGAAGTCCATGAGGACCGACCTGGGCCAGTAAGCTCAGCAATTCCGTCAGCAGGCCGGATTGATCGATCTGACCGGACTGCTGAAGCTGATCGACTAACTGGCGTATCTGCTCGCGCAGCAGTTGAGCTTGATTGGATTGGTTATCGGACTGGCTTAGCGTTTCAACCAACTGCCGGAGTTGGTCGAACTGGCTCAGCTGGTTGACTTGGCTCGGCTGGTCAAGCTGCTCAATCAGTTGACGAAGCTGTTCGACCGACTGACCAAAACAGGTCAGCTTGTCAGGCTGGCCAAATAAACTGAAAGCTTGAACCAGCTGGCTAAACTGATCGGATTGGTTCTGCTGGCTGGTGAGACTGAGCCGCGCCATCACAAGGCGAAGCTGCTGGGCCAGCGATCCGGACTGGCCAGCAGCGTCACCTGGTACGTCAGGCTCATAGTACTGAACGGATCGGAGCAGCAGGCTGGGCTCATCGCTCAACGGTTGACTGACCTGATGTTGGCTGACTGCAATTCCGGCCATGGCCGCCAGCACCGCGGTGGTTGCCGCCATGGTCCGCATAGCCCGCACATGCGGCCTGAAGTGCAGTGTTGTCTTGTGAAGTGACCTGAGTTTCATAGGATGCCCTCGCTCCTCGCCGCCGGTGACATACGCCTGACCAGTTTTGAATCAAAGCGGATGGAGCCGGTCGCTTCTGTGTCGTCAGCGTTTCTTTGTCAGCCTGCGCGGGACACACCCTCCGTGAGTCGGGCCGCAAAGCGCCCCTGCGCGGCTCTCATGGCGTAAAGTCGCCGTTAATTCTTTCCTACAGAGGCGTGTTTAGTGATAAATCGTGGCCTTGGTAATAATTACCTCCTTAGTGGACGGATATAGTGGGTTGAGGAGGGGGTCTATGGCCGGCCCCCTCCTCAACACGGTTTTATCTCGGCACGAGATCCAGACGTGAAGGCCGCGAAGCAGCGGTCGTGACCACGCGATCGACGGGCACATTGATGGATCCGTCAGGTCAGCTCTTCACGCAGGAAGACGATTCAGAACGCGAAGCCGCCGTCGCCGCCCGCTCCGCCGTTTCCGCCGTTTCCGCCGTTTCCTCCGTTGCCCAAGATGGACGCCCCGCCAGCACCGCCGGCGCCACCGGGTCCGCCCATACCGCCGTTGCCGGCGATGCATCCGGTAAACGCCAGGTTGACGCAGCTACCGCCCACACCACCGTTGCCACCGTTGCCACCGTTGGCGCCGTTGCCACCGTTGAAGAAGATCGAAAATCCGCCGTTACCGCCGTTACCGCCGCCACCGCCGTTGCCGCCATTGCCAGCGGCGCATGGTCCGGCTGTTGCGAAGATCCCGGTGAAGCAACTGCCACCAGCACCGCCGGGGCCACCGTTGCCCCCGATGCCACCGTTGCCACCAGGGTTAAAGATCCCGAAGCCGCCATTACCGCCCGGGCCGCCGAGGCCGCCGTTGCCACCCACGCCGCCAAAGCAGCCGGCGACAAAGCAGGTACCACCGGCGCCGCCGGCGCCGCCCGGGGCACCGGGGCCGCCATTACCAGCGGCGAACGCGGTGCCTCCGGCGGCGAGCACCAGGCCAGTAGCGATGACCGCTGAAGATGCGAAAACGCCAAGTCGCCGCGTGATATTGCGATCCATGAATACCTCCGTAGTTGTGATCTCACGTGACCAGATTCGGACGCGTCAGATCGGTCCGCAGGCTCCATTTCCACTTCGATCACAAAACCGCCCTAAAATAGCCTCAGTATCGAAACCACTGGAGCGGGGTGGCTGAGCCCGTCACGATGGACATCGCCGACTAAGTCGTCGTGTAACCGCGATGACCGCGACACCATCCCAATGGCCTAATGCATGACCGATTACGTAAGAATCTCTAAACCTGCCGGTTGACCGCACCTAACTATCACTACCGCCGGGAGGCTAACACAGCGTTTAGTTAACAAGGCGCAAACAACGGTCAACCATCACGAGACCTTTATGTCGACCATAATAGGAGTTTAACGTCAATCGCGAGCAGAATTAACATCAGTCATCAGCCGGGACCGTCAGACGCGTGGTGGAGTTCACCGGCGTCCCCGCTAGATGGTCACCCGTACAGCTATTTTGAATAAATGTCATGGCGAGTCGGATGCCAAGCGGATGCAATTCACAGTGATATGTTTGTTCCTGGCGGCCGACGCGATAGCCTGCCGATGTGGTGAGTCGATCGACTCGATCGGCGACTAGCCGTGGTGTCCTGGAAAATGGAGCTGGGCGCCCATCATTCACGCTGGCGGGCCTACGCAATCCCGACAGCATAATCTGACCGGATGTCTCCCGGGCCTGCAGCCCGGCGAGCATTCGCCCATCATCAGCAGACCCGCATACAGCTCATATACCTCATAACGGACTCAGAGGGCACGCGGCAGCTATCATTGGCCTACCCACCACTGTCTAGCCCATGCACACTCGAAATCTCTGACCGTGCATCAGGGATGCACCGCATGTCGGGATGTCTTCGGCCTAGCGGTTCGCGCCACGCGGTCATTTTGACCGATGACCGCACCTACCGCACGCATTGAGTGAGATCGTGAGCCCAAACAGTAGCCGTCCTGGAATCTCGCGTTACGCCGATAGTAAGCGATCCGTTACAGAAAACTGACCCCGTTACGCCAATGGAGTTGTCCATGTGAACTTCCGTTACACAAAGGATCCCGGTCCGATGAACCAACGGACGACTTCAGCACGGCCATAAATTCGCTAACGCTTGGATAGAAAGATGAGCACCGCAGTCGTGTCGCAACCTACTGCCCCGCTGATCAGGTCGGCGGGGCAGTCGGAGATTGTGACATCGGCACCAGCGTTCGCGCCCCTTTCGTTCAGAGCACGGCCGGGCGGTCGAAGTTTCAAGGCGGTCCGACGAGCCAGCCTCAAACTTCTTGTCTCTGGTGGATTCACGGTGCTGGTAGCTTTGCTGCTAGAACTGATCTTGGCTGACAGCGGCATCGCTTCACTATCGGCACCAGCCGGCGCCGTAGCTGACGCAATTGTGAAAACTGAGGCAACCACATACTACGCGCGGGCCAACCCAGCGCCCTTCATAGGTCACAATAACAGCAAGCCTAGCGGCGGGTGGGCATCAGCACTGGGATCGATGGGCGACACGTCTACACTGCGTTCTCGTACTTCCGATAGTACGCGTTTGCCGGTTGGGTATATCGCCGGTGCGATCGCTGAGGGTTTTGTTCCCGGTGCTGGTTCCGCCGGAACCGTTGGAGGAACCAGCAGTTCCGGCGGAACCAGCACCGGCGGAGTCTTCGCCATTTTGCTGGCCTTGGGCGTCATAGCTTTCCCCAATCTGTCTCAGTGGATGGGGGCGGAATACGGCAGCCGGTTAACCTGGGTCTTCTCACGACCTCTCGTACGTCCTGGATAGTAGTCCCCAAGTGTAAACCTTTACCGTCAGCGAAAAACTAATCACGAACACTGTCTACCCTCTTCAACAAATGGGACGTATTGTGAAGACCGCAAAAATGACCTTGGTGGCCGCAGTGGTAGCGGCCGGAATGCTCGCAGGCGGAACCGCGACCGCGTTCGCGGCCATCCCCGCCCCCTCCCCCACCGTATTCGCTGCCTCAAGTGACGGACGCGGTGGAGATCACCATGGCAGCAATAACAACAACGGCGGAAGCACAAGGATTCACTCGAGCGGCCAGCAGCAGTCGCCACGCGGCAACTCGCCAAGATATAGCAACGACAACACCACAAGCACCAGGCAGGACTCCACCAGTCATGCCTCCGCCACAATTGACCCGGCTTCAGGAACAGGCAACCATGTCAGGTCGAGCGCACATAACAACAGCAATGCAACCAGCAGCGTGACCGGTGCGGGTAGCTCCAGAAACGAGGTCAGCTCGAATGCAAACAACAGCGGTATCGCCACCTCTACAGCGTCTGGTCGCAATAACAATGTTCACAGCAATGCCAACAACAGCGCTACGGCCTTGTCCGTAGCGACTGGCAACAACAACAATGTTCAGATCAACGCTAATAACAGTGGTATCGCAGCGGCCGGAGTAACTGGCAACAACAACAATGCCAGCTCCACCGCAAACAACAGTGGCCGTGCAACTAGTGGCGTGTTCGGTAGTGGAGGAAATAACAACACCACCAACGCTACAGCGAATGGTGCGGGCAGCCAAGCCGCATCAGGGGTGATCACGGCCGGAAATAGCAACACCACCAATGCCACCGCGAACGGCACAAACACAACTGCCTCGAGTCTTGTTGATTCCGGTAACAGTAACAAGCTAAGCTCGAGCGCTACCGGGACCGGTAGCACCGCCGCAAGCATCGTCTTTGGCGCCACGGGCAATAACAACAAACTCGGGAGCCAGGCCACCGACGGCGCCACCGCCGTCTCTGCGGTCAACAGCGGCAACAATAACCAGGCCACCAGCATCGCCAAGGGTGCGGGTAGCGCCGCTGTAGCCCTTGTCAACGCCCCGACGACGGGTACCAGTGACAACAACGTGCTCAACGCGATCGGGACGAACGGGGGCCAAGCAGGTGCCAGTGTCATCGGTGACAACAACAAGGCCACCAGCGTTGCCGAGGGCACGAACAGTACGGCTCTGGCCAATGCAGAAAATGGCTCTACGGCCACCGCGGCAGCAAGAAACGGCGGTCAGGCGACCGCTATAGCAACCTTGCCTGGAAGCCGGGCTACCGCGATCGCTATCGGGAACGGTTCTAGCGCGGTCGCTTCCCAGACCGCCCCAGGTCAGGGCACCGCAACGGCCACCTGTGGTACTGGCGGCGTGGCATTTGCAGCGACCAGCGGTGGAGCAGTGGACGCATGTTGAGTCTGGCAGGTTGAGTTGCACCAGCACGATTTACTGGGTTTGTCCCCGCGCCGCGGGGACAAACCCGATAAATCGGCAACGGATGGTGGTCATCGCTGCCGGAGGTTCTTCCTCCCTTTCTTGACCTCGGGTCATGACGACGGCGGGAAACAGGAGCGCTACATGCCTGCCATTATCAGTACGATTATCGAAAGATCGCCGACCACCAATCGCGACACTCGGTTTCAGGGGGAATATTGATGTCTGATACAGCGACAACTACTACCAGACGCCCATCTCTGAGCCAGACAGCGCGGTCGGCTCAGGCCAAGGTCGTCGGTGCGGCGTTGACCATCTCAGCGCTGCTGCTGGCAGGCTGCGCTGGTAACAGTGGGAATGATCCGGCCAGCACGTCATTGTTGCTGGCCGGACCGAACACCAACATCGTAGTGACTATCCCAGCGGGCTGGCACCAGGTCATCGACAGCGCCAACCCCCCAATCCCCGAGATGGTGTCGCCGACTACGTGCATGGGGAACCAGGAAGTTTCGTGCGCCACTGGCCTGGCCCGGATCGGGACCCTTACTGCGCCGACCGCTCAAGCCGCTGAGCAGACCATCGAGCAGGCCGTCACGACTACTCCTGGAGTCAAGACCGGCGCCACTCTCAGCCAAGGACCGGGCAAGGTTGGTAGGCACGACGGCTACCGGCATCGGTTCACGTTTACCAACCCCAGCGCTACCCTCACTTGCGAGATCGCCGCAGTCCCGTCCGGTCCCACGACGCCAGACGCGCAGGGCAACCACGAATTCTCGGTGGTGCTGGTGTGGGTCTCCGACAAGCCAGGTGCGCCCAAACCGGAGGTCATCGATCAGATCATAGGCTCAGCGAAGGTCGTGGGCGGTCAACCACCGAGCTAGCCAAGGCCTAGCCTCCGGTCCGAAGGTCTCCACCCTGCGCGCGGGTCTCAAAACGCTGGCCACGGAATCGCGGGCCAGTGCCCGTTGGGCGCCGGGAAGGTTTTGCTGATCAGTAACTGATCAGCACGATCCCGCACCGCCCGCACTTCCGCTTGGGTGAGGTGCTCAGCCAGCGCGGTGCCCAGCGCACCATCCAGCTCAGATCGCACTCGGCGAAGCACGTCGAGTACTGCTGGGGACAGCTGGTCGCCCAGGAAGCCCCATAGCACCGTACGCAGCTTAGTCTCCCGATGCAGGCAGATCCCGTGGTCTACGCCATACACGCCACCGTCCAGCCCGGCGAGCACATGCCCACCTTTGCGATCGGCGTTGTTGAGCAGCACGTCGAGCACGGCTAGCTGTCGTATTGCTTCCGTGTCGGCGTGCACGAGAAGCGCTGGGTTGCCGAAGCGGTCCTGAGCCCGCAGTACCGTACGCCACCCCCGCGGCACCGCGTCCACGGCCACCACATCCACTAGGCCGTGTTCAACGTTGGTGTCCACCCATAGCTGCACCATGCCGCGCCCTAACGGTCCCGATCGCATCACGGTAGGCGGCACGAGCGACCAGCCGGTGGCCTCGGAAAGCAGCCAGCTCGCCACCTCGCGGCCGGCCAGGGTGCCGTCCGGGAAGTCCCACAGCGGGCGCTCGCCACGAATAGGTTTGTAGACGCATTCGGCGCTGACCCCCTCGCAGTGCACCGTGCACAGCAGGGTTGCATTGGACGCATCGACGATCCGACCGGTGACGTCGAGGCGGCCGTGGCGTAGCAACGGCAGCGCCGCCGGATCGGTGGGCAGCACCGGAGCTCGCTTAAGTCTCAACTTGGCGACGGTAGCCATTCTGCCGTGGGCAGATGTGCCCGTGGGGACCCAACGGTTCCGCACACAGCGGGCACGGCTTGCGACCAGCCGAAATCACCCGCTCGGCGCGCACCGCGAACGCGCGCGCTTGGTCGAGTGACAGGAACACCCGCACCGCATCCGGGCCATCCTCAGCGTCATCGAGCACCATGGACTCGTCGACCTCCTGCTCGCTTACCGCAAGCAGCTCAACGACGATGGCCCGAGACTCGACGTCCCAGCCCAGCCCCATGGTGCCAACGCGAAATTCTTGCTCCACCGGCGCACGCAAGGGCTCGGTATCCACCGCCAGCTCGTCGGCTTCGGCGAGGGCGCCGGCACCCAATCGTCGAACCAGCTCGTTGAGCAAAGCGGAAAGCCGTTCAGCAAGGACCGCGACTTGTTCTTTTTCCAGCGCAACACTGATCACCTTGGCCTTGTCGATGGCCTGCAGGTAGAACGTGCGGTCGCCGGGCTCCCCGACCG
Source organism: Pseudonocardiales bacterium (assembly GCA_019241525.1). Classification (GTDB taxonomy): domain Bacteria; phylum Actinomycetota; class Actinomycetes; order Mycobacteriales; family Pseudonocardiaceae. The sequence continues at coordinate 31,256 of JAFAWY010000136.1, forward strand.
TGCCGGCGACGAACCGGTCGGGCGTACGAAATACATGGATGACACGGGACATGGCACTACCGACACTAGAGCACCACGCGCTGCGCGGCAGCGGCGTCCCCACTCAGTTAGCGCCTGTCGAGCCTCCGGGCGTGGCGTCCGACGAAAGTCGCCGCCGGCGCCGGCGTTTGGGGGGGAGCAGGCCGCGCAAGTCATCTCCACAGTCATTGATCCGTTGCACGAAGGGCCGGGTCTCCGTGTAGGTCACGGCGCTGACCGAGCACGGGTGAGCGACGATGCGCTGGAAACTGTCCAGGTGCAGGCCCAGCGCATCGGCCAGCACTGCCTTGATGAGATCGCCATGCGTACAGACCAGCCACAACACCTGGGAGCCGTGCTCCGCGGCCAGCTTCGCGTCCCACTCCCGCACCGCCGCCACCGCCCGAGTCTGCATCGCGGCCAGGCCCTCGCCGCTAGGAAACACCACTGCCGAAGGGTGCGCCTGCACTACCTTCCACAGCCGTTCTTTAGCTAGGGCGCGTAGTTCCCGGCCAGTCCACTCGCCGTAGTCCATCTCTACGAATCGGTCGTCGACGGTCACCTCGAGATCTCGCGCCTGCGCCAGCGGAGCGAGAGTTTCCTGGCAGCGCTGCAGCGGGGAGCTCACCAGCGCAGCCAGCGGCAGCTGCGCCAAACGCTCAACCACTCTCTGTGCCTGTGCTTGACCATCCTCGTCGAGGCCCACTCCCGGATTACGCCCGGCGAGAATCCCAGCGGTGTTCGCCGTGGACCGGCCATGTCGGAGCAGGATCACGGTGCCCACGCCGCCACCCTACGCACCCGCTAGCGTGCACCCCCGTGCAACAGCGCTATTTGGGCCGCAGCGGACTCCGCGTGTCCCGGCTTGCACTGGGAACCATGACCTGGGGTCATGACACCGACGCCGAGGAAGCTGCCACAGAGCTGGTCGCCTTCGTCGATGCGGGCGGAACATTGGTCGACACCGCCGATGTGTACAACGACGGCGAGTCAGAACGAATCCTGGGTAAGTTGCTTGCCGAACTCATCCCCCGGGACGAGGTCGTGCTCGCAACCAAGGCAGTGGCCCGGCGCGACGACGGGCCGTTCGGCGGCGGTGCGTCCCGGGCATCGTTGTTCGCAGCGCTGGAAGGCTCGCTGCGCCGGCTGCGCACCGATCATCTAGACCTCTGGCAGCTGCACGCCTGGGACGGGGCGGTGCCCCTGGAAGAGACGATGTCTGCGGTCGCCGACGCCGTGCGATCGGGCAAGGTTCGCTACGTCGGGGTGTCCAACTACACCGGTTGGCAGCTGGCCACGGCGCAGGCGATCTGCGAAGTCCCGCTGGTGTCCACGCAGGCCGAGTACTCGTTGCTGGAACGGGGAGTCGAACGGGAGTTGGTCCCGGCTGCAGCGCACCATGGTGTGGGGCTGCTGGCGTGGGCGCCGCTGGCTCGGGGGGTACTTACCGGCAAGTACCGCAACGGCACCCCCTCCAGCTCCAGAGCGGCATCGCCGCACTATGCGCGATATGTCGAGCACCACCGCACTGATCGAGCGAACCGGATCGTGCAGGCCGTGGTCACCGCGGCCGACGGGCTGGGCGTTTCGCCCTTGGAAGTAGCGCTGGCATGGGTACGCGACCAACCCGGCGTGATTGCCCCCATCATCGGTGCGCGAGACACGGCCCAGCTGGCCGGTTCACTGGCTGCCGAGGAGGTGGAGCTAGCCCCAGCGATCCGGGCCGCGCTCGATGATGTCAGCGCGATTGAGCTGGGCTATCCCGAACGTCCAGTCGGCTGACCCGCTGCATGGCGGCACTCATATCGCGGACGGCACGGATCGTGCCCTTGATCGACCCGGATACCTTGGAGCGGCCACCCGCCCGCGGCCGGTACTCGACGTCGAATTCGCACAGCCGCCACCCGGCAGCGCCAGCGCGCAACAGCAGCTCGAACGGGTAACCGAAACCGCGGTCGGTCACACCTAGATCGAGCAATGCCTGGCGGCGTGCTACCCGGATCGGTGCGATGTCGTGCACGAGCAAGCCCCGGTACCGCAGTAACGCAGCGAGGGCCGCGTTGCCGGCCCTGGCGTGCCATGGCCATGCGCCGGCTTCCGGTATCCGGCGGCCGACGGCAAGGTCAGCACCCTCCGCCACCGCGGCAACCAGCCGGGGTAGCACCTGGGGCGGCATCGATCCGTCGCCATCCAGTACGGCAACCAGGTCGGCGGTCGCGGCGAGCAACCCGGCGTGCACTGCGGCGCCGTAGCCACGCCGAGGCTCAGACACCACTGTCGCACCGCCCGAAGCCGCGACCGTCACCGTGTCATCGGTACTGCCATTGTCAACGACAAGGACTCGGTAGCCCGCTGGCATTGCGGCCAGCACGGCTGGCAAGGCCTCAGCCTCATTGAGACACGGCAGCACGACGTCCACCGGCGTAGTCACGGTTGATGACGTTATCCCTAAGACGGAGCAAACACCGGCTGAATTGATTACGGCTCGATCACGGATTGCTGCGGACTGTCATCAACCTAGCGGCAGGCACCCGTCATTGAGCGGATTCACGCCAACATACGGCTACGTGGGGATGACGCGGGGGTGTCAGGTCAGGAATGCTTGACTGACACCTGCTCCGATCCCTGCCCGTACTACCGACGAGGAGGTCGGTGTGCCCGGTGCCCTGCGCGCGGCTGCACCGGCCGCGTTGCTTGCTGCGGGGCTGGTAGTGGCAGGATGCGGCACCGTCGGTGGTTCAGCCGGTGAGCAGCAGACCCTTTCCCCAGCCAAGCCGGCGGTGGCACCTCCAGGTGGACCAGCCCCGTCCGGAATCGTGACTCCGCTCGCCGCACCGGCAACCAAGGTGCTGGTTGATCCTCGGACCAAAACGGTCGCGGTGACACTGCTCAACCCCCCGAGACTGCTGCTGAGGACACTGGACGGCGCGGAGCAGCCACGGCAGTTTCCGTTGCCAGGTCCAGCCGCAGATCTCGTGCTGGTTCCCCAGAGCGGTGAGTTGCTGGTACCGGTCACCACCCCGGGTTGCTTGATCAGGATACCGATCAGTGGCGGCACAGCCGACCGGATTGATGTCGACGGCCCAGCTCAGGGGGCGGTCGCGGTGGGCAGTGTCACTGTGGTCGCACTGGGCGACCGGCTGGCCGTGCTCGACGGGAACCGACAACGCGCACCAATCCTCGGCTTCTCCGACGCCGCCCGATTGCTGCCAGTCTCCGCAGCGACGGGAACCACGATCTGGGTACTGGATCGGGGGCGCAGCGCAGTCGGCATCGTGGACGTGTTCACCGGCGAGATCAGTCCCGAGCTACGGGCGGGTAACGGGGCGAGTGATGCGATGGCCGATCGCTTCGGCCGCATCCTGGTCACTGATACCCGCGACGGAGAGCTGCTGGCCTTCGCCGGCAACCCACCAATATTGCGGCAACGTTTTCCGCTGCCGGGGGCGCCCTATGCGGTGGCCTACGACGGTCGCCGAGATCTGGCGTGGGTGACTCTGACCGGGCGCGATGAGGTGGTCGGCCTCCGCGTCGCTGGGGGTGAGCCGGTGGTGGTCCACCGGTTCCCGACCGTACATCAACCCGATGCAGTGGCCGTGGACCCGACAAGTGGCCGGGTCCTGGTGGCGTCCGCGTCAGGAATGGGCTTGCAGATGATCGATCCCGAACGGGTGGTGCAGTAATGATCGAAACAGTAGACGGTGAGGGCACCGATTGGGAGTACCAGCCGCTGCGGCTGCCGCGGGAAGTATCCCGGCGCACCGCAGCGACGCAGCTCGCTGTGCAGGCTGAGTTTGCGGGCTGGGAACTGTCCCGGGTGCGGATGTACCGCGACGGCACGCGAACTGTGTGGCTACGCAGGCAGCGCAGCCCCATCGCATTGCCCAAGCTGTCGTTATAGAGGTTCTTCGTTTGTAGCCAGTTTGTGTAAACATTGCCTTGGCACGACGTAGGGCCCGCACCGGCTGGTGCGGACCCTACTCGCGAGTCTGGTCGGTCTGGGTCGTCAGCGTCGACCCTGCGAGCAGCCCTCAGGCGCGGATCGTGCGAATCTGGTCGGCCTGGGGACCCTTGGGTCCCTGAGTGATCTCGAATTCCACCCGCTGGTTTTCCTCCAGCGTGCGGTAGCCGGTCGCCTGGATCGCCGAGAAGTGGGCGAAGACGTCGGGGCCGCCCCCATCCTGCGTGATGAAGCCGTAACCCTTCTCCGCGTTGAACCACTTGACCGTGCCGGTCGCCATCTTCCATCTCCTTCTCGGGCCCCCTATGGGGCCCGTAATGCGGGTGTCCCGGATCGTTGTCGTGATCACACACCGACGCGGTACGTGCACCGCGCTAGCCGGACACAACGAACGCCTGTGGCGCGCTTGCTCCACAGGCGTCCTTGGAACCAAGACTGCTACGGGCGCAGACGTTAGCAGAATCAACAGCTTCGCAGGAACCGGTCGAGCACACGGGTACCAAAGATCAGCCCGTCGACTGGTACCCGCTCGTCGACACCGTGGAACAGGGACGCGAAATCAAGATCGGGCGGCAGGCGCAATGGGGAGAACCCAAAGCAGCGGATTCCCAGCTTGTTGAATGCCTTGGCATCTGTGCCGCCAAAGAGCATGTATGGCACCGTGCGCGCCCCGGGATCCTCTTGCAAGATCGCGGCATCCATGGCGGCCACCAGGTCCCCGTCGAAAGTCGTCTCTACCGGCGGCTGGTGCACTACCCACTCACGAGTAATGTCAGGACCGAGCAACTCATCCACCTCACGCTCAAAGGCGGCCTGGCGCCCGGGCAACACTCGGCAGTCGACCACAGCCTGTGCCGACGAGGGAATGACGTTGGCTTTGTAGCCCGCATTGAGCATCGTCGGGTTAGCTGTGTCGCGCAGCGTCGCGCCGATAAGCCGGGCCAACGACCCGAGCTTGGCCACGGCGCCTTCTAGGTCGTCACCGGAGAAGTCCAGTCCAGTTTCCTCGCCGACGGCCGTGAGGAACTCCCGTACTGAGTCTGTCATCACCGGCGGAAATCGGTGGTTGCCCAAGCGCGCCACAGCATCACACAGCGCGGTGACTGCGTTGTCCTCATGAACTACCGCCCCGTGCCCCGCCCGGCCATGGGCGCGCAACCGCATCCAGGCCATGCCTTTTTCTGCGGTTTGGATCAGGTACAGCCGGCGTCCGTCTCGCACTGTTAAGGAGAACCCGCCGACCTCGCTGATCGCCTCCGTGCAGCCCTCGAACAACTCTGGGCGGTGCTCGACGAGCCAATGCGAACCCTGCGACCCGCCGGCCTCCTCATCAGCCAAGAAGGCGAAGACAAGGTCGCGCGGAGGTACGACACCATCACGCCGGAACCGGCGAGCGACCGCGAGGGTCATCGCCACCATGTCTTTCATATCGACTGCACCGCGACCCCACAGGTAGCCGTCCTGCACCGTGCCGGAGAACGGGTGCACCGACCATTCGGCAGCATCGGCCGGCACCACGTCGAGATGGCCATGGATGAGCAGCGCGCCGCGTCCAGGATCAGCGCCAGGCAGTCGAGCGAACACGTTGCCCCGCCCTGCGGCTCCGGATTCCAGGTAAGTGGTCTCGAAACCCACGTCGTCGAGCTTGGTGGCCACGTATTCCGCCGCAGCTCGTTCCCCGATCAGTGTCTCTGGATCGCCGGTGTTGGTGGTGTCAATCCGGATCAGGTCGCTCGCTAAGCCGACGACCTCGTCCTCTGCCATGCTGGTGCTTCCTGCGGGTCGCTCCATCTGGCCTTCCTACCATCGCTGAACTGCAGGATCTACGATGGTCGCACCAAGTTGGGCCGCCGGGTAGCGATCAGCTACTCTCGTGGCGCGCGCCACATGGTGGTAGTGGTGCGAGATGCAGATGGCAAATGTCCGAGTGGCGGAATGGCAGACGCGCTAGCTTGAGGTGCTAGTCCCCGACTAGGGGGTGGGGGTTCAAGTCCCCCCTCGGACACGCGCACTACCCCTACCGGCTGGCCGGATGGTTGCGTCGACGGTTTTGGTGTCGGCGTCGTAGATCATCTCCAGCCGGAGGGTGGCGTACAGGTCTTCTAGGCCTGCGGGATCTGCCCTATTGAGGGCTTGGCCTACATCGCCTAGGTCGTCGATGAGCGCGGTGATATCTGCATGACTCAGTGCTGCTGAAGCTGGGATCCGGTCGAGGTCTGTGCGGGCAGCTTGGCGTTCTTGCTCCGCTTTGTTTAGTGCGTCTACTAGTGCTGTGGGGTTCGCGCCGGCTTCGATCGCCTGTTGCAGCCTGCGGAGGCGCTTTTCGGCGTCAGCGAGCCGGTGTCGGGCTTGTTGCATCCGAGCGTTTTCGTGGGTCGAGGTATCGGCAGCGGCTAGCTGTTGCATTGTTGCCGTCCGATGCTGCTCGTCGAACAGGCTGGCGATCCATGCGTTGACCGGCGCAAGCACCGCTCGCTCTGGCAGGTAGACGTTCCTTGGATGATCTTGAAGTATGGGTGAGCCGGGCGCGAGGCTGCGCGCGGTGCACCGGTAGTAGGTGCGTCCTTGTCGGGGTGTGCCCTCCATCCGCCGGCCGCAGTAGCCGCATCGGACACGTCCGCGCAGCGGATAGGGCCGCTTGGTCATTTTGGGGCCGCGTTCAAGCTTGCGGCGGGCTTCTAGTCCCCCGGCTGCCCGAGATCGCCGCAGCATCTGTACTTCGGTGAACTCCTCGACCGAGACCAGGGCCGGATGGGCCGGTGTTCTGGATCGCACGATGCGGTCGGTGCCGGAGCGCCGGAATCTCACCACGTGGCCGGCGGCGACGTCATCTGGGTCGAGCAACGTCTCGTGCTTGGTCCACCGCCCGAAGAAGGCGTATCCGGTATACCGGGGATTTTCCAGGATCGCGCGGACGGTGCTGCCCTGCCAGCCATCAGCTAAGCGGTGGCGGTTTTGGTCCGGTCGCCGGGCCGAGGGACACGGAATGTTGTCGCGGTTGAGTCCTGCGGCGATGGCTCGGTCGCATTTGCCGTCGAGGTACTCGGCGAAAATCCGGCGCACGACTGCGGCAGAGGCCTCGTCGATCGCCAGGACCCGGAGCCGGTAGCCCTCGGCGGCCTTGCGGGGATTGGGGTGGGCTCCCCCATCGACGACCAGGTAGCCATACGGCGCGCGTCCACCTTGGTGGCGGCCCTCGTTGAGCACTTGTGCGTCCATCGCGGCCCGGACTCTGGCCTGGACATGCTGGCGCTCGGATTCGCTCATTCCTCCCAGCACGCTCATCAGCATCTTGTGTGAAGGGTTGCGGTCGTCGAACTTTCCGCCCAGCTCCGGCACCCACAGGTCGACTCCGTAGGCCGCGAATCGCGGGGCGGTCAGGGAGAAC
>JAFAWY010000004.1 GCA_019241525.1 Pseudonocardiales bacterium
TGCTCCTAGTCATGGATCATCGTCGGATGCTGCCATTGTCGATGTTGTACCAGCTCGTGCGCTGTCTGCTCGATCTGATTGCTGTGTTGGTGCGGCGAGACCTGAGCAAAGACGCCGAACTGCTGGCCTTGTGCCATCAGAACGCCGTGTTGCATCGACAGGTCTCCCGTGTGTGTTACACGCCTGCCGACCGGGTGTGGCTGGCCGCCTTATCGCGGTTGGTGCCCCGTCGTCGCTGGGCCGAGGTCTTCGCGGTTACTCCGGCCACGATCCTGGCCTGGCACCGGCGGCTGGTGGCCAGAAAGTGGGACTACACCGCACGCCGCCGACCGGGACGTCCGTCCACCGCAGCGGTAATTAAGGATTTCGTGGTGCGCATGGCCACCGAGAACCCGACCTGGGGGCATCGGCGCGTGCAGGGCGAACTGGTTCGGCTCGGCCATCGCATTGCCGCCTCCACGGTGTGGCAGATCTTGCACGACGCTGGCATTGATCCCGCCCCGCGTCGATCGGGTCCCACCTGGCGTCAGTTCCTTACCACCCAGGCCAAGACCCTTCTTGCTGTGGACTTCGTGTCCGTGGACACCATCTTGCTCCGGCGGATCTACGTCCTGGTCGCCGTCGAGCATGGCTGCCGCCGAGCGCATGCGCTAGGGGTGAGTGCACACCCGACCGGGGCGTGGACCACCCAAACCGCCCGCAATTTGCTGATGGACCTCGCCGACCGGGTCTTTACCGTCAAGTGTGTGCTGCGGGACCGCGACTCCAAATTCAGTAGAGCCTTCGATGCGGTCTTCGCCGCAGATGGCATCCGAATCCTGACCAGTCCACCCGGAGCGCCCCGAGCCAACGCGATCTGCGAACGCATGATCGCAAACCCTGCGCCGCGAGCTGCTCGACAGGGTTTTGGTGGTCAACGAACGCCACCTACGCCGGATCATGACGACCTACCTGCACCATTTCAACGCCGCACGGCCTCACCGAACGCTGGCGCAACTCGCCCCTGCCCAAGCCGAAACCCAGCCACCACCAGTGATCGACCTCGCTGATCATCAGGTGCGCCGCAGACCGATCCTCGGCGGACTCACCAGCGAGTACCAGATCGCAGCATGATCAAACCAGGCCCGAAAACCCGCAGGCCAACCTCACAATCCCATATTCGAGCCTTACAGGGTACAGTGCGGTCGCTGCCTGCATCGGTGGTGGCATGACAGCGGTGTGGGCCGCAGACGACACCGTGAGTACCTCGACGTCGCCTGATCCGGCGTTGGGCGCGCCGACAGAGGCGGTAAGGCTGGCGTGTCGCCGAGCGCTCAGGTGGGCTTGGTGGCTTTCTGCCATTGGATCAGGCGCATCGTTGGTCTGAGGCCATTAACCCATGGCAGCTCCCCACGTGAGTCGAGTAATCGTAAGCGGCCGGCGGCTTAGGTCAAGTTGGGTAGCTTGCCCTTGTGAGCAACGAAAGCACAGGGCCGGTCGGTGGTGACACGTCTGCGGACGATGCGGAGCACGGCGTGGGTGCCACTATCGTCCCTACCGCGCAGGCGCTTGATGACGTTGAGGGTCCGCTGGATCGCAAGCAGTTGGAGCAGTTGCATGCGTGGTGGCGGGCGGCGAATTACCTGTCCGTTGGTCAGATTTACTTGCTGGATAATCCGCTGTTGCGCCAGCCGCTGCGGGCCGAGCATGTCAAACCTCGGCTGTTGGGGCATTGGGGTACGACCCCGGGGTTGAATTTGGTGTGGGCGCATGCTACCAGGTTGGTGCGCGAGCACGATCTTGATGCGGTGTTCGTCGCGGGACCGGGTCATGGTGGGCCGGGGCCGAATGCGGCGGCCTGGCTGGAGGGCACGTATAGCGAGTTGTACAGCCATGTCTCGCGGGATGAGCGGGGGATGCGGCGGTTTTTCCGGCAGTTTTCCTTTCCGGGCGGGGTCCCGAGTCATTGCGCGCCGGAAACACCGGGGTCGTTTCATGAGGGCGGTGAGCTGGGTTATTCGTTGGTGCATGCATTTGGTGCGGTGCTGGATAGTCCGGATTTGGTGGCGTTTTGCGTTATCGGTGATGGGGAGGCGGAGACGGGGCCGTTGGCCACCAGCTGGCATGTGGGCAAGCTGCTGAACCCGGCGCAGGACGGGGCGGTGGTGCCTGTGCTGCACCTGAACGGTTTTAAGATCGCTAATCCGACGTTGTTGGCCCGGATTCCCGAGGCTGACCTGGTGTGTTTGTTGCGGGGGTATGGCTACGCCCCGGTGATCGTCAGCGGGGATGACCCGGCCCGGGTGCACCAGCAACTCGCCGCGGCATTCGACGGCGTCATCGAAGCAATCTTTGAGATCCGCCGGGTGGCCCGTGCGGGGGCCGGCGGGCAGGTTCCGGTGCGGTGGCCGATGGTGGTGTTGCGCACGCCCAAGGGTTGGACGGGGCCCATCGAGGTCGATGGTCAGCAGGTCGAGGGGACGTTCCGGGCCCACCAGGTGCCGTTGCCTGGGGTGCGCACTGATCCCAGCCATCTGGCGGCGCTGGAGCAGTGGTTGTGGTCCTATCAGCCGCAGGAGCTTTTCGATGAGGCTGGTCGGCCGGTTCCCGAGCTGGTGGAGCTGTCCCCCGTGGGGCGGCGCCGGATGTCCGCCAATCCGCACGCCAACGGCGGCGAGCTGCTGCGCGACCTTGAGCTGCCTGATTGGCGTGACTATGCGGTGGAGGTACCGGCACCGGCAACCGTGGTCCACGAGGCCACTCGGGTCCTGGGGGAATGGCTGCGCGATGTCGTGGCTGACAATCCCTCGTCGTTTCTCATCACCGCCCCCGATGAGCTGGCGAGCAACCGGCTGCAGGCGGTGCTTGAGGTCACCGGGCGTCGCTGGGACACACTGACCGGCCCGGGTGACGACCGGCTCGACCCGGCCGGCCGGGTGGTGGAGATGCTGTCCGAGCACGTGTGCCAGGGGCTGCTGGAGGGATACCTGCTCACCGGCCGGCACGGCCTGTTCACTTGCTATGAAGCGTTCATCCACATCGTCGACGCGATGCTGAACCAGCACGCGAAATGGCTGGAGTCTTGCGCGAAGATCCCCTGGCGACGGCCGCTGGCCTCGCTGAACTACCTGCTGTCCTCCCACGTCTGGCGCCAAGACCACAACGGGTTTAGCCACCAGGACCCGGGGTTCCTCGACGTGGTGATGAACAAAAAACCCGAAATCGTGCGCATCTACCTACCACCGGATGCCAACACCCTGCTGTCCACCTACGACCACTGCCTGCGCAGCCGCCACTACGTCAACGTGGTGGTCGCCGGCAAACAACCCGCGCTGTCCTACCTGTCGGCACAGGAAGCCGACCTGCACTGCACCCGCGGCGTGGGCATCTGGGCCTGGGCGGGCACCGAGCAGCCGGGCGTGCCCACCCAGGAGCCGGACGTGGTGCTGGCCTGCGCGGGCGACATCCCGACCCTGGAGACCCTGGCTGCGGCCGCGCTGTTGCGCCAGCGGCTGCCCCAACTCGTCGTACGAGTGATCAACGTGGTCGATCTCCTGCGGCTGACTCCCGATTCCAAGCACCCGCACGGGTTACCCGACCACGAATTCGATGCGCTGTTCACCATCGACCGGCCGGTGATCTTCGCGTTTCACGGCTACCCACGTTTGGTGCACCAGCTGACCTACGCACGCCACAATCACGACCAGATCCACGTGCACGGCTACCAGGAAAACGGCACCACCACCACCCCGTTCGACATGGTGATGCTCAATGACCTGGACCGTTTCCGTCTGGTCATCGACGTCATTGACCGGGTGCCGGGACTGGCCACCCGAGCTGCCGGGCTGCAACAGGAGATGATGGACGCTCGATTACTGGCCCGTGCCTACACCCGCGCCCACGGCCAGGACGACCCCGCCATCTCCGGCTGGACCTGGCCCGGCTGATGCGCGTCCTGACCGTCAACGCGGGCAGCTCTTCGCTCAAGCTGTCCCTCGTCCAGCACGGCAAAAGCATCCGCACCTACCCGAATCTGGGTGCCGCGCTAGCGGACGACGCTCCCGATGCGGTCGGTCACCGCGTGGTGCACGGAGGTCACCGCACCGCGCCGGAGCTGGTCAACGACGCGGCGCGCGCCCAGCTTGCCGCGCTCACCGACCTGGCGCCGTTGCACCAGCCAGCTGCGTTGCACGCGATGGACCGCACCCGGGCTGCCTGGCCTTACCTACCCCAGGTGGCCTGCTTTGATACCGCTTTCCACACCACGATCCCGCAAGCAGCCTCGACCTACGCCCTGCCGCAACGCCTGCGCGACCTGGGCGTGCGGGTTTATGGCTTCCACGGACTGTCCCACGCCTGGGCCTCTGCCCGGGCCGTCGAGTACGTGCCCGGCGCCCGGCGGGTGCTGGTTGCCCACCTCGGGGCCGGTGCGTCGCTGTGCGCGGTCCTCGATGGTCGCAGCGTCGATACCACCATGGGGTTCACTCCGGTCGACGGTCTCGTGATGGCAACACGCTGCGGCTCCCTCGACCCCGGCGCAATCCTGTGGCTCGCATCCCACACTCATGAGGACCTCGCCACCGTCTTGGAGCAAAACAGTGGCCTGCGCGGTCTGTGCGGGGTCACCGACATGCGTGAGGTGCTCGCTCGTGCCGACAACGGCGACAGCAGCGCCCGGCTGGCGCTCGAGGTGTGGTGGCATCGCTTGATCCGGCTGTGCGGGGCCATGGTTGCGGTGCTCGGAGGCCTCGACGTGCTGGCACTGACCGGGGGAATCGGGGAACACGCCCCAGCGGTCCGGGCCGGCCTGATCGACCGGCTGTCCTGGCTCGGCGCCGGCAGCACCGCACCCGTCATCGTCCTACCCGCCCGCGAGGACCTGCAGATCGCAGCAGAAACCAACCAGCTGCTCAATACCTCCCCTTGATCTCTACTTAGACGGCAGCGACCACGAGCTTGATCTCGGTGATGCGTTGATCCATCCTTGCCTGGTCGTCAGACCTGTGCGAGCTCAACCGACATCACCGAACCCTGCATTTCGGCTCCGACCCCATAAGTGATAGCCCGGTGGAGGGTCGTCTACCGCGGCAGTGCCCGAAGACGAGGAGAGACCATGGCTGAGCCTCTGGTCGGCATCGACCCATCTGTGCCTCCGAGCGGGCCCGGTTGCACAGAGTGTCAGGAGACCCGCGGCTGGTGGTTTCACCTGCGCCGATGCGCGCAGTGCGGCCACATCGGCTGCTGCGACTCGTCACCTTCCCAGCACGCCTCTGCCCACGCCGCTGCGACTGGCCATCCGATCATCCGCAGCTACGAGCCCGGCGAGGACTGGTTTTGGGACTATCGACGTGAGCGGGCGCTGCTGGGTCCGCCGCTAGCACCGCCGGAGCATCACCCACTCGACCAGCCGGTGCCAGGCCCGGCCGGGCGGGTGCCCCCTGACTGGCAGTACCAGCTGCACTGACGCCCTGCTGGGCGTCCACCCCCGCGACGTCCTGAGCGAGTTGAGCAACGCCGCACCGCTGCCGCGCCAGGCAGACGACGCGAACACCGGCGGTGCCGGTGCCGTGCCCAGCCGGCACCTACCGGATGGGCGCCTTTCAACGCTGGACACCGACGCTTGCGTTGGCGTCGCAGATCATGGATCGGGTGCGTGACGTGGTGACGGTGCGCGATGAGGTATATGGATTCAAGTACTTCGACGTCCGGGACCTGCTGGGCTTTGTCGACGGGACGGAAAACCCGATCGGCCCCGTGGCCAGCGCTGCCGTCCTGATTGGCGCGGAGGACCCGCTTTTCGTGGGCGGAAGCTATGTGATCGTGCAGAAGTACCTGCACGATCCGCAGGCGTGGAACGCCCTGCCGGTCGAGGCCCAGGAAAAAGTGATCGGCCGCACGAAGCTGTCCGACATCGAGCTCGACAACACCGTCAAGCCGGCCGACTCCCATATCGCGCTGACCACGATCGTCGATCCTGACGGTACCCAGCGCCAGATCCTGCGGGACAACATGCCCTTTGGTGCCGTGGGGCGCGGTGAGTTCGGCACGTACTTCATCGGCTACGCGCGCACCCCGGCAGTCACCGAACGGATGCTGGAGCGATGTTCC
>JAFAWY010000027.1 GCA_019241525.1 Pseudonocardiales bacterium
GTGTCACCTTCCGGCTCTTGTCATCCTGTTCCCGCAGACGTCGTGGGTCCAGTGCCAGTGGGCGAAACATACGTGGGTGCTGGGTAGTGATTCTGACCCAGCATGCCTCGGCCCTTTTAAGAGGACTGGCTTCCCGAGCTCGCTACCGCCCCCGATCTGCGATAGAGCGGGAAGCGATGCGCCTCAGCATTCGACTTAGGCACGTATTGGGCACAGCCCCTTGCACACCAGGCGCTGCTGCAGCTCGGGGACTGTGCAGCGGACAGTGTTTTCGGCCCGACGCGCCGGGTTGAAGTCCGGCGGGATGGGCGCAGCAACAACGACACCGAGTCGAAATCTCCCCTGGCTCGCTAAGGCTGGTACCGCGAGGCCTCGCCGTCGGGCTGCTAGTGCCAGTCGGTGGCCCATCTGCCAGCGCCTGTGGTCGCGCTGCCTGTACTGCACCCGTGACCGACGACGGTTTGTGGTTTTGGCTTGGGCGAGCCGACTGACGTCAGATCTGCCGCGGGCAGCCCGGGCAGCTACCCGCAGCAACAACAATGCTAAGAGGCAAGTGACAAAGTGATGTATCTGGTGAGAAATGCTGCGCCTCTTTATCCGGTGACAACGCGGGATACCAAGCAGTGACCCCAGCGCGTCGGTGCAGGACATCCGTAGCGATCCGGTGGATGGAGGAACAGGGCGATGAGTGGGTTAGCTGATGTGGTCGTGGTGGGCGGGGGGATCGCCGGGTCGTCATTGGCCACCGTACTGGCCCGGGACGGTTATCAGGTCGTCGTGCTCGAACGCCAGACCTCCTACCGGGACAAGGTGCGCGGCGAGGCGCTGTCCTGCTGGGGGGTAGCCGAGCTGCTCCAACTTGATCTGGAGAAGCCACTACTCGACGCGGGCGGCTGCTATGCCACACGCGCGGTGCCCTACGACGAGGTGACCGACCCGACGCAGGCGGAAGCACTCGCCGCGCCACTGGATCAAATACTGCCGAGCGTGCCGGGCGTTTTGGCTGTCGGTCACCCTGAGGCCTGCGAGGCGCTGACCCAGGCCGCCGCAGCGGCTGGGGCCACCGTGGTCCGCGGCGTCGGTGACCTTGACATCGAGCCAGGCGACGCGCCAGTGGTGCGCTACGAGCACGACGACGTTCTCCACGAACTGCGCTGTCGACTGGTGGTCGCCGCGGACGGGCGAATGTCCACGGTTCGCCGCCAGCTCGGTATCGAGCTGCACCAGACCACCCCGCGCACGATCGCCGGAGGAATGCTGGTCGAGGACCTCCGCTCCTGGCCGGCACACCAGCTCTCGATCGGCACCGAGGGTGACTTGCTCTACTTTGTCTTTCCGCGAACGAAAGGACAGGCGCGGCTGTACCTCTTGCACGACATCGCGCAAAAGGGCCGCTTCACCGGCCCCGACCGGCACGTGAAGTTCCAGGCCGCCTTCGGGTTCCGGTGCATACCGGGCAGCGAGATGTTCGGTGCCGCCCGCCCGGCCGGGCCGTGCGCGTTCTACCCGATGAACGACAGCTGGACCGACCAACCCTCCGCGCCGGGAGTCGTGCTGATCGGCGACGCCGCCGGGTGGAACGACCCGATCATCGGTCAGGGCCTAGCCATAGCACTGCGCGACGCGCGGATCGTCACCGATGTTATGCGCAGCGAGTCGGATTGGTCTGCCGCCGCCTTTGCCGGCTACGGCGAGGAGCGCCGGGAGCGGATGCGCCGACTGCGGGTGGCCGCTCGGGTAAACACCGATATCGCGGCCACATTCACTCCGGCCGGTGCAGCTCGCCGCCGGGCTTACAATGCTGTTTGGCAGACCGATCCGCTGCTCGGCGGTCCCCGGCTCATCACGCAAGTGGGTCCGGACAAGGTGCCTGCGGACTCTTTCACCCAGTCCACCATCGACCGGATCCTCGCGCTCGCATAGCCAAGCGGTAAGGGCTGCATTCACCGGCCCGGGCAGGAGCAGTGGGTCACGTTCGCGGGCGCTGCGGCTCGGTCACAATCTGGTCACTGACCCGGCTCTCCACCAACGATGCGCAAACAGCGCGAGGATCCGACGCCGAACGGGATTTGAAGATCAGTTCAACACGATTCTCAATTTTCACTTACCCGGTACAGTGGAACGTAACCTTAACTGCGGCGCAGCTCACGTAGCAACTCATACACCCAAAACAGGCTGTGGGTGCCGAATTGAGCATCCACGTCATGCGACCTGGGTGTATTCGTGTATTAACCCGCCGAGCCGATCGCGACGTCGCAGGTGACACTGGGATGGCGCCGCAGGCGGTGGTAAGGACCTCAGTGGGGCTGCCTGGCCCAGCGCGCGGTGCGGGCGATGGTCGTTGAAGTGCGCTACGTACTCGTTCAGCACCGCCGTAAGGTGGCGGCGGTTAATGATCAGCATCCGGTCCAGCAGTTCGCGGCGGACGGTGCCGATCCATCGTTCGGCGATCGCGTTCGCCTGCGGTGCCCGGACCGGCGTGCGCAGGATACGCATGCCCTCGCTGGCGAACACGGCATCAAAAACGCCAGTGAACTTGCTGTCGCGGTCCCGAACCAACAACCTGAACTCGGCTGCGCGGTCGCCGAGGTCCATCAGGAAGTTGCGCGCCTGCTGGGCTACCCAGGCACCAGTCGGGTTGGGGGTGACTCCCAGCAGGTGGACGCGGCGGGTCGCGTGTTCCACTACGAACAGCACGTATAGCCGCTGCAGCAGCAGGGTGTCGACACAGAGGAAATCGGTGGCGAGAATGCACCGGGCTTGCACCCGCAGGAATTGCCGCCAGCTGGCCCCGTCGCGGCGAGGAGCCGGATCGATACCGGCCCGCTTGAGAATCGACCACACCGTACTGGCCTCGATCTGGTAGCCCAGCCGGGCCAGTTCGCCGTGGATGCGCCGATAACCCCAAGTGGAGTTCTCGGCGGCTAGGCGCAGCACCAACCGGCGCAGCTGCGGTGGGGTGCGGCGGCCGCCGCTTCGGTGGTGCCGGGGCTGCGTCCAGTGTCGCTTCACCAAGTCCCGGTGCCACCGCAGGATCGTGGCCGGGGTGACGATCCGATGCCGTCGACAAACGGGGGACAGCAGCCGGGTTGGTGCCGCGAACACCGCGCGGTCGGCCCAGGACAGTCGCGGCCTGTGCACCTGGCGGCGTAACACGGTGATCTCGTGTCGGAGCACAAGAATTTCCGCGTTTTTGGATTGTGCGCTGCGTGCGAGTAGCCCCAGCCAGGCCATCACCTGTCGGAAGATCAGATACAGCAGTCGTACCGCCACGATCGACGATCATGCCCAACTATCACTGCCAAGCGATGCCCCAGGTCACCGCCATGGATGGCCAATTCGGCACCCACAGGATCAT
>JAFAWY010000072.1 GCA_019241525.1 Pseudonocardiales bacterium
ACTGGCCCGCGCCAGCATGCGAGCTAAGATCGACGTGCTCACCGAGGCGCTGACCGGGCACTTCGACGACCATCACGCCTTTTTGGCCCAGCGCATGCTCAACCGCATCGACACCCTCAGCGCCGACATCGACGCCCTGAGCGCACATATCCAGGCCGTCATCGCGCCGTTCGCCACCCAAGTAACCCAACTCGATGAAATCCCCGGTGTCGGGATGATCGGTGCCCAAGAACTGGTTGCCGAACTCGGCGTGGACATGACCCGATTCCCCACCGCCGGCCACCTGGCCTCATGGGCAAAATTCGCCCCCATCGATCACAAATCAGCCGGCAAAGGCAAAGCCGCAGCCACCGGCAAGGGCAACCCCTGGCTGGCCGGCACCCTCAGCGAGATCGTCGCCGGATTCGCCCGCACCAACACCTTTCTCGGCCACCGCTACCGGCGGCTCAGCAAACGACGAGGCACCAACCGAGCCATCGTCGCCGCCGGCAACTCGGTGCTGACCATCATCTGGCACCTGCTGGCCAACCCCCAGGCCCACTACCACGACCTCGGCCCCCACCTCCGCCACACCACAGCTCACACCGCGCACCGTCAACGCGACCTCATCCGCCAACTCGAAGGCCTCACCGGCAAGAAAGTCACCCTGCACCCACGATCCGAACCCACCGCCAGCTAACCCCCAGCCCACACCCCAACCCGGCTCCGCTGCGCTCCGCCGGGTATACAAGCCCGCCCACTCACCTTCCGATTTTCGAGCCAGGACGATCAGGACTTGACCGCCTGGTTCCGTGAGCTGTCAAGGCTTCTGAGGGGCAGGTACCCCTTGAACCACCAGCGCGGCGGTGATCTGCGCTAGGGATACCGGAGAAGCGAAGCCCCACGGGTACCGCATGCTGCGCTGACTCGACGTCGCGGCGGCGATGGATGCTGCTCCGTTTGGGCGTCAGTGGTGCGTCGGATGCCACTAAGCCTTACCTTATGACTGTCGATGCAAGTACAGATGCACGTACGCTAGACGTGCAGCGTCGGAAAGATCCAGGGGTGGGTCAGCCGCGGCAACCAGTGCTCTGCGAGCCGAGTGGACGGAGTCGTGCGCAAGGCCAGGTCCGATCTACGCCGCGGGCACCTATGCCGCATATAGCTTGCATTGCTGCTCGCTCATAAGAGAGGAACGCGCATGCTGAAATTCGCTCAACTGCGGAGCAAGGCGGAAATCTTCGCCGAGATCGCACGTAACTACCCTTGGGTCGGTGAAATGCGCGGCGGTTGGGAGATCGAAAAATTCGAGTTCAAACCACCCACCGACAACTGGATGGACTCGTTCAAGCCGCTGGCCACCTTCGAGCTGGAACTGAAGAGCATGCCCGGGTTTGACAAGTTCGATGTTTGGATCTGCGGAACAACTCCGCGGGGTGTTCCAAAAACGGCCAAGGTGGGAACCATTGCAAAGCAGTAGTGGTAATTAGCGGTGCTTTGCTAGAGGGGCTGGTATCGCGTCGGCTGAGGTAGCCCGATCAGCCTGGGTGAACACACGCCCACCTCATCGGACACGTCGGCCAGGCGTGCGGTTGTGACACCGGGGATACGAAGCCAGTGAGGTGATGTGTGTTGCCGTTTCTCCTGGTGACAATAGGGTACTGGGGTGCAGGAGTCATGGGATGGCGGCCCCGAATCCGACCTCGGTGGTGGGCCAGGACCGGCGGATGAGCAACTGGTGCGGATCGAGACTGCGCGGCGGGCGTACTCGGCAGGCATGGCACTGGTGGTCACGGTGACCGGGGAGATCGATTTGTTGACCATCGATCGATTGCGCGCCGCGGTTGCCGCTGGATTCGAGGACCTGCGCGACGGCGAAATCTTGGTGATTGATTTGACGCCGGTGACCTTCATGGACTCGCGGGGATTGCAGGCCCTCGTCGACGCCACCCAGGCTGCTCAGCAGCAGCGCGAACCACTGCGGATCGTGGTCGATCACACCCGGCCGGTGGTCCGCCCCATCCAGGTGACCGGGCTAGACAATGTGCTGGCGCTGTTCAACACCGTTGAGGACGCGGTGCACGCGCCACTGTGATCACGGCTGCGTGCGCGACCCGCCGGTACGACAGTGTGGGAGACACCACGTTGCAGCCGATTCGGGCGCGGGAAACAATGACGCCCGCAATGCCACCAAGCGCTCATCCCGAAGACATCCTGCTGCCGGCGTCGTCCCCGGGCCAGACAAGCCGTGGCCAGCGTTTCGGTTATCGGCCACGCTTGCCCGAGTCGCATGGGTTGCTGGGCTTGGCATTGCCGGCGGAGCCGATCTCGATCTCAGTGGCCCGGGCCGCGGTGCGCCGCTGGCTTGCCGAGTGGTCATGGCCCGCGGAGCAACTTGAGGACATCGTGCTGGCCGTCAATGAAGCCGTGTCCAACGCCATCGAGCACGCCTACCTGGACCGACCACCTGGGATGGTGGAAATTCGCGGGGCGATTGAGGCAACGCCGCGCGCGCAACGCCGGGTGACGGTCATCGTGCGCGACCACGGCCGCTGGCGGCCGCCGCCGATCGACGACGAAAGCCGCCGTCGCGGCATACCGCTGATGCAGGCATGCATGGACGGCGTGGCCATCGGCCAGCCCGATGACAAGCCGGTGGGCACCCGGGTCGTGCTGCGCAGCAAAGCCGTGCCGCCGGGAAGGAAGCAGTGTTGAGCCAACCGGTTGCCGGAGGGCATTGATGAGCCGGCCGACCGATGCAGTCAGTGTCGAGCAGATGTTGGCGCAAGCCCGCTCCGAGCTGAAACGGCTCAGCCCTCCACAAGCGCATCAGGCTGTCGCCGCAGGCGCCCTCCTGGTCGATATCCGTCCCGGTTGGCAGCGCGCAGCAGAAGGGGAAATCCCCGGCGCCCTGCTCGTCGAGCGCAACCATCTGGAGTGGCGCTTTGACCCCGAGTGCGCTGCCCGCCTGCCGCAGGCCACTGGCTATGACATCCAGGTGATCGTGTTCTGTTCAGAGGGCTATTCCTCCAGCCTCGCTGCGGACTCGTTACGCAGACTTGGGCTGCACCGGGCAACCGATGTGGTAGGGGGATTCCATGCGTGGGCCACCCAAGGCCTACCGGTGCAGTTTTGCTAGCCGTGGCGCAGCCATGCCCGCTGCGCGTCGCAGTATTGAGACGGATCGGGCAGCGTGGCCGAGTAGTGTGAGCTCCGCTGGCCGTGGGGTGGAGGTATTCGATGAACCAGCAGCAGCCATCCGAGGCCGAAACCTATAACCCGTGGACCATCGTCAACGTGGTGTTCCATCACCTGGCCGGGCAGGGTCTGCACCCTGTGCTGGGGGAGACCGGCGACCCTGGTGAGCCGGCCGCGCAGCTGCTGCGGGCGCTGGGCATCGAGCCGGCCGCAGAAGGCAACCGCCAGGTATCCCAGAACGTCCGGCAGCACCTGGCCGAGATCCGCGCCGCCATGCTCGGGGAAGTTGACGCGCCCGGTGAGAGCTGATCAGCCCTGCTTGGGCGCCTGGTGGGGCGCAGCGCCCCGGTGCGGCACCCTGATGCCGTAGTACCGGATCTTGCGGTAGATCGTGGCCCGCGACATGCCGAGATGGCGGGCTGCCTCGACCCGATTGCCGCCAGCGTTGATCAAGGCCTCGACGACCGCGTCCCGCTCGATGGACTCCAGCGGGCTGAGCACCCGCCGGGTGGTTGCCAACGCGTCGGCCGGTAAATCGGCCAGCTCGATCACCCCGGCGCGCCGGTGCGCCACGATCTTGCCCAGCATCTCCCGCAGCTGCTCGACGTTGCCCGGCCAGCGATTGCGCATGAGCTGCCGCATCACTTCGGCCGAGCAGGTCAGGCCTGCGCCGCGGGTCAGCCGCGCGATCAGCAACCGGACCAGTTCGGGAAGGTCGTCGATGTGGTGGCGTAACGGCGGAACCTGTACCGAAGACGAAAAGCATCCGATCAGGTTGTCCAGCTCGGCGCTGCGCGGCGTGCTGCTGTTGCGGGTCGCTACCACCCAGCTGCAGGCATGGGTGCCATCGCGCCGGGCCGCGGCCAGCAGCTCGGCCAGTGGCCGGAGGACCTCGGCGGGCAGCCGGTCGACATGCCGCAAGACGAGGGTGCCCGCCCGCAAAGCCAGCTCGTCGGCTACCACGCCGAGCCACTTGTCAGCCTCTAGGCAGTCGTCGGCGTCTAGGACGCGGAGGTGTGCGCCCGGAGTGCCGGCTCGGTGCGCACCAGCCGCCACCGTCAGCTTGCCGACTCCTGGTTCACCCTCCAGATCCACCCACTCACCGGCCCGCAGGTGCGCTTGGACCATCGTGCAACACCGCATCCACGGCATGCTGGAACCGCCCACTCCGGGCATCGTGCGGGTGGAAGCGGGCATACCAGGGTCCGCTGGCCGGATCGTGGGCTCGGTGGCCAGCAGCTGTACCTGCACCACGCCCCCGATTGCTGTTGACTCGCTCCAGCTCGGTTTGCAGCTCACCCGCGCGGTGGCGCCACTGGGTAGCGACGTGGTGAACACTCGAGACTTACCACCGGCCAGGGCCTCGATGGCCTCCCCGAGCAACGCCACCTGGTCGTGCGGATCGATGAGCTCCCGAGCGCTGTCGTTCATCATCAGCAGGTCGGTGCTGATCGCCAGCACGCAGCCACGATTGCGCCGGCAGGCCAGCAGGTAGTCGTGCAGCAGTGCAAGCTCCCGGTGTCCGACCTGCTCCAGCAGCGCCTCTTCGATCTGGGCGGCGATGCTGGAGGCTGCTGCGATCATCGCTGCATTGGCGTCGCTTCGCCAGCAGGTCAGATCCAGTACGCCCAGGATTTTGCCGGTGGTCGGATGGCGGATCGGGGCGCCGGCACAGGCCAGATCCTCCAGGTGCTCGACGTAATGTTCGTGCCCGAAGACATGCGCGGGGCTGCGACCTTCCAGCGCGGTGCCGATCCCGTTGGTCCCGGCGAACTGCTCGGCGTAGCTGAACCCGGGCGCCAGCCACACCCGGTCGAGTTTGTGCTCCAACCGGGAGTCGCCGGTGCGGCGGTCCAGGACCACGCCTGCGGCATCGGTGAGGATGATGCTGAGCGCTTCGTCGGCGTGTTGCGCAGCTGCCGCGCTGATGGGTCCGTCCGCGCAGCGGGCAAGGCGTGACTTGCGGTCGAAGTTGGGTTTGAACGGCAGCTCAAGGTGATCGGTGGCGACGTGCCAATCCCGGGATCGGGTCCACGATGCCAGGATGGTGTCTCGGACGGCGCCGGAGGTGACTGATTCGGCGGTGAGAAATCGTTCGCGGGCCTGCGCCAGCCCTCCACCGTGCCGCGTGCCCCGATTTTTGGTGGTCGCAGCGTCGTTGGGTGGGGGTAGGCGTAGGTCAGCCAAGGGCGCTACCTCCTTGAAGCTGGATATTTGACGGTAGCCCTGCCGCCAATCCAACGCTAGGCAACCGGGTGAGTTCGGACTGTCTCAAGTTGAGACCGTTCACCTATCGGTTACGGGGTCGCCGACCGTGCTGTAAAGCGGCATGCGCTGATATCGCGGCCACATGACATTAAGGAAGATCGACAGCCGTTGCGGGTCGTCACATCATGTGCGGTGAGCTACCGACGAGATAGCGAAAGGTGTTGTCCAGGCGGTATCCGCCCGTCGATGTCCGGTAGCCGGCAAGGCCCTCCAGCACGGCCCGGCTCACCGTGGCGGGGCTCGCCACGCGCAGCGCTTGTCGCCCAAGGCCCGAACCGAGAAGGTCGCGCAGCAGTGCGTCTTCGTTGGGATAGCAAAACGGGCAGGTGACCTCACCGACTTCGGTCACAGAGAGTCCAGCCAACCTAGCCAACCGTTCGAGCCGGCCATCCGCCGACAGCGGTGGTGGGTGCAGACCAGCACCCTGGTTAACGGCGCGCGGTAGCAGCTTGGACAGAGCTTGCCCGAAAGCACGGATGTCGCAGTTTTCTTCCTTTCCCCATACCGTGATCGCCACCGGCGCGGCAGGGCGCACAACCCGGGCGGCCTCGCGCAGCGCCATCAGTGGATTTGTGACATGCATGATCGATTGCACGCAGATCACGGCGTCGAATGTGGCGGCCGGATAGGGCAGCGCTAAGATGTCACCGACGTCGAAGGTGCCCTCGGGCACCAGCGTGGCAGCCTGCTGGATCTGCCTGGCGTCCTGGTCGATCCCGGTTACCTGCGCGCCACGGTCCGCGGCCATGCGGCACAGCCGTCCGGCTCCGCATCCCAGGTCGAGCAACAGGGTTCCCCGACCGACGCCTGCCCGGTGCAACACCCGCTCGATCAGCGGTGTACCCCAACTTTGTGGACCCTGGTCCACGGACGTCAACCTCACGCTGCCCGGTCCCGCATGCTCGATGGTCAGGTTCGGGCCCGGCGTTCCGGCACGAGCGGCATCCTGATCCCGTACTCGTGGATCTTGCGGTAAATCGTGGCGCGAGACATGCCGAGCTGCTGGGCAGCGCGGAGCTTGTTGCCGTCTGCGGTGAGCAGAGCCTGCACGATCGCATCGCGCTCCATGGACTCCAGCGGGGTAAGCAGCCGGCGGCTGCTCGCCTGGCATTCAGGCGGCAGATCAGCCACCGTGATCACACCCGTCCGGCGGTGCGCAACGATCTTGCGCATGGTCTGGTAGAGCTGCGCGATGTTGCCCGCCCACCGGTTTCGCATCAACATTTGCATCGCCTCGGAGGAGCACGACAGCGAACCACCCTTGGTGAGCCGGGAGATCATGAACGGCACGAGCTCATGCAGGTCTTCAATGTGATGGCGCAACGGCGGGATCAGTAACGAGCGGGGGAAGCAGCGAAGCAGCCGGGCGAGGTCGCCGTCATAGTCCAGAAGTTGGTGGCCGCGGGTCGCCACCACCCACGGCCGAGCGATGTCGGTCGATTCGCGATGTGGCTCCAGTACGTCATACAGGGCCCGCAGGGCCTCGTCGGGCAGCTGGTCGATGTGGGTCAGGATGATCGTCTCAGTGCCGCTGTCGATTTCCTCCGCGACCTCATCCACCCAATGCCCGAATGTGCTTGCCTCGGCCACCTCAATCCCGTCGAATACCCGCACGCGTCCAGCTGGCAGGTGACGCTGATGCGTACCGCGGGCGATTGTCAGCTTGCCGACCCCCGGCTCGCCCTCCAAGACCAGCCATTCCCCGGACTGGAAGTAGCGGTCGACGTCCCGGCAGCACTTGGTCCACAGGGTCCCGGAACCCGCTGCCGCCGGCAGGTTGACCGCCGGCTGCTTGACGTCGTGACCGTGATCAAGGGCGAATGGCTGAGTCAGCTGCACCTGAACAACCCCGCCGGCAACCGAGCGGTCATCCCAGCTGGGCTTACACAGCACTCGTGCTGTGGCACCACTGGGCAGGTCGAGGATCAGCAGCTGCCGGCCGCCAGAACTCAGCGCCTCGGTGGCCTGCGCCAGGATGGCCTGCTGATCTGCCGGGTCGAGGATCTCGCGGGCCCGGTTGTTCATCATCACCATGTCGTTGCTGACTGCCAGTACGGCGCCGTGACCGCGCCGGCACGTCAGGAGGTAGTCGTGCAGTAATGACACCTCGTGCCGGCCGGCGTGCTCGAACAGAGCCTCTTCGATACGCTTCGCGGCCGTCGTGGCGGCGGCCACCATCAGCGGGTTGGCGTCCACGCGCCAGCACGTCAGGTCGATGACGCCGACCAGCTTGCCGGTTATGGGCTCGTGGATGGGTGCGCCGGCACAAGCCAGGTCCTCGAGGTGCTCGACGTAATGTTCGTGCCCGAAGACCTCAGCCGGGCCACGGCCTTCCAGCGCGGTGCCGATCCCGTTCGTCCCGACGTGCTGCTCGGAGTAGCTAAATCCGATGTCCAGCTTCACGCCGTCCAAATGTGAGCGAAGGGCCGAGTCGCCGGTGCGCCGGTCTAACACCACGCCCTGGGCGTCAGTCAGCACGATACAGACCGGTTCGCCGGCGAGCTGGTCTGCGAGATCACTGATGACCTTGCCGGCGCTATAAGTGAGCCGGGTGTCCCGATCGGGATTGGGGTCGTAAGGCAACTCGAAACGGTCCGCAGGTACGTTCCAGTTCCTGGATCGGGTCCAGGACGCCAGAATGCTACGGCGCACAACGCCAGGCTTTACCGGCTCTGCGGTGAGAAAATGTTCCCGCGCACTGGCCAATTGTGGGCTGGCGCCCGGCGGCTCGCGCGATGCGGCTCCCCATCGGTCATCTCGCGGGTGCGCTTCAGCCACAAGTCGCCCCTTCGGAACCTCGGTGATCCGCAGTGGCGGCGCGATACCGACGTTGGCCGTGCCTCAACCGTAGCGCCCCGCCGCTCCCAGGTTAGGCGCAATCAGGTCCATGTCTCATGTTGAGACGGTCGGCATTCACCCGTGGGTGTGTGATGCAACACATGGCATGGATGCCTTCCGCCGAGTGCTCGACGTGTCCTAGGCCGCGGTGGGTGCCCTGCGTGGCGGCTGTGCCGGTGCCGGGGGAAGCGGGGATGTCACCGAAATGATGCGCCCAGCCCCGAGCGCTTCAGTCCATCAGCCAATGCACGTGACCATGACTTCAAGCAAGAGAACCAACCCGAACAAGTGATCGACGCTGACGGTTAGCGCTGCGGCGCACATGGGTGAGGAGTGTGACCATGAGTCGCCAGAGTGTGGCAAAGGCTCATCAGAAAATCCAGGAACTGGCCTGGGAACCGATGTATCACACGCCGTATCGGAAGTACGGCACTGACTACACCTTCCGCAAGGCGCAGAAGAGGGATCCGCTCAAGCAGGTTCTGCGGTCATACTTCCCCATGCAGGAGGAGAAAGACCACCGCGTTTACGGCGCCTCCGACGGCGCGATCCGCGGCAATATGTTCCGCCAGGTGCAGGAGCGCTGGCTGGAGTGGCAGAAGCTGTTCCTGTCGATTATTCCGCTTCCTGAGATCTCGGCGGCCCGGTCCATGCCGATGCTGTTCCACACGGTGCCCAACCCGGAGCTGCACAACGGCCAGGCCATCCAGATGATCGACGAGGTCAGGCATTCGACGATCCAGCAGAATCTCAAGCGCCTGTACATGAACAACTACATCGACCCGGCCGGCTTCAACACCAGCCTGCGCAATTTCCACAACGACTACTGCGGCACGATCGGCCGGCCGTTCGCCGAAGGCTTCATCACCGGTGATGCCATCACCGCGGCGAGCATCTACCTGACCATTGTCGCCGAGACCGCGTTCACCAACACGCTGTTTGTCGCCATGCCCGCCGAGGCGGCAGCCAACGGCGACTACCTGCTGCCGACGGTGTTCCACTCGGTGCAGTCTGACGAGTCGCGGCACATCAGCAACGGCTACGCCACCCTGTTGATGGCCCTGTCCGACGAGAGCAACCACCAGCTGCTCGAGCGCGACCTGAGGTACGCGTGGTGGAACAACCACCGGGTCGTCGACGCGGCGATCGGCACCTTCATCGAATACGGCACAAAGGACCGCCGCAAGGAACGGGAAAGCTACGCCGAGATGTGGCGGCGGTGGATCTACGACGACTACTACCGCAGCTACCTGGTACCGCTTGAGAAGTACGGGCTGGTCATCCCGCACGACCTCATCGAAGAATCCTGGAACCAGATCTGGAACAAGGGGTACGTCCACGAGGTTGCGCAGTTCTTCGCCACCGGCTGGCTTGCCAACTACTGGCGGATCGACCCCATGACCGACGAGGACTTCGAGTGGTTCGAGTACAAGTACCCGGGCTGGTACGACCGGTACGGCAAGTGGTGGGAGAACTACAGCCGTCTGGCGAAGCCGAACGGCCACCATCCGATCATCTTCGAGGACGTCGACTACGTCTACCCGCACCGCTGCTGGACCTGCATGGTCCCGTGCCTGGTGCGTGAGGACATGGTCGTCGACAAGGTGGACGGCCAGTGGCGCACGTACTGCCACGAGGCCTGCCGCTGGACGGACGCCGTGGCGTTCCGCCCGACGTACCAGGGCCGTGACACCCCCAACATGGGCAAGCTCGTCGGCCACCGCGAGTGGGAGACGCTCTACCACGGGTGGAACTGGGCCGACGTCATCTCGGACATGGGCTTCGTCCGGGACGACGGCAAGACCCTCACGGCGCAGCCGCACCTCGACCTCGACCCGAAGAAGATGTGGACGCTCGACCACATGCGGCGCATGCCGAACGTGGCCAGCCCCAACGTCATCCTCAACGAGATGAGCGACTCGGAGCGCGAGGCGTTCGTGGCGGACTACAACGCCCAGGGGCCGGCCGGTCGGCCGGCGGGCATCGGCGGCGAGGCCCTGAAGTCCTGATCGTGCTCGCCTCCTGCGAGGCAGCCTGATCACCCGCAGTACCAGCCGCGGGGAGGGCCGGTCGTCCCGGTCCTCCTCGCGGTCCCGGGCCGCGCCTGCCGGCGCGGCCCGCCCTCTTCCCGGGCGCCGTACACGCCCGGGCGTCCTTCCCCGGCCGGGACCCGCCGTCACAACCCCAGTCCAAGGAGTCATTCGTCGATGGGTGACAAGCACCGGGTCCGTTTCGAACCGGTCGGCATCGAGATCGAGGTCGACGAGGACCAGACGATCCTGCGGGCCGCGTTCGAGCAGGGCGTGCAGCTCATGCACGGCTGCAAGGAAGGGCAGTGCGCTGCCTGCAAGTCCTTCGTCCTCGAGGGCGACATGGACGACATCGAGCTGGACCGGTACTCGACCTTCGCGCTCCCGGACATGGAGCGCGAGGAGGGCCAGACCCTGCTGTGCCGGGCGCACGCCTACGAGGACGTGGTCATCGAGCTCCTCAACTACGACGAGGAGGTCCTCCGCTCCGGCCTACCGGTGCGGAAGGGCACCGTCGAGGTGCTCGCGAACGAACCGGTCACGCACGACATGCGCCACCTCGTCGTGCAACAGGTCGCCGGGGAGGACATCAAGTTCTTCCCGGGCCAGTACATGGACTTCTTCCTCCCGGACGGCGGCGAGAGCCGGTCGTTCTCGATGGCGAACACCGCGAACCGGGACGGCAAGTTCGAGTTCGTCATCAAGATCTATCCCGACGGCCTGTTCTCGCAGTACCTGGAGAACGAGGTGTCGGTCGGGACCCGCCTCGAGGTCGAGGCGCCCTTCGGCACCTGCACCCTGCGCGAGAACCGCACCTCCGACATCGTCTTCATCGGCGGCGGCGCCGGGATGGCTCCGCTGCTCGGCCTGCTGCGCGCCCTCGCCGAGAAGGAGACCGAGCGGAGCGCGGTTCTCTACTACGGGGCCCGCACGAAGGCCGACCTCTGTTTCGAGAAGGAGCTCCGCGCCCTCGAGGAGGAGCTCCCCTCGTTCCGCTACGTGCCGGCCCTCTCGGAGCCCGACGGCGACGACTGGGACGGCGAGACCGGCCTCATCACCGAGGTGGTCCGGGCGCACGAGCCGGACCTGAAGGGCAGGGATGCCTATGTCTGCGGGCCGCCGCCGATGGTCGACGCGGCGATCGCCCTGCTGTCACAGCGCGGTGTGGATGAACGCAACATCTTCTTCGACAAGTTCACGACGACCGGAGAGCCCGAGGACGAGGGGAACACATGACCACAACCGAGAGCAGCAGCACCGAACGCAGCGTGCCGAAGCCGCAGTTCACCGACGCGGAGGCCGGGGCGAAAGAATTCCCCGACTCCGGGCCGTCGGCGCGGCGCTACAACTACTTCAAGCCGGCCAAGCGCAAGCAGACCCACTACGAGGACGTCACCGTCGAGGTCCAGCCGGACCCCCGCCACTACCTGACCCAGGGCTGGATCTACGGCTTCGCCGATGGTACCGGCGGCTACCCGTTGGACTGGACGAAGCTCAAGGCATGGGGCTCCGACGACCCGATCCCCGAGCGTGGCCCCGGGTCCGGCGGCAAGCCGGTGGAGAACTGGCCCGCCCACGGCTGGCACGAATTCCGTGATCCCAACGAGGAGTGGGAACTCACGATGTACCGGTACAACGCCAACGTTGTCCGGCAGATCAACCAGAACGTGGAGAACGCCCGCAACGCGAAGGCGTTCGACCAGTGGACCCAGAACTGGGTGCGCTTCGTCGAGCGCAACGTCGGCGCCTGGATGCACATCGAGCACATCCTCGGGCTCTACGTGTTCGCCGCCTGCAACCGTTCGGGCCCGACGAACATGCACAACACCGCGATGGCGGTGAACAGTGAGCACAAGATCCGGTTCGCCCAGGACCTCGCGCTCTACAACCTCACCCTCACCGAGGAGATCGACGGGTTCGACGGGACCGCCCACCTGGACGCGTGGAACAACGACGCCGACTGGCAGGGCGTCCGCAAGGTCACCGAGGCGCTCACCGCGGTGAACGACGACTGGGGCGAGTCGATCTTCGCCACCAACATCGTCTTCGAGCCGCTGCTCGGTGAGCTCTTCCGGTCCAACCTGGTCATGCAGGCGGCGGCGGGCAACGGCGACTACGTCACCCCGACCGTCATGGGCGCCGGCGAGTACGACTACGCCCAGCGCGACC
>JAFAWY010000127.1 GCA_019241525.1 Pseudonocardiales bacterium
CGCGAGCCGCGCCGGCCAGCTGCTGGGAGCGCGCGGCATAGACGTCGACGTCCTCGCGGCTGAGCTGCTCGACGGTGGCGATCAGGTCGGCGCTGATGCCCTGGGGCACGAACCGGGTCGCGTAGGCCGTCTCGGGGTCCATGGCCCACGGGCCGCCGTCGGAACCCATGGGCACCCGGGACATCGACTCGACGCCGCCGGTGAGTACCAGGTCTTCCCAACCGGAGCGGACCTTCACCGCACCGAGATTCACCGCCTCCAGGCCTGACGCGCAGAACCGGTTGATCTGCAGCCCGGCGACGGTGTCCGGCAACCCAGCGGCCAGGGCGGCAGCTCGGGGCAGGTCCCCGCCCTGGTCGCCGATCGGGGCTACCACCCCGAGCACGATGTCGTCGATCCGCTTGGGATCCAGATTGGGGTGGCGGTGGCGCAGCTCCTCGATCAGCCCGGTGACCAAGGAGATCGGCTTGACGCTGTGCAGCGCGCCGGTCGGCTTGCCCTTGCCCCGCGGGGTGCGCAGGGCTTCGTAAAGAAATGCTTCAGGCATGGTGGGCTCCGGTCTTGATCTCGGACTGCACCGCGGATTCCCGGATCGCGCGGTTGACGGCGAGTTGGAAGTGCGTGACGACCCCGTCGACGGTGATCGGCTTGAGCCGCTCCAGCAGCGCGATCAGTGCCTTGCGCAGCCCTGGAGGGCGGCCACGTTCGCGGTAATCCCGCAGCACGGTGTCGTGGAACAGTGCCACCAGCTCGGTGGCCAGCGCGCTGGTGTGGTGCTCGATGAGGTTCTTGGCGGCCAGCTGGACGTCGAAATCCATCCCGGTGTCAAGCAGGCTCAACCCGTAACCCAGCTTGTCCGGGCTGGTCAGCATCCATCCGGAATCGTTGCGCTCGATCACGCCCAGCGCGGTCAGCTGCGCCAGCGCCTCGTCATCCAGGGCCCGCCCGGCGCGTTGTTCCAGCTCGGCCCGGTCCACCGTCTGGGGTTCCTCGGGCAGCCACGGGGCGAGCAGAGCGCGGTGCACCGCGAGGTCCTCGGGCGAGCGGTCCAGCGGGATCCGGGCCAGGTAACCCTCGATCGCGGCCAGCGTGAAGCCCAGCCCCTGCAGGTCGCGGACCAGCTCGAGGCGAGCGATGTGGCGCTCGTCGTACAAGCCCAGCCGGCCGCGCACCGTCGGCGGCGGGATCAGCCCCATCCCCGCGTAGAAGCGGATGGTGCGCACACTGATCCCCGTCCGCTCAGCCAGCTCGGAAATCGTGAGCACGTACGTAACAGTACCACTGTCATGACAGCACCACTGTCACATGTGATCCACCCCTCGCAGTCTGGATGCAGACTGCTGTTTTCGAGGCCCCAAAACAGCAGCCTGCATCCAGACTGCGGGGAGGGGGGGAAACGTGATCAATCTGTATTCGGATACGCAGACCCGGCCGGTCGAGGAGATGCGCAAGGTGATGGCGCGCGCCGAGGTGGGCGATGAGCAGCGGGGCGAGGATCCCACCGTCAACGCGCTGTGCGAGCGGGTCGCCACGCTGCTCGGTAAACCGGCCGCGATGTTCCTGCCGTCGGGCACGATGTGCAACGCGATCGGTTTCCGGCTGCATGTCCGCCCGGGCGGCGATGCGGTGCACCTGCACCCGATGTCGCACCCGATCGTCGCCGAGGGTGGCGGACCGTCCGCGCTATCAGGCGCGGTGCTCGCCCCGGTGGCTGGAGAGGGCGGCATGTTCACCGCCGGCGCGCTGGAGGCGGCGCTGTTTCCCGCCGCAGACCGCTACGTGCCGCGCTCGCGGCTGGTGTCGGTAGAGCAGACCACCAATTTGGCCGGCGGCCGGGTGTGGCCGCTCGATCAGATGCGTGCCGTGCTCGAAGTGGCCGCAAGGCACCGCTTGCGCACCCACCTGGACGGGGCCCGGCTGCTCAACGCGGTGGTCGCCGTTGGCGTGCCGGCCGCGGAGTGGGCGCGCGGGTTCGACACCGCGTGGATCGACTTCACCAAGGGGCTCGGCGCGCCGGTGGGTGCTGTGCTGGCTGGTTCTCCCGAGCTGATCGAGGAGGCCTGGCGGTACAAGCAGATGATGGGCGGGGCGCTGCGCCAGGCCGGTATCGTCGCCGCCGGCTGCCTGTGGGCGCTGGACCACCATGTCGACCGCCTGGCCGACGATCACGCCAACGCCCGGATCCTGGCCGAGGGGCTGGCCGAGTTGCCCGCCGTCAGTCTCGATCCCGATACCGTCGACACCAACATCGTGGTGTTCGGGGTGGTCGACGCACCGACGTTCTGTCAACGGCTGGAAGACGAGCATGGCGTACTGATGGGTGCGCTGGGACCCGACCAGGTTCGCGCCGTGACGCACCACGACGTCGACACCACCGGCGTGCATCGGGCAACCGCCGCCGTCAAGGCGGTTCTGCATGCCGGCTGATGAAGGCCTCAGCGCTGTGGGGATCACCGCGCTGGGGGTGGCGTCGGCACGGGCGGTAGTAAGCCGGCGGCCAGACCGGTTGTTCGACGACCCACCCGCGGCAAAGGTTGCCCAGCGGGCCCAGCGGGAACTGGCGGAAGCGTTCGGCAGCGGTGCACACGGTGCCGCGCAGGCCGGACCCGTTGACGAGGAAGCTGTGCGTGCCTTCCCGGAGTACGCCGCTGCCCGCACGCGCTACTCCGACGATTGCCTGCTGCAGGCCTCCGCGGCCGGGTACCGCCAGTGGGCCGAACTCTTGGCTGGTCACCGCAGCTGGGGCATGACCTCTGCGGCGATCAGCTCGATTTGGTCCAAGTCCGACAGGTCAAGCAGCTGCAGGTAGATTCGCTCGATCCCGGCGTGCGCGCGCCAGGTCCCAAGGCGATCGACGGCCTCGGCCGGTAGCCCAGCGATACCGTTGGCGCGCAAATCCTCCACCGTCCGGCCGATCACTTCAGCCCGGCGGACCAGCTCAGCTTCATCGCGCGCCACCGCGACAACCAGTGCGGCCGAGCGGCGGATTTCTGCCGGGTCGCGTCCGATCTCGGAGCACGCCGCACTGACCCGGTCGAATTGGGTTTTCGTCGTCTCGATGGAGCTGAACGCGACGTTGTACTCGTTGGCGAACTGCGCGGCCAGCATCGGCGTGCGGCGAGCCCCCGTGCCGCCGATGATCAGCGGCGGGTGCGGCTGTTGGGCCGGTTTGGGTAGCGCTGGTGAGTCGGTGAGCTGGTAGTGGCGCCCGGCGAAGGAGTACCGCTGCCCTAAGGGCGTACGCCATAACCCCGTGACGATCTCGACCTGCTCCGCGTAACGGTCGAACCGTTCGGGCAGCGGCGGGAACGGGATGCCGTAGGCGGCGTGCTCGTCGGCGTACCAACCACTGCCCATACCTAGCTCAACCCGGCCGCCGGCCATCTGGTCCACCTGCGCCACGATGATCGCCAGCGGGCCTGGAAGCCGGAAAGTCGCCGGACTCACCAGCGTGCCCAGACGGATCGTGCTGGTCTGCAGAGCCAGCCCGGCAAGCGTGGCCCACGCATCGGTGGGGCCGGGCTCACCGGATCCCTCGCCGATCCGCAAGTAGTGATCTGATCGGAAGAACGCGTCGTACCCGGCGTCCTCCGCTGTGCGCGCGACACGCAGCTGATCCTGGTAGGTCGCGCCTTGCTGGGGCTCGGTAAAGATCCGGAAATCCACGGCTCTTCAGGCTAGTCGCGTGTCACATGCCGTGCTCCGCCGCACGCCGGACGGCTTCGATGTCGATTTTGTGCATGCCGAGCATCGCTTTCATCGCAGCTTGTGACTTGTTCGGATCGGGATCGCCCAGCAGCTCGATCAGCGCGGTCGGGACGATCTGCCAGGATACGCCGAATTGATCCTTCAGCCAGCCGCACGGACCTTCCTCCCCACCCTCGGAAAGCTTGCTCCAGAAATAGTCGACCTCCTCCTGCGTCTGGCAGCTCACTTGAAAGGAGATGGCCTCATCGAAGGTGAACTGCGGTCCACCGTTCAACGCGACGAACCTCTGCCCGTCCAATTCGAACAAAACTGTCACGACCGCGCCTTCCGGCCCGGGACCGGCGGCGCCGTAGCGAGCAATATCGATAATCTTGGAATTGTCGAAGACGCTGATGTAGAAGTTCGCCGCATCTTCGCCCTGGGTGTCGAACCACAGGCATGGGGTAATCTTCTGGATTTCCATGAGCTCGTCCTCTCCGCGTTCGCCCGCACCCACTCGATGGGCTCTGGTGAGTAAGACCGCCGGGCCGGGGGAGAGTAATCGACCGAAGCCCTAATCGCTGGTGCTGGTGCGGCTGGGTGGGACGCACCGTTCCTGCGCGGTGGACCGCTGTTGTGGCAGATGCTCCAGACAAGGCGGGGTGATCGTGCTTCCCGTGCGGCTGTGCCGCGGCGAGGGCAGGGGTGGGACGCGACCGCCCCGGTATCCGTCGTGCCACTGGAGCAGCCAACTCAGTGTCTGATACGCGCCGCAGCCCTCTTCGGGATCGATGAGCTCGACGTCCGGCGGCCAGTAGGCCACACCCAACTCAACGCAGGCAGCTTTCAGCTCTTCCTCTGAGATGCTGCCTTCTGTCAGGCTCTTCGCCGCCCAGCACTCGGCTATGGCCACCGCCGCGGTGACGGGCTGGTCAGGCCTGCCGGTCACCGGCCCGACCATGTCGTCTCCGGTTGCCCACCGCAGCACGCCAACAATGCCGCGCGCTTGAGGCCGGTTACCGCGCGGCGCGCCGTATTGCGACCGCGCCAACGAGTACAGCTCGGCGACTTCCGTCGCCGACGGAACCACCCATGCTGGAAGCGCCGACCCCCACGCCCGCGTCATTGTCTGAGTATGGGGCTGTACACCTGATCTTATGAAGACGCTGAACAGCCTCCATCTGGAGGCGATGGCCTGTCCGGTGACCCAGGCGGCGATCAAATCCTCAGCGCTGCCGCCGGGTGAAATCGGGAAGCCAC
This sequence comes from Pseudonocardiales bacterium, assembly GCA_019241525.1. Classification (GTDB taxonomy): domain Bacteria; phylum Actinomycetota; class Actinomycetes; order Mycobacteriales; family Pseudonocardiaceae. Next base: position 4,948 of record JAFAWY010000127.1, read on the forward strand.
CGCAGGCTATGCCACCATGCTGACCCGCTGCACCGGATTTGCCGGGTGCACCGAGGCTCCCGATCGATGCGACGCCTACTCTTCGTCTTGTGGCTGACTACCTGCCGACCGCGCCCTACCGCGGCACCCGGGACTTCCTGCCGCCTGAGATGAGCGTGCGGATCCAGGTTTTCGAGACCCTGTACGAGGTGATCGAGCGGTACGGCTACGTGCGCTACGACGGCCCGACTCTGGAGCCGGTCGAGATCTACGAGGCGAAGTCCAGCCAGGAGATCGTGCAGCAGCAGCTGTACACGTTGACCGACCGCGGCGACCGGCGGCTGGCGATACGACCAGAGATGACGCCGTCGGTCGCGCGGATCATCGCCGGCAATGCCGGCAAGCTCCAGTTCCCGGTGCGCTGGTACAGCCACCCGAACTGTCACCGTTACGAGCGCCCGCAACGTGGCCGTGTCCGTGAGCACTGGCAGATCAACGTTGACGTGTTCGGGTCCGACAGCCCCGCGTGCGAAATCGAGATCTTCGAATTGATTTTCGACATGATGGCCGCCCTCAAAGCGTCACCGGACATGTGGGTGCTACGAGTGAGCGACCGCGTGCTGTTGAACGCGATCCTGACGACGATGGTCGAGGTGACACCTGAGCAAATCCGGGATGTCAGCGCGCTCATCGATCGGTGGGAGAAATACTCGCAAGACCAACTGGCTCACGACGCCGCGGAATTGGGCCTGACCGACAAGCAATTCCACCGGCTGGGCGAGACCCTCGGCGCCGGGGAGAATCTGCTCGACGAGTTGCCCAGCAACGTGCGGGAACAGTCGCTTTTGATGCGTGTGCTCGCCACTGAGGCCCGGGATCTGGTCACCTTCGACCCGAGGATCGTGCGGGGATTCGACTACTACACGTCCACCGTCTTCGAGGTATTCGACACCAGCCCGGAGAATCGGCGATCGCTGTTCGGCGGTGGCCGGTACGCCAATCTGGTGGGACTGTTCTGCGACGCCCAGATTCCTGGAATTGGGTTCGGCATGGGTGACGTCACCCTGATGGACTTTCTCGCTACGCATGATTTATTGCCCGCGCCGCGTAGCGAGGTCGACGTCGCGGTCATCCCGGTGGATGCGACGCTGGCCGAGGCGGCCCGACAGGTGGCACGCGAGCTACGCCAGGCAGGGCTGCGCACCAGCACCCCGCTGGAAATCCGGAGGTTGGGCAAGGAACTGGCCCGCGCGAACCGCTCCGGAGCTCCCGTGACGGTGATCGTCGGGTCCGACGAGTGGTCAGCGGGTACGGTCACCATCCGCAACATGGCCACCGGAGACCAGCAACAGGTTGCCGTCAGCGCAGCGCCATCAGCGGTAACCGCGATCCTGGCCCTCGGTGGATGACGCCGTGCGGCCGAAACGCCGCTGATCATCACAATAGACCATGTGGATGATGACCAATCTTTGCGTTCTCACCAAGAGTGATGAGAACTCGTGTGCCGGTCGCCCAGCGGGCGACTTCACGGATTTTGGGACGTCCTGCTAGCCTCGGATATATTAGAAACTTCGACCGCGGTTTCTTTTGGGGGCACGCGGCGGGCCGCCTTATGGTGACCGGCCGTTCTTGGGTAAACGAAATGATAGCGATCGCAATCCACGGTCAGCGGACAAGTTCTCGGCTCGGATATCATGTTGACGGCGCCGGTAATTTATTCCAGGCGGCGCGTTGCATGTGCATCGGTACGTTAGTTTGTCCGCGAGTGCGCCAGGCATGAGGATTGCCGCAGCCAGCTCATTGTGCCACGGGGCCAGAAACCAACAGTTGGTCTCCACCCGCGCACGGGAACTTGCTGCGTTGCGGCACGAATGGCAGCGCAGCACGTCGGGTGAGCTGCGAGTTGCCTTGGTGCTCGGCGACGCGGGGACGGGAAAAACGCGACTGGCAGACGAGCTGGTGCCGCGCTGTACCAAGTTTCCCATCAGGCTGCTCGCGCACAACTGCCTGTTCCACAGCATGCCACCGTTGGGGCCGTGGGCTGAGGCTCTTCGCCTCCGTGCGGGTGGCCACAACGGTGATCGAGCCTGCCACATTTGCGGGAGTGGACTCGATCGTCTTTCCCCGCTGGTGCGCCGTGCCGGTACCGTCCACGATCAGGCTTCGTGCACCGAAGCTCTTCGGTATCACCTGGTCGAGTGGATCCCGGGCCTGCTGGCCACGGCGAGTAGGGACCGGCCGATCGTCCTGGTCCTTGACGACGTGCACCGCAGTGACGACGCAGTGTGGCAGATGCTGCTGCGGCTGGGCCGGGACTGTCCAGGCAGCCGCCTGTTCGTGCTCGCTACGGCCCGGCCCGCAGAACTGGCCAAGAGCCGGACTGCTCTCGAGGCGCTGCATGCTCTCGAGCAGGGCGCGCGGGTACGCCGGATCGCCCTGGCACCGTTGTCCCGGCAAGATCTCCAGGAACTGGTTGCGGACACCCTGGGACAAGACCGGGCGCCCGCTGCGCTGGTCGACTGGTTGACTGCACGCGCGCAGGGCAATCTCCGGTTCGCCGTGGGTTTGCTGGAAGCATTGGCCGAGTCCGACGCAGATGTCCATGCGCCTGTCTTGGACCGGGTTCCCGAGCGACTGGCCCGCTGGATACGCACCGAGTTGGCGCAAGTCGACCCGCCGGCGCTGGCCGTCTTGGAACTGCTTGCGGTGGCCGGCGAGGTGATGGACCCAGACGACCTGGCTGCGATCACCAGATTGCCGGCCGAACATGTTGCGGTCATCTTGGAGCAGCTGTCGCGGGCTGGCACGGTGATCGAGCGCCAGCGCGAGGGATCGTTGGGCTACGGGTTGGCCCGGGTACTCACCCGGGAGGTGCTGTACAGCGATATCGGTGCGGCCAGGCGTCGGGTACTGCACCGGCGGGTGGCGGCGGCGCTGCTCGCCTCCGGCCGGAATGAGGCCGCCGTATCGCAGTACATTCGCGCCGCACAGGCGGGGGACGGCGAAGCCGTCGTCGCACTGGTCGAGCTGGTGCGTCGAGCTCGCGAGCATAGCTTCGATGCACTGGCGTGGCGGGCAGTTTCGGCGTTACAGGATCTCCTGCCAGCCGGCGATGACCGCTGGAACCAGGTATTGGATGCCTTGGCCTGGCGGCCGAACTGGGGAATCGTCGATCGGCCTGAACACTACGTGGCCGAGATCGGCGCGGTTCAGCAGATGCGGCAACTGCTGCCCAGAGTGACTGACCTGCAGCGGCAGGCCGCGTACCGGTTGTGGCTAGCGGGCCTGTTTGCCTACGGGGCCGGCAACGTCGAGGCCGGCGTACGGGAGTGCTGGCAGGCTTTCGCGCTGTGCCAGCAGGCCGGCTGCGGCGTCGCGGCCCGGTCAGCTGCCATCGAGCTGGCCAAGATCCGCGGATGGTCCGGTGACCTGCGCGGCGAAGAGGTTGCGGCGCAACAGCTGCTCAGCGAGGCCGAACAGAACGGTGATCAACGAGGGATCGCGGAGGCACTGGCGGCATTGGGCCACACTCTGGGCTGGCAGGGCCGGTTCGACGCAGCCGAAAAGGTGCTGTTGCGCAGCGTTGACCTGGCCGCGACGGCAGCGCAGCTCCCCTGGATGTCACAGAGCCTGGCGCTACTAGCGTGCCTGGATGCCTGCCGGGGCGATCTGATCTCGGCTCGCGCCCGGTGTGCGCAGGCAGCCGCATCCAGCCCGCCCGATGACCCGACAATCGGGCGCTGCGGTGAGTTCATCGAACTGCTCGCCGGAGATCTGATCATGGCGCAGGCACATGCCCGGGCGGCGCAACGGCACGAGCCGGCGGCTCGATGCCGCATGCCGGTCCGGCTGGCGAGCCGGGCAGCGATGGCCGCAGCGGAACTGGGCGACCTTACCGGCGCCCGGCGGCACCTTCACGAGATCACGTGCCCCGACAGCGGCAGGCTCGGAATCCTTGAACCCTTGCACTGGTGGGCGGAGGGAGTAGTGGCCCGGGCCGAAGGCCGACCGAGTGCTGCTGCCACCGCACTACGGCGGGCGGTTGAGGGTTACACGGCAATGGGTGCCTACGCCCTCAGAGGTTTCGTGCTGGCTGATCTAGCCGAGGTCACCGTGAGCGCTGGGGACGGCGACGCCGGCGACGCCACGGCCAGCATCACTCAGTGGGCCGGAGACAACGCCCGCCGCACGGGCGCGCCGATCCACCAGACGTTGCAGCTCCTGGTCACGGCGTGGGCTCTGATCGGGCAGCATCGCCACGATGCGGCGGCCCGGGCCGCGCGGCAGGCTGTCGAAGGGTTCAGCGCTCGCGGATATGCGCTGCTGGCGGCGCGGGCCCGGGTCACTTACGCCGATGCGATCCAACGTTTTGATCGCCACGCGGCCGAGGAAGCGTTGCGCACCGCAGCCGCCACATTCGAGGAATGCGGTGCCACGATGCGGTATCAGGAGGTGCGCACCCGGCTGCGGCAACTGGGGCTGGCCAGACGGTGCACCGCACCTACCGAGCCCACCCTAGCGTCGCTCACCAGACGCGAGCGCCAGGTCGCCGCGCTGGCCGCCGGTGGCTACACTGCCGCGCAGATCGCCGCTCAGCTACACATCGGGGTACGCACCGTCGAAACCCATCTCGCCCGCAGCTATCCCAAACTCGGGATCACCTGCAAGCAGCAGCTGGTGCACCGCGCCGCAGAACTCGGATTCACCCCAGGTCCGTAGTTCCACAGTTCCTACGACCCAGATATGGATACTCCGCCCGCCTGCACCTGCATGATCACAGTCAATGCGGCACGGCACCCTATCCGGACCACCTACGAGTGGTTGATCTCGGCACCGCGGTGCAGCTCGCGTGCGGGTCAGCTCCGGTAGCGGGGATTGGTGGTGTGCCATTCGAAGCCGCCGCCCATCCAGGCGCGCACCCCGCGCAGGAACCGCTGGAGCTGCGGCAACGGCACGGGGAGCAGGCTGCGGTGGGTGGCCTGGAAATCCCGCACCAGGTTGTTGTGCAGGTCGACGGTAATCGCGATGGCCTCCTCGAGCGAGCACTGCCGATCGGCGGCAATCTGCAACACCATGTTGCACACCGGCGTGTCGTCGGCGGCGTCCTTGGCTGCCGACACCAGGTCGTTGACCATCACCGAGGCGGTGCCGGCTTGCATCAGGGCGCGTCGGACTCGCGGCTCGTAATACAGGTTGGCGTCGAGTTCGTAGCCGCCGACCGCGTCGATCAGGGTCATCGAGGTGTAGAAGCTGTCGTGCTGGCGAGCGGCGAGGTACTCCCAGGCTGGTGGGTAGCTGCCGGTGAAGCGCCAGGCTGCGTAGCTGTTCCAGCTGACGAACATGGCGAAGGTCGCGTAGCAGGCTCGCTGCACCTGCGCCGGGCTGGCGTGGCGCGTCAGGTGCTCGATACCGGAATTGAGCGCCACCAACACCGGATCCGAACGCAGGGCCTGGTCCAGGGGAACGGAGAACTCGCCGGCCGGGGCCACCGGGTCCATCGCGGCCATCACCAGGGCTAGCCGGGGCGGCAGCTCGGTCGGGGTGGCGCCCATCTTGCTGTCGTCGGCGTAGAGGTCGTCGGCAGCCCACCACGCGGCATTGAGCTGCGCGGCGATCAGCAGGCGGTCGGGATCATCGGTATCGGTGTGGGTGAGCATCGCCAACCGGCCAAACCCGGCCCGGCGCATCAGATCGGCCTGGTCGTCGGTGAAGCCGCAATCCTTGGCCCAGATCACCAGCCGGTCGTCCACCTCGGCGGCCAGCGCGTCGTCCACCCGCTCGACCGCCGGGACGTACAGCGGCGCGGCCGTGCCGTCTCCCCAGGGGCGTTCCACGTACGCGGGGCTGGGGCCGCTGGCCAGGGTGAGTTCCCGCGCGAGACGGGCCGCCGAGGTGCCTAACCCCGACGGGCCAACCCGGATCGCGGCGAACAGCGCGCTTTCCGGATCCGGCGGGACTGGGCAGTCACGATGCGGCGGCGGGTCGATCAAAGCAGTCGCCTCGGTGGTGGGAATGATGTCCGTCATCCGGACAACTCCTCACAGTCTCGCGGTGCTCGGGCCTCGGGATACGCGAATGCACTGAATACGCACAGCCTGGCAGGCCGGCGCCGGCAAGGGCATCCACCAACCAGGGTCCGTAGTTTCTACGGACCTATTGGGCTGGGCGGAACAGGTTAGCGAATCTGCATTGAGTCCGTACCTCAGTCCACGGTATAGGTCCGTACTTTCTACGGATGTCACCTC
>JAFAWY010000016.1 GCA_019241525.1 Pseudonocardiales bacterium
GGTACGACTAGGCATCGCCACCGGACACCTCCAACCCGGAGAACCCGACGAGATCGCCCAACGACTATGGGCTGCCTGCCACGGCGCCGTCAGCCTCGAGCTACGACACATCGGCTTCGTCGCCGACCACGCCACCCACTACACCGCTCTGGTAAACACCCTCCTCCGCGGCCTGACCACCGACCACCCACAACGCAACCACGGCACCTAGGTGGGCCCCACAGCCAGCCGCAGCGCATCGGGTAACGCCTCACCACGAGGGCCGATTAAGCCGCAGCGAGGAACGCTGAGGAGAGCTGGTGATGAGACCTCCATCCATACCCGACGACCGGCCGACAACTCCCCTGCCTTCCCTCGCTGTGGCGCAGGCACGGGACGACTCACGACGTGCAGGAGCGGCTAGCACGCTGCTGTACTTGCCCGCCGCGGTGGAAGGCACCATCTATCGGCCCGAGCCGTCGTATTCCGTCACCGCCCGGCCGGTACAACCACTGGCCCCACCCCGCCGCAGGCATGCCGCACCAACTCGGCGCTGGCCGTGGGTCACCGGCGGGATAGCCGTGCTTCTGGTCGTCATCGCCTTAACCTCGAGCCCCACAAAGAGCACCCCGCCCCCCATGACGATCGGTGATCCTGGGCCAACGGCCCCTCCTCCCACCCGGAGCAATACCACTCCGACCAGTACTACGATCCGCACGCCGGCAACACTGGCACCGGCTCCCGCAGTCGCCGTTCCAGCGTTGCCGCGCGCTACTCCACGCCACACGGTGGCACGGGCAGCAACACCGACGCCCCGGTTGGTGGTGCCCACACCGACAACCACGCCCGGCCCTACAGCCGTCCCGACGCCGGCAACCGCAGCACAGGCGTCGGTTCCGGCAACGGCTACCGGCCCTGGCACCAGCACAATCGAAACACCACCAACAGCCCTACCGACACCGGTGGTCACGGCGCCACTCCCGGGCGCCACATCGACCTACTACTCCAACTGCGCGGCAGCTCGCGCTGCCGGGGCCGCACCGCTCCACCGGGGCGACCCCGGCTACCGTCCAGGGCTCGACCGCGACGCCGACGGTGTCGCTTGCGAATGAGGGTCCCGGTCTCCGTGGTAGCCGCGTGGAGCCTCTCTCACCTTGTCGCATGCCGTCGATCGATATTCCGGCTGAGTTCGTAGCGGCCGCGACGAAGATTCGGCGCATGACCACGTGCCCCGCACATGCTCGGTGAGATGGCATGCGCAGGTATCAGCTCGATCATGCGCAGATACGCGGGAGCCTGATCGGTGTTCACGCCTCGCCCGCGTCCATGGCTAACTACGCGATCATGTGCTCGCCGCAGGAACTACGCCGGTCCAACCACTATGCTCGGCGTCCGAGGCGACGCCTCACTGGTACTGCAACGGCAGACGCGCGATGTGGCGGAGCAGCCCAACTTGACCTACGGTCCCGGCTGCCGACGATTATTTGACGCACATGAGGAGCTGCTATGGCATCGCCGTCAGGTCCCAGGCCCCTCAGCAGCCATCACCGCGACACAGTGCAGAAGATCCTCCAGCACCCCGCCGGCCATAACATCGAGTGGCATGACGTCGTGTCCCTGCTGGAGGCGATTGGCACGGTCGAGGCGCACCGGGACAAGGTCGAGGTCCGCGTCGGGTCGCACACCGGGTTCTTCGACGTGCCCGCACACAAGGACATCGAGGTCGAAACCGTCGTCGCCCTACGCCGGATGCTGACCGCCTCCGGCTACGGCGTCGAGAACCAGCGGTAGCGGTTCCGAGGTCAAGGATGGCGCCGGCTACTGGATGCTCGGCTGCGTAGCTGCTAGGCGAGGCTCCGACAGACAGGGCGCAGATGGGTGCTGACCATAACGAAAAATGGCGATTCCAGCGCTACATAATCCGGTTGGGAATGCGATTCGCCGCATCGGAAAGTTGCGTAGGTTCATGTTCGCGATGAAGCGGTCGTCGCGGACCGACCTTGCCGACGTCGTGGCCCGTCACCTACCAGGCTTGGCCGAGCGTGGCTTGTCTTTCGCGGAGTCTAGGTAGCGTTTGGCCCAGCCGTCGATCACGGCATGCTCGACCCACAGCCGTTGGGCCAGCATGTTCTCTTCGTCGCGGTAGCGATCGATCCGCTCGAGGGCGTCGCGATGCAACTGCGCCTTGGTGACGGTGAAGGTGTCGGGGGGCGTCTGCTCGGCAAGGGTGCGCGCCGCGGTCTTGGCCCGGTCGAGCAGCTCGTCGGCGGGCACGACCTCGTCGACCAAACCCAGCTCGGTGGCCTGCTGGGGGCAGTAGGTCTGCGCGCCCAACGCCAGCCGGCGGGCCGAAACGCCGCCGACGGCGTAGCGCACGATCTCCAGCGCTGCCCGGGGAAACGGTACTCCGACCCGCAGCTCCGGCAGCCCGATCTTTGTGTCACCGTCGGCCATAACCCGTACGTCGGCGCAGCACGCCAGCACGCAGCCACCGCCGATGGCGTGCCCATTGACCGCCGCCACCACCGGCAGCGGGCAGTTGAACACCGCCTCGAACGCTTTGCCCACCAGCAACGGCAGGTGCCTGGCGTAGTCCGTGCCGCCGCCCATATACCGCTTGAGGTCGAGCCCAGCGCAAAACACGTGCCCACGGCCGGTGATGACCACCGACCTGACGTCGCCGCCGGAGAGCTCCCGGAACGCCAGCGCGATGGCTTCCAGCAGCTCGGTATCCATCAGGTTTAGCCCGCCGTGGGCCAGCCGCAGCACGGCAACCTTCCCGTCATCCTCGCGTATGATCACCCATGCTTAATACACCCGGATTGAGCGCCGCGCCGCACTTACTGCATCGTGGCGCACGGCGCGATCCTGCGGATTCGCAGCGGGGACCCGCACCTTTCCAACCACGTGGCCGGCAATCCCTGAGCCACTCTGCTGAGCCCGCAGCAGCGTGCCATTGTCGACCTGGCCCTGGTGATCACCACTCGCCCCGCAACATAGCCCGACCACGATCTTCAGCAGGCCAGGGACGCGGGTCTGTCGGATGACGAGATCTGGGACATCGGGACAATCACCGCACCGTTCGCGATGCCCAACCGGCCCGCGCACCTGATGGGCTCTGCGACCCAACGACGAGGTCTTCACGATGGGCCGCGCTCCGCGCTAGTGAGGTACCGCTTGGTCCTGAGCCAGCGCGTTGAACAGCCGGGCGGCCGCTTGTTTGTCCCACAGTACCGCGGACGAGCCGTCACTGACCGTGCCGAAACCAGAGAAGGGAACCGTCGTGGTGACGGCATCATCGTGGGACAACGCGCGCATCGCCCACCCCAGCCGGGCCAGGTTCCACACATGATCTCCGTTGTCGACGGTCATCGTGCCCGGGGCGTCAATGCCCAGCGGGACCATCCGGAACGGGTTGATCAGCACGGCTGGACCAGTGACCTGGGCGATCAAGGCACCGAGGAACTCCCGCTGGCGCACCACCCGGTCCAGGTCACCCCGCGGCGAGTGCCTGGTCCGGACATATCCCAATGCCTTCGGACCATCGAACATCTGGCATCCGGCCGCAATGTTCAGACCGGCCAGCGGGTCGTTGATCGGCTCGGTAGGACACATCTGCACCCCGCCGACGTCATCGACGAGATCCGCGAAGCCGGCAAAGCCGATCTCTGCGTAGTGATCTATGTGTACCCCGGTGACTTTCTCCACGGTCTGGGCCAGCAGCGCGGGGCCGCCAATGGAGAAGGCGGCGTTGAGCTTGACCCGACCGTAACCCGCGAGCGGAACCGAGGAATCCCGGGGCAGGCTGACCAGGGTTGTCTGCCCGCCACCGAGCAGAGCCGGGATATGCATCAACATGATCGTGTCTGTGCGGCTGCCCCCGGCTGCTGCTTCATCACCCGTGGTCAGGCGCGCTTCCTGCGCCGGGGTGAGGCCGGCCCGGCTGTCCGACCCGACGATCAACCAGTTGGTGCCCGCGGTGGGCGCGAGCCGGCCTGGGTAGTCGGCGAGCGCATCGACATGTTGCAGCGAGCGGTCGACGTAGACCGCAGCGCACAACACCGCCAGAACGACGATGGCACAGGTCAGGCCCAGGATGCGGCCCGGACGGCGCCGGCGCCGCTGCCGCGGCGCGGCCGTAGGCGGCGGCCAAGCAGGCCCTCGTGACGGGGCCGGACCTCGACGCGGGGCTGAGCCTCGGTGTGGGGCAGGGCCTGGAGGAACGAACCGGGTAACCGGCAAGCGTTGGGTCGGACGCCAGGACGGATCCTGATAGCTCAGCGTTGACTCCTGTGGGTCGGCCCCCTGATTGGCCCTAGGGGCCCGGCAACGGACGCAGTGGCGAGGATAGCCCTACCGGGCGTGGGGAGTGCCAGGCGATCGTGGAAACTCCCGACCTGGTCGTCGGCGGAGAGTGACCAAGTGTAAGGATGCCTCACCACCGTCGGGGAGGTCACAAGATGAACCGCTTGAGTCGCAGGAACTTAACGGACACCACATTCGACATCGCACTGCGAGGCTACGACAAGCGGCAGGTGGACGAGCGGTTGCGCGTTCTCGCCGCTGAGCTAGCGGCCGCCGACAACGCTGTCGCGGCAGCCAACCAGCGCATCACGATGCTGGAAGACGCGCTGAGCCAGGGACGTCACACGTCCGATGGCGAACCGGCAGGAGACGCCAACTTCGGCGCTCGGGTCGAGAAAATCCTCAAACTTGCCGAGGATGAAGCCCGCGAGGTGCGCGGACAGGCTGAGGCAGCGGCAGCCGCAACGCTCGATCAGGCCCGCGCACAAGCCGCTGAGTTACGGGAACGGGCAGAGCAGGAGGTCACCAGCCGGCGCGCCGAGGCCGACCGGAAGGCAGCCGAGCAGGAAGCTGCGCTGCGCCGGCGTTCCGGCGAGCTGGAAATCACCTGCCAGGAGGCAGAACGAGAAGCCGAACGCGTTCGGGCGCAGGCGCGAGCAGACGCCGAGCAGATCCGCGCCGCGGCAAGCACGGACGCTGAGGAGCTGGTCCGAACATCCACCGCGGACGCGGAGATGATGGGCCGGGCAGCTCGCGCCGAGGCGGATCGGCTCCTGGCGCAGGCGCGCGCCGAGGCCGACCGGTTGGTCGCGGTGGCGACCGACACGGCAACGCAGCGCGAGCGCTCCAGCGCCCATGAGCTGCATCAATTGGCCCGGTTGCAAGAGGAGATCAATGCAGACCTGTACCGGGTGAAGGATGTGCTGGACACCCTGTTCGGGCCAGGTGCGGCCATCACCGGTGGCGCCATGCTGCCCAAGCGGCGCAAGGACGGCTCGCCGCCCGCGCACCAGGCAAATGCCGTGTGACGAACTCTGTGACGATCGATGTGGCCCGTGGGACAATTGCGGTGGAGTGATTTGGCAGCGTCGACTCCTGGCAGTGCGACCCATTACGGGAGCGATGCTGTGCTGCGGCATCGCCGACGTGTCCATCACAAGTGGGACGAGGCGTGACAGCAAGGAGGTGCCCATGCCGCCTCGCAAGCGTGCACCATCCCGCTCCAGCCCTGGCGCCAAACCGGTCGGAAGCCCAATAGTCGGTCAGCCCACAGTGGGCCCCATTGTCGAACCCCTTGCCGGTCCTATCGTCGGCACTGCGATGGAGGTCGACGGGCCGCACAATCCGCAACAGGTGATCGCCGGCCTCCGGGCGACCAGCGAAGGGGAAGATCTTGTCCAGCTGCTGACCCCCGAGGGGCAGCGCGTCTCGCATCCCCGGTTCGATCTGGAAATCTCTGCGGCCGACATCCAAGCCTTCTATCGGGATATGGTGCTCGTCCGCCGGCTCGATCGGGAGGCCAACGTCTTGCAGCGGCAAGGCCAGCTCGGTTTGTGGGCGCCGCTGCTGGGCCAGGAGGCCGCGCAGATCGGTGCCGGTCGCGCGATGGCTCCCCAGGACATGGCCTTCCCGTCCTACCGGGAACACGGCGTCGCGTGGTGCCGCGGGGTGAATCCCACCGAGTTGTTCGGCATCTTCCGCGGTATCGACCAGGGCTCATGGGATCCCCACAGCACCGGCTTCCAGCTGTACGCCGTCGTGGTGGGCACCCAGTGCCTGCACGCCACCGGCTACGCGATGGGACAGCGGTTGGATGGCAAGATCGGCAACGCGGAGACGGGCGAGGCGACGATCTGCTTCTTCGGCGACGGCGCCACCTCCCAAGGTGATGTGCACGAGGCGTTCGTGTGGGCTGCTGTCTACGACGCACCGGTGGTGTTCTTCTGTCAGAACAACCAGTGGGCCATCTCAGCATCGCTGGATCACCAGACCCGGGTGCCGCTGTACCGCCGGGCCCGCGGCTACGGCTTCCCCGGGATCCGGGTCGACGGCAACGACGTGCTCGCCGTGTTCGCCGTCACGCAGTGGGCGCTGCGGGAGTGCCGCACCGGGAACGGTCCGGTGTTGATCGAGGCGTGTACCTACCGGATGGATGCGCACACCACCTCCGACGATCCGACCCGCTACCGGCTCGCCGACGAGCTTGAGGAATGGAAGCTCAAGGATCCCGTGGAGCGCGTGCGGGTACACCTGGTGCGGGAAGGCCTGGCGCAACCGGAGTTCTTCGCCGGGGTGGCCAACGAAGCTGACGAGCTGGCGCGCCGGCTGCGCGACTACTGTATGTCGATGCCCGTCCCCGGCCCGGAGCGGATCTTCTCGAACATCTACGCCGAGGCGTCACCGTCGATTGACGCGGCGCGTGCGGACTACCTGGCCTATCACGCATCGTTCGTCGAGGATGAACGCCGATGAGCGGCACCGGCGGCCCTCAAACGATCACCCTGGCCAAGGGCCTCAACCAGGGTTTGCGAGCTGCGATGGAGGCCAACCCCAGGGTCATCGTGATGGGCGAGGACATCGGCAAGCTCGGCGGGGTGTTCCGCATCACCGACGGCTTGCAGAAAGACTTCGGTGAGCAGCGGGTGCTGGACACCCCGCTCGGCGAGTCCGGGATCATCGGCACGGCGGTCGGGCTTGCGCTGCGGGGCTACCGCCCGGTCTGCGAAATCCAGTTCGACGGGTTCATCTACCCCGCCTTCGACCAGATCGTCACCCAACTCGCCAGATTCCATTACCGCTCGCAGGGCAAGCTGCGGATGCCCGTGGTCGTGCGGGTGCCGCACGGTGGGGGTATCGGTGCCGTTGAGCACCACTCGGAGTCCCCCGAGTCCTATTTCGCCCACACGCCGGGGATCAAGGTCGTGGCCTGCGCCAATGCCGTCGATGCCTACTGGATGATCCAGCAGGCCATCGCCTGCGATGATCCGGTGATCTTTTTTGAGCCCAAGCGCCGGTATTGGGAGAAGGCGGCGCTGGACCTCACCTCGGCACCCCCACCGCTGTTCAGCTCGCAGCTGGTGCGTTCCGGCACCACTGCGACCGTCGTTGCCTACGGACCGATGGTCCGCACCGTGCTCGACGCCGCCACCATCGCCGAGCAGGACGGCCAGCAGCTGGAAGTGATCGACCTGCGCACGCTGTCCCCGCTGGATCTGGCGCCGGTGTTCGGCTCGGTGCGCCGCACCGGCCGGTTGATCTGCGTATCGGAAGCACCCGGCGAGGCTTCATTGATCGGCGAGCTGGCGGCCCGGGTTTCGCAGGAGTGTTTCTACTCACTCGAAGCCCCGGTATTGCGGGTGACCGGGTTCGACACCCCCTACCCTCCCGCGAAATGCGAAGAGGATTACCTGCCCGACGTCGATCGCATCCTCGATGCTGTCGACCGTGCCTTGGGGTATTGACGCTTTATGACCAGCATCTTTGCCCTACCTGACGTCGGGGAGGGACTTACCGAGGCGGAGATCGTGCGTTGGCTCGTCGCGCCCGGCGACACCCTCACCCTCAATCAGATCATCGTGGAGATCGAGACGGCGAAAGCGGCCGTCGAGCTGCCCAGCCCGTACGCCGGAGTGGTCACCGAGCTGTTCGCCGAACCTGGCGCCACCGTGGCGGTCGGGTCCCCGCTGATCGCGATTGACGCCGGGGACGCCGTCGTGCAACCCACGGCCGAGATCGGTCCAGAGATCGGTGCTGAGGGACCGGATGGGCGGATCACCACCCTGGTCGGTTACGGCCCACGCACCGCGACCATGACCCGCCGGCCCCGCAAGCCCCTCGCGGTTGCTCCGGCTGCCGAAGATCAGGCATCTGTCCCGCTGGCGAAGCCACCGGTGCGCAAGCTGGCCAAGGAGCTGGGCATCGACCTGAGCACCGTACTTGGCTCGGGCAACGGCGGGGTGATCACCCGGGAGGATGTACGACGCGCCGCGACTGAACCCATCGCCGACCCCGGGCAGCGCCGGGAACCGGTGCGGGGTATGCGCAAAGCCACCGCGGCCGCAGTGGTGTCCTCGGCGTTCACCGCGCCACACGTCACCATGTTCCTCACTGTCGACGTCACCGCGATGATGCAGCTACGAGCCAGGCTGGCGGGGCGACCCGTGTTCCGCGGGGTGAAACTGACTCCCTTGACGTTCACGGCCCGGGCGCTGTGCCTGGCGGTGCGGCGCACCCCCGAAGTCAACGCCAGCTGGGATCAGGCGTCCGGTGAGATCGTCTACTTCGACTACGTGCACCTCGGCATCGCCGCAGACACCCCACGCGGTCTCGTCGTGCCCAAGATTCGACACGCGGAGCGGATGTCGCTACACGAGCTGGCTCTGGCGTTGGAGGAGCTCGCCAGCGCGGCCCGGGACGGTAGCACCGCGCCCGGTGACATGCTCGGTGGCACGATCACCATCACCAACGTCGGGGTGTTCGGCATCGACACCGGCACCCCCATCCTCAACCCCGGTGAGTCGGCAATCCTCGCCCTCGGCGCGATCCGGGAACAGCCGTGGGTGGTGGACGGTGCGGTGGTGCCTCGCCAGGTCTGCCAGCTTGCCCTGTCCGTCGACCACCGCGTCGTCGATGGCGCCCAGGGCTCCCGGTTCCTCAGCGACATCGGCGCGCTCCTCACCGACCCCGCGCTGGCTTTCACTTTCTGAACTCCAGCGCGGTTTGCATCCACGACGCGGGCCGGGCCGAGCAGAACACCGTTAGGCGCCCAGCCAGGAGAGGAACGCGGACGGGGAGACGGGGTGGGCATGGGGTGGCAGCCGGGCGCGGAGTGCGCGGTCGGCGGTGACGACGAGCCAGGCGCCGGGCACACTGACGATCTCGACGATGGTGTCGTCGCCGACGCCAGGAGCACGGATTGCCTCAACGCCGGGCACATCAGGGGCTCGGGCCGCGGCGCCTTCCAGCACCAGCACAGGGCTGGCCATCCAACCGAAGCCGCCCTGCGGGCAGGGAAAGACTCCAGGTCCGGCTGCAGCCACCGCACGTTGCAAGCGCTCGGCGGCGCCGGCCCGGTCCTTCCACCAGCCGTCAGGGCGCGAGCCGACGACGTTGGCGGCGTCCACCACGACTCCTATCTCGGTGACCCGCAGCTCAGGCCAGATCGCCGCGAATACCGGATGCAAGTCCAGCTCAGCGACATCGTCTTCCGGTACCCAGGCCAGCTCGGCGGGGTGGGGACGCAGCGGCAGCGGTTCGGTGGTGTCAGCGACCACGCTGGTGAACGACCAGCCTTCGCCGCCGGGCTGGTGCACCAGCGCTCCCCGAACGCGCGCCACGCCGGGGTCCACGGCGGCCTGGTCAGCTGCATCGCGCAGCGCGGCCTGGGCGGGGTTCTCGTCGCTGTGGTGCGGCCCGCCCGGCACCCCCCACCGGTCTTCCCAGAGATTGCCCCCGCACTGCAGCAACACCAGCGGCCGGCGCCGGACATCGGGAGCCCGCAACAGCAAGCCCGTGGCACCGGCTCGGCAATGCATGTCCCGTACCACCCGTCGGCACTGTATTGAGGAGCTGCCACCGCTGTTGCGGTACAACGTAACGACTGACCGTGCGGTGACGACACCATAGCTGAGGGTGATTGGGATACGCGTGCGCTCAGCATGGGGCGCCGAAGCCGAAGCAGCATCGCGAGGGGATGCTGCTTGGCAATTCTCGGGGGTGGATAACTGTGGCAGGACTCGGCTGGTGGCCCGGACTCGGCATGATGATGATGCGAGTCGGAGCGAACGCTCCGGTAGGCACGACACCACAGGATCGAGCCGCCATGGGGATCAGTCACAACAGTGGTACCCAGCAGATCCACGTCACCATCAGGGAAGATCCCGGCCCTGAAGCACTGCATGCGTGGGACCGGTTGGTGGATCACACCCCGGGCACCGACGTCACGCAGTTGTCCGTCTGGGGAGGATTGCGCAGCCGCGTCGGCTTCACCCCGCTGTACCTGCTGGCGTACCAGGCCGGTGAGTTGGTCGGCGGTGCGCAGATCTTGACCCGCCGCTTTCCCGTACTCGGCTCGGTCGGCTACCTGCCGTACGGTCCCCTGGTCTCGCCCGGGGCACCCGCTGCTGACGACATCCGTCAAGCGCTCGTCGATGCTCTCGCGATGCTGAGCCGCCGGCGGCTGCCCATCCTGTTCATCCAACCCCCCGAGAGCGCCGAGGACACCAGCAATGAGCTGATCCGCCGCGGTTTCCGGCACTCGTCGGCGGGCATTGCCCCGCAGGGTTCGATCCGCATCGACTTGACCGAGGACCTCGCGGTGATCCGCAGCAGGTTCGGCAAGCGGCTCAAGTCGTGGACCAACCGGTGGGAATCGCGGGGGGTCAGGGTCCGGCCCGGAACCGAGGCCGATGTCGCACTCCTGGCTGACCTGATGGCCAGTTCGGCCCAGCACCAGGGATACACCCCGCTGCCGCTGGACTACATCACCGCGCTGTACCGGGAACTGGCTGCCACCGGACATGTCGTGATGTTCGTCGGTGAGGTGGATGGTGTGCCCGTCGCGGTGGATCTGATGACCGGATGCGGTGAGATGGTCCGCGGCCGGTTGTCGGGGTTTGACCGCTCCGGTGAAGCGATGCGGCTATCCGTTCCGGCGGCCATCCGATGGGAGCTGATCAAGTGGGCCAAGGCACAGGGATACCGCTGGTTCGACTTTGGCGGCTTGCGCCCTGAGACGCTGGCCGCGCTGCTGGACGGAGCCGAGCGTGACGCCGACTCGCTGCCCACCGCGGATCAGCCCAAAGTCACTTTCGGCGGTACTGCATTCCGCTACCCCCCTGCGGTGGAAATGATCAGACCTGCGCCGCTGCGGATCGCCTACGACCTTGCGTGGCGCTCGGCTACCGGCCGCCGACTGTTCCGCAAGGCGCAAAGCCTGCTACGCGGCTCGCGCGGGCATGTGGGTCGTCGGCAGGGTGGTGACATTGCCGCCTCGCCGTCCACCAAGGCCGGGGTATCCTCCGGCTAAACCGCGTTTGTCGTCGCTTCAAGCCCTGTTGGATCCATTCGCTCACCGTCGATGAGGGAGGCGGAAGACGGTATGAAAATCGTGTGCGTCGGCGGCGGCCCCGCGGGTTTGTATTTCGCCATTTCGGCGAAGTTGCGCAACCCTACCCATGACATCACGGTGATCGAACGCAATCCAGCAGGGGTGACATACGGATGGGGGGTTACCTTCTCCGATCCGTTACTCGACAGCCTCTACAAGAACGATCCGGTCAGCGCGCAGAGAATATTCGAAAATCCCGCCTCATGGCACAACCAGGAGGTATACGTTCGCACGGAGCGGGCGCATCTCG
Organism: Pseudonocardiales bacterium; assembly: GCA_019241525.1. Lineage (GTDB taxonomy): Bacteria > Actinomycetota > Actinomycetes > Mycobacteriales > Pseudonocardiaceae. Next base: position 11,643 of record JAFAWY010000016.1, read on the forward strand.
GGGGATACGGATACGCCATCGGCCGGAAGCATCTTCTCGACATCCTGGTTGATCGAGCGACCCAACTCGGTGTTGACATACAGTTCGAGCGCGAGGTCAAAGATCTTTCCGAGGTGGCTGACGCCGATCTGGTGGTTGCCTGCGATGGCGTCAACAGCCGTATCCGGCGGTCGCTTCATCAGCACTTCCAGACGGACGCGGTGGTGGGGCGGAACAAGTACCTCTGGCTTGGTACCCACAAGATCTTCGAATCCTTTTTGTTCGCCTTCGAAGAGACGCCCGCCGGCTGGATATGGTTCTACTCGTACCCCTACAACGCCGACACCACCACCGTCATCGTCGAGTGCTCCCCGGATACCTGGAGCGGGCTCGGCTTTGACACGCTAGATCCCGACGAGAGCATAAAGAAGCTAGAGAAGATTTTCGCACACCATCTCGACGGTCATGCCCTGATGAACTCGATGCGCGATCTGGGCAAAATCCCGTGGCTGAACTTCACCCGCATCACCAACAGCTCATGGCACCACGGCAACGTCGTGTTGATGGGCGATGCGGCACACACCACGCACTTCTCCATCGGATCGGGCACCACGCTGGCGATGAAGGATGCCGTCGGGCTGGCCGACAGCCTCGAAGCCCACGATGACCTCCAGGCGGCGCTGGCGCATTACGAACAGAAGCGGCGTGCGGACATCCTGGACCTACAAAATGCGGCCATGAACAGCACCGAGTGGTTCGAGAACGTACCCAGCTACATCGATCAACCGATCACCCAGTTCGCTTATACGCTGTGGAAGCGCCGGGGTAACCACCCGTGGTGGCGTTACCAGCTTCATCTGGCAACGCAGATCTCATCACTGCGGAGAGTACGGCAAACCATCAGCGCGGTACGCAATGGCCGCCGAGCCCAGCAACGGGTGAAGCAGGCTAATATCTCGCCACCGGCATATTCTCCGCCCAGCATCAGCACCGGATCCGTGCGCGTCCAGTAAGCAAGCTGTAGTGACTGAATGCTGCGGCGCGTGCTGGAGCTCGCAGGCAGCGCGCGCCGTTAGGCCTGTGGTAATTCGAATATATTGCTTAACGTGGCAGCGAACATGACATCGCCGTCCACCGTCACTTTGCCGGTGAAAAACATCATCGTGGGAGAGCTGTTTCCGGAAACCAACGCGAGAAACTGATCGCCGGACATGGTGAGGGTCACCCGCGGGTCGTGCGATAGCTCCTTGCTTGTCGAGCACTGCGGCGGCGACGCACCCTCCGTCCCGGTAATCCACGTTTCGTACACGTCCTCGCCGCTCGGGCCCCCAGTAATCCGCCAGTGGATCGCAGAGTCGCGCTTCGGCGCGTTCTCCGGTCGGAACTGCCCCGCCATCCGGGCGAAGATCGTATCGAGCAGCACCGCACGTCGCTGCGGTTCCTCAAGCAACGCGTCGAGTTGCTCGGTGGAGGCATGCTTGATGAGCCGGGCAAAAGCCTGCGGTTCCATGTCACCGTTAGTCGACTGCAGGAAGGCCACGAACTTCTCAGTGGACAGCTTCCGCGGATCGACGTCGTTCATTCCGGCCTCCGCCATGATTGCTGCACCGCTCACCGCTATCTACTGGTGAGTAACCCTACGCGTTGGTAGGTAGACTCGCAACCATGCCTCCGTCCCTTACCGAGCCCGTACCTGCGCATCGGCGGCGGTTGCCCCGGCAGGAGCGCGAGCAGCAGATGCTTGATGCGGCGGTCGCGGTGTTTTCCCGGCGCGGCTTCCACATGGCGTCGATGGACGAGATCGCCGAGGCTGCCGGGGTTTCCAAACCCATGATCTACGCCTATCTCGGGTCTAAGGACGAATTGTTCAGCGCGTGTATCCGGCGAGAAGCACGGCGCCTGATCAAGCTGATCACCGTAGCGGCTCCGCCTGGACTGACCACGCAGCAGCGGCTGCACCACGGCCTGCTGGCCTTCTTTACGTTCGTCACCGAGCATCGCGACGGCTGGATCGTGCTGTACCGGCAGGCTCGGGCCCGGGAACCGTTCGCCGGGGAGATTGCCGCAGCCCGCCAGCAGATTATCGCCCTGGTGGCCAATCTGCTGGCCCCGACCAGTGCCGAAGACGCCGAGGAGGAGGTAGTGCCGATCGCATACGCAGTGGTCGGAGCTGCCGAGGCATTGTCAGACTGGGCACTGGAAAACCCCGAGGAGACCCCCGAGGACCTCACCACGCGCTTGGTGAACATTTTCTGGACCGGACTCAGCCGCTCCGGTAGCTAATCTCCGTTGCGTGAGCCACGACTTTTCAGTGGACCTCGTCGCGGACGGGTTTGCGGTGCTGCTGCGGGCTGATGCCGCGAACGCGCTTGAAAGCAGTACTCAACGCGAAAGGACTGCCGTAGCCCACTTGCCGCGCGATGGCGCCGATGGTCGCGTCGGAGTCGCGGAGCAGATCCGCCGCCAATGCCAGCCGCCAACTGGTCAGATACGTCATCGGCGGCTCGCCGACGAGTTCGGTGAACCGGCGTGCCAGCGCGGCCCGGGAGACCCCGGTTGCGCTGGCCAGCGCCCCGACCGTCCAGGGATGCTCCGGGCGCTCATGCAGCATTCGCAGCGCCCGACCCACCACCGAATCGCTTTGCGCCCGGTACCAGCCCGGAGCGTTAGCCTCGGCGCCGGACAACCAGGCGCGCAGCACGGCGATGAGCAGCAGATCGAGCAACCGGTCGAGGACTACCTCCTGCCCGGGCTGATCTTTCGCGATCTCGTCACTGAGCACCGCCATCAGCGGCGAGTCCCACGAGTTAGCCGGCAGCACGAGCAGCGCGGGCAGTGCAGCGAGCAGCCGCTGGCTGACCTCCCCGCGCATCTGGTAGGTGCCAACCAGCATCATCGTGGCGCCGTAGGCACTGTTGCCCCAGGTACGGATGCCCAGCTGCATTGCCTCACTGAGATCTTCTCCTGCTGGCGTGGTACAGCGCTGGCCAGGATGAATAACCACCTGAGGTGGCGTGCTGAGCTGATCTGCCATCGTGTACGGATCAGGCCCTCGCATGATCGCGACATCCCCGTCGTGCAGCGACCGCGGGTCACCGGAATCCGGTACCACCCAGGCCGGGCCGCGCATCATGGCTACCAAGGTCAGCGGTGCTTGATCCTCAATGCGCAGCGACCAGGGCGGGTCCATCAGCGCGCGGAGCAGGAACGCGCCGCGCGCCCGAGGCCCATCGAGCAGGCTTGCCAGGCAATCTATGCCCGACAGCCTAGACGCACGCACATGCTCTTGCGTCGATCAACGATGGATCGTCTGCGGATGCGGGGCTTAACTCCAATGACATGACACAGCAGTACGCACGACCGGAGGTGTTCGAATACCCCCGGCTAGCGAGGCCGACATGATGCTTGCAGCGTTGCGCAGCAGCACTCTGGTAGCAGCCACCGTGACGATGGGTCTGTTAGCCGGCTTGTTCTTCGCCTTCGCGATGTCTGTCATGCCCGGACTCAGCCGGACTGACAACCGGGTTTTCGTCGAGGCAATGCAACAAATTAATGTGGCGATCCTCAATCCCTGGGCTCACCCTTATTTTGGCCGGTCCGCCGGTATTCGCCATTATCACGGCGGTACTGCACTTCCAGGCAGGACAGCGCACCCCGGTTGCCTGGATCGGCACCGCGTTGGTGCTCTACGTGATCGCACTACTGATCACGATCGGAATCAATGTCCCGCTCAATGACGCCCTGGCCGCGGCCGGGCCGGCGCGCCAGATCCCCGATGTGGGTGCGGTGCGCAATCATTTCGAAACGGCCTGGGTGCACTGGAACATCGCCCGCGCCGTCGCCTCAACCGCCGCATTCACGCTGCTCTGCATAGTCCGGTAGTGGCATACAGTGTTATCGCACTGCTAAAACACGTAGCGTGACCAACGTGGCGGTCTTGTCATTCCGGCTCGGCTCGGCCGACGGAGTATCGGTGGCCGCCGCACAGTGGATCGCGGCGCTGGGCCGGTTGGGCTGCCGGGTACGCACTATCGCCGGAGCCGGCATCGCGGATCACCTCATTCCTGGTCTCGCGCTGGATTCCCGGCATCCGGCGTGCTCGAGTGAGCTGGCAAGGGCGCTGCGCGGTACAGATCTCGTCGTGGTGGAAAACGTGTGCTCGCTGCCGATGAACCCGCCGGTGACCGAGGTGGTCGCAGCGGTGTTGCGGGGCCGCCGGGCGGTGCTGCGCCACCACGACCTGCCCTGGGAACGGGATCATTACGCGCACCTGCTCGGCTGGCCGCCCGATAATCCGGGCTGGCACCACGTGGCCATTAGTCGGCACAGCGCCGCCCAGCTGGCCGGTCGCGGCATTGCGGCAATCCCCGTCTACCACGGTTACGCTCGCATCCCCCGCCGCGGCAATCGGACCGCCGGGCGGGCCGCGGTGAAGGTAGGGCCAAAGCAGCGGCTACTGCTGCAACCCACGCGAGCAATCCCGCGGAAGAACATCGCCGCCGGGCTGGCCCTGGCCGAGGCTCTCGGTGCTGTCTACTGGCTTACCGGGGCCGCTGAGGACGGCTACGGGCCACAGCTGGCCGAGTTGCTCGCCCGGGCCCGCTGCCCGGTACGCCGGGGGCTACCCGCCTCACTGCGGATGGTCGACGCGTACGCAGCCGCGGATGCGGTGGTGCTGCCCTCGACCTGGGAAGGCTTCGGCATGCCGTTGATCGAGTCCGCGCTGGCCGGCCGGCCGCTGGCGGTCAACGACTACCCCGTGGCCAGGGAGGTGGCCAGCCTGGGTTTCCGCTGGTTTCCCGTCGACGACCCGGCGCCACTCGCCGCCTGGTTCGCCGATCCAGACCCGGCGCTGCTCGCACGCAACAGAGCGCTGGCCCGGCGCCACTTTGGTCCCGATGCACTAGCCAGGCGGCTATCGGCCACGCTGGCCCGCGCTGGATTGGCCCCTCCGCTCGCTCGCTAAAGTCTTCGATCATGTCATTACTGGACGACTTACTGGTCCGGGTGTTGCGTGGCCCCCTGCAGCGGCTGATCGCTGAGGAACGCAACCGGTTCAGCTACGGCGAAAGCGAAAACCCGCTCTACCGGTACCAGCTGCACGGCCGGCATGAACGGCTACACATCCACCCCACCGCGATTGTCAACAATGCCCTGTTCAACGTGTCCGGCGGCGACATCACGATCGGCGAGTACGCCTTTTTCGGTCACGAGGTCGCGGTACTTACCGGCACCCACGACATCACCAAGTTCGGCCGGGAACGGCAGATCACGTTCCCCCGGTCCGGGCGAGACGTGGTGATCGAGGAGGGGGTATGGGTGGCCAGCCACGCCCTGGTGCTGGGCCCCGTGCATATCGGCAAGCACGCGGTCGTCGCCGCGGGCTCGCTGGTGCTGGAGGACGTGGCGCCGTATACCGTTGTCGCGGGTCGCCCCGCAAAAATGATCAAGAAAATCGATCACCAGTGAAAGTCGAGCTCGGGGCGGGCGAGAAACCGCATCCCGATTACGACGTGCACGTCGACGTTCTCCCGTTGCCCGACATCGAGGTGATCAGCTGGATCGACCAGCTGCCGTTCGCGACCGCTTCGATAGCTGCCCTGCGCGCTAACCATGTACTCGAACACCAGAGCTACGAGCTCGTGGAACCCACCGTCCGGGAGTGGGCGCGGGTGATGCGGCCTGGCGCCCAGCTCGACATCGGGGTGCCGGACGCCCGGTTCGTTGCCGAGCAATGGGTGCGCGGCGAAATCGACACCGCAGAAGCGAACTACTGGATCCTCGGCGGTCACTCCGACCGGGCCGCGCACCAAGGTACTGACGCGCGCGGTGTCCCCCGCTGGATTTGGAACGCCCACCACACCATGTTCGACGCCGAGTCGCTGGGCGCGCTGGTCTCCCGCTGCGGCTTCACCAACCTGGACATCTTCCGCTATGACATTCGTAATCTGCGTTGCTACGCAGTGCGCGCGTGATGACCACGCGACACGCTGATTGGGATCTATTGCACGATCTGCGGTAAACGCTAGAAAGCCAGATACGGTCGCAGAATGGATCCGGTGCGTAATCCGTTCGCCCCCGGCGCCGGCCAGCGGCCGCCTGAGCTGGCCGGACGGGACCGAGAGTTGGCCGCCTTCGATGTGGTGCTGGAACGGGTGGCGCGGGGGCGTCCAGAACGATCCTTGGTGCTGACCGGCTTACGCGGGGTGGGCAAGACGGTATTGCTCGGCGAGCTGCGCTCGATCGCCATACGGCGCGGCTGGGGTGCCGGCAAGGTCGAGGCACGACCCGAAGGGGGGTTGCGCCGCCCGCTATCGGCGGCGCTGCACCGGGCAGTGCGCGATCTGGCGTTGCGCCACCGCGCTCCGGGCCGAGTCGAGGAGGTGCTCGGCATTCTCAAAGCATTTGCCCTGCGGGCCACCGCAAAAGACGCCAAGTTGCGGGATCGCTGGCAGCCAGGCATCGACGTGCCGGCCATCGCCGGGCGGGCCGATTCGGGGGACATCGAAATCGACTTAGTCGAGCTGTTCACCGAGGTGGCTGACTTGGCCGCGGACGTCGGCACCGGGGTGGCGCTGCTGATCGACGAAATGCAGGACGTGGCACCGGACGACGTCTCCGCGCTGTGCGCCGCCTGCCACGAATTGTCCCAGTCCGGGGCACCCCTGGTAGTCGTCGGCGCGGGGTTACCGCACCTACCAGCGGTGCTCAGCGCGTCGAAATCCTATTCCGAGCGGCTGTTCCGGTACGTACGGATCGACCGACTGGACCGTGCCGACGCCGACCGTGCTGTGGTCGCGCCGATCGAGCGGGAAGGCGCCGCCGTCACCCCCGACGCGCTGGACGCGCTGTTTGAGACCTCTGGAGGCTACCCCTATTTCGTGCAGGCCTACGGCAAAGCCGCCTGGGACGCCGCCCCGGCGTCGCCGATCGGGATCCTCGATGTCCAGGTGGCAGCTCCGGAGGCGGAAAGCGAGCTCGCCGTGGGATTCTTCGGATCCCGCTTCGAACGAGCCACCCCCGCTGAGCGCGAGTACCTGCAGTCAATGGCCGAGCTCACCGGCGGCCGGGACGAGCCGGTCGGCACCACCCAGGTCGCCGACCAGCTCGGTCGCCGAGCCTCGTCGCTGTCCCCCGCGCGCGACAGCCTGCTCAAGAAGGGGCTGGTCTACTCCGGGGAACGCGGTCAGATCGCGTTCACCGTTCCACACTTCGGACGCTTCCTGCTGGGCAGATTGGCCGGTTGACCCAGTCGTACTAGTCCAAACGAGTGAATCACCCGCAGGTCGAGGGGAGCGTGTAACGGCGCGGTGGCACACCGCGATGACACTGACAGCCCCGTGATGCTGTTGGACCCCCGACCCGGCAGCCTCACGGGGCCTTCTTCTTTTCCGCTTTTTCCCGGGGCGGCTGGCCTTACCGGAGAGTCTCCAAGACGCGGGCCGCACCGGGACCGGCAGGGAGAGCACGTACGCTTTCGCCGTGGCTGAAAGCAAGCTCGAGATCCAGATGCTCCACGACCGTGTGATCGTGCGCCTACTGGGTGAAGACGGCGAACGGCGCAGTAGCGGAGGAATCCTGATCCCGGCGACGGCCCAGGTAGCCAAGCGGTTGTGCTGGGGTGAGGTGTACGGCGTCGGTCAGCACGTCCGCACTGTCCAGGTTGGCGACAGGGTGCTGTTCAACCCGGAAGACCAGTACGAAGTCGAGGTGCGCGGGTGCGCGTACCTGGTGATGCGGGAAAGGGACCTGCAAGCGGTAGCCAGCGAGCGCACCGAACACGGAACAGGCCTGTATTTGTGACGCCCGACAAGTCGGCGCCACCCGAACCGCGGTCTTTGTTCGAGGAACTGGCCGAGACCGGTTCCGGGCAGACCATCGAAACAGTGCGCCAGGACAGCCATGCGCTGCGCCGCACCCTGATCATTGCGGCAACCACGCTCGGACTGCTGGCCGTGATCTACGGCGTCGACGTCCTGCGCTCCGCAGGTGCGGTACCTCGCGGTGTCACCGTCCAAGGCATGCCGGTCGGTGGGCTGTCACGCAGCGCCGCCGAGCAGCTGCTTCGTAACCAGTTCGAGTCCCAGCTGAGCCGCCCGATCACCGTGCTTGCCGGCGACGTCAGCGCCACCCTTGACCCGCACCGAGCCGGCCTCACCCTGGACTGGCCCGCCACGCTGGACCGGGCCGGGAAACAGCCGCTCAACCCATGGACCCGGCTGGCGTCGTTGTGGCGGACTCGGGAGGTGGGCGTGGTCACCACCGAGGACCGCACCGCCGTCACCGCCGCGGTACAGGCGCTGCGCGGCCAGACCGACCATGAGCCGATCGAGGGCACTATCCGCTTCGACGGCACCCGCCCGGTCGCCGTCGAACCGAGAGCTGGTCAACGCCTCGACGTTCCCGCGACGACAGATCTGATCCTCTCCCGGTGGCTCGGCGGCGGCACAGTGCGCGCGCCGGTGACGACCCAACCGGTACGCACCACCGCCGAAGGAATCCACACTGCGCTGCACGAGGTCGTCGAACCCGCAGTGGCCGCGCCCGTACGGGTCACCGGCGAGGAAGGCCACGACGCGATGCTGGCGCCCGAGGTCATCGCCGCGGCGCTGCGATTCGCTCCGGACAGCAGGGGCGGCCTGACGATCACCGCCGACAACCCCACAGTGATCGCCGCCCTGACCCCGCAGCTGGAGCCGACCCAGCATCCCGCCAAGAACGCCCAGATACTCATCCAGGGTGGCGCCCCGGTGGTGCTGCCGTCGGTGGACGGACGTGGCATCGACTGGGCTGCCACCCTGCTCCCGCTGCTCGACGTGCTCCATCACTCGGGAGCGCAACGCGCCCTAGCAGCCAGCTACGTCACCCTGCCTCCCACTTTGACCACCGAGCAGGCCAACGCGCTGGGCGTCACCACCCAGATCAGCACCTTCAGCACGGGCGGGTTCGCCACCGATTCCGGCGAGAACATCCGCCGGGTCGCCGAGCAGGTCAACGGGGCGATCGTGCGGCCGAAAGAGACATTTAGCCTCAACGGCTACACCGGCCCGCGCAACGCCGCCACCGGGTACGTCGACGCCGGCATCATCGACCACGGCCGACCCAGCCGGGGAATCGGCGGCGGCATCTCGCAGTTCGCCACCACGCTGTACAACGCCACCTATTTCGCGGGCATGACCGATGTCGAGCACAAGGAGCACAGCTACTACATCAGCCGCTACCCCGCGGCCCGAGAAGCCACCGTCTTCGAGGGCGCCATCGACGTCAAATTCCGGAATGACTCGGCCACCGGCATCTTGATCCAGACGGCCTGGACCCCCACCTCCGTCACGGTGACCCTCTGGGGGACCAAACACGTCGACGTCGAGTCGATCACCGGCCCGCGCACCGATTACACCGAGCCGACCACCGAAGTCATCCACGGCCAGCCGTGCAGCGCGACCCCCGGAGCACGCGGTTTCACCACCACCGACACCCGGATCATCCGCGATGCGGTGACCCACGTGGAACTGTCCCGCCACACCCGTACCGTGAAATACGACCCCATCCCCCACGTCATCTGCCAGCCGTGATCACGCGGTTGACGGGTTAAAAGGCCTCCTCGGGGACGTCCATGAGGGCGTTGTCAGTAGCTTCGACGATGTGGCGGCGAGCGGTGAGTTCGGGGAGGATATTGCGCGCGAAGAAGACCGCAGCAGCGACCTTGCCCTGGTAGAACCGCCGGTCTTGGGCCGAGACGTCGCCGGTCAGCGCGGACAAAGCCACCTCCGCCTGGCGCAGCAGCAACCAGCCGATCAGCACGTCACCAGTGCTCATCAACAGGCGAACAGTCTGCTGGCCAACCTTGTAAACGTTGCGCGGGTCCTGCTGCGCCGAGGTGAGGAAACCGATCATGGCGGCGAGCATTGCCTGCAGGTCACCCAGAGCGGTGGCCAGCAAGGCACGCTCCTCCTTGAGTTCGCCGCTGGCGCTACCGGCGTCCAGGAATGCCTGGATCTCCTTATTTAGCTGACCGATCGCCTGACCGCGATCCCGCACGATCTTGCGGAAGAAGAAGTCCTGGGACTGGATGCCCGTGGTGCCCTCGTACAGGCTGTCGATCTTGGCATCTCGGATGTACTGCTCGACAGCGTAGTCCTGGAGGAAACCCGACCCGCCCAGGGTCTGCAACGACAGGATGAGCATTTCAGACGCTCGCTCTGAACCGACGCCCTTGACCACCGGCAGCAGCAGATCATTGACCCGCGCGGCCATTTCGGCGTCAGCACCACCGAGCTCGACGGTGTCCTGGTAGCTGGCAGTGTAGAGGTACAGCGCACGCAGCCCCTCGGCGTAGCACTTCTGCAGCATGAGCATGCGCCGCACATCCGGGTGGTGCGTGATCGTCACCCGCGGAGCAGTCTTGTCGCGCATCTGCGTCAGGTCGGCACCCTGTACCCGCTCCTTGGCGTATTCCAGCGCGTTGAGATAGCCACTGGACAGCGTCGCAATCGCCTTGGTGCCGACCATCATCCGGGCGTACTCGATCACCTGGAACATCTGGGCGATGCCGTTGTGTACGTCGCCCAGCAGCCAGCCGACCGCGGGCGTGCCATGGGCGCCGAAGGTCAACTCGCAAGTGGCGGAGGCCTTCAGACCCATCTTGTGCTCCATACCGGTGGCGAATACGCCGTTACGCTCACCCAGCTCACCGGTCTCGCTATCGAAGTGATACTTCGGGACCAGGAACAGCGACAGGCCCTTGGTCCCGGGAGCAGGGGTCAGACCCGGACCTTCGGGTCTGGCCAGCACCAGGTGCATGATGTTGTCGGTGACATCGTGTTCACCCGAGGTGATAAAACGCTTGACACCCTCGAGGTGCCAGGAGCCATCAGGTTGAGCGATCGCCTTCGTGCGGCCGGCCCCCACATCTGATCCGGCATCGGGTTCGGTGAGCACCATCGTGGCGCACCAACCTTTGTCAATCATCAATTCGGCCCAGCGCTGCTGCTCGGGCGTGCCGTTGCGGTGCACGACGACCGCCATGCTCGGCCCGCTCATGTACATGAAGACCGCCGGGTTGGCACCGAGCATCAGCTCTGACGCTGCCCAGCGCAGTGTGGCTGTCGCCCCGTAACCACCGAGGTCAGACGGGAGGTCGAGGCGGTACCACTCGCCGTCCCACAACGCTCGGTATGACTGCTTGAACGATTCTCCCACCACAACCGAGTGCGTCTGCGGATCGAAGACCGGCGGGTGCCGGTCGGAATCGACGTAGGAGGCGCCCAGTGGCCCGCGAGCCAGCCGGTCGAGTTCCGCCAGTATCTCGTGCGCGGTGTCGGGATCCATCTCGGCGAACGGGCCTACACCCATGCGGTCCTGCACCCGGAGCACCTCAAACAGGGTGAACTCCAGGTCGCGGAGATTGCTCTTGTAGTGGCCCATGTTCTTGCTCCCGAACCATTGGTCGCGGTAGTCCAGTCAGCTACTCGCGGGTAACAACACCATATTACCGGCGAGTAACCCCGGCAACCGCGGTGTGCGTGGCGTGCCACACACTGCCCGTGGCGGATGTTTGGCCGGGCCGGCACCGGTGGCCGAGATAGCCTCGAGCGTGCCATCCGATCTGCCTGGTTACCGGCCATTGCTCGCGCACCGCCTGCGGGCACCAGCGGTAGCGGCCATCGTGCTGGCGGTCATCGTGATCACCGTTCTCGGGATTCACCATGCCGATGAGGAAGTGCCGGGATGTCTGGATGGCCACCTCGACGCGTTGATCAGCAGTTGGCTATACCGAGATCACGTCATCACCGGTGCGCTGGTCACGCTCGGCGATCCGGCGCCGATAGCGATTTTGATTGCCGTCGTAGCTGGTGGCGCCGCTGCCGCCCGGCGATGGTCCGGCGTGTTGCTCCCGATCATCGGGACCATCACTGCGGCCACGCTGACCGAAGTGATCCTGAAGCCGCTCATCGGACGGTTGCTATCTGGCCATCTCAGCTTCCCCAGCGGGCACACCACCGCGGTGGCGGCGGTGGCGGTGGCAGCCGCCGTCCTGATTGTCAGCGGGCGGTGGCCCCGCAGTGCCGCGCTACGCATACTCGCCGGTGTCACCACAGTCGTAGTGGCAAGCGGCGTTGCCATCTCCCTCGTCGCCCTGCGCATTCATTACCTCACCGATACCGTCGCCGGCGCCTGCGTGGCCATCGCGACCGTGCTGGCAATCGCGCTGGGTCTCGATCATTGGTGCCAGCCGGGCACTGCCCGCCAAGGTGGGGACGGCGGCCTGGCCGGATAGTGGATGAACACGGCGTTCAGGCCGCCGTCAGTCTTTAGCGCAACTGGAGCACCCTGGCGCGTGCGCCGAGATGTCCCGAGTCAGCGTTACAGTTAGCAGCGGAGATCAATAGCTGCCATAAGAATACTGCATTGCATAATGCTTGACATAAGCTCAACCCATCGGGTGCCGGCGAGCACGCGCGAGGCCGTGCTCGCCGGCACTTTCCGTTGCGACCGGCTCAAGGGAGGCGGTCATGCGCCCGACCGTGCGGAGCCGGCGACTCGGTGCGCGCCTGAGCAGCTACCGCAATGAGCGCGGCCTCTCCGGGACCGCACTCGCCGCCAAGCTCGGCGTAGGCCAGCCACAACTGTCCCGGATCGAGACCGGTCGGACGAAGATCACTCCGGCTATGCTGGGCCGCCTGGTCGATGTACTCGCCATTCCCGATGCTGATGCGGCGGCCCTTGAGCAACTTCGCCGGAGTTGCGCCGAGCCCGGCTGGTGGCAGGACTACGGCGACATCCTCAGCGAGCCGGTGGAAATGCTCATCGAGCTGGAGGTCGAGGCGTCCTGGATTCGCAGCTATGAGGGGCACGTGATCCCCGGCCTGCTCCAGACCCGTGACTACGCCGAACGGATCATGACCGCCGGTTCTATGCACATCCGGGTGGCCGATATCGACCGCTACCTGGAACTACGGATGCGCCGCCAGAAGCGGCTCTCCGACGGAATGCGCTTCACCGCGATCCTGTCGGAGGCGGCGATCCGCCAGCAGGTGGGCGGACCGGAAATGTTGGCCGACCAGTTGCACCACATCATCAGGGTCACCCGGGAGTGCGACGTCACCGTGCAGGTGGTGCCCTTCACCGCCGATGCGCACGCCGCGCTGGGGGCTTCTTTCGTGATTATCCAGTGGCCCGACGAGTACGATGCCGAGGCCGTCTACGTCGATGGCGAGACCAGCTTCACCGTCTACGAGCGCGACGGCATCGTCCGCCAGTATGTGCACGCCTTCGCTTCAGTACAGGCTCAGGCACTCCCACCACGTGAGTCCCTCGACATGATCCACACTGTGATGAAGGAGTTGTAACCATGAATGACAAGGGCGTCGCGCCGCGGGCGGCTCTGGCCGGCGCGACCTACCGGAAATCTTCCCGCAGCACCGCCGCCGGCAACTGCGTGGAGATCGCCGATCTCCCCAGCGGGTACCGCGCCGTCCGGGACAGCAAGGACGTCGCCGGCCCGATCCTGACCTTTGGCCCGTCCGAGTGGGGCGCCTTCACCGCGGCCATCCGCACCGGCGACTTCCGCTGATCAGCCGCCCCCGCCACCGCGGTCACCTAGCTCAGCAGCGCGCCGGGCGGGTCAACACGGATCCCTGAGATCGCTTAGTCCCGTGCTGCCAGGTCGAGCAGCACGGTCGCGAGGTCGTGGGCAGCCTGCGGGCGGCCAAGTTGTGCCGCCCGGGCGGCCATGTCCGCGCGCAACTCGGGATCAGCGATCAGTCCTTCCAGGGCGTCAGCAAGATCTGCCGGGCTGGGTGACTTGCCCAGCAACGCGCGAGCCGCACCGGCTTGCTGCAGGTAACGCGCGTTGTGCTGCTGCTCATCACCCCCGGTGGGGACCAGCGGGATGAGCACCGACGGCTTGCCCAGCGCGGTCAGCTCGGCCAGCGTGCCCGCACCCGAACGGGACACCACCACATCGGCCAGCGCCTGCACATCCGCCAGCTCCGCGCCGACGAACTCGATCAGACGGTAACGGCAGGCCAGCTCCTCGGGCAGTTGCTCGGCGCGGCGCTGCAGTTGGGCCAGCGAGGTGGCGCCGCATTGGTGCACCACGTTCGCCCGTTGCAACAGCCAGTCGAGCACACCGGCGACGAGGCGGTTGATCTGCACGCTGCCCTGGGCGCCACCAGTGACGTAAACGGTGGGCAGGCTGGCGTCCCAACCGGTCCAGCCCAGTGCCTTGACCCCGCGGTCGGCATCACCGTCCAGCAGTTCGACCCGGATCGGGTTCCCGGTGACCACGGCTCGCGGCCGCATCCCGGCCGGCAGCAGCTCCACAGAAGTAGGCGACGACAGGGCGATCACGGTCGCACGGCGAACCAAGATCCGGTTCGCCAGGCCCAGCCGGGTGGTCTGCTCGTGCACAAGCAGCGCAGCACCGACCGTCGCCGCGGCCAACCCGACCGGGACTGCCACATACCCACCGGTAGACAGGACCACATCCGGCCGGAAAGCGCGCACCACCCGGCGGCCCTCCACCAGCCCTCGCGCCAGCCGTCCCGCGTCGCGCAGGTTCTGGCTGGAGATCATCCGTAGCGGGTTCGCAGAGCGGCGCAACTTCCCGGTCGACACCGCCTGGAACGGCAGCTGCTCCTGCTCGGCAACGCGCGCCTCCAGCCCGCTGGCCGAACCGACATACAGCACCTCAAGCCCCACCCCGGCTTCGTGCAGCAGTTGCCGGGTGGCGCGGATCGTGGTGATCGCTGGGTAGGTGTGCCCTCCGGTGCCGCCCCCGGTGGCGATCAGGCGCAGTGGGCGCTTCCGCGCAGCAAGGCACAGCAGGCTCTGATCCAGCGTCATGGCGAGTTCGCGGCTCCCGGGTCTCATCGCAATGGTCGGGGCCAACGTACCGGGGGTCAGAACGGGCTGTTGAACCCCGGCCGGGAGGAAGCATCGATCTCCACGACCGGCACCTTGCCGGTCGTGGTGTTGTCCTTGGCAATGCAGTCGGTGGACCCAGCAGAGATCAGGATCCCGCGTTTGAGGTTCGGGCCGGAGAAGTCGTTCTTGCGCATCTCCACATCAGCCCAGCGGCGAAGGTAAACGCCCTGCTCACCGTCGGTGGCACAGGTATTGCCGACGAAGGCAATCGACCGGACACCCGGAGGAGCGTCCCCATTGCCACGCTCGTCACCGGTGGCGAGCAGGCAGTTCTCCGCAACGTGCTGGCAGGCATTCCCCACGATCTCGACATCAAAGGTGGCCGGGTGACCGGTATCGAAGGTCTGGAAGCAGTCGGGGTGGGCCACCCCGGTGGCAGGGATGTTCTGGATCACGTTGCTGAGGATGTGCAGGTCGTTGCCGAAAAACCGCACACCGTCGGCGTCCCCGTCATCGGCCGGCGCTGTGGCACTGACCAGATTCTCGCGAACCGTGACCCGCTGCCCGCTGATGGAGATACCGGTCGTGGTGGCATGCGTCACGGTGTTGGCTGCGATCGTGGAGTCGGTGCACCCGGCACAGATGATCCCGCCCCGCACGGTGTCGCGGATGGTGTTCTTCTGCGCAACGATGCCGTTGCCTTCCAGCAGCAACTCGCCGCCACCGACGATCGTGAAGCCCTGGATGAAGACGTGGTCGGCCATGATGTGGAGCTGGTGCACGACGGTCTGCCCGTCGGAGATGAGGCTGATCGGCGCCTGTGCGGTACCGGAGCGGGCCACGGTCAGATCGATGTCGGCAAGGTTGACACCAGCAAAGCACAGCACGTCTCCAGGAGCGGCGGTAGTGATCGCTGAGCGGGCTTGTTGCAGGTCGTTGATCGTGTAGCTGCACGGCTGGCCCGCGGACGCGACACCGGCATTGATCAGCCCGGCACCGAGCAGCGCAGCACCGAGCAGCCCGGCAGACCGGACCGGCAAAGCGCGGGCAACCGTTCTCATCAACCACAAGAGTAACTCTCAGTAAACCGACCTTACCCTCTGTACCCACCAGACACGCGGCACGAGGATTTTCCCTTCTCGATTTAGGGGACATATCAGGCCTCTAGGGCCCGAGAAACCGCGATATGGCTCCACGTCGGGAAGACTGCGGGGGTGGGGTGCGCCGGGGTCGACGTAGGTGGAACGTTCACTGATGTGGTGGTGCACGCCACGGGGCTGCGCCCGCGAGCGGTGAAAGTGCCGACCACGCCGGACAATCAGGCGGTTGGCGTCGAGCGAGGAGTCTCGCAAGCGCTGCCCGACGCCACGCTGCGGTTGCTGCCCCATGGCACGACAACGGCGACGAATGCGGTGCTGGAGCGCAAGATCGCCCGGACCGTCCTGGTGACCACCGACGGGTTCGCTGATGTGTTGCAGATTGCCCGGCAGGACCGGCCAGCGCTTTACGACCTGACCATCACCCGGCCCGAGCCGCTCGTGCCGCACGACCGGGTGGTCACCGTCGCCGAGCGGACCGGCCCGGACGGCGAAGCGGTGGTCGCGCTGACCGACGAGGAGATCGAGCGAGTGGTGCGCCAGGTCGAGCGCCTGGAGCCCGAGTCGGTGGCGGTGAGCTTGCTGTTCAGCTACGCCAGCGGTGTTCACGAGCAGCGGCTGTGCGACGCGTTGGCCGGTCTGGGCGTACCGATCACCCGGTCCAGCGCGCTGCTGCCGGAGTTCCGGGAGTTCGAGAGGGCGTCAACCTGCGTGCTCAACGCCGCCGTCGAACCGGTCATGCGCCGCTACCTGTCCAACCTGAGCACCCGGCTACCCGATCCGACGATCACCGTGATGACCTCCGGGGGTGGTACAGCGGGCATCGAGTTCGCCGCGGCCGCCCCGGTGCACACGTTGCTGTCCGGACCGGCTGCGGGTGTCGTCGCGGCGGGCGCGGTGGCGCGGTCTGCGAGTTTTGCCGACGCGATTGCCTTCGACATGGGCGGCACCTCCACCGATGTGTGCCTGATCCGGGATGGCCAGCCGGAGGTGTCCACGTCGGCGCAGATCTCCGGGCTGCCGTTCCGTACGCCAGCGGTCGGGATCCACACGGTAGGGGCGGGCGGCGGGTCGATCGCCTGGGTCGACACCGGCGGAGCGCTGCGTGTCGGCCCGGCATCGGCAGGCGCGGACCCGGGCCCAGCCTGCTACGGGAAGGGCGGCACCGTACCGACGGTCACCGACGCGCACTGCGTGCTGGGTCATCTCGACCCGGGTCGCGAACTCGGTGCAGGTTTACGCCTTGATGTCAACGCCGCCCAGAACGCCATCGATGCGCTGCCGGACAGCGCTGGTGGAGCGGCCGGGATCCTCGCCGTGGTGCGGGCCACGATGGCTCGAGCACTGCGCAAGGTCAGCACCGAGCGCGGTGTCGACCCGGCGGCGTTGGCGCTGGTCGCCTACGGGGGCGCTGGTCCCCTGCACGCCACCGCGCTGGCCCGCGACCTGGGCTGCTGCGCAGTGGTGGTGCCGCCTGCACCGGGTGTGCTCAGCGCGCTGGGGCTGTTGCTGGCACCGGGCCGGTATGAAACGTCGCGGACGGTGATGGCCTCCGTCGACGACGATCTCGCCGACGCCTGGGAAGCGTTGGAAACCCAAGCCTGCGAGGAACTGGCGCGCCAGGGGGTGGCAGGCGAGATCACGGTCACCCGGCTCGCCGATGCCCGCTACGCCGGCCAGTCACACGAACTGCGGATCACCGTCGAGCGCGGCGCCGACCTCGCGCAGCTGCTGCACCAGGCACACCGCGAGGCCTACGGGTACGCCCTGACCGGTGAGCCCGTCAAGATCGTCACGCTGCGGGTGGTGGCCCGCGGTGAACCGATCCTATCCCGGCCCCCGAGCGATTGGGACCAGGGCGAGCCCGTCGCGGAGCGGTCCCGCAAGGTCGGTGATCTCGGTAAGGCCCGCGTGGTCTCCCGGGCCGCACTGTCCTGCGGCGACCGGGTCAGCGGACCGGCACTGATCGAACAGCCGGACACCACCACCTTACTGGCTGACGGTGAGATCGCAGAGGTGGACGATTCGGCAAACCTGGTGGTGCGCCTGACATGACTGAGCTGTCGGCTGTCGAGCTGGAGGTGTTCCGGCATGCGCTGGCCGGGGTCGCCGAGGAGATGGGAGTGGCGCTGCGGCGCGCGGCGTACTCCCCCAATATCAAGGAGCGGGCCGACTGCTCGGCGGCGGTGTTCGACCGCGACGGGGAGATGGTCGCCCAAGCCGAGCACATCCCGGTACATCTGGGAGCGATGCCGGCCAGCGTCCGTGCAGTCCTCGACACCTACGGGGAGCTCCAACCCGGCCAGCAGGTCTGCGTCAACGACCCCTACTTGGGTGGCACTCACCTGCCAGACCTGACCATCGTCGCCGCGGTGGGTGGCGAATCCGGGGAGCTGCTCGGCTACGTGGCCAACCGCGCACACCACGCCGACGTCGGCGGCGCGGCACCGGGATCGATGCCCGCGAGCGCCACCGAGATCGCGATGGAAGGAGTCCGGATCCCGCCGATCGTCGTCGCCGACGCCGAGGGCGAGCGCGATGACGTGCTGCGGCTGATCGCCGCGAACTCCCGGACTCCCGGTGAGCGGCGAGGTGACCTGCGAGCGCAGTTCGCGGCCAACCATGTCGGGGCCCGGCGGCTGCGCGAGCTCGCCGACCGGCTGGGGCCGCAGCGGCTGTGGCAGGCCATGGCCGCCGTCTGCGACTACTCCGATCGCCGGGTTCGGGCTGCGGTGCAGCAGATCCCCGATGGGTGCTACCGCTACTCGGATGTCCTGGAAGTCGGTGACGGGGTCACGATCCGGGCTGCGGTCACCGTCGCCGGTGACGAGGTGACGATCGACTTCGCGGGCACCGATCCGCAGATCCCGGTGAATTGCAACGCGGTGTTTGCGGTGACGTTGTCGTCTGCCATGTTCGTTTTCCGGATGCTGACCGACCCGGCCGCGCCGCCCAACGGTGGCTGCTACCGGGCACTGCGGGTGCACGCGCCGGAAGGCTCCGTCGTGCATGCCAGGTTCCCCGCACCCACTGCGGCGGGCAATGTCGAGACCAGCCAGCGGATCGTGGACGTCTTGCTCGGCGCGTTCGCCCAGGCGATTCCTGAGCGCGTACCAGCGGCCAGCCAAGGCACGATGAACAACCTGCTCATCGGTTCCAGCGGTGGATGCAGCGCTGAGGCCGGCAACGCCCCGTTCAGCTACTACGAAACCCTGGGTGGGGGCGAGGGCGGCACACCCGACCGTCCCGGCATGTCCGGGGTGCACACCGGGATGACCAACACGCAGAACACTCCCGCCGAGGCGATGGAGCTGGATTACCCGTTGCGGGTGTGGCGCTACGAGCTGCGATCGTCCTCGGGCGGCGCCGGCGCGCATCCCGGCGGGGACGGACTGGTCCGAGAGGTGGAAGTGCTGACCGACTGCACGCTGACTGTGCAGTCCGAACGCCGCGAGCACCCACCGTGGGGGTTGTGCGGCGGCCGGCCAGGTGCGGTGGGGCGCAACATTCTGCGCCGTGCGGACGGTACCGAGGACGAGTTACCCAGCAAGGGCACCTGGCAGCTGAGCTGCGGCGATAGAATCCGTATCGAAACGCCGGGTGGTGGGGGTTGGGGGCGGCCAGCACCTGACGGCGGGCCTTAAACCAGCCACCACGCCAGCCCGAGCACGGCGAGCACAGCGAGAACCGCCAGCAGCAACAGCACGCCGCCCAGCATTCCCGCCGGGTTGGACTCTCCCGGACGAACACCGAGGCCCGGACGCACACCGAGGCCCGGACGCACATCCAGCTCCGGCCGGTGCAGATGCAGATCAGCAATGCTCATGACACCAACGGTAACGAGGCCTGGGTTACCGCTCCGGTTACCTTGAGTTAGCGGCAGGCAAAATCGCGCGCTTGCCGCCAGCGTGGCATCGGTCACCCTTCGTTCACTCCGGCGCCCACCAGGTGGGTTTGCAGTCACCCGGTCCATGCGTGATGATCGGGGCATGGTGCTCGACGCACTGCGGGCACTTCCGCCGACCCCGATGCTGATCCTGGCCTTCGTGTTCCCCGCACTGGAGGCCTCCACCATGCTCGGAGTCGTCTTCCCTGGCGAGATCGCGATCTTGGTGGCAGGGGCCGCGGCGCAAGTGGGAACCTTGCCACTGTGGGCGGTGATACCTACTGGCGTGGCGGGCGCCGTCATTGGTGACGCAATCGGGTTCGGTGTTGGGCGCCGCTACGGCGCCCGGCTGCTCAGCCGGCTACCAGAGCGGCTGGTCAAGCCGGAAGCGGTGCGCGCAACCAATGCTTTGATCCGCCGGCGAGGACCGATTGTTGTGCTGATCGGCCGCACCACGGCACTATTGCGGGCATTGGTGCCCGGTCTGGCCGGAATGAGTGGGCTGAGCTGGCGGCGATTTTTGCCCTATAACTTGCTCGGCGGGATGATTTGGGCTTCGGTGGTCGCCGCGCTGGGCTACCTGGCGGGAGCAAGCTTGACGGTCGTGCAGGATCAGCTCGGCATGGCCAGTAACATCATCTTCGGCCTCGTCGCCGCGGTAGGGCTAGTGGTGTGGTTACGCACCCACTTCCGGCGGCGCCACGCGAGACTCTGAGCAACTATTTTCCGCAAATTAGTGAATCGTTGTCACGCATACGGGTGGCCGTTGACCGACTTATTGCTACCCGACTATGATCCAGGTCACAGCTAGACAGACCTGTCTGTGCGCGCCTGCTTTCTATTCGAGTTGGTCGGCGGGCGCCATTCGCATGACAATTTTTTACGACAGGAAGGAGGCTGCGAGCAGCAAAACCGGTACGCCGTACGCCTACTCACTTCTATTAGAGCCTACTCATTCATCAGAGAGGACAATCATGGCTGATTACGATCCGAGAACGGCCACCGGAATCCCTACTGAGCCGGTCGGCTCGCTGCCTCGTCCAGCTAAGTTGCAGGCCGCGTATGCTGCCCACGATGAGGGAAAGATCGATCTGGCGGCGCTGGAAGCCGAGCAGGAAGAAGCGGTCAAAGACTCGATCGAGCGATTTGAGGCCACCGGATCACCGATCATTTCTGATGGCGAACAGCGCGTATCTAGCTTCGCCACCTATCCACTTACCGACACGCTGAACGGTACCGGGCTGGCCGACAATCTCGGCCCAGGTGGCCAGTTCTTCGCGATCTTTGCCGACGGTCACGGGCGGCAACTGCCCCGCCTTACTGGTAAACCGTTCCGGTACAAGTACCACGCCGCTGATTTTTTGAAGAAATCTATCCAGTACGCCCACGTACCCATGAAGCAGGCTGTGATCGCACCTTCCATGCTGGCCCTGCTGTACCCGCTCAACGATGAGGTGCCAGGCTACTCCCGCGAAGAATTCGAAGAAGACATTGTCAACGAATGCGTCAAAGACATTCGCGAGGCCTTCGCTGCCGGTGCTGCCCGGGTGTCGGTGGACTTCACCGAAGGCCGGCTGGCCACTCGGGAAGATCCCCGCAACCCGTGGACCGGCGCTGGCCTGCTGCCGCATTTCATCGAGCTGAACAACCGGGTGATGGCGCAGTTCTCCCCTGAAGAGCGCCAAAAGATCGGCATCCACACCTGCCCGGGTGGCGACCGGGACTCGGTGCACAGCGCCGATGTGCCTTACAACAACCTGCTGCCGAGCATGTTCAAGATCAATGCTGGGTACTTCCTCATCCAGCTGGCCAGCGAGCGGGACCGGGATCCGGTGTACCAGTCCATCGCCGAAAACCTGCAAGATGACGCCGATGGCGTGGCCCAGATGGCCTACATCGGGGTGTGCGTGGGACAAAGTCCCCGGCCGGAAAGCCCTCAAGAGATCTGCGATCAGCTGATCCGGGCCGCCAACTTCATCGACAAGCAGCGCATCGGGTCCACCGACGACTGCGGGTTCTCGCCATTTAGCATTGATGAGAAGCCCAACCACGGTTCTCCCGATTACGCCCGCGACATCGCATTCCAGAAGATCAAGAACCGGGTCGAAGGAACCCGGATGGCTGCCGAAAAGCTCGGCGTCAGCTGAACTAGCTGGGTCACCGGGCCCGGTCACTCACCCGAGTGGCCGGGCCCGCGCGCGTTGTGCCCTTCACCGCGTGTCGCGCTCCGGTGCCCTACGCGTCGGTCCTCTGTACCCGATGAGCTGCGCATCAGAGCGCGACACACCGATAGGCGCATTCATAGTGTGCCTGGTGCTTCCATACCTAGGTCCTAGGATCCTGCGGTGGAGGCGTATGGGCGCCTGGTGGCCCCCGCGGTCTTCAAAACCGACGTGGTCGAGCAACTCGACCAGGCGGGTTCGATTCCCGTCCGCCTCCGCCAGTCCGCCACTCGGCGGCCAGTTCCCCCGTACCGGTGAGGCTGAGAGGCGCTGTTGCGATGTCCCGAGTCCACGTCAGTCTGATTCAATCCGATTACGGTCTCAAACTGCACGGCAACTTTGAAGCAGTCATCAGGCAAGGCACGCAACTGTGGCACTGGTTCCGGGACAACTCTCGCAACGACTTCGGGCCATGGGTACGCGGAACATGCATTACCGGCGATCAGGACACCGTCATCGCGCCAGGTTGTCTCATCCAATCCGATTACTGCATCGGATTCCACGGCAACTTCGAAGTCGTCGTTCCCCTACAACTCGCCAACGGCACGATCGAACTGCGCCACTTCTACCGCGACAACAACGATCCCCACCTGCCCTGGATCCGCGGCACCCGCGTCACCGGCGACCGCGACAACGTCGCCGGCGCCGCCTGCCTCATCCAATCCGATTACCGCATCGGATCACACGGCAACTTCGAAGTCGTCGTTCCCCTACAACTCGCCAACGGCACGATCGAGCTCCGCCACTTCTACCGCGACAACAGCAACGTCCGGCAGCCCTGGACAAGGGCCCAATTGATCAGTCAATCCTGCGCGGGATCCGGCAGCTTTATTCAATCGCATTTTGGCTCGGCAGGCCACGGCAACTTCGAAGTGATCGTCGATGAGCGTCGTGACGCGGTCACACACTACTGGCATCAGAATTTTCGCCTCGCGGAGTGGTGGATCCGCACCGACTGTTTCACCATGCTGCAGCCGTATCCACTGCTCGCCAAGCGCGCCCGGAAGATCGCTCAGTTGACCGGCGAGTTCGACCGTGAAGGATGGAACGGCACTGGAACGCCGAACTTTGCGCGCAACCGGACAGAGAGCAGGTTCGGCATCATCGGTACCGACCTCGGCAGCTCGTTCACCCACCTTGGGCGAACTTACTTCTTGTTCGGTGACACCTGGCGGGTGGGTCACCCTACGCCCAACGACGACCTCGACTCCATTGCGTTTTCTACGGACAGGACAGCCGACGATGGCATTGGGCTAACATTTCTACCCAAGCCGCCACTGGTTCCCAGAATTCCGCAAGGAGGTTTCAACGTACCACTTGATGGGGTGAGTTGGAACGGCGACATGTATGTATTTTTCAGCACCGACGCCCGGAACGCCGGAATTTACGCGCTGATGGGAAGGTCGATAATGGCCAGATCCGGCAACGGTCTTGACTTCACGCTGCTCTATGAAATTTCTCGCTATAAGTTCATCAACGTATCGACGTCGATTGTGGAAGCCCGTGATCATGAGCTGCCGGGCACCGGACCACAACTTGTCGTCTTCGGCAGTGGCCGGTACCGCTCCAGCGATGTCTATCTTGCCGTCAAACCGGCGGCGAAACTCACCGAACCGGGCGGCTTCCTGTTCTACGCCGGCGGAACCAATCAACCACAGTGGAGCAACGACGAGGAAGCCGCAGTCCCCTTGATCGGAGCAGGGAGTGTCGGCGAGTTGTCAGTTCGGTGGAACCCGGCGTTGGGCGCGTGGATATGTCTGCACAATGCAGACTGGCCAGCCGACAGAGCATCCGTGGGCGGCATAGTCATGCACTGGGCTAAACATCCCTGGGGCCCTTGGTCCAAGGGTAACGTTCCCTTCGCGGTGAACGACGGGCTCGGGAAGTTCATGCACCTGCCAAATGTTGATCACACCCAGGAAGGTTTCGGTATCGACCGCAGCGCCGAGCTTGGCGGCATGTACGGGCCCTATCAAATTCCTCAATTTGCCCGGGAAACAAACGGCGGCGTACAAATCTATTTCACCATGTCGGCATGGAATCCCTACCAGGTGATGTTGATGACTGTTGAGATTCCCGCTCCACTGGAGTAAGTGTTACCTGCTCGGTCGCCAGCGTAAGATCTTGTGCTGGGCCATCCCACCAGCTGAGGAGTGAGTGTGCGGGCCATGGACGTCCGCCGGCAGGTCCCGCGCACTGATGCGGTGCTCGCGGATCCGGCTGTCGAAGCTGCCGCTCGGCGGCTGGGACGCCAGCAAGTGAAGCAGGCCGTGAGTGCGGCACAGCAGCGAGTACGCGAGGGCACCCTGGCGCCGGCCGAGATCGTGGCCGACGTGCTGGCCACCTTGCCGGACACCGCCACAAGCCTGCGCCCGGTGCTCAACGCCACCGGGGTGCTGCTGCACACCAACCTTGGCCGGGCCCCGCTGTCTGCGGCCGCCAGTGAGGCGCTGGGTGCCGCAGCGGGGACCACCGACGTGGAGCTCGACCTGACCACCGGCGAGCGTGGCCGACGGGGGGCCGGAGCGCTGGCCGCACTCGCCGAAGCAGTACCCGCAGCCGGCGCGGTGCACGTGGTGAACAACGGCGCGGCCGCCCTGGTGCTTGCCGCCACCGCACTGGCGGCCGGCCGCGAAATCGTGCTCTGCCGCGGCGAGATGGTGGAGATCGGCGACGGCTTCCGCATCCCGGAACTGCTCGAATCCACCGGTGCCCGGCTGCGCGAGGTGGGCACCACCAATCGGGTCACCCGGGATGACTACGCCGCCGCGATCGGACCGCAGACCGGGTTCGTGCTCAAAGTGCATCCGTCGAATTTCCGCATCACCGGGTTCACCTCGTCGGTACCGATCAAAGAACTGACCGGGCTCGGCGTCCCGGTGATCGCCGATATCGGCTCGGGTTTGCTCGCACCGCATCCGGTGTTGCCCGAGGAGCCTGATGCCGCCACCACTCTGGCTCACGGCGCGGACCTGGTCACGGCCAGCGGGGACAAGCTGCTCGGCGGCCCGCAGGCCGGGCTGCTGCTAGGCACGGCAGAGTTGGTGACGGCGCTGCGCCGCCACCCGCTGGCCCGGGCACTGCGCGTGGACAAGCTCACCCTCGCCGCCCTGGAAGCCACCTTGCGCGGGCCGGCAACCCCCACTGCTCAGGCGCTGGCCGCCGACCCCGCCGCGCTGCACCGGCGCGCAGCGACGATCGCGACCGCGCTGGCTGCCTGCGGGATCGACGCCACCGCGGTGCCATCACGAGCGACCGTGGGTGGGGGCGGCGCGCCGGGTCTCACGCTGGACAGCGCCGCGGTCAGCCTGCCGCAGCGCTACGCGCCGCTGTTGCGCGCCGGCAAGCCCCCGGTGATCGGCCGGGTAGAGCGCGGCCGCTGCCTGCTCGACCTGCGAGCACTCCCCCCGGAGCAGGACGTTACCTTGCGCGATGCGGTGCAGGGATGCATGTCATAGCCACTGCGGGTCATGTCGACCATGGCAAATCCACACTGGTCCGTGCGCTGACCGGGATGGAACCTGACCGGTGGGCGGAAGAACGGCGCCGGGGTATGACCATCGACCTGGGGTTCGCCTGGACGACCCTGCCTGCGGGACCGACGGTGGCGTTCGTCGACGTTCCCGGGCACGAGCGGTTCGTGCCGAACATGCTCGCCGGCATCGGCCCGGTCCCGGCCGTGCTGTTCGTGGTCGCGGCAGACGAGGGATGGATGCCACAGTCGGCAGAACACCTGGAGGCACTGCACG
The DNA here is from genome assembly GCA_019241525.1 of Pseudonocardiales bacterium. GTDB lineage: Bacteria > Actinomycetota > Actinomycetes > Mycobacteriales > Pseudonocardiaceae. The sequence goes on from JAFAWY010000016.1 coordinate 37,444, forward strand.
CGCTCGGCGTCCGGCATGGCCTGCTTGCGGTGACCCGCAGTGATCTGCTGGATCCGGAACTGGCTCGCGATGAGGCGCTGGAGCATCTGGCGGAGTCGACGCTGGGTCGCATCCCCGCGGTGTGTGTCTCTGGCACCACCGGGGCCGGCCTGGACGGGTTGCGCGCCGCATTGGGCGAGCTGGTCGCCAGCCTGCCTGCGCCGGACGTCAACGCCGACGTCCGGCTGTGGGCCGATCGGGCATTCACCATCCGCGGCGCGGGCACTGTGGTCACCGGCACCCTGGCTGCCGGCACGCTACATGTCGGCGACGAGCTGGAACTGGCCCCCGGGGGCCGGCGGGTAGTCGTGCGCGGGCTGCAGTCGCTGGGTGCACCCGCCGACCCGGTCACGGCGGTCGCCCGGGTGGCGGTAAACCTGCGCGGGGTGCCCCGCGAGTCCGCACACCGTGGCGCCGCTCTGCTCACCCCCGGAACGTTCCTTCTCACTCGCACACTCGACGTCCGTCTATCCCCCTCGTCCCTGCCCGCCACATCACGACACGGAGACATACCGGGGTTCTCAGGACCCGTTTCACCGCGAAATGTCTCCCTGTCGGGGAAACGGGCGGCGGCGGTCATGGTGCTGCATGTGGGCACCGCGGCGGTGCCCGCGCGGATCCGGCCGCTCGGGGCAGATACCGCGCGGCTGACCTTGGCACAGCCACTGCCGCTGCGGATCGGGGACCGCGCGCTGCTTCGCGATCCCGGTACCCGGCGGATCCCAGCCGGGATCACCGTGCTGGACGTGCGCCCGCCAGTACTGCGCCGCCGCGGGGCGGCAGCGACCCGCGCAGCTGAGCTGTCCGCGATGGACGGAAGGCCGGACGGGATCGCCGAACTCCGTCGCCGCGGGCTGGTCCGGCGTGACGAGTTGGTTGCGATGGGTGCGTCCGAGCCGGCTGGGGTGCCGCAAGGGGCTGGTTGGCTGGTCGATCCGCCCGTGCTCGAGCAGCGCGCCCGCACGCTGGTCGACGCGGTGGCCGCCCACGCGGCCGCCAATCCGCTGGAACCGGGAATGCCGTTGGAAACCGCCCGGCAGCTCACCGGAATGCCCGACGTGCGGCTGGTCGATCTGCTCCTGGGCCAGCAGCTATCGGTCATCGACGGGCGGGTGCACGTCGTCGGATCGGCCAGGGGATTGCCTGACGAGGTGCGCGACGCCGTCTCCGAACTTCGCAAAGAACTCGCGCAACGGCCCTTCGCTGCACCGGAAGCGCGGCGCCTCGCCGAGCTGGGGCTGGGCCCCAAGCAGCTCGCCGCCGCTGTCCGCGCCGGCGAGCTACTGAAGATTGCCGACGGGATCTACCTGGCTCCCGGCGCGGACGCTGACGCCCTGACCCGGCTGCGCGACTTGCCCATCCCGTTCACACTCAGCCAGGCGCGGCAGGCCCTGGACACCACCCGCCGCGTCGCCGTTCCGATCATGGAATTACTGGCCCGCCGGGGGATGAGCCGCCAGCGTCCCGACGGCACCCACGAACTCATCTGACCCCAACACGGCATCCCCGCTGTGGCGCGCAGTGCAACGACAGTTCGATGCTGCGCGCGTCGCACAGTGCGGGTACCGGCAACACGCCGGAGATCCCGAGCGCGGGTGACGTCAGCCTGCAGGGAATCGACCTACCTGTGCCCGGCGCAGCTAAACCTGGTGACGACCAGACCGAGCCCGCTCAGCGGCTGATCACCGTTGTGAAAGCTGGATCGCGATCACTTAGCTGCGCGAGCAGCTCGGCGATCTCGTAGGTGTTCAGCGCCGCGCCCTTGCGCAAGTTGTCTCCGCAGACGAAGAAGTCCAGGGTGTTGGTGAAGTCCAGGGCCTGGCGAATCCGGCCGACGTAGGTTGGGTCAGTGCCGACGACAGCAGCCGGAGTCGGCCATTTCCCTGCGTCTGGATCATCAGTCAGCACGATGGTCGATTGGCCAGCGAGCACCTCGCGGGCCTGTTCAACAGTGATCGGACGGGCGAACACCGCATGCACGGCGAGCGCGTGGGTGGTGACCACCGGAACCCGCACGCAGGTGGCGGATACCTTCAGGCCCGGGATGCCGAGGATCTTGCGGGACTCGTTGCGGACCTTGAGCTCCTCGGAGCTCCAGCCATCAGCCTTCAGCGAGCCGGCCCACGGCACCACGTTCATCGCCAGCGGCGCGGGGAACGGTGACCGCTCGGGCAGCCCCGCGGCGGTCAACGCCTCAGTGACGTCGCCGGCGCGCAGCCCGACGCTTTTGCCGGCCACCGCAGCCAACTCGGCGTAGAGCCGGTCCACCCCAGCACGCCCCGCCCCTGAGGCGGCCTGGTAGCTGGCGACCACGAGTTCGGTGAGAACGAACTGGTGGTGCAACGCGCCCACCGCGGTCATCATCGACAGGGTCGTGCAGTTGGGATTGGAGATGATCCCCTTTGGCCGATGAGCCAGCGCTGCGGCGTTGACTTCTGGGACGACCAGTGGCACGTCCGGGTCCATCCGGAAGGCACCGGAATTGTCCACCACGATGGCACCGCGCTGCACCGCGATCGGGGCCCATCGCTGCGAGATCTCGTCGGGGACGTCGAACATCGCGATGTCGACGCCCTCAAACGCTTCGGGAGTCAGTTCGGTGACGACGTGCGGCAAGCGGCGCACCGGGATCTGCTTGCCCGCTGAGCGAGCCGAGGCGATCAGCCGGATCTCGCCCCACGGCACCGAAGGCCGCGAGTTGATGATGTCGATCATGACGGTGCCCACGGCACCGGTGGCACCGACGACCGCAAGCGTGGGTCCAGCTGATCCCTGCGCGACACCCGCGCCCGGGCGCTGCGGGGTACCCGGGCTCATCGTCCGGATCCGGCGTAGACGATGGCCGGCTCGTCTCCGCCCAGGTCGAACGCGTCGTGGATGGCGCGCACTGCGTCATCCAGCTGGTTGTCCCGGACCAGTACGGATATCCGGATCTCGGAGGTGTTGATGGTCTCGATGTTCACCCCCGCCTGAGCCAGTGCCTCGCAGAATTTTGCGGTGACCCCCGGGTGAGAGCGCATCCCAGCGCCGATCAGCGACACCTTGCCGACGTGGTTGTCACAGAGCACGTCCTGGAACCCGATCTCTGACTGCATTTCCCGTAGCGCCTTGACCGCAAACGGCGCGTCGAGCTTGGGCAGGGTGAACGTCACGTCGGTGCGACGGGTGTCACCGTGCGAGATGTTCTGCAACACCATGTCGATGTTGAGCTCGGCGTCAGCAATGACGCGGAAGATATGAGCCGCCTTGCCGAGCTCGTCGGGCACCCCAATGACGGTGATCTTCGACTCGGACCGGTCATGCGCGACACCGGTCAGCATGGCCTGTTCCATGGTGCGATCCTCCACTGATCCCGTCACCATGGTGCCCCGATTGCGAGTGAACGACGAGCGGACGTGCACCGCAACCAAATTGCGCCGGGCGTATTCGACGCAGCGCAACATCAACACCCGGGCCCCGCAGGCTGCCATTTCCAGCATCTCTTCATAGGTGATGGTGGACAGCTTGCGGGCATTGGGCACGATCCGCGGATCGGCCGAATACACCCCGTCCACATCGGTGAAGATCTCGCAGACGTCCGCCTTGAGCGCTGCGGCCAACGCCACTGCGGTGACGTCGGAGCCGCCGCGCCCCAGAGTGGTGACATCTTTCGTGTCTTGGGCCACTCCCTGGAATCCGGCCACCAGCGCGACCGCGCCCTGGTCCAGGGCCCGGCGCACCCTGCTCGGCGTCACGTCGATGATGCGCGCCCGGCCGTGCGCTGCGGTGGTGATCACTCCCGCCTGCGAACCCGTGAACGAGCGGGCATCGACCCCATGATCGTGCACCGCCATCGCAACCAGTGCATTGGAGATCCGCTCTCCCGCGGTCAGCAGCATGTCCAGCTCTCGCTGGTGTGGTTGCGACGACACCTCACTGGCAAGATCGAGCAGCTCATCGGAGGTGTCACCCATCGCGGACACCACTACAACGACCTCATTGCCACAGTTTCGGGTCTCGACGATCCGTTCGGCTACCCTCTTGATTCGCTCGGCGCCGTCCACTGACGAGCCGCCGTACTTCTGGACGACGAGCGCCACCCGAACCTCCCGTCTGGCGACACCAGAATAAGCCGTGCTGCTGGTGGGCACCGGACGTGCCCTGCCAGCTCCCAACGCTGATCAGTCCCGAGTCCCGAGCCCAACAGTGAAGGCATTCAAATCCCTCTGGCTCGTCATCTCGGTGATTTGCTAACCCGGTCATGCAGACGCCGATGATCCGCTGACGCCGCTCAGCGGCCGTCTAAAGAAGGGCGCCCGCTTGATGGGGACTTGACAGCAGTACGATGCTCCTCTCCGTGACCGGAGGCTTATGATTATTCACGCACAGTAAGGTTCGCCGACGCTCTGATGGATGGAAGTGGGCACCATGAGTGGTCTGTTTGACGCGGCGCGCAAGGGACGGATGCTGGTCATCGCCGTCGGGGTGGTGCTGGCAGCCGGACTCGGCACATCCGCAGCGATCTGGGGACCTGAATTGGTCGCTTCAGGTCAACCTGCCAAGACAGCGAATACGGCGAGTACCACCGACAAGTCGTCGAATACCGCAGCCCAGGCTCTCCCCGCAGGCTTCAGCCAGTTCCGGAGTGATCAAGGGGGCTTCGAGCTGGCCTACCCGTCCAACTGGACCAAGCTGACCCCGAAGGACCCGCAGGTTCTCCTGCTGCTCGCGCAGGGCACGCAGGATTCCGTGCTCGTCAGGGCTAGCGAGCTGCAAGAACCAGTCGGACCCCAGCAGATGGCCGCCGCCCGGCAGGTAACGGACAAGCTGGTGACGTCTAACAAGACGGTTCAAATGATTACCGAGCCAAAGCAGATCAACCTGGGTGGTTTGCCCGGTTTCTTCTACTTCTATTCTTTCAAGGACGCCACCAGCGGGCAGGAAGGCGCGCATTCGCACTTCTTCCTGTTCAACGGCAAAACGATGATCAGCATGGTCTTCCAGACCCTGCCCCGGGAGCGGTTCGCTTCCACCGCCCCGACCTTCGACAAGATCGCAGGATCGTTCCACGCCCTGAAGAAGTAGGCGTCCGGCCCGTCACGGCCATGGGCATCACTGCTGTCGCCGAGTTTCGATATGCGCAAACCGAGCTCGGCGACAGGGCGGTGTCACAGCCAGGATGGGAGGCTCGGCAATCCGGCAGGTGCGGATAGCTGGTCGCCAGTGCAGCGACCGGTCAGCCAACCGGCCAGCTGCTGCACCGACCCGGAGACCAGCACCGGCACGGTTTCCTCCGGGCCGAAAGACACCGGCTCGAAGTCCGGGCTGTGCAGTTCGATGCGACTGGCCACTCGGGTGTGCATCGAGGCGGCAATATCTCGTACCAGCATGGTCGCAATGTCCTGAGGCATCGCGTCGATCTCCACGCCGGCGCCGAGGTCCACCAGATGAAGCCATAACTCACGCACCCGCGCCCAGGGAATCCACGAGGCGCGCACCGGGCCATGCCTGGTGCCGACCGTGACGGCCCACTGATCCGCTGACAGCTGCTGCGCAGTCGCGGCGAACGCGGCTGCGGTGTGCCGGACATCGTCGAGCTGCTCGCGATGCGGTCGCGCCGCACCGGCCTCGATGTCGGCCTCGCGGGCCGCAACCGACGGATACATCGGGGTCTCGACCCCGGTCCGGGCCCAGGTGAACAGCCGGCACAGAGCTTCGGCGTTGCGAGCCACGTGGGTAACCACGTGACCTCGGGTCCAGCCGGGCAACCGGGAGGGCCCGCTGAGGTCGTCCAGCTCCATGACGGTCTGTTCAAACCGCGCCTGGCCGTCGGCGACCCAGGACAGTTCCCTATCCGGCCTGCTCACATCTAGCTACGCTACAAGATCGCGCCGGGACGGTAGCTCGCCGCATCGGGGTACCGGGCCACCACCGCCTCCACCGCAGCGACGACCGCCGCCACCTGCTCGGTGGCCGCCCCGGTAAACGACAATCGATCGGCCAGCAGCGCGTCCAGGCCGGCTCGGTCCACCGGCAACCTGGGGTCGGCGGCTAACCGATCGAGCAGGTCATTGCCGGCACCGGTTTCCCGCATCGCGACCGCGACCGCCACGGCGTGTTCCCTGATCACCTCATGCGCGCTTTCTCGTCCCATACCGGCCCGCACCGCCGCGACGAGGATCTTGGTCGTGGCCAGGAATGGCAGGTAGCGGTGCACTTCGCGGTCGATCACCGCTGGGTAGGCGCCGAACTCGGCGAGCACCGTCAAGAACGTCTCGACCAATCCGTCGAAGGCAAAAAACGAATCTGGTAACGCGACGCGGCGCACCACCGAGTCCGATACGTCGCCCTCGTTCCATTGCGCGCCGGCCAGCTCAGCCAGCATCGAGGCGTAGCCCCGCAGCACCACGGCCAGGCCATTGACCCGCTCGCAGGATCGGGTGTTCATCTTGTGCGGCATGGCGCTGGATCCGACCTGGCCGGCCTGGAATCCCTCGGTAACCAGCTCGTGGCCGGCCATCAGGCGGATGGTGGTCGCCAGCGACGACGGCCCGGCGGCCAATTGGGTCAGGCAGGTCGCCACCTCGTAGTCCAGCGACCGCGGGTAGACCTGGCCGACACTGGTGAGGACCCGATCGAAGCCCAAGTGCGTGGCCACCTGCTGCTCGAGCTTGGCCAGGGCTGCTGGATCGCTACCGAGCAGGTCCAGCATGTCCTGGGCGGTACCCATCGGGCCTTTGATGCCGCGCAGTGGGTAGCGGGCGAGCAGCTCTTCGAGCCGGGCGAAGGCCACCAGCAGCTCGTCGGCCGCGGTGGCGAACCGTTTACCCAGCGTGGTGGCCTGGGCCGCGACGTTGTGGCTGCGACCAGTGATCACCAGTCCAGCAAACTCTGCGGCGCGGGCGGCCAGGTTCGCCAGCAGAGCGACGCAGCGGTCCCGGACATGCTCCAGGGAGCAGCGAATTTGCAACTGCTCGACGTTCTCCGTGAGATCCCTGGAGGTCAGCCCCTGGTGGATCTGCTGGTGGCCGGCCAGCGCGTTGAACTCCTCGATACGGGCCTTGACGTCATGCCGGCTCACCCGTTCCCGGGCGGCGATGGACTCCAGATCCACCACCGGCACCACGCGTTGGTAGTCGTCGAGCACCTGCTGCTCGACCGGCAAGCCGAGATCGGCCTGGGCCCGCAACACCGCCAGCCACAGCTGGCGCTCCAGCACCACCTTGTGCTCCGGCGACCACAGCCGCACCAGGTCACCGGAGGCGTACCGCGCCGCCAGCACGTCGGGGATCACCACCGCAGCCTACGACCGTGTGTCGCGCCCTGGTGCCCAGTGTGTCGCGCCCCTGCCGGTTTTGTCGGGTGCGGTTGTGTATTTCATCCTCGCGAGCGGTGCTCACTTTTGTCAGTCGGAGAGCAGAGGAGTAGCACATGCGCCCAGTCGAGACGCAGACCCTGCTCGCGGTGCAGGCCGGTCGCTTGTTCGACGGGGAACGGAGTCTCGGGCCGAGCACTGTGCTGATCGCCGGTGATCGGATCATTGATGTCGACACCACCGGCGCGCTGCCTCCAGCACACGCTCAGGTGCTCGACTTGGGTCACGATGTCTGCATCGTTCCCGGGCTCATCGACGCACACGTACACCTTGCTTTCGATGCCAGCTCGGATGTTGTCTCCGCGGTCAACGCTGCCGACGATGGGCAACTGCTCGCACAAATGGCCCGATCTGCACTTCGCGCGCTGCGGGCCGGCATCACCACGGTTCGCGATCTGGGCGACCGCAGCTTCCTGGCGCTGACCTTGCGTGATCGACTCGGCCAGTGGGCGCCCGGCGGACCCGAGATCGTCGCATCCGGTCCACCGATCACCGTCCGCGGTGGTCACTGTCACTTCCTCGGCGGGGTTGCCGACGGACCGCAGGAGCTGCGTGCCGCAGTGCGGGAGCGCGCGCAACGGGGCTGCGAATTTGTCAAGGTAATGATCAGCGGTGACCACCTCACTGCTGGCAGTAGTCCCTATCACTCGCAGTACGAGCTCGCCGATCTGCGCCTGATCGTGGCCGAGGCGCACCGTCTAGGGATGCGCACAGCTGCCCATGTGCACGGCCCTCGGGCGGTCGCCGACGCGGTGAGTGTGGGGTTCGACACCCTCGAGCACGTCACATTTTTGACCGCAGACGGGGTAGCTGCTGACCCCACAACGCTGGCTGCCATCGTCGATTCAGCAGCCGTGGTAAGCGCGACGGTCGGCGACGTGCCCGGTCAGTGGGAGATGTCGCCCTCCATCGCCAGCCATCTGGAAGTCATGATCGAGAGCCTGGCTCGGTTACATGCTGCGGGGGCGCCGATTGTGCCCGGTACTGACGCCGGCGTAGCTCCGTACAAGCCACACGATGTGTTGCCATACGGGCTAGTCGCGCTGACGGGGCTAGGGATGACGCATCTCGAAGCACTGCGGGCCGCCACTTCCCTAGCTGCGGACGCTTGCGGGCTTACCGGCAGGAAGGGTCGGCTGGTCCCGGGGGCTGATGCCGACCTGCTCGCTGTCAATGGAAACCCGCTGGCTGACATCCGGGCGATTCATGACGTCGTCGCGGTCTTCCGCGCCGGTCACCGAGTGCGCTAACGGTAATCAGGCCGTACGGCGGGCTAGTGCGGCCGTCGTGATAGCGCGGTCTGGTGGCCGACGACTGTGCCCGCCGCCAAGGTCGTCGGCACACGAATGCGACATACGGGAATGAGAGCGCGACACGCCCGGCAGGAGGGCACGACACGCCCGGCGCGAGGCACGACACGCGCGGAGTTAGGGGATGACGCGCCGGATGAGGTCGAGGGTTTCGTCGGCCCAACCGAGAACGTCGAGGCTCGCGGTGACATTGGTCGGTGGGCGGGTCAGCAAGGTGTCCCGCCGGATCAGCCGGGCGAAGTCCACCCGGACTGGGCCGGTTCGCGGAGTCCGCCCGTCACGTTGATAGAAGATCACCCCGGCGCGGACCATGATGTCGATCAGTTCCTGCGCGACGATGCCATAGCCGACCGTGGTCGGGTGCGTGCCGTCCAGCGAGAACAGCCCACCGGTGCGCCGCCCGCTCGCGTCGCCGGTCAGAAAGCGGGAATCCGGCATCGGGGACAGCGCAGCCAGCTCCGGTGGCAGCGGGTAGGGCCGCCACCAGCTGGGACGCGCTTGCGGGCTTTCCAGATAGCGGCGCGACGCGAGCCGGTCGAGCACTCCAGCGATGTCGAGCAGGTACCAGTCTCGGCCCTGCCGGCGCGCATCACCGACGACCAGGGTGATGGCGTCGTTGTACTGGTCGATGGCGCTGTCGACAGCTCGGGCCTCGTCCCCGGTGATCGATGGATCGCGACCGGCCTCGAACTGGCTGTCGGAAATCCAGGGGCGGGTGTAGTAGGGGAAATATCGGGACTCCGGGGCCAGCTTGCCGTTCACCCCGCGCGCGATCGGCGCGATGGTCACGTGCGGCACTGTGCACCAGATGACGTGCCGGGCGCGGATGGCCTGCACCTTGTCCGCGACGTGCGCCAGTTCGGCGATGAAGTGGGTGGGCCGCCAGACTGTGAACGAACCGTTGCGGGACAGATCGTCGTAGCCCGGCCCGCTCCACTCCACGCGCAGCTGGCTCACCGTCCCCAGCGCGTTGTTCGCACCCAGGAAGATCACCAGCGTCTCGATGCCGTACTCGGGGTCGTCGCCGGTCTGGGCTCCCAAGGCCACTGCGGCATCGAATAGAGTGCTGCGCCGATCGGCTGCGGTGGCCCGGGGTAGCACCCGGAGTGCAGCCCGAGCACTGTGGTTTTGCACGATCTGGTCCACCAGGTCGTCGGTCGGCTGCCCGATCTCGGCCGCGCAGCGGTCCGCGGTGAGATCCAGTGCATCGCGCAGAGCCCAGCCGTAGACGGCCAGCACATGGTTGGTTGCCGACGGGGCGGGGAGTACCGAGCCGGGGCCGCGCTCCCAGTAGTCCTCTACCTGGTCGGCGAACTGCCGGGCGGCGAACAACGCCATCGGCAGTTCCCACCAGCTCAGTTCCGCACCGAAACGCTCCTCCAGCACTCGCAACAGCAGCTCGATGTTCAACGGCAGCCCGCCTGGCCCGCCGTAGGTCGGGTAACGCAGGCCGTCCCATCCCAGCTCGTAGGCGACGATCGCCGGATACGACAGGTCGGTCTGGTAGATCGCACCGCTGGCGAACCCCTGGGTGATCGAATCACCGATGGCGACCAGGCGGTTGATCGGCTTGCCTTGCCATGCGGTGGCGACCGGGATACCCAAAGTGGGGTCCCATACCGGTTCGCGGGCCTCGGCGGTGATGACCACATCGTCCGGAATGCTCATCATGACATCCGGTCAGTCGCTTTTGTCGGCGGTGTCTGCTGGCCTGGACCGCTGCGCCTGGCGCAGTGCGTCGATCACCATTTCCAGCCAGCGCAGGCTGCGGCGGTAACTCTCAGTGTCCTCAGGAGACGGCGCCGGGGGAAGGGCGCGGTCCGGCGAACCGGTGATGGTCACCCGCCCAGAGACGTCCAGCACCACGTGCAAGGTCTCCAGCATCCAGCCCCACTCGGCGGCAGACGGGTAACCGCGGCCGGGCAGCTGCACCACCCCGCCGTGGCGGGGCAACGTGCCAAGGACCCGGGTCAAGCTGTGCTCCAGGTCGTGCAGCACCCACCCTTCCCACAGCTTGCGCACCAGCCCGGTTTCCTGGGTGCCGCACCAGTAATCCACGACATAAGCCAGCCGGCCGTCAATGGTGCCAATGGGCACCGGCAATCCGGTGACCTCGGCCAGCGGATCGTCAGTGCAGCCGGCGAGTTGCCAGCGCACCAGCTCGCGCAACCACGACCATTGTTCGCGGAGGAAGCGAACACCTTCCGGCGACAACGTCAACAGCAGTTGCTCGCCTTGGCGGTCGCATATGACCATGGTGTTGCTCAGCCTCCCACCCGCAAATGATCGTCGGGAGGCTATCGCGTCAGGCACCCGCGGACGGGCCATCTGCGCGGCGCGTCGCTCTCAATCCGATGTCCCGACGGTAATGCCCGCCAGGCAGGTGAACCTGGTCGACACGCTCGTAAGCCTGCTTGCGTGCGGCCGCGAGATCGACCCCGGCGCCCAGCACGGAGAGCACCCGGCCACCAGCCGACACGACAGCTCCGTCATGCCGGCGCCGGGCGCCGGCATGCAGCACTCCAGGGTCCCCGGATCCCGTGATCACATCTCCGATCCGCGGGAGGCCCGGATACCCTTCGGCAGCCACCACGACGACCACGGCGGCCCCTGCATCCCAATCCAGCGGCGGCTGCTCGGCCAGCGTTGCGGTGGCAGTCGCCATCAGCAGCCCGGCCAGCGGTGTGCGTAGCAGGGATAGCACAACTTGCGTCTCCGGATCGCCGAAGCGGCAGTTGAATTCGATCACCTGCGGGCCTGCGGTGGTCAGCGCCAAGCCGGCATACAGCAGCCCGGAAAACGGGACACCTCGCCGGGCCAGCTCATCCACCACCGGCTGCACAATGCGCGCCACGACATCGGCGGCCAGCGACTCGGGCGCCCAGGGCAGCGGGGCGTAGGCGCCCATACCGCCGGTATTCGGGCCGACATCTCCGTCGCCGACTCGCTTGTAATCCTGGGCCGGGAGTAACGGCACCACCGTGCGGCGGGTGTCGACCAGGCAGAACAGCGAGAACTCCGGACCGTCGAGGAATGACTCCAGCAGCACTGGATGGCCACCGTCGAGCAAGGTCAGCGCATGTGCCCTGGCCACCTCCAGATCCTCGGTGACCACCACTCCCTTACCGGCGGCTAGCCGATCATCTTTGACCACCCAGGGCGACCCGAAGTGGCGCAAGGCCGCGTCCAATCGGCCTGGGTTATCCACCAATTCGCTACGCGCGGTCGGCACGCCGGCGACGGCCATCACCTCTTTGGCGAACGCCTTAGAGCCTTCGATCCGCGCCGCACCGGCGGAGGGACCGAAGCAGGCGATACCGGCTGCGCGTACCGCGTCAGCCGCCCCTGCCACCAACGGCCCTTCAGGACCTATCACGACGAGATCAGCGGCCCAGGCGGTGGCCAGTTTCGCCACGGATGCTGGATCGGCAACATCCACTCCGACCTGCTCGGCCGCAGCTGCGGTGCCGGCGTTACCCGGCGCGCAGGCCATTGCGGTGACGATCGGGTCACTGGCCAGCGCCAGCACGAGCGCATGCTCGCGGGCACCTGCACCGATGACGAGGATTCGCACGATCCGAAAGGGTACGGTGCCTTAGTGGGGGACCACTGATGACGTGGAAAAAAAGACCAACTCACCGACTGTGACAGTCGGTACACTACCGGGGGCGCTGGGTTAACCGTCTGGTTTGACGGCACCGATTGTTTTAATCACTGCGCGGGATGGGGCACCACGTGAGCGGTCCAGCTCAGCCTGTCTCGCGGGCGGAGCTGGCCCGCGCGTGGTGGCATGCGGTGAGCCCGGCCGCGGAGGGGCAGTTACCGCAGGACATGCTCGAAGAATGCCTCCGGCACAACGTCAACCGCGTCGTCGACGCCCTCCAGCAAGGGCCGTTGGATCCCGAACCGATCGCTGAGGCCGCCGGCGCACTGGTAGCACGGGGCGTAGCTGATGATCACAGCCTGGCACGCTCCATAGAACTGCTCGGCCGGGTTCTCCCGACGCTACCTGAGCTGCGCTCCGTTGAGGGGTTGACCAGCAGGATCGCGTCCGTGCTCGGCGCCGTGGTGTTGGGGTACACCACTGCGGCGCGCCGCTATCGCTTCGATGAGCGCAACGCCTGGTTCCGGGAAGTGTTCGACGCCGCTCCGGTGGGGATGGTGATCAGCCGGCTGGACGGCACCATTGCCGAGACCAACGGTGCGCTCACCGAACTTCTGTACTACCGACCTGCTGATCTTGCCGGGCGGAAGCTGGCCGAGATTTTCCATCCTGACGACGCCGCCCTGCTGCAGGTCGGATACCAGGCACTGATCGACGGCAAGCGGGGGCGTCTGCAGCGACGGGTTAAGGTGATCACCGGGCGCGGGGACACCACGTGGGTTGCGCTGACCGTGTCAGTGCTGCGCGACGGGGCAGGCAATCAGACCCATCACGTCACGATGGTCGAAGACATCGCCGAGCGCCAGCTGCTCGAGCAGCGAGTCCGCCACCAGTCGCTGCATGACCTGCTGACCGGCTTACCTAACCGGCTGCACTTCGCCATTCACCTGGAGGAGCAGCTCGAGCGTGACCGCGACGCCTCGTTCATGATCTGCAATGTCGACTTGGACTGCTTCGGCATCGTCAATGACGGGCTCGGCATCAGCATTGGTGATCTCCTACTGCGATCTGTCGCCACACGGCTAGAGTCACTGGTCGCCGGGGAGCGCGCCTTCGTCGCCCGTTTCGATGCCGACGAGTTCACCATCCTCATCGAGGAATCACCGGCCACGCCTAATGCAGCCAGCCTCGCGGCGCGGATCAATGCCGAGCTATCCGAACCGGTCTACCTCGCTGGCCGGGGGCTGGCCGTGTCAGCCTGCATCGGCATCGTGCGCCGCACAGCTGGCGAGACTGAGGCGAAAGAGCTGATCCGGGCAGCCGAGGCAACATTGCACCGGGTCAAGCGCACCGGACGAGGGCAGTGGGGACTGTACGACCCAGCGGCCGACGCCGAAGATCGAGTTCGGTACGCGCTGGCCACTGAAATGCCTGCCGCTTGGGAAAACGGGGAAATCGCCCTGTCCTACCAGCCGCTGGTGCGGCTCGATCCGGCGGCGGACGATACCGGGCAGACCGTGGCGCTGGCGGCGCTGCTGAGCTGGGACCACCCGGAACACGGCACAGTGCTTCACCACGAATGTCTGGCACTCGCCGAACAGACCGGTCTGGTCCTCACGATCGGGCCATGGGTGCTTCGGCAAGCCTGCGAGCAGCTGCGACTCTGGCGAGACGAACGCGGCGCGGGAACACCGCCGGTCCGTGTCGATCTGACCACGTACCTGACGCAAGACCCCGACCTGGTGGAGTTGGTCCGGTCGACCCTGTCGGCCACCCAACTAAAACCGGCGGATATCGAGCTCGGGATGCCTGTCGAGGTAATCGTGGCCGGCTACGGCGACGCGGTGGACAACGTGAACACGCTGGCCGACATCGGGGTGGCCACAGTGCTTACTCATTACGGTCACGCGGTCGGCAACCTCGTGCTGCTCGAATCCTTGCCAGTGGCAGGCGTAGAGCTGGCAGATCCGCTGGTGCGCATCGCTGCCGACCGCCCCGACTCAGTACTACGCCCGGCATTGGCTGGCCTGGTGCCGCTGATCCACCGTACCGGCGCCGCAGTGGTCGTGAGCGGTATCGACTCCGCAGAGCAGGCGTGCTGGTGGCGGGAAATCGGCGCCGATTCCGGGCGAGGCGCGGCCCTAGCGCGCTAGCGCCTGCACCAGCAGGTATGTCGATTCCCACCGCACTGGGCCGCCGTCGGGTGACGCCTGCTGTTCAATCGCGGCGGCCATCTCCTGGGCCCGATCCCCGGCCGCCTGCTTGGCGGCTCGGTAAGCCGCGGAATGCGCCTCGTAGAACGAGGTCATCTGCTGAGGCGAATCGAAATGCCAGGGCACTGCCAGGCGCTCGATGGTAATACCGGTGAACTCGGTGGCCAGCCGTTGCTCGAGGATTTCCGGGTCTCCCCAGCTCAGGCTGTCGGCAGCGGCCGGGTCCGGAGGCACGAACAACCTGATGAGGCGTGCCCGCTGGGCGACGTAGCCGTCGGTGGTCCACGCGGTCAGGGCGATGCGCCCGCCTGGTTTGAGCACCCGGCGCAGCTGCGCCAAGGCCACGTCCGGTCGCGGGGCGAAGATCACGCCGAAAGCGGACAGGGCGACGTCGACGGTGTTATCGGGTAGCGGGAGATCCTCGACATCGCCCTCGATCCACTCGACCGCCGGCCCCGTGCGCTCGCGTCCCAATTGCACCATCCTGGGGGCGATGTCGACCGCGGTGACTTTCACGCCACACGCCGCGGCCCGAATCGCCACGTTGCCGGTGCCGGCGGCGACATCGAGCACGTGCTCGCCGGCTCGGGGCGCGACCGCATCAACCAGCGCGTCTGCTGCCGGCTCCAGCCGCTTGGCGAGACCGGAATAGTCTGCCGATCCCCACAGCTGCGCGGCAGACTTCTTGCCGTCAGTCATGCCGCGCTGCGCAGTATCGCTACCTGGCGGGCCAAGTCCTGGCACGTCGAGTCCTGCCGAGCCGCCGCAGCTTCCTGCAACGGCGCCAGGCTGCCCCGTATTGATTTCGATCGGAGCCGCTTGCTTAAGCCAACCACCCGCGTGGCGGTCGCCAGCCCGGCGTGCAATTGACCGCACCGGAGCTGCGCCGCGGCAAGTAGGCCGAGATTGCTCACCGTGCACGACGCGGCGTGTCCCGCACCATTGATCGCGACCGACAGGGCAGCTGCGGCGCGATCGAAGCGCCGCAGCGCAAAATACGTGCAGCCTTCGACGTGCGGCAGTGCGCTTGGCCTGCCCCACAACACTGTTGCCGCATGCCGGAGCAGGTTCTCGTCACTGAGATCTTCAGTTTGCGGCTCATCTTGGACAATCGCAGCTGAATCTGGCGCATACGCCAGTCCCATCCAGCCCCGCGGCACGCCCAGCCCGTCGGCGATCCGCTCGAGCAGGACGACGGATTGCACCTGACGGCCCGAAATGATTTCGGAGACTTCCGACTGTTTCTGCCCGGTCGCGTGCGCGATGCTGGCCTGGCTGAGTCCCGCGTCGCGCAGCATGCGGTACACGGCGGCGATATCGCGTTGGGCCAGCGCCCGGCGTGATGCCGGGCCAGTCAGCAGATCGGCGAAGGCCACCAAGGCGCTCTCCCGTGCCTGTCAAGGGACAGATGCCACACCATGAGGGGTCCTGCGCAGTGTAGCTACGCAAGTACTTTCGGGTGGTCAGGCAAAGACACCGGAGGTTTACCCATGCTCGACTTCCCCACCGCCCAACCACTCGCCACGTTCTGCGGTGACTGCGGGTGCGGCTGCCCGCAATTGTTCGTCGATGAATCTGCTCCTCCCGAGAAGCGGGTCGTGCTCACCGATGACTTCGGCTCCCAGGTCCGGATGAGCGCGGCACAGTTTGGCAACCTGCTCACCCAGGCCAAGAGCGGGGCGCTGGACACCGTCATCTGATCTGCACGACCCTGACGTCGCCGAGTTCGGCCAGATGGTTGCGTCGAACTCGGCGACACCGGAGAGCACCGGCGCCTGTTCAGACCACGCGTTGGTCGACGTAACACCAGCGCCAGGTCTCACCAGGCTCAGCCGAGCGCATCACCGGGTGTTCGCAGCGCACGTAATGCTCCGTGGCGTGCCGGTGCGGGCTGGAGTCGCAGCAGCCCACATGCCCGCAGGTCAAGCACATCCGCAGATGCGCCCACACCAACTCGCCCAGCGCGGCACAGTCTTCGCAGTTCACCTGCTGCGGCGGCTGCGGAGCCGGATGGGGTAGCTGGGTCAGGTGTTCACAGCTCATCGAACGAGTCCCCGGTGCATGCTGGCCTGATGGACGGTATGCGGCTGATCCTGCTGGTGCTGGGCGCGCTGATGGTGACCGCGGTGAGTCGCCGGTTACGCATCCCCGCACCACTCACGCTAGTCGTCGCAGGATTGGCCATCTCCCAGATCCCCGGCGTGCCGGACTACCAGCTCGACCCCAACCTGGTGCTGTACGGGATCTTGCCACCGTTGCTGTACTCCGCCGCGCTGGACAGCTCAGCGATCCAGATCAAGGCGAACACCCGGCCTATTGGGCTGCTCGCCGTCGGTTTGGTGCTTTTTAGCATCGGGTGCGTCGGGCCGGTCGCCTGGTGGCTGGTGCCCGGCCTTCCCTTGTCTTCCGCCTTGGCGCTGGCTGCCGTGGTAGCGCCGCCGGATGCGGTGGCCGCGGTGGCCATCGGGCGGCGTCTGGGGCTGCCCCGTCGAGTAATGACCCTGCTCACCGGGGAAAGCCTGTTCAACGACGCCACCGCGCTGACCGCGCTGCGCGTTGCGGTAGCCGCCACCGTCGGAACTGGCTTCTCGCTACGGTCGGGATTGGCTGAGTTCGTGCTTACCGCGGTCGGCGGCGTCGTCTTGGGTGCGGTGCTCGGCCGGGTGGTGCACCAGGTACGGCTGCGACTGCGCGACCCCAGGTTGGAAAGCGCTGTGGGGCTGGTGGTGCCGTTCGCCGCCTATGCCTTGGCCGAGCAGGTGCACAGTTCGGGGGTGCTCGCAGTGGTGGTGACCGGGCTCTACCTGGGTCATCACGCCCCGCAGGCCGGCTACGGCACCCGGCTGCTGGACCAGGCGGTGTGGCAGGCCGCGGACACGGTGCTCGAGGCGTTCGTCTTCGCGCTGATCGGGCTGCAATTGCCGGCGGTAGTCCAAGGGGTGGGTGCGGTGGGTCCCCTGCTGATCGCTACGGCCGCGGTGATCGCGACGGTGGTGCTCGCCAGAGTGGTGTGGGTGTTCCCGGCGACGTACCTGCCTCGGGTGCTGTGGCCCCGGCTGCGTGCCCGGGATCCGGCACCGCCGTGGCAGGTTCCTGCGGTGATCTCCTGGGCGGGGATGCGCGGCGTGGTCACCCTCGCCGCGGCGTCTGCGATCCCGCGAATCACCAACTCCGGCGCTCCATTCCCGGGCCGATCCGAGATCATTTTCTTGGCGTTTTGCGTCACCGTCGCGACCCTGCTGCTGCACGGCCTCACGCTCCCCTGGGTCATCCGCCACCTCGGCGTCGAGGGTCGTGAGTCGCACCAGGACATGCTTGCCGAAGCGGATGCCGTCCATGCCGCGACACAAGCCGCCCTGGAACGGCTCGAGACAGCGTCAGATGGCGCTCCGGACTCGGTAACCGCCCGATTGCGCAAGCTCGCCGAGCACCGCAGCCACAGTGTCTGGGAGCGGCTCGGACGTCCCCAAACCGAACTGGGTGAGGCTCCCAGCGCCATCTACCGCCGGTTACGGCTGGAGATGCTCGCCGCCGAACGCGAAACGCTGGTCGGGCTCCGCGACGCCGGCCGCATCAACGATGAAGTCCTGTCCCGCATTCTGCATGATCTAGACCTCGAAGAAGCCATGATCAGCCGCCGCTGACTTTCGGACGAATCCGATTGGACGGTTACTAGAGGCGGTGCAGTGTGATGGTTTGGTCGCGGCCTGGGCCGACTCCGATCGCCGAGATGCGTGCTCCGCAGAGTTCCTCGACCCGCGCTATGTAGGTACGCGCGTTGGCCGGCAGTTCGTCGAGGGTGCGGCATTGAGACAGGTCCTCCCACCAGCCCGGCATCTCCTCGTACACCGGAACCGCGTGGTGGACGTCGGTCTGTGTCATCGGCATCTCATCCGTGCGCCGACCGTTGACCTCGTAAGCAACGCAGACCGGCACGGTCTCCAGGCCGGACAGCACGTCCAGTTTGGTCAGGAAGAAGTCCGTGATCCCGTTCACCCGTGCCGCATAGCGTCCGATCACCGCGTCGAACCAGCCAACGCGCCGGGCCCGCCCGGTGGTCACGCCTACTTCTCCCCCGGCTTTGCGCAACCGCTCGCCCATGGCGTCGTGCAGCTCGGTGGGGAATGGGCCGGAGCCGACCCGGGTGGTATAGGCCTTGAGGATTCCCACCACTGCGCTGATCTTCGTCGGGCCGATACCCGCACCGGCACAGGCGCCACCTGCGGTCGGGTTGGACGAGGTGACGAACGGGTAAGTGCCGTGGTCGACGTCCAGCAGGGTGCCCTGGCTACCCTCCAGCAGGATCGTCTCGCCACGCCGCAGTGCCTGGTCGAGCAGCAGCCTGCTGTCAGCGATGCGGTGCGCGAAGCGGGCGCCTTGATCCAGCACGGTGTCCAGCACCTGCTCAGCGTCGAGCGCCCGCCTGTTGTAGACCTTGACGAGAACCTGGTTTTTGAATTCGAGGGCCGCCTCGACTTTCTGCCGCAGGATCTTTTCGTCCAGCAGGTCCTGGACGCGTACCCCGACCCGGGCCACCTTGTCCTGGTAGGCCGGCCCGATGCCGCGCCCGGTCGTACCGATCTTCGATTTACCGAGGTACCGCTCGGTGACCCGGTCGATCTCCACGTGGTACGGCATGATCAGATGCGCATCGGCGGAGATCAGCAACCGCTCGGTATCGACGTTGCGCGCTTGCAGGGCGGCCAACTCGTCGAGCAGCACACCGGGGTCCACCACCACGCCGTTGCCGATGACGTTGGTGACACCCGGAGTGAGGATCCCTGACGGGATGAGGTGCAGTGCGAAGTCCTGCCCGTCGGGCAGCACCACCGTATGGCCCGCGTTGTTGCCCCCTTGGTAGCGCACCACCCATTGGACGCGCTCACCGAGCAAGTCGGTGGCCTTGCCTTTGCCCTCGTCGCCCCATTGGGCGCCGATCAACACGATCACCGGCATGTGGTACTCCACTGGGGTTGGTGATGGAGCGAGCCGAGGCGAGCGTAGACCTTCTTCCAGGAGCCGATGTGGTTGAGGCTGTGGTGCTGACCTGCGGGTCTGCTCGCTGGCCCGGGTCTGGGCCAGTCACCGCAGTGCCCGCCCGCCCTGGTCGCGAGGCCCTCGACTCAGTGCTGGCCGATCTGGATGGCCGACGTCTGGTGGTCTGCGGCACCGACGCCGATCTCGCCGCGGTGCTGCTGCGGTTGCTGCGCACGGATGCCTTACCAGCAGTACAGGTGGGTTTCGTACCGATGGACACCGCGTCGGCTGTGGCCCAGCTTTGGAAACTGCCCATCACGCCCGCGGCCGCCGCCTCCGTCGCCTGCCACGGCGAGCCCGATCATGTTCCCCTGCTACGTGACGATGCCGGTGGCGTGCTGGTCGGGCACGGCGTGGTGGCGCCGGTGGATGGGGTGGCCTACTGCGACGACGAAGTCGTGCTGCGCGGGCACGCCTCCCGGTTGGAGGTCACTCCGGATCGCGAATTCGGGCTCGTGGTGCGGGTCGTACGCCGCGGGCTGATCGGGCGCCGGGTTCGGCATGCCGCGGGGCGTGCCGTGCAGCTGGGGTGCCAGCCAACCGGAGTGTGGCGCGACGGCGTCGCCGCCCGCACCACAGACCGCTGGACGTGGTACCGCCACACTGAAGACTGGCACCTGATCCGCGGCTCCCGCTAGCCGCGCGTGTCGCCTCTTCGTGCCCGGTGTGTCGCGCCCTCATGCCCGACGTGTCGCGCCTAGCTGACCGGCCGTGAGCTGCGACTAGTCCAGGCCCAGAGCCTCGGCCGCGACAGGGTCGCATTCATCCAGAAAGTCCCGGCACCGCCGAGCCTCGGGATCCTCGCCGATCTCGGCTGCCGCGCGGGCCAACGCAGCGAGCGCCCGAAGGAAGCCTCGATTGGGACTGTGCGACCACGGCACGGGTCCGTGCCCCTTCCAACCCGTACGGCGAAGCTGGTCCAGACCGCGGTGGTAACCCGTGCGAGCGAAGGCGTAGCCGGCCACGGCGTCGCCCTCGTCGAGAGCCCGCTCCGCAAGCGCCGCCCAGGCGGCGGAGAAGTCCGGATGCGCCGCAGCCACCGTTGCCGGATCGTTCGCCGTTGCCAGAGCCGCCTCGGCCTCGGGTTGCTCAGGTAGCAACGTCGGGTTGGGTTCCAGCAGGTTGCCGTGCACGTTCATCGCTCCATCCTGCCGTCCGTGGTGTCCCGAAGACCACGTCCGTTGGCGGTCGGTGTTGGTAGCCGTTAACTGCAGCGGTGAGGCGGGTTGGTAGCTCTTGAAGAGCCCTAACCTGCCAGGGTGCGGCCGGCGGACCGAAGATCTTCACACGCCTGCACCACCCGGGCAGCCATCGATTGCTCCGCCATCTTCAGGTAAGACCGCGGATCGTAGGCCTTCTTGTTGCCGACCTCGCCATCGACTTTGAGCACCCCGTCGTAATTCTTGAACATATGCGCGGCGACCGGGCGGGTAAAGGCATACTGCGTGTCAGTATCCACATTCATCTTGATGACCCCGTACGACAGCGCCTGGTGAATCTCGGCCAGATCCGAACCGGATCCGCCATGGAACACCAGATCCAGCGGTTTGGAACCTGCCGGCAAGCCCAGTTTGCGAGCGGCCACTTCCTGGCCCATTTGCAAGATCTCCGGGCGCAGCTGCACGTTGCCCGGTTTGTAGACGCCATGCACATTGCCAAAAGTGGCAGCGAGCAGGTAGCGCCCCTGCTCCCCAGCACCCAGAACGTCAACGGTGAGCTCGAAATCTTCGGCCGTGGTGTAGAGCTTTTCGTTGATCTCGTGGGAGACCCCGTCTTCCTCACCGCCGACGACGCCGATTTCCACCTCTAAGATGATCTTCGCCTTGGCGCACACGGCCAGCAACTCGGCAGCGATGGCCAGATTGCGCTGCAGCTCGATGGCAGAGCCATCCCACATATGCGACTGGAACAGCGGGTTATCCCCCCGGGCTACCCGATCCTGCGAGATCGCGATCAACGGCCGGACGAAACTGTCCAGCTTGTTCTCCGGACAGTGGTCGGTGTGCAACACGATGTTCACCGGGTACTTGGCAGCCACTACCCGCGCGAACTCGGCCATCGCCATCGCACCGGTGACCATGTCCTTGACCTTGCTGCCGGAGGCAAACTCCGACCCGCCCGTGGACAGCTGAACGATGCCGTCGCTGGCTGCCTCGGCGAACCCACGCAGGGCAGCGTTGAGTGTCTCTGACGAGGTCACATTGATCGCTGGATAGGCGAACTCGTTGGCCTTCGCCCGATCCAGCATTTCGCTGTAGACCTCGGGCGTCGCGATGGGCATGACGATGACCTCCGGGTATGTCGGGTATATAGCGTGCGGGTCGGTGTGGCCGCACGCAGTCCGTTGGCCGGCTGAGCCGACGATCTCGAGCGCAGTATCGCGTACCGCCGCACAGACGCGATCGGATGGGCACAAGGGGCCCCCAGTACGTTTCCGGCGTGGACGGCGACGAACCACTGGAGCGCATGACTGTGCAGCACTCGGTTGAAATGACCCTCGGCCACCTGCGGGTGCTGGATGCGCCACCGGCCCCGGACCCAGGTGCCTCCCACGACAGTCCACTGACCCTGGAGGACCTCTACCGCCAGCACCGGATGCGGCTGGTGCGCCTGGCCGTGCTCCTGGTCGACGAGGCCAGCACCGCCGAAGATGTCGTACAAGAGGCCTTCACCGGGCTGCACCGGCACTGGGCAGGATTACGCGACGAGACCGCCGCGCTGGGCTACCTGCGCACCGCGGTGGTCAACGGCTCTCGTTCGGTGTTGCGCCGCCGCAAAACCGCTCGCGGTTACGTTCCTCCGCATCAGGCCAATGCGCGTTCGGCGGAGTCGCTGGCCATGCTCACCACGGAGCATCAGGCAGTGGTCACCGCGCTGGGTCAGCTGCCGCCGCGCCAGCGCGAAGTACTGGTACTGCGCTATTACGGAGGGATGAGCGAGGCAGAGATCGCCACGGCCACCGGAGTCAGCCGCGGGACCGTCAAGTCCAGCGCGAGCCGGGCGCTGGATGCTCTCCAGCGACTGCTGGAAAGCTCGTGAGTGCATAACCGTGTTACCGCACCGACTTCGACCGACCAGGTCGCTGTGACCGGCGACCCGGTCGGGCGGAAACTGTCCGCCGCATTGCGCGCCCAGGCCTCCGGACTGGGCGCAAGCCCAGTGCCGGACTCCGCGCTCGATCTACCACCCGGCGCTGCGTACACCGAGCCGAGATTTCCGGCCTGGGCAGTGCTGACGCTGGCGCTCTTGCTGGGCGCAATGGCAGGAGCACTGGCCGCCGTGATCAGCGTCTGGTGACCGGCGACCTGGCATCTGGGTGTATCGGTGCCGCGCCCGGATCGCCCGCTACCGTGACACCGTGATGCTCCGCCACATCGGCACGACGCTGGCTCTGGGTCCGTCCTGGCTCGATCCTGAGCACTTACTGCAGATGCTCGGTCCGTACGTGGTCCTGGGACTGTGTCTGATCATCTTCGCCGAGTGCGGCCTACTGATCGGATTCTTCCTGCCGGGTGACTCCCTGCTGTTCACCGCCGGTCTGTTCGTTGCCACCGGCCTCATCGGCACCCCGATCTGGCTGATCTGCCTACTGCTCACGGTATGTGCCGTGGCGGGCAACGTGGTCGGCTACTACCTGGGTTACAAAGCCGGACCGGCGCTGTTCGACCGGCCGGATTCCCGGCTGTTCAGACGCGAGCACGTGGACAAGACGCATGCGTTCTTCGAGAAATACGGTGCCCGGGCGATCTTACTTGGCCGTTTCGTGCCTATCGTGCGGACGTTCATCACAGCGATCGCCGGAGTGGGCCGCATGAACCCCCGCAAATACTTCACCTATTCGATCATTGGTGGGGTTGCCTGGGCCACCGGAGTGACGCTGCTGGGTTACTGGCTGGGCGCCATCACGTTCGTCAGGGACCACGTGGAGATGATCCTGGTCGGCATTGTCGTGCTGTCGATCATCCCGATCGTCCTGGAGGCGGTCCGCGCCCGCAAGATCAGCCGCACGGTCTCACAAGACCCCGGTGCGGGTGTCCCGCAAAACCCGGGTGCGGGTGTCCCGCAAAACCCCGGTGCGGGTGTCCCGCACGACGCCTCTCCATGAGGTGGCCGGTAAGAGGCATCGCCGCCCACCAATCATCGGATGGCCAGTATGGGCCGATCGCGGCTAGGGTGGCTACCTCGATCGAGTAGCAAGATGGACGTGATGCCGCCTCCTGAAGCCCCGGTGACCCGCGCAAACCAGCGCGCGCACCGCAGCACACGACGGCTCGCTGCCGGGGCCGTGCTGGGTGCGCTGGCAGTGCTGGTCGCGGTCGGAATTCCCACAAGCAAGGCGGCGCTGCTCGCCGTCGTCCCGGACCTGCCCGTCCCGGTTACCCCGCAGCCGCTGCGTGTTCCGGTACACACCTGCTTGACCTGGCAACGGCAGGACGCAACCGACGCTAAAGCGGTGAGCTGCACGCAGCCGCACCTGTTCGAGGTCACGGCAACACTGGATCTTCAAGACTTTGGCGCCCAGGAGCCATTCCCGGACCCGGCACGGTGGCAGCAGCTGGTGGCACAGCGCTGCACCGAGCGCACCGCCCAGGCGCTGGATGATCGTTTCGATCCCTTCGGCCGCTTCACCATCGGGGCGATTAAGCCCAGTGAGGCGGGTTGGCGCAGCGGGGATCGGACGCTGCGCTGCGGCGTCCAGTCTGCTGGCCGCACCGGCATGCTGTTCGCCACCACCGGCAACGTGCTGACGCAAGACCAGTCGGACGTGCATGCGCCGGGCACCTGCCTGGGTAACGATGGCAAGGCGGTGGGCGACCCAGTCGACTGCACGGCTCCGCACGCCATCGAGGTTTCGGGGGTCGTTGACCTTAAAGGTGCCTTCCCCAACGGGTATCCCGACGAAGCCGCGCAGGACAAGATGTTGAACACCGAATGCGGCCGGCTGACGAAGGACTACTCGGGTGGTCCGGCGGTGGCCACGAACAAGGGTCTGACGCTGTTCTGGGAAACGCTGCGCGAGCAGAGCTGGCATGCCGGCAGCACCCGGGTGGACTGCCGGCTCGGAGCGTTCCTCCCCGATCGTTCCGGTTTCGCCCCGGTGACCGGCAGCGTGAAGGGCCCGGTAAAAATCAGCAAGCAACCTGCGCCGGCAGCTCCACATGATCTCGGACCGTTCCCCCAGGCGACACCTCCAGTGGCTCAAGTCGACACCCCACCGCCACCGTCCTGATGAGCCGCTGGCTAGATGCCGAGCGGTTCGACGAATTGGTGGCCGAAGCGCTGGACCTGATCCCGCCTGAGCTCGCTGCGGCGATGGACAACGTGGTGGTGCTGGTGGAACCCCGCAATCCCGGCGACCCCGATTTACTGGGCCTCTACGAGGGAGTCGCGCTCACCATGCGGGACTCGCAATACAGTGGTTCGCTCCCGGATCGCATCACCATCTATCGTGACGCCTTACTTGATGCCTGCCGCGACGAGCAGGAGTTGGTGGAGGAAGTCGTGGTTACCGTAGTCCATGAAATCGCTCACCACTTCGGCATTCCCGAGCACCGGCTACACGAACTCGGCTGGGGCTAACGGTGGACCCAGGCCCAAACAACCCACAATTGATTGTTGGGTGGTGCAGGTGATGCTGGATGGCAAAAAACACCTGGGCATGCGCTATGGAGGCAGCTAAAGCGGAAAGCGCTGGGTCACTTCCTGCGCCGGAAGGCCTGGGGGAAGTCTGCGGCGCTGGCCACCGTGCGACGACGCGGAAATATCCGTCACCGAGCGCCACACCGAAGCGAGCGCGCAAAGTGTAGGGCTGCGTGCAGCATGGCGGTGCACGGACGCAGTGTCAGGCTCACCGACGACCATGACATGTGCGTCCTTTGCAACCTCACGGCAAGCCGCACTTGCGGATAAACAGTCCAGACAGTCCCGTAGCACCGTCGTACTACTGGGCTTGCCCGCCACGAGTGCGGCACCACGATCGGAGGCTGGATGGCGCTAGGTTGGCGCCACCTTCGGTGAGTTCCGGATGCCCTCGCGGCGAGCCGGGACCATCGCGGCCAGCCTGCCGACCCGCTGAAAATCACGACTGGCTGTAGCCGCGGTCGCAGGTATCGAGACGTGCCAGCGCCAGCCCCTCCGGCTGCGCCACCGCGGTGACGCGGCCGCCCATCACGAAACCAGCGCTTGTAGTCAAAGCCATCCAGCAACAGGTGGATCACCTAACGACGGCTAACAGCAATCACACGCCATCGGGTGGTTTGGCAGAAACTTTCTGTGAACAAGTCGGTCTCGGGTTGTGACCACTCCCGTATCTCACCTACTCTGTGCGTGGGGCTTGGCGCGGTAAATTAGGTGGTCTGCCGATCAGTCGGCGGCTACCGCTATTTGTCGCGTCGAGACGGGGTGGTAGGTGTGCAGGTCGACGGTTCCCGCGGCCGTTTTCGCACGATCAAGTTGAACTGGACGTTGGGGCGGTGACCGCCCCGGCTCCGCGCCGGGCTGATCAGTTTGTGCACCCGGCGCTGATCTACCGTGGCAGCGCGGAATACCTCGCAGGTACGGTGCCATTCATCCGCGAAGGGCTGGCCGCCGGTGAACCCGTTGGCTTAGCCGTACCCGGACCAAATTTGCGGCTCATCCTCACCGAATTGGGTAACGACGCGGAACGGGTCCGGCTGCTGGACATGACGCGTTCTGGCCGGCATCCGGGACGGATCATCCCCAACGTGCTGCGCACCTTCGTCGATACTCACCGGTCCGGGCGGGTACGCATCGTCGCTGAGCAGCTATGGGCCGGACGCGCCGTGCGAGAATACCCAGCCTGCGCGCATCAAGAGGCTTTGATCAACATTGCGCTGACCGGTCGGTCGGTGAGCATGTTGTGCGCGTACGACGCCGACGTGATCGGTTCACAAACGCTCGCCGAAGTGGAGATCAACCACCCGCAACTGATCGATGCCCGCGGCGAACGGGCGAGCACCAGTTTCGGCCAGCAACGCGTCATCACCGATGACCGACTCTGCTCTCACACCACGGGTGCCAGCTTCACTTTTGATACCAGCAGGGCGGCGTTGGCCGCACAGTTCGCCTGCGATCAAGCCACCCGGCTCGGCCACGGTGGCGATCATGCAGAGCTCAAGCTGATCATCGGTGAGTTGGTGGCGCGCAGTCTGGTCCACGGCGGAGGAACCGGCAGCTTGCGCATATGGGCCGATCGGGGCTACCTGGTGTGCGATGTCCGCCATCACGGACACATCACAGACCTACCAGCTGGTAACCCCCTGGCGGACCCCAGGAAACCAGACGCCCGTGGCCTGCTGATGGTGCACCATTTGTCCGACCTTGTGCAGCACCATTCCTGCCCGCAGGGAACCACTATCCGCGTGTATCTGAAACTTGCTCCTGCCGAGGAGTCGCCGCGAGACCCCGGCGAGCAGGCGCCAACGCCGCCCCGCATCCGGTCTGCGCCACCTGCCGGGACAACACCGTTACCGTGGCAGACCTACGAGGCACTACATGCGGCTGAGCGTTTCGGCCGGTATCTCCCGCAGGATGCGGCCATAGAGACGCAACGGCTCACCGCGGTGAACAGCGAACGGCGCCATATCGAACCGGTGCTCGAAGCTCTCACCGCTGTGGAGGCGCTTGCCCGTGTAGTTGACCGGTGGCGGACCAGGTTGGTGCGTCTAGCTCGCACGCGTGGCGCGCCCTGGACAGACATTGGCCAATCGCTGGGTGTGAGCAAACAGGCAGCTCATGAACGCTACGGGCGAGCCCGCGGCCGGCGCACTGCCGGATCTGCCCTGCCAGGTCATATAGGGCAGCTGCCCCCGGTACAGGGCACCTGAGGAGGTCACCAGACGGATCAGCCGCACCCGCCCCCCGTCAGGTGCGGAGCCGGGTGCGGCAACGCCATTCGCACGCCGGAGGGCTTAGCCGGACGTAACCTCCCGACTAGCCCACGGCCGCCACGGGGCTGTGGCTGCCTGTCTCAACTCGCGGGCAGCCGGCGCCGCTAAGTTCGGCGGCGCTTATTCCTAGGGATTGCGCATCAGATCACGGAACTTCGGGCCAAGCCACGGCTTGCGACCCCAGGCGACCAACTTTCCCGTGGCGATAGCCGGCCACTGGCGCTGCCGACCCCAGGCGATCAAAAGGAACGCCACGGGATCAGCAGAGATACGGCAGTCAACTGTCCGCGCGGAGGGATCTTCAACGCTGAGCACGCCATTGTTGAAAACGAAATAGAAACGGTCCCCTCCCCGGATCCGTAGCTCGTAGGTGGTACACAAATCCGCCTTTGCGTCCGCGACCATGGTCTGCGAGCCGAGAGCACGGATCACCGGGATGAGGAATTGCCCTACCACCATGGCGGCATGCGACGGTTCGATCCGCCAGCGGCGACCTGCGGCACGGGCGATGTCGTAACCATGGACCAAGGTCTCGTTGAGCAAGTGATAGGTCAGCATCGACTGACCGAAGGTAACGCCCTGCACCATCCACTGACGCTGCGCCTGAGGGTCCTCCCCCACGCAAGCGCTGAAGTACTCCTGCGCTCGGGTCTCAATGCGGTCGGCCAGAGCCCGCATGTCGCGCTCAGGGTCCGACTTCACCGCGAGGACCGTCGCGTCAGCCAACTCGTCAATGCTGCGCAAAGGAATGCCACCGGGGTTGGGCAGTGCGTCCTGGAACAGCGCCAGATCCTGCCTGGCTAGTGTCGGCAATCCGCTCCAGGCTTGGGAGAGATGCACAGCGACCTCGCCGAGATTCCACTGCCCCAACGCGGGAACCAGCGGATCCTCGATGGATCGCAACAGAGTCGTGACCCGGCGAACCTCCTGGCGAAGGGCATCCTGGCCACGTTGCCAGTCGGTCTGAATGGCGCTTGCGACCACATGCGGACACTAGCAACCAACGCTGACATCCACACCCGTTGAACGACTGGTTTTCACCAGCTCGGCTAGGGGTTTCGGATCAGACTTCTGAGTTGAAACCCCAGCCATGGCTTGCGACCCCAGGCCATCAGCTTGCCCTTGGCGATCGCCGACCACTGGCTCTGCCGAGCCCAGACGACGAGGAGGAAGGCGACAGGATCAGCAGATATATGGCAGTCAATCCGGCGGGGAGAGGGATCTTCAACGGTCAGCGCGCCATCGTCGAAGACGAAATGAAATGCTTCACCGCTGCGGATGCGAACGTCATAGGTAGCGCGGAGGCCGGCGGCCTTGGCCCCGTTGACAAATACGCGAGGATCGGTCGCCCGGATGACGGGGACGATGAACCGGGCAAGCACCATGGCGGCATGGGCCGGCACTATCCGCCATGGACGCCCGGCAGCGCGGGCAATGTCATATCCATGTACGACAGTCTCGTTGAGTGCGTGGTAAGTAAGGGTGGCTTGGTCGAACGTCGTGCCTTCGATGATCCACTGGCGTGGGGCATCAAAATCTTCTTGTGCTGCACATCGGCTGAGGTACTTCTCTGCCAGCTCGTCAATACGGTCAGCGAGAACGATCAGATTCCGCTCGGCATCAGACGCCAATCCGGAGCTGGTCACGTCGTTCCAGTCCCACATATCCTTGACCACCGCGCCGGCTGCGACACCGGCATCGCGGGGAATCACGGCGTGGAACGGCGACAGGTCTTGTTGTGTAAGGCAGGTCACCAATAGCCAAGCCTGAGACAGGTGGACGGCAACCTCACCAAGGCTCCATGACCCCACTGCGGGGACTGATGGGTCCTTGAGAGAGCGCAGGAGGGCTGTTACCCGCTGAACCTCTTGACGAAGGGCATCCTGGCCTTGCTGCCAGTCCGCCATCGTTAACTGTGTAACCACATCAGCCCCTCCACTGGTCGCTACCCGAGTGCGCAGCGACCGTAGCGACGAATCCGTAGCTTAGAACAGCCGCTATCCGGCGGATTCACCGCTTCGCTGCGGGTTGGGAGCTCTTGAACAGCCACCAACCGCGGTCGGGGAAGCGCAAAGAAAACTAAGCAACCTATTAGACGGTGGCCCGGTGCCGACCACCAGTGGATATCGATGCGCGGGCGCACGTGCGCAGCGCACTTGCTAGATCGTGATGAATATCGACAATCTCATTCAACACGCTGAGTTCCGGCCGGGAAAGGGCTTCGGAGCGCGGATCGATCACGACCGCGAGGTGACCGTCGATATCGTAGGAATCGAGAATATCCAGCGCAGCGTGCAGACCCGTGGAGTCGAGGAAAGCGACAGCGGACAGATCGATAATCAGATGCGGCCGGCCCTCGTGCACTGTTTCAATCAGCCTGCTGGCGAGAACCGGCGCGGTGCTCAGAGCGACGGTGCCGGTGACACGGCACAGTGCCGTATCCGGCTGCGGCCAACTGACGGTTGCAACGACCGTAGGTCCGCTCCGCGGCAATGTGGACGTGATGGTGTCAAGTGGATCGACCCCCATGGGTGCCATTGTTACTGGTGTCACTGTCGAACTCCTCCCCCGAGCCGTCACAGACGAGATTCGACCGTACACGCTGCGCAATGGACGTCAACCCACTGTCAAGCTGGCCTGACCGGGCAACCGCCTGCTTTGTCCAGAAAATGACTGGCAGCATCCTTTTGTGGGTGAGGTAGCCTGGGGCCGCCATGTCAACTTTCCGCACAGGAGCGGGCACGCTCCGTAGGCAAAGTGGGTGAAGGGGATCGATGGATTCCGCACTCGACATCGCGGTGCATCGCCACGACCAGGTGGTCGTCGTTCACCCCCGGGGTTTGCTCACCGTGCGCACCGCAGCGGAGTTGCGCGAGGTACTGGCCAAAGAGCTCACTGAACATACCCGTGTCGTAGTCGATCTCGACGGGCTGAGGGTTGGTCGAGAGTCCTGCGTAGCAGTGTTTCCGGCGGTATTGACCCAATGCGGCGGCTGGCCGACGGCAAAGCTTGCGCTGTGCAGGCCTGACCCGGCGATGGTCCAGGCATTGACCACCCGGCGGGTATCGGCCCTGGTTCCGGTCTATCACCTGCGGCTGGAGGCGGAAGCTGCGATCGACTCACGTCCATCGTTGGTGCGAGTCCGCGTCCAGCTGCCCTGTGACATCGGAGCCGCCGCGTCAGCCCGCCGGCTGGTCCGCAAAATGTGCCCGAAGTGGCAGGTCGATGATGGTGTCAAGGACACGGCGGAGTTCGTGGTCGGTGAATTGGTGTCCAATGCGGTAGAACACGCCTGCACCGATGTGTGGCTCACGCTGGAGCGAGGTTCACGTGGGTTGCGGGTTTCCGTGCGGGATGGTTCTCCGGTCGGCTTTCCTGGGCCTGTTCAGCGCTGCACCGATCCGCTCGGGCAAGTACGTGGCCGGGGTCTGGAACTGGTGGAAAGTCTCACCACCGCCTGGGGAATCGACGCCCAGCCTGACGGGAATACGGTGTGGGCGGAGATCGGCAGGTAGCTGCGGTTGCGGTAGGCCTCAAGTAGCCGCGATGGGTTCCCGTGGCTAACCTAGCCGCCGTCCGTGGCCCGCCGACATACCGGAGATCATGACCGCCCCGCAGTCATCCCGCAGCCGAGACACTCCCACCGGCACCTCCGACCTCAAACTGAGCCGCATTGCCGCCACCGCTCTCGCTGCGGTGACCACTGCCCTGGTCGGCGCCAAGCTCGGCGCTGAAGGGACCCTCATCGGAGCCGCCGCAGCCAGCATGATCACCACGATAGCCACCTCCATATATCAGACTTCGTTGGAACGCAGCCGAGAACGAGTCCGCTCCCTCACTCATCGCGGCCGGTCGACACATTCCACGGCGGTGAATACCCTGCCGGGCAGCAACGAGTTCGGCGTCGGATTCCGTGATGACGCTGAGCAACCGCCGGGCCACTACCGGCGGTCAGCCAAGTGGCGCTGGGGTGGCCTGATTTTGGGAGCCTTTGGCGGCTTCGCCCTAGCCATGATGGTGATCACTGGATTCGAATGGGCTAGCGGCCAGACTGTCGGCGGTAACGGTAAGGGCACCACCATCGGGCAAGTAGTCCGCGATCAGTCGGGCCCGCAGCGACCGACCGGCCCGCCGGCAGGACCGGCATCGCAAACACCGACCGAGACGCCGACCGAAACGTCTGAGCCGTCTCCCACTCCGACCACGACCCCGACCGACGGGGCCAGCGTCGAACCGAGTCCTACCCGGACCTCCGACAGGCCGACACCTAGCCCGACGCCGCCACCACCCCTGATACCGCTTCCAGGAATCGGCGGCTGAGTTCACGGGGCTGTCGACAATGCGACGTTACATAACTTGCAATATCGCATGAGATCGCTTACCAGCAGTATCGGAGCACTCACTATTCGACGCCGAGCACGGAAGGCAACGAGTTTTCCACAGGCGAACTGAAGCCCATATGCGCAAGCCTTTTCACGCAGCCGTGAGCTATGCTCAGGCCCGTGTCGACGGCAGGCGAGCCGGGAAACACGTTGACCGGGGCGGAAGACCGTTTGCGTCGGATTGAGTCTGTGACCGATGCTGCACTCGCTCATGTCGATGTCGAGGCTCTGTTGACAGAACTCCTCGACCCGCTAAGGGAACTTCTCGGAGTCGATACCGCCAGCGTGTTGCTACTCGACGCGTCCTCCCAAGATCTCGTCGCCACGGTGGCTTTGGGCATGGAAGCGACAGTGCGTCAAGGCCTCCGTATCCCGATGGGGAAGGGTTTCGCCGGCCGGGTCGCGGCGGAGAAGCAGCCGATGATCATCGAGCGAGTCGACGAGACAAACGTGCTGTACGCGGTCCTTGCCGAGCATGGCATCTGCTCGCTGCTCGGCGTGCCATTGCTGAGCAACGGGACGGTCATCGGTGTCCTCCACGTCGGCACCCACTTTCCCCACCGGTTCAGCGACGACGACGTGAAACTGCTCCAACTCGCAGCCGAACGGATCGTTGTCGCCACCCAATCACGGCGCACCGAAGTCGAGCGGGCTGCTGCCCTAGTGTTCCAGCGCAGCCTGCTACCCGCCCGCTTGCCGGTGGTGCCGGGACTGGAACTGGCTGCCCACTACGTTCCGGCCAGCCGAGGCGGGGTCGGCGGCGATTGGTATGACGTTTTCACGCTTCCCTCCGGTTGGTTATGCGTGGTAATTGGCGATGTGGTAGGCCGTGGTCTGGTTGCCGCCGACATCATGGGCCGGCTGCGAAACGCGTTGCGCGCCTACGCGTTACTTGGCGGTGACCCCGCTGAGGTGCTCGGGAGACTCGACCAGCAGGTTTTGCATTTCGAACCGGATACGATGGCTACAGTATTGTTAGCGATGTTCGAGCCATCGTTTGGACGGTTACATTTGTCCGCTGCGGGCCATCCGCCACCATTACTGGCTCTGCCTGGTCAAACTGCAATTTTTCTTGACGTGCCACGCGATCACCCTGTCGGTGTGCCTGGGGGGCTGCGACGTCGGGCGACGACGATCACGCTGCCGCCCGGAGGACTCGTCTGTTTCTACACTGACGGACTGGTGGAAAGGCGCGACACCCCACTCGACGGCGGGCTGGAGCAACTGTCCAGATCAGTGGCAGCGGGCCCAGTGGATGCCTTGTGCAGAAAGCTGATAGCCCAATTCGTGGGCGCGGAAGTACCCGACGACGATGTCGCGGTACTCGCTGTACGCCGGCAGGACAGCGGCGAGGTCGGGCCGTTGGATCTCGTCCTACCGGCGCTGCCGTGGTCTCTGAGGGATATTCGGCTTGCCGTACGCCGATGGCTGTCGGCGGTGGGCGCCAGCCCGCGCGCGATTGCTGACCTGCTCGTCGCGATCGGAGAGGCCTGCTCCAATGCCGTTGAGCACGCTTACGGACCTGGCAGCGGCAACGTGATGGTGCATCTAGAGCTCCAATTGCCTGACGTACTTGCCACGATTCGCGACACTGGACACTGGCGACCGCCCCGCCAGGAAGATGGAGGACGAGGAACACTGTTCATGCGCGACTGTAGTGATGATCTCCGTATAGATCATGGTCCGATGGGAACCAACGTGGTCATCCGTCACCGACTCTTCCCGGCGGCGGTCAGATGACCGCGGCAAGAGTCGACAGCAGCGCTGATGGCGGATCGACGCACATCTGGGTCAGCGGCGAGATCGATCTGGCGAATGCCCCGGCCGTCGAGGAGCAGATTCGCGCAGCAATTTCTTCTCATCCGACTTCGGTGTCGGTTGACCTCACCGAACTCACTTACATGGATAGTGCCGGCATGAGAATTCTGTACAGATTAGCATCCCGGCTGCACGCTCTGCGGATTGTGCTGGAACTGATAGTGCCGCTCGAGTCGCCCACTCGCCGACTGATCGAACTATCGGGTTTCGAATCGATCGCAGCGCTGCGGCCCATACGCTCCTGATCCCTCATGTAATCGAAGCGGCCCGCCAAATTGCCGCCGAACAGTACAACCAAGGCAGTCTGCCGCCGCTCACACAATATTCTTGATCATCAGGTTTAACATCGCCAACGCGCGGATACCCTCTCACCAAGCGCTCACCACGCCGAGGTGGGCGCCGGACGTGGATGCCAAACAAGGAGGCATAATGGGTATCTTTGATAAGGCGATCGACAAGATCGAAGAGTCCGTCGGCAAAGCCAGAGAAAAGACCGGCTTGGAGCCAGATGACCAATCTCAAACCATGAACAACACAGATTCAGGCAAGGTCAACATCCCGCCGACCGATGATACGGTCAAGGACACCTGAGTAGGCCGCCCAACGGCGCTGGCCAGGGGGAAACGACCTTGGGCCAGCGCCGTTCATATTGTTCAATATCCATCGAGCACAAACCTGTGTCCGTCTCGTCAAATAGCGCTCGCCGCCGTTATGCCGAAAAGGTGCGCCCGGGAGTTTTTACCTGCAGTAGCGCGCGCATTACGGGGAGTTTGACTCCGCATGGTGACGTTAACAAGAGATGCCCGAAGATGAAACGACGCGCGGAGGAACCGTTAATAACGGTGACCTGGATAACAGCTGCGTTGTCATGGCCGATTCGGTTATCACCAAGGTCGTTCTGGCGGGATCCGCCTGGAGCTGAGGAATGCACGTTGAATCTTGTCTGAGCGTGCCTCTCGGACACCGAATCCATTGTCACGGTTCGACTCCAGTTTTTGCATCCTCTTGAGCCCGGCTCCCGTCGGACGTCAGTAAATAGCTTAGCTTAATCAGAGGAGTGGACGTGCCCTCATCGCGGCGCCATGTCAATACTGTTGTCACTGCCACCGCGATTGCAGTCGGTGTGGCACTAGCTGGCTGCAGTTCTGCCGCCAGCACTGCAAAGACCGCCGCGCCCCATGGGCAGGGTGCTAATCCTGTGGCCTGGGTGGGTGAATACTGCTCAGGTCTTGCCGAGGTGGTCACTGCCCAAGTTCAAGCTGCCAAGATGCCAGCGACACCGCAGGGTCACAAAGATGGGCTGATCATGGTCGCTGATACTGCTCAGCAGGCATTCACTAACGTTGCCCATCATTTGACGCAACTGGGTCCCCCCGCGATCACCGACGGCACACGAGTCCAGGACACAATGGTCGGCTTTTTCACCACCGCGGCCGCAACGGTCGGCGACCGGCGCGCAAGGCTGACCGCATTAGACGCCAACGATCCCAACTTTGCCCAAAAAGCCGACCAGCAACTCTCCGGTCCACATCTCAGCGCGGCTACCACCCAGATGCAAGGGTTGAGCAATAACCATGACCTGGCCTCGGCATTTAATACAGCACCACAGTGCCAGCACCTGCGCGATACCGCAACGCACGAATAGAAACCACGTTTGTGACGCGGCAACGGAACGGCTACATTGCTCCTCAGGGCCGCTTCGCGACATACCGCCGCCCCGCACCAAGAAATCCAGCATGTGGCCAAGGGACGCCACATCCAATAACCACAATGCGGCCACCGCCGCAATACCATCCGCCACCCGTAGCAATCAAGGCTCCCCGCGGCCGCGCCTGCCAACCGCCTGGATTAACGCCAGGGAGGTTCACACGAGCGGCGCTTAGAGCATCTCGAGCAGCCTCCCAAGCAGCAGCACAGCACGGTGCCGGCACTGCGCTACTGTCGATCTCCGCAGATACGAACTATACTGTCTTTTTGCTCCGCAGTTGATGAACAATGCCGAGGTCGGGGCTGAGGAATTGCGTGCAGGCCGGCGGAGTGTGACGGTATATCGGCCATGGGAAGAGGGCGCAAGGCAGGGGTTATGCGCGCCACGTTTCACGCCAAGCTCGATGGGTTGATCAGTGACCTGGCCCGGATGGTCTGGGTCGCCGCTGAGCTGATGACTGAGGCGTCCAGCGCACTACACCACGGCGATCTGGAGCTTGCCGAGAGGGTTGCCGGCAGCAAAGGCCAGATGACCGCAACACTTAGGCAGATCCAGCAGCGCTGCCTTGTCCTGCTCGGGTCGCAGGAGCCCGCCGCCACCGACCTGCGGGCACTGATTACGGCCTTACGCGCGGTAGATGAGCTGGAGCGAATGTGTGCACTCGCCCGGCACGTTGCGAAGATTGTTCAGCTTAAGCACCCCAGGGTGCCGATACCCCATGGCCTTGCACCACTGTCGGCACGGATGAGCGTGCTGGCTGCTCGGCTGGCGCGCGATGCTGCATCCACGATCGAAGCCCGGGATCCTCTCTCAGTAGGTCGGCTGGCGCAGGCCGATGATGAGATGGATGCGCTACGCGACCACCTGCTCGGTGCTGTGTTGGCACCCGACTGGCCCCATGGTGTGGAACCAGCTGTCGACGCCGCCTTGATAAGCCGCTATTACGAGCGTTTCGCTGACCACGCGGTGGCCCTAGCACGCCAAGTCTGTTACCTAGTCACCGGCGAATTACCCCACGTCAGCGCGAGAACGGCCCCATTCTGCCCCAACCGACCGGTAACGACACTTAGCCGCTCGATCCTGCCAGAATCCCCGACGAAGACCAGCGAGCATCTCATCGAGGCCGACGGTGTGATGCTCGACCTGGCGCGGCGGCGGGCCCACGTTGACGGCTACGTCGTTCATCTTCCCGCCCGCGAGATCGCGGTGCTCAGCGTGCTGATGTCCCGCGCTGGGCAGGTCGTCTATCGAGCCGCACTGGCGGATGCCGCCGGAACGACCGGCCAGGCACATCACCGAACCCTGGACCGGATGGTGCGCCGGTTACGCCGTCGCCTCCAGCCCAGCCCCCTGTCCCCGGCTCGGCTGCACCGCGTTGGCGACGCCGGTTACCTGTTTGGATCCGGGCAGAACCATCCCGACAGATGATCGACCGGCTCCTCCGAGCCGATGCCACCGTTCTATGCGACCCGAAGCTTGCGGGAGTCGCTGTTTCTTGCCGCGCTCATGCGCGCAGCGCTATTCGGAAGGCTGGAACGCAGGTTCCCCCGGCACTGATGTTGATCAGTTCGGTCGGAGATAAGCGACAAATGAAGCCATGAGCAGTGGAGGAAAACAGAAATGGGTCGGTACCTTCATGGTAGTCTTCGAAGATCAGACCATCTTCTCGCCACGTGGGGTAGCGAGCCTCCGGCATGACGACACGTTCTTGGATCACATAGGAATTATTTACGGCCCGCGCCAATTCCTTTTGCCAGTCATCATGGGCGACCTGCCAGCCGCACACGATACCGTGGCCGCCATAGTCATCGTTGGGCTTTAACACCAGGTTCTCGCGGTGAGCACAAGCGAAAGGCAGCAAGTCGATGTCTTCCCCGTGGTAGGTCGTACGGCTAGGGCGCAGCAACCGGGTCCATGGCAGATGCTCTTCAGCGGCGGCCGCTTCCTGCGGAGAGAGCGCCTCGCTAGTACGGGGATCAGTCAGCAAGGCCAAGGCAGATTTCTTGTTTGACAGGTGCGCACTGAAAGAATTGACCATGACGCAAACCCCGCTAGACCACGCACGCGTCAAGGGATGATCGATGAGGGCTTGATCGTAACGGGAAAACAAATCATTGAGTACGGCGCGCCGGTAGACAATGGTAATCGGATGTCGACGCCCCTCGGCATCGAGGACATACAGATCACCGCGTCCGTATCCGAAATGTAAGTCATCGACGGAACAGATGACCGCCGGCAGTCCATGGCGGCGCAGCTCAGCTTGTAGCATGTCGAATTCCCAACTGAACTGCGACTCCCCGCACTCGACGATGGCCACCCGCGGTTCATCACCAGGCATCCCACCCGTCGTCCAAGCGTTAACGAGGCAGTCGACCATTTGTTGGCGGGCCGGGCTAGCTTGCACACAATAGTCGTCAGTGAAAGCCTGCATGGCGGGCGTGCCCAGGAAGATCTCAGCCAACGCTTCTTGGGTGAGTGGACCCACCGGGGAATGCGCATTATACTCCACAAATGCCAACCGGTCGGTGGTGAAAAATCCGTCGAGCCTAGAATGTAGGCTCCCTTCGTCTACTGGCGGCGACATATCCGTCAGGGCCAATTCCAACGGGTTCAACGCCAAAATGTGGCGTACCTGATCGCCGAGGTCACCGTCACTCAATGCATACTTAGCCAACCGCTGCAATGCCCCAGCCAACAACGAAGCAACAGAACACACCTGGTCATGATCATACCCACTGACCAGCCTGGGACGGAGGACCTCTGTCAGGGGCCGGCCCTCCACCTGCAAGCCGACCGCACACTGCTGCCGCATCAGCCACCGCCGTGTGGCTTGTGCAACATCCTGTTCCACCAAAATCTGGTGGAAACGGTCAATCGCTGCCTCTGCCGTATCAGACTGCGCCGGAGTTCCCATGGCCCACCATCGTCGCTTGCTCCGCTGTCACCAGGAAAGACCACACTCGCCTCGTGCTTCAGTACTGAAGTTAGGCACAAGGCAGGCCTGCCGATCACAGAGCACATATTGTTGAGATCGCTTAGCGGCCAACCTAACAAGCACGCTCCGCACCCGCACGGTGGCGACGCGACTGACACCCGCGAAGCGGTACCGAAGTCCGTCCCCTCGTGTAGGTCGATAATAACGGACGGTAGCCGTGAATCTTGGGATCAGTGCGATCACTACTTTGGGAATATCACCGCGGCGCTGGTGCTCGGCAGGACCGGTGATGCAAGGAAGGGCATCCGACGGTCAGTGCGGTCGACGGTTCAGTCAGGTACCGAACGACCCGGTTGTGTCGTTGCCGTATCCCTGCCATTCGGCCCAGCTGCGGAAGGTCTCCTCCCAGGCGAACCAGTGCCACGAATCTGAGGTCGGAGTAGCCAGCCCGACGACTAGTTCGCCTCCAAGGGCGCGGGCGCGTCGTTTCATACCAGCAGCGTCGGAACGGTCCCAGCCTCCAACCGCGCCACCGCCGGTTGCATCATCCCGACATCCCTGGCAAAGCCAGCTCTGTGACAGCCGTGATCTTGATGGAGCTCGCGCGCCTGGCGACTCAAGCCTGATAGCAACCTTCGCTGTACCGTGGGCATCTACCAAAGACAGACCATGACGCAGCAAACACGGGGACCGGTTGGCCCCACCCGGAATCCCGGTGGCTGGAAAGCGCGCTTTGCGACATCAGAAGCCGCCGAAGGTTGGGAAGAAACTCGTGCGGCGCCGGGAAAATCCGCTGGCTCCGCGGACAACTGGGAAGCGGATAAATACGTGCTTGAACAGTGGCAATACGAAGTTACTTCCGAAGGTCCGATCTGGTATTGCCCCGATCCAGACAAACGAATCACTTGAGTCGACGCCGCCAGTACCACGCCCCGAATTGCCGAATTGACCAGACCAGCCGCTCAGACTCACGTTGCTCAAATCTGCAAATAAACTGACATGTCAGCCGTCGCCAAACTCGACGCCCGCACCCACCGGGCAAGAAACACCAGTTCCACCTAGGCCGCAATAGCCATTGGGGTTTTTCGCGTCGCTTAAATACTGTTGGTGGTAGCACTGTCGCTCGCGCAATAAGATCGACGGTCATGCCCGGGTGACCCCGCTGCTCGTCGTGTCCCCCGGCGACCGGGGGCCTTCGGCGCACTCCGGACACAGCGCCAGACTCAGCGTCATCACGGACGCCATGGCGAAGTTGCGGGGCATCCTGAAAAAGTTCAGAATGGCGGTGTGGCTGTCGAGGTGCAATGGAGTGAGCTTCAGCGTGACCCCAAGGGCGTGGCCGCCCTTGCCGACGAGGGTGACGTCCGCGTGCGCCGACGTGACGGTGCCGCGCTGCTGCTCACCCGGGAAGATCGAGCCAGCTCAACAGCAGAGGGTGCCGTGACTGCGGCCCGCGCGTTGCGGAACCTGCTCCTGCACATCGGTCCCGACGCGGCAGCAGCAGCTCTGATCGACGAATTTCCTTGGGCACAGATCATGCCCAAGGACGAGCAAGCTTTGTTCGTGGCGGATTTCGTACGAGCTTTCCAGGCATCAGCGGAGATCGGACAGTGGTCACTGCTTGCCCAGACGGTCAGAGAGTGGAGGGCGACCGCCGCAATCTACGCGGATCCCGGTTTGACCGAGCAGCTCACCGGTCCGCTGGCTGACGATTTCGGCGCGGTTCCCGACCCAACCGAAGACTGATTATGGTTCCTAGACGCGGCGATCGGTTGGCCCCACCCGGACGCCCCGGCGGTTGGGAAGCGCGCTTTGCGACATCAGAAGCCGCCAAAGGTTGGGAAGAACTCTGCCGAGCCGCCCGATCAAATACATGGGAAGCATGGGTGGTCCTCACCGAGCGCCCGACCACCCCGGAGAACCCATCCCGCCAGCACCGGCTCCGCGGACAACTGGGCAGCAGGGAAATATCAGGTAAACTGCTTGAACAGTGGCAATATGAAGTTACTTCCGCCGGTCGGATCTGGTATTGCCCTGATCCAGACAAACGAATCACCTGGGTTGTCGTAGCCAGTATCGCCCATCCGAAATTTACCGAATAGGACCAGTCCCGCCCCCAGATTAGCGTTTCTTCGGCGCCCTGAAAATTAGAAGTGACCACGTCAGCTGTCGCCAAACTCGACGCCTGCGCCCACTGGGCAAGAAACACCGGTTCCGCCTAAACCGCAATAGCCATTGGGGTTTTTCGC